>JBASWV010000015.1:0-1984 GCA_049276655.1 Candidatus Nitrosotenuis sp. | reverse complement strand
ACATTCTGGCCGTAACTCGTGCGAAACTTCAGCCTTCCCAAAAGCTGGACAAGTTTGGGATTCAAACCCACAATACCGAGATCGAACGCGGCGGCCTCGCCCGCTTCTCTCATTTGCACATCAATTTCCGCCTGTACCTTTGCCACTTCTTCTTCCACTCTGGCGGGATGAATTCTGCCGTCTTTGATCAAGCGCTCTAAAGCTACTTTCGCGATATGGCGCCGCAAGGGATCGAATCCGGAGATCACCACTGTTTCCGGCGTTTCATCAACCACAATTTCCACGCCGGCAAGCCGCTCCAACGCACGGATGTTCCTTCCTTCTTTCCCAATGATTTTCCCCTTGAGATCTTCGGAAGGCAAAGTCACCGTGGTTGTGGTAATCTCCTGCGTCTGGGAAACCGCGGTTTTTTGAATGGCATACGCCACGATTTCTTTTGCCCGTCTCTCAAAACGATCCTGGCCTTCTGCTTCGAGCTTTCGGATTCGCCCCGTCAAATCCTGTTCGTACTCTTTCTCCACGCGGCCAAACAGTTCTTTCTTCGCTTCCTCTCGAGACAACTGGGCCACTTCCTCCAATTTCTTGGAAGCTTCTTCCTGCGCTTGTTCCAGGTTTTTCTCCACAGACTGCAGTTTTTCTACCTTTTTCCGAAATTCATCTTCTTTCGCGTCAAACACAGAATTTCTCTTTGCCAGAGTTTCTTCACGGAGCATCAGCAGTTGTTCAGTTTTGAGAAAAGATTGCCTTCGCTGTTCTTCTTCGGCTTTTCCCGTGTTGACAATCTCTTTTACCTTTTGTTGAGCCGCGGAGATAATTTCTTCCGATTCAGCCTCCGCTTCTTTAGCTCTCTTTTGAAGTTTTTGCTCGATCGTTCCCGCACGCCTTTTGGCTATGGATTGTCGAGCGAAATACCCTATAACTGTACCTATCGCAAGCGAAACTAGTCCTGTCGCAAACAAGATTATTTGTTCTGTCATATATTCGGTTGATCAATTGGCTTTTCATGTCTCTGATTACAGCATACCAAATCCCGCCCTCCTTGTCAAAACCCAGCTAGCTGGGTCAAAGCCTTATGCCTGCTTTTCCTCGATGACTTTGTCGATTAAGCCGTAGTCTTTGGCTTCTTTCGCGGTGAGATAAAAGTCCCGGTCGGTGTCTTTCTCCACTTTTTCAAACGACTGGCCCGTGTGTTTTGCCAAAATTTGATTGAGCCTTTCTTTGATCTTCACGATCTGCTTTGCCGTAATCTCAATCTCGACGGCTTGCCCCTGGGCTCCTCCCATGGGCTGATGGAGCATAATCTGGGCGTTGGGGAGAGCGAAGCGTTTACCGTGAGCTCCGGCGGCAAGAATCACAGCTCCCATGGAAGCCGCCATACCCACGCACACCGTGGAGATGGGGCATTTCACATACTGCATGGTGTCGTAAATCGCAAGGCCAGCGGTAACCATGCCTCCTGGAGTATTGACATAAATCTGAATATCTTTTTTGGGATCTTTGGATTCCAAAAACAGCAGCTGGGCAATAACCGAGTTTGCCACAAGGTCGTTAATGGGAGCTCCCAAAAAGATGATCCGTTCTTTGAGCAAGCGCGAATAAATATCGTACGCCCGCTCCCCATTTTGGCTTTTTTCTATGACCGTAGGTATTAAATTCATATGGTTGCGAACTTTTCTAAAAATTGTAGCGTCTTTTCGTGCCGAAGCACGCCTTCAGTATACTCCCTCAATCTCTGTCTATCAAGCTCATGCCCCCCATGGCGCGCATCTTCGTAATGTTGCTCGATCGTTTGGGCTTCCTGTTCAATCTCTTGCGGTGTTGCCCCAATCCCTTCTTTTTTCGCGACTCCGCGCACTACCAAGAATCGCTTTACCCGCTGTTCCGCCTCTTTGGCAAAAGAATCCAAAAGTTCCTGCTCTGTTTTCCCCGCCTTCTGCAGATATTCCTCAAACGATATTCCCATCGTCTGGACAACACCTTGTTT
>JBASWV010000014.1:0-3257 GCA_049276655.1 Candidatus Nitrosotenuis sp. | reverse complement strand
TCCACTTATCCAGAATGTTGCCGCTTTTTTTAGGATCAACTTCAATCTGGCTCTCGGCATACATCTCATAAAATTTGAACGAGTTCCAAAGAATATTGATTATTTGATTATGGACCTGTCTTACTTCTTCGTCGGAGAAGCGGACATCTTCGGCGCGCATCACGACGCTTGAGAGCAGGTAATAACGCAGGGCGTCGGCACCGAATCGGTCGAGATTCCTCATCGGGTCGGTGTAATTCCCTTTCGACTTGCTCATCTTCTCGCCATCCTCGGCTAAGATATTGCCCGTCGTCACAACGTTTCTAAAGCTCGGGCTGTCGAAAAGCAGGGTGGCGACCGCGTGCATGTAATAAAACCAGGTGCGGGTCTGGCCGATGTACTCGGCGATGAAGTCCCCGGGAAAACGTTTCTTGAACTCGCTCTCGTTTTCCATCGGGTAGTGATACTCGGCGAAAGGCATGGAGCCCGACTCCACCCAGCCGTCGATAACTTCACTTATGCGCTTTAGGGGTAAATTATCTTCCGAGACAAGTTCGAGCTCGTCGATATAGGGTCTGTGCAAATCAAGTTCGTAAAGCTCGTTATGCGAAAAGGGAACGAACTTAATCTCTTTAAACCCGCTGGTGTGAAGCATCTCCTTCTCGTTGAAGATATCACTCTTTAGACCGAGGGCTACCCGCTCAAGCACCCAGAGCGGCTCGCCATGAGAAACTATGAGAATATTTTTGCCTTTATGAGTTTTATCAATCTCGAAAAGAAATTCGCCCACGCGCTTGCGCACGGGCTCGACGCCGGATTCGTTGTGCTCATGCAGTCGCTCGTCGATCGCGACGGCTGCCTCGGCGAGATTGTGAATCTTTCTCACAATTTCCGCCGTCTCTCTGGTGCGCAGGAAGGGCGAGGTGAAGATAAGGTCGATTGGCCCGAGCTTGCGCGCGGTGGCAGCAGCGCCCTCCTTGCCTCTGTCAGTCATGTAATTGTTCGGATCGCCGTAAAGGTCGTCAACACCCTGCGCGTTGCTTAGGGCTTCGCCATGGCGCATTATCACGTAGCGATTGCCACTTTTCTTGGTGAATTTTTCCAACTCCTTTGTGGAACTAATGACATAAACCTTGCCGGCACTGTCTTTCCAAATCGGCAGGGGGGAGGCCCAGTAGCGGTTGCGCGAGATAGTCCAATCGGGGGCGCTCTCGACATTGTTCAAGAACCTGCCGTGCTTTAAGTGCTCCGGTATCCAGTTGATTTTCTCGTTGAGTTCCACCATTCTCTGCTTCTTTTTTTGGATATCTATAAACCAGGAGCTCAAAGCGTTGTATAAGAGAGCCGTGCCGCAACGGTGGCAATGCGGGTATGAGTGGGTATTCATTTCGCGCTTAAAGAGGAGTTTCCTTTTCTCCAAGTCTTCTTTAATGGCTTTCTCGGCCTTTTTGAAATATTCCCCTTGGATAAATTGGGGTGCCTCGCTGTTGAAGTGGCCCGCCGAGTCCAAAAGCGGCACCATGGGGAGCCCGAGTTTGAGTCCCAGCTCATAGTCGTCTTCGCCGTAAATTACCGCCGTGTGAACAACGCCCGTCCCCTCTTCGGTATTCACGAAATCGGCCGGAGCGACAAACCACTTCTTTTTCTGCGCCTCTCTTACCGCCGGAATTTCAAAGAGCGGTTCATACTCCATGCCGAGAAGATCTCTGCCTTTAAGTTCGGCGACGATTTCGTATGGCCGGTCGATGACAGAGAGCCGTTCTTTGGCAAGAATCAGGGTCTCGGGACCGACCTTAATTTCGACATAATCAATATTTTCACCGACGGCCAGGGCAACATTTCCCGGCAGAGTCCAGGGTGTCGTCGTCCAGGCCAATAGATACGCCTCTTTAGTGTCCTTAACCTTAAACTTTACGTAAACAGACTCCTCGGTAACATCTTTGTAACTCTGATCCATGGCAATCTCGGCCTTAGCGAGAGGTGTTTCGCAACGCGGGCAGTAGAGAAGCACCTTGCGTCCTTCGTAAAGAAGCCCCTTGTTGTAAATTTCTTTTAGAGCCCACCAGACACTCTCGATGTAGGAGTTGTCCATCGTCTTGTAAGAATTGTCATAGTCGACGAAGCGGCCGACCCGGTCCACGAACACTTTCCATTCATTGGCGAAACGGAGCACGGAGTCTCGGCAGGCGCGTTTAAACTTCGCGATACCCATCTCTTCGATTTCTTTTTTGTTCTTGATGCCGAGCTCCTTCTCGACCATATTCTCTATCGGCAGGCCGTGACAGTCCCAGCCCCAGCGTCGGCGCACGCGGAAGCCCCGCATAGTTTTGTAGCGCGGAATAGCGTCCTTGATTATTGAAGAGAGTAAACTGCCGTAGTGCGGCAGGCCAGTGGCGAACGGCGGTCCGTCGTAGAAGACGAACTCGCCTTTAGGAGCTTTTTTAGCGAGCGTTTTCTCGAAGATTTTCTTGTCTTTCCAGAACTGGAGAACTCTTTCTTCCCGCTCGGCGCGTTCTGACTTATCGCTCATATAGAGCGTATTTTAGCACTTTTTAGAGTCTTTCGGGCGCGGGGATGCCGAGAATTTCAAGGCCGTTTTTCATTACGATATTGAACGCTTTCACGATAGCCAGGCGATACGGCGCCTCGGGTGAGTCGCCAATCACTTCTTCGTGCGCGTAGAAATTATTAAAACTCGAAGCAAGCTCTGTTAGATAGGTGGCGAGATATTGCGGCGCGTACTCCTTGCCCGCTCGCTCAATAATTTCAGGAAAACGATACAGCAATTTTTCAATCTCGTGATTTTTTTCTCTCGGCGCTTTAATATCTGGTTTCTTCTCGGCTTTTTCAAGAAGGGAGTTGCTTCTCGCGTAAGCGTATTGAAGGTAAACTCCCGAGTCACCTTCGACCGAAACCGATTTGGCTATATCGAAAATTATGTCGCTCCCTATCGCCTGTCTAAGAATCATGTACTTTATGGCGCCGATAGCGACGCGCTCATCGTCTTTCACCTTCTTTTTCACCTCGTTGATAAGTGCCTCGGCGGTGATAATATTTCCTGTTCTTGAAGACATTTTAGTGTCGGAGAATCGGAGCATGCCGTGCGGAATATGCTTTGTTTTCTTGGCCAAATCGGGCAAAACGAGCTTCATCGCCTCAAGCACTACTCGGAAATAGTCTTTTATTTCGTTCCCCGTCACAATGACAGATAAATCGTACGGATATTTTTCGTACTTAAGTTTGGCATTACCCAAATCTTTAGCTTCATAGGTTGGTAG
>JBASWV010000013.1:0-156950 GCA_049276655.1 Candidatus Nitrosotenuis sp. | reverse complement strand
CTGCAAGTTCAGAACCCGCGTTGAATCCGAACCAGCCAAACCAGAGCATGCTTGTTCCAAGGACGACTAGTGGAATGTTGTGTGGTTCCATTGGAACCTTGCCATATCCAAGTCTTCTTCCTAGGATTAATGCCCCAGCCAGAGCTGAGAATCCAGAGCTGATGTGAACTACTGTTCCACCTGCAAAGTCAAGTGCTGCTGACGGCGCCAGATCAGGATTGATGTCTAGTTTTCCTGCAAAGATGAATCCTCCGCCCCAGACCCAATGTGCGATTGGATCATAGACAAAGGTCGCCCACAAGAGAATAAAGACAACGAATGCGCTGAACTTGATTCTGTCAATTAATCCACCTATGATTAGTGCCGGCGTGATGATTGCGAAAGTCATCTGGAACATCGCAAATAGCTGATGCGGAATTGTTCCAGGCCAAATCGCGCTACACTTTACTTCCGGACTTACAACATCTGGCGACCTCAGGGTATAGTAGACTTGGTCAGTACACGCGCTTGGTGAGCCAAGCGGAGCCACGTGAGATACCTTGTTGAGTCCAACATAGTCTAATGAACCCATGTACAAGTTTGCATCATTGTTCACTGGACCAAATGCTAGTGAGTATCCCCACAACACCATTGTACTGAGATTAGACCCATTACGATGAATGTCATGCCAATCACGTTTACCATGTTCTTTGATCTTGCCAAACCGCCGTAGTAGAAGGCAACACCCGGAGTCATGAATAAGACCAACGTTGTTGCGACCGTTACCCACGCGGTGTCACCCGTATCAATCATGCATGGCGCAAATGTGCCAGAACCTGGTTCTGTTTCATACCAGCATTCATTGGGGTTACCGGTATCAATGCCGGTGCCCCTCACTTGATAGCCATCCATGCCGTCGGTTATTTGTTGTGCATAAGCGGTAGACAGTACGCCTGTCGCTGTTGCGGCAACTGCTATCACAAGTAATAGAGCATACTTGTGATTCCTGTTCTTCATTGCACGTTTGAGAAGGTGAAAATTATTTAAGGATAGGGAAGTTAAAGACAGAAAAAATGTAAATTGTTAAATAGACTGATTCTAAGATAATAACATAAAATCCAAGAATTATGCTATGAATGTTGCAGACATGGAGACAAGGTTAGGTATCTTTGATACATTCAAGACAAAGGACGAGCTTACCGGCGAGGCGCAAAGGCAACGGGCAATAATTGTGAGTCTTGCGACGCAGAGCAACCCTGCACAGACTACACGAACTGCGATTGCGCAAAAAATAGCTCAAGAAAACGGAACAATTTGGAAGAACATCTACTCTGGCATATTTCGCGATCTTGATGAGATACTCATCCCGCTTGGGATCGTAAAGGAGGCCGGAAGACTGCCGCTAAAGCGCGGCCCAAAGGCCCTGCAGGAAAGGGGAATCCCGTACTATTCCCTAACAGACAAGGGATTCTTGGTCGCAGTTGCACTAGACGAGATAATTGGCAGGGAGAAGATTTTGGAGAGGTTTTTTGCGCAACATGCATACATGGACAAGGACTTTGAGGAGCAGATTCAGATCCTAGTCAAGTTCGCGTCGCGGTTTGTGTACTCGTTGTTTAGGAGCTATGTCAGGGCATACTGCGATGGCAAAATCGATGATCTTCTGCCTTTTGATAAAACTCGTTTTATGCAGATTTCAGACGATACAATCCTTATCCAAAAAGAGTTCCTTGAGAGCTTTAATGTCATGTCAAAGTCAGAAAAGGAAAAGTCGCTAAGTTTTCTCAAGAGCATCGGCTGACTTTACAAAATATTGAAAAAAATCCCCAAACATTAAAATCCGTTATTCAAGGGAGCCAGACTAATGGGTTCTGGTGGCTCGCAGAAGGTTTTTGCGTCAGTAAAGTCGTACAGCCAGAGGGGAAAGCTGCTATCAAAGGCAGAACTTCAGACGCTGGCAGAATCGCGGGATCTGGACGAGCTCATAACTAGGATAAAGAACACAAAATATGCCGAGGCCGTCTCAAAGCTCGCAAAGCCGTTTAGCGCAGGTGCAATCGAGTCGGCACTAAGGAGCGAGCTTGCAGACATCCATTATTCCATTGCAAAAATGGCAGGCAGATCTCCTGTCCTTGATGCGTATTACCTGAGATTCATAATTTCCAACCTTAAGGTCATCCTCAAGGGAAAGGCACTGGGCAAGACGCAAGAGGAAATAGAGCCGCACCTAAACTTGCACGCCGAGGAACTGATAGGCCAAAGGGACATCATCCTCAAGGCGCTCATATCAAAGGATCTTGAAGAAGCGGTCGCAAGTCTCAGCTCAATCGAGTTTGGCGAGGAGCTGACAAAGGCGGTTGCGTTATACAACGAGAAGAAAAACACGCAGGTCTTTGATGTGTTTTTGGACAAGATTTTGTACCAGCAGCTTGGCCGCGCGGCGCGCAATTCTAGGGACCGGGGGCTGATGAGACTGGTCGGAATGGACATTGACTTTTACAACATACTTTCCATACTTAGGGGCAAGTTTTGGGGCCTAGACGAGGACCAGATACAGCACCTGATAGTCACCCACACTCCCAGCATACCAAGGGATCTGCTTGGTAAACTCATCTCGTCAGATTCTGTCAAGAGTATCTTCGATGAGATATCGGCTACGCGCTATCATGACCTGGTGCCGCAGACAGAAGGCGAAATAGAATCAATTTCGCAGTTTGAGCATTCGTTTGAGATGGCGATCTACAGGGCAGTAAACAAATCATTTAGCAAAATGTTCAACTTTTCCACAATTGTTGGCATCACCAAGCTCACGGGATATGAGGTAAGAAATATAGCGGCAATTGCGTTTGCAGTAGAGCAAAAGATCTCCCCCCAAACCACAATGTCGCGGCTCATTGTGGAACAGGAAGAATAGCCTCCAATTATATAGGGAAAAAGCAGCAAACAGCAATCAATGATAAAGATTCATAGAAAAAAGACCGAGATTACCACAGAGACCCTCGTAAACACGGTCTGGGTCAGCACGTTTTTGGCCTTGATCCTTACCATTCCTGCGCTCGGAGTGTTTTTTGGAATCTATTATGCGACGTCAAATCTTTTGGTGGGAGCCCTTGTCGGTTTTGGGCTGCACTTTGTTGCACTTGGGTTTTCTGACAGGATTTCAAAGTTCCTGACAGGGATCCTCAGCTAGGAGCGGTTTGCCATGATGGGAGACAGGGACTATCGGAAAACCATCACCAGCGCAGCCGATGCGCTGACAAAGGAGACCGAGTTCCGGGTTTCTGAGCCGTCCGATAGCAAGACGATTTTTCTTTGTGAAATAGTCAGGTGCATGAGGAGATCTTATTTTGATAGATTTGACAGACTCGAGCAGGAAAACAAGAGCTTCGGCGAGCTCTTCGGCGGCCTCGTAAGAAAGCTCCCGTACGGCTCCAAGATAGGCGAGTTTGACATCGAAGAGATAAAGCTAAAGGGCCAGGCAGATATGATAGTAGACGACATTGTAATCATTTTCAAGAAGGCTTTTGGAACACCAGAAACGCCAAACGCCTCTGATGTCCTGTACCTCAATGCATGTATGTGGATTTTCAACAAGACCGACGGCGTCATAGTATACCTTACGGACAATGAAAAAGAGTCGTCGTTTGCTGTGATGCGGGACAAGAAAATGTTCGAGGAGACAATTCGCCGTGTGCGCGTCTTTTCGAACCTTATTGCAGACAAAAAAATCCCTATCCTAGAGCCGTCGCAGGAATGCTCCGGTTGCCAGTACTACGAAAGGTGCTATATCAAAAAACAGGAAGGGGGGCAGTTTATCCTAGCAGAGTTGTTCGGCAAAAAAAAGTAGAGACGGAAATTTCTAAAAAGAAGTAAAAAAAGATCTAGCGATCTTATTCGAGTGGTTCTGGGTGACCTTTGCCACGCAGTGCGAACAGAACTACTGCGAAAGCAATACCCACGCCTATTACTGAACCATATGCTGCTAGTGATGCTTCTGCCATTTGCTTGCAATCAGCCCTCAGATCTTATATAATTTTTCCAAAATTTTTTTCATATAAACAAATTATCATAATTTTGGCATTTTATGATATATTACGCTGTAAACTCGAAGGGGATGATGTTTTCTTGGCCACTTGTTATGGAGCTGAGATTAAAGTAGGCTTCGCCTCTTACAGTCCACTCGATGCTGCCGCTCTTCAGGGCTGACCAGAACTCCGGGGCGTTTCCGGAGTTTTTGATTGTGATTTTATCGCCGATTATCTGTGGGCTGTTGCTGAGTACGGTAAAATAGTTTGAGCTATCGACTGCCCCCTCGGCGCGCTCGCCTATTTGCCCTATGATTATTCTGGTGTCGCCATAATATAGCTCGTATTTTATCAGCTGCAGAATTACGGATTTGTAGTTTGGATTTGTCACCTCAAAGTCTATTTTCAGCGTCGCCACCTCGTCGGTCACGGACAGAACCGAGAGGTCTGCCAGCTTTACTTGGATAGGGATTACGGTAATTGGCGAGGGTGAGATCTTTCCAAAGCCGTTTTCTGAGACGTCGTTGATAAATTGCGAGCCGGAAAGTCCCACAAAGCCGATTACGCCTGCAAGGCCGGTGGCGATTATTCCAAGTAGGATTTTAGAATTCAATGTTGTTTTTTGGGTTTTCTGTATCATAAACGTTGAGGCGCCAAAAAAATCCTTATACCGACAATTTGGTTTTGATAATCAAATGCAGTATTTCCAGGCCGTAAAAATTGGAAAAGAGCGAGCAAGTAAATCCCAGATGACACTTTTCAAGCTCGGCGGATTTGCGATGCTGACACTCACTACAAAAAAGAAGGACGGGCAGTTTGTTCCAGTCGGCGAAGAAGACCTTGCGGCAATAATTCATACGGCAGACGGCTTTGTTACCATACTTGTCGATTCTGAAGGGTACACAAAGGCCCAGTCAAAGCCCCTGCAAAAAGAACAGGCGCTTGAGATCTTCAAAAAGGCGATCGAGTCTGGCATCAAAGAGTATTCCGGCGACAAAGTTGAGATCTGGACTGAGCAGTACCATACAGTGCAAAACGATCTAAAGGACTAGAGAATTATCTCGGTTCCGACAGGCTGGCCCCTGATTGCCTTGTCAATTACAGAAATGTCTGCCTTGATTACGCGCGTTTTGATTTTAGAGCGCTCTATTACTTTTAGCGCCACGATGTCCATGAGGTCGTACCCTCCTGCCACAGAGTCCTCGTGCACAAGCATCTTTCGCAGATTGCGGAGCTCTATCTGCCGGAATTTTTTTGCCTTTGGGTTTTTGTTCGGATCAGAGTCGTAAATTCCGTCGACGTCGGTTGCGTTGAGAAATTCTGCTGCGTGCACCTTTTCTGCGATTAGTGCCGCTGTTCCGTTTGTACTCTGCCCAGGGTGCAGGCCTCCCGCCACCACTATCAGGCCGCTGTCGACTGCGTGCCTTACCTCTGTAAGTGTTGTTGGCGGGTGTGGGTAGGCCTTGCCTTTTAGTGCGTAAATGAGAAGCCTTGCGTTGAGCCGCGATACCTCGATACCAAGCTCGTCAAGGGTCGATTCGTCTGCTCCCGATGATCTTGCGTGGGCAATGTAGTGCCTTGCTATCCTGCCCCCGCCTGCGACTATTATCGGCTGGCAGACCTTGCTTGTCTTGACTAGAAACGTCGCATAGTCCTTGAGCAGTTTTGCGTTGTTGTCTATCCCAAAGATCCTGCCCGATAATTTTATGACTATTCTTTTTTTCACTAGCGACCACCAAGGATCGATTTTGCTGCCATTTCAACTTTTTTTCTGTGCTGCGCAGTGGTGTAGATTCTCAAAATGTTCATTGATTCTGCCATCGAGGAGACCACCGGGATTTTTGAAAAGGGAATGACCTTTGCCGGCGAGCCCTTGGTGATCAGGGTGATGGACTTTGTTTTTTCTTTGGACGGTGTAAGCGGCAGCGACGAGGTGCCTGAGGTGTCTACGAAGATCTGGTTTTTGTCAACTCTGGCTTTTTTTGCTATCTTTTGGCGGATCAGGGCTTGGGTTTTTTCGAACTTGTGCGTCATTATTTTCTCAAAGACGCACTTGAAGAGCCTGCGGTTTTGATAGTCGCTTGCGAGCTTTTTTGCCCGTCTCAGTTCATCCGTTCCATCTGGCAGGCCAAGTATTTGCGAGATTACGAACTCGTCTGTAAGCCTTACGTAGTTGGCAAGGTCCAGTGAGGTAAAGCCGCACTCGTCATCTGCCAGCCTGATGGACTCTAGCATCATCACCTCGGCTGAGCGAACGGTCTTGTGAAAGTATACTGCCTTGAACATCTGGTATCTTGAGAGGATCATCGACTCAAATGAGTACAGCGCTGACCTGTCCAGTGCGAGCTTGCCCTTGTAGACGTCTAGTGAGCGGATTATCCTTTGCTGATCAATTTTTGCGTGCTCTGCTCCTGTATAGTAGCCGTCGCGCTGCAGATAGTCCATCATGTCAGCAGAAAGCGAGCCTGAGATTATCTCGTTTACGAACCGGTATTTGTGATCCCCAAAAGCTAGCTTTGTTATGAATTTTTTATTTACGCCATCCTTTGAGAGAATGTCGCCGATTTCCGAGTGCAGGATTATTTTTTTCCCCATTTCTTCGTGGGAGATCTTCTTTTTTGACTGCAGCACCTCTTCGAAGAGATGTGAGAATGGGCCGTGGCCGACATCATGTAAAAGCGCAGCAATTCGGATGTCCTGAATTTTATCTGAGCGTAGGAGTCCCTTTTCATTTAGGGCATCTGCTGCCTGTCCTGCGATGTGCATTACTCCAAGGGAATGCTCGAATCTGGAGTGCTGGGCTCCAGGATAGGTGAGGTGTGCACCGGATAGCTGTCGTATTCTTCGTAGTCGCTGAAAGATTGGCGAGTCGATTATTTTGAGCTCCGTCTCATAGACACGGACAAAGTCATGAATCGGATCTACAATGTCTAGGTATTTTATCATAGCCTTGCAAGCTTGCCTGAGAGAACTTTCATTATTTCGTTGTGCACCTGGGCCTTTGTTTTTGATGCGTCGATTACTCTCCAGCCCAGCTTTCTTGCCAAGACCCTGTATGTCTTTGAGATTTTTTTGAGAAACTCGGTGTCTTTTTCGAACTTGTCGCGCCTCGACTTTTTGCGCAAAAACGATTCTCTTTGCGAGACGTCAAGCACCAGCACCAGGTCCGCCCTTGGGAGGCCCTCGTCTAGGCCCTGAAGCCATTTTAGGTCGAGACCGTTTGCTACGCCATACACAAGATTTGATTGGTAGTACCTGTTCATTATGATAACGGAATTTTCAGAGTGCGCCTTTTGGATTTCTGCGAGTTTCTCCCATCTGTTTGCGGCCAAAAGGCAGTGTATCACCTGTGGCGGGAACTTGCGTTTTCCGTGCAAAAACCTGTCTATTTCCTTTCCAAGCGGTGTGGTGTAGTCGGGAAAGCTAAAGACCTTGGTTCGTATCTTGCTTTTTTTGAGCGCAGAAGCAAGTAGCTCGGACTGGGTTTTTTTCCCTGCCTGGTCGCTTCCCTCTATTACTATAATCATTAGTCGTAGTCAGTAAAGAGCAAGTAATTAAAAATCTATACACGACTATTCAGACGATTTGTAATTGTTTGATTTTATCATGCACATAAAGAACCCCTTGCCAGAGATGGCTCTTGCTCTGTGTCTTACGCCTTTTGGTATGAAGACCGTGCATGGTGCAGATACTTTGTAGATCTCGTCTTCCAGCTGGATCTCATAGACTAGGTTGTTTTTCTCGGAAAGAATCAGATTGACTTCATCAAAGTTGTGCTTGTGGAGTTTGCTGTATTCCGGAATTTTTTTTCCAGTAGCGTCAACAAAGTGGACTGCCAGGTGCGTCCTAGATTCTGGAATGGATGTTTTGCCAAGCATAGAGAGTCGCTTGATTGGGGCCTTGCCGTGGAATGGAATTTTTTCCAGAGGCTCGCGGACTCCCTTTGTTATGAATTTGCGATAGACCTTCATCAAAATTATTACTCGCGTACACTATAAAATTCTGCCATGACTTTGCGACATGACTGACTATATAAGCGATGATCACCAAATGATACTGTGACATTGGATAGAACTTCGGAATGGTTCGTTCCAAAATTTGGCCCAAGAAATTTCAGAGTTAGTGTTGGGATTTTGTTTTTGCCATATACTGGGATAGTTACCTGTTTTGCGGCGTGGGGCTCGCTTTCTGGGAGCTTTGAAATAGAGAGGTTAGTGGCAATTTCCGCGATTTATTTTTTGTCTGTCGGCGTTTGTGCGCACTGTCTTGATGCCGTCGGCGGAAAGACTAGGCCCTGGGGGAACCTCCCAAGAAGGAGACTTGCGGCAGTCGGACTTGGTGCACTGGGAGTTGCGTTTTCCATTGGCCTTTACTATGCTTTTTTGGACTCGCCGCTTTTGTTTCCGATTGGGATTGCGGAGGGTTTTTTCCTTTTTGCATACAATTTGGAGTTGTTTGGCGGCAGATTCCACAATAACGCATCTACTGTGTTATCATGGGGCATACTGCCAGTCTTTGCAGGCTCGGCAATCCAGACCAATTCCATATCAGTCGAGGCCCTTGCACTTTCCGGCGTTTCTGGCGCCATTACCTATGTCCTGATAGTGACATCTAGGAAATACAAGGAGCTAAAGAAAAGCGACGGGGACCCCGAAGCAATTAGGAAAAAAGAGATCGTTTTGAAGTTACTTGCGGTGGGAGTTATTTTGGGAACGGTTGCGTTTTTTGCAGTCAGGTATTTTTGAGCCCGACAAGGATCGCCGATGAATGCCATGTCAGATATTCGCATCGCACATCCAGTCCGCCTTTTTTCATTTCGTCCTGGTAGCTTGCTACCCACGTGGTGGATTTTATCAGCTCTGGGAGCTCAAAAAAGACGCCCCTCCACTCTGGGATAAAATTTCCAACAAGACGCAGTAGCCCAAAATGTACACGCCATAGAAATCTGACCAGATTATTTTTTGGATAGGTAAAATCGTGCAGTATTATTCTGCCACCCGGCTTGAGGTGTTTAATGCAGACCGGGATGAGGATCCTTGGGTCGCAGTATTTTGGGATGTATGACGAGGTGATGCAGTCAAATTTTGCCCCTAGATCCAGCTTTTCTGCGTCTTGATTGACAAAGGTGATGTTTTGGAATGTGGACGAGTTTCTTTTTGCCACTTCCAGGCAACTCTGTGTGATATCAACCCCAACTATCTTCGAGTCTGGGAATTTTTGCGCAATCTTTCTTGTCAGGATGCCTGTGCCGCACGCAAGATCCAAAACAGAGGCCCCTCTCTTCATGTGGCTCAGAATTGTGTTTTTCCAGTAATCGTCTTTTCCGTATGTTGCCCACGATGCGACCCTGTCATAGGTTCTGGCGGTATTATCAAAGAATTTTGGGACAAGGTTCCGCGGCGCATCCATACAGTTTATTGTGCGTAAAACGATTTAAAGCCAGTCCGTCTCGATCTGTCTGCCGTGGCGTTCTCTCAAAACTTATAACTGAAAATCCCAGCTAATACAAGATGGGCGTGGTGGGAAACCTGGCAAAAGAGATGATCAAAGAAATCGGCAACAAGTCACGCGAGTTCTACGAGTTTGTCCTTCCTCCAGTTGATATGTACCTTGAAGGCGATGCACTTACAGTAGTTATCGATCTGCCTGGATTTGAGAAAAAAGACGTCAAACTGACCCTGCACAAAAATATCCTGTCAATTAAAGCGGAAAAACACGAGCCGCCAAAGGACGGAGTCGTCTGCAGACAAAGGCCAAATGTCATAGACAAAAAAATCCTTCTTCCAGTGCACGTAAAAGATGAGGACGTCAGTTCTGCAAAACTCATCCAAGGAGTCCTGACTGTCAAAATACCGGTTGCGCAAAGGGGAAAGCAGATTTCAATAGACTAGCGTTTTCCGAAAACTGCAAAAATTGCCATTATCGCCAACGAGCTTACCATTCCGACCGCGCCAGCTGTCTCGTTTGAAGAATATACCAGTGCAGACCCGACAAAAATAGCAGAGGAAAGGATGCTTCCTGCCAGGAGCGTGTTTGATTTTGGCCTTGCGCTTAGTTGCAGGGTTCTGTTTTCTTCTAGGAATTTTTTGAGCTCAGGCGCAATCGATATGGTTGCGTCAAGCGATTTTGCAAATCTCGTAAAAGAGTACTTGAGCTCCTCGATATAGGCGTCCTTGATGAGGTGTTCTTCTTCTAGGATTTGTTTTAGAACCTTGACGAACTTGAAATCCACCTTGTGGGTCTTGTAGATTCCCTCGATTATGGAGCTCATCCTTAGGTACAGTGCCAGGTTTTTTGGTAGAGTAAAGGGGAACCTCGACATGGTCTTGTTTGCAAGCTCCATCAGTGCGCGGACCTCCATCTCGTCTGGCTTTTTTCCGTGCATTGTGCGAATCGACAGGTCGATTCCCTGCTCGATTACGGAGCGGTTAGAGTCAGGAGTCAGCATTCCAAGGTCGCTCATCGCGTTTACAGTCCTTGCGGGATCTTTTTCCACCAGCGCCAGGTATAGCCTTACCAGCCTCATTCGGGTTTCGTTGTCGATTCTGCCGACCATCCCAAAATCGTACAAAATCAGCGAGCCGTCGTCTGCTATTGAGACGTTGCCGGGGTGCGGGTCCGCATGAAATATCGAGTCCCGCAAGAGCATTGTAAAAAAGACCTTGTGGACGTCGATTACGATTTTTTGCCTGTCTATTCCCTTTTTGTCCAGCTCTTCGATGTTTGTTATCTTTATTCCCGGAATGTACTCCAAGGTGAGGACGTTTTTGGTGGTGTGATCATCGAAGACCCTAGGCACGACGACATTGTCATGACGTGTAAGATTCTTTCTTATCATTTTCAGATTTGCCGACTCTTTGGTATAGTCAAGCTCCTCGTGTATGGTTTCAATAAATTGCGCAAGCATGGACCGGGCTGAGAACCTCAGGTTCGGATCCACGAACCTCATCGCAAGAGGTAGAACCTTCTTTAGAACCTTGATGTCTTCCTCAATAATATTTTCAATTCCGGGGCGCTTTACCTTGATTATTACGTCTTGTTGCTGTATTTGTGCGCGATAGACCTGTCCCAGCGACGCGCCAGAGATTGGGTTTGTGTCGATGGATGCAAACGCCCTGTCCAGCGGCCCGAGGTCTTTTTCGATTATCGGCTTGACCTGCTCAAAGGGTGCTGCAGGTACATCGTCTTGGAGCTTTGCAAGCTCCTCCATGTATGGCTGTGGTAAAATGTCTGCCCTCGATGAAAGCCACTGTCCTAGCTTTATGTAGACTGGGCCGAGCGAGACAAAGGTCTCTAGAACTTTTTTTGCGTTTTTTGAGAACTTGGATAAATCTACGTTTTTTCCTTCATATCGTACCCATTCCTTTCTGTCTTGTCGTAGCGCAATTATCAGAGGTATGAGCTTTACCAAGACACGGATCGTTCTGGCAGTGGTCATAGGGCCTCCTTATTGGCCTTTGGCCTTTTTTGCAATCTTGTAACCGACATATCCGATTGCCAATGAGGACACCAGGCCTGCGGCTGCGGCAATCTGCTTGTCGCGCTTTGTCTTTTTGCTTTTGTTGTAGACATATGACGCGACCTTGGCTCCCCCCACTGCTCCGCTTGCAAGGCCTACTAGGATTTCTTGCGCATCAAAAACCAAATGTCCCAGCGGATCCTCAAGTGGATCCGCCTTGTCCATGTGCACGAGGTACTTGTCGTCATATTCCCGTATGTGCAAGTTGCCATAACGATACTGCTTGTTTGCGCCGTTTCTGTGGCCAATCGCCGTTTCCTTTGCTCCATCTGGCATAAAGGGTCGCAGTTCCTTTGGGATTTCGATTTCATCCCAGGTCATGATCAGCAATCCTGTTTATCCGTTATAATCTTAGTGGGCTAGGCTGTGACCTGCTGCTTTCTTTTTCGCGTCTTTTTTAGAATGATTGCGGCTGCGGCTGCGGCTATGGCAATTCCAATTATCATCGGTGCAAGGTCTGTAATTGATAGTGGTGGCTTTATGCTGGTGTCGACTAGCGTAACCTTTGTATCGTATGTGATGATTTTTTCGTTTCGTAGGTCGTCTTTGTACCTGACTGAGATTCTTATTTCGTGTTGGCCGAATTTGGGCTCGCCTTCGAACTCTACTGGGATGTTAAACGGCACAGGCGAGTCTATTTCTATTTCATCTACAAACTGCGTCACCTTCTTTATGTTGGAATCGCCAAGTGGCTCGAGCGTCACAAAGGCAAACAGCGCGTTTGTGTTTCCCTCGTTGATTACCTCGCCGATTATAGTCTGCTTTCCTGCAAGGTCGATTACGCCTACATTGTAGATTTTTGCGTCGATTAGGCCGTTTATGTAAAAGTCGACTGTGCGATTGTCGGTGATCTTGTCTCCATGTGCGTTAAAGTATATTAGCTGGAGTGGCATGTGCAGCGTTTCAGTTCTGACGTTTTCTGGGATAAAGACCTTAAATGAGAATTTTTTTGATGATTTTGGATCGATTGTTCCGACATCCCACTCGTTTTGATCAAACACTACGCTTTCCACATTTGTGATTGGGTTTGCGGTGGCGGAGACCGCTGTCTGTGTATTTTGTAGCGTGATTTTTACATTTGATAGTGGGGCGGTTCCAGTGTTCGATATTTCGATTGTGGCGTCATTATTTTTTATCGACGTCAGAAACGGATCTAGCGCCTTTAGGTTCAGGATGCTTTCGCCGGTCACCTTGAACGTAAATTCAAAAAATGACTGTCTTTGACCTGCCTCCCTGAATCTAGCATACTCTACCATCGCGGTCGCTGGATACTGTCGGATCGGCAGATTTTTGTCCAGATTCACATAAAATGTAAGAGAAAAGTGTTTTCCCAAAAGCGTTTCACGTTCTGCATCTGCCAAGATTAATGATCCTTTTCCATCTGCTGGACTGAACCCAATTGGCAGCTGAAGCTGGCCCTTTATTCCGGTAATGTCCTCGGTTCCAACATTTGCAAACACAATTGTGAATGGGACGTTCTTGTCTCCTGGGGCAACTTCCATCTTTTGCTCAAACGTGCCAAAATACGCATCAAGGAACTTCACATCTTGATAGTCGCGCTCAAATGGCGAGTCGCCCTTGCCTAGCTGTGCCCATGCATCAGGCATTGTTAGTGGTACTGCAATAGTCATTGCCAGTGCTAAAATGATTCCAAGTTTCATACCGGAACCTCCATTTTGTGGGGAAGGTCCTCACCTTCAAATGCGCGTCCGTCCTTGATTGTGATTACGCGATCCACTGTTCCGAACTGCTCTCTGTCGTGTGTAACTATGATAAATGTCTGGTTCAGCTTTTTTGCCATTGATTTCATAAGATGTATTGTGGTCTCTGCGGTGACCGAGTCGAGGTTTCCTGTGGGCTCGTCTGCTAGGACTATTGCCGGCTTGTTTACCAGGCCCCTTGCAATTGCCGCCCTCTGGGCCTGTCCGCCAGAGATCTTGTTTGCGCGCTTGTACATCTGGCTTTCTAGGCCCACTCCCTTTAGCAGGATAATTGCATCCTGCATTGCGGTTTGGTCTGTGCGCTGGATACTTCTTGGCAGGATTACGTTTTCCAAAACTGTAAGATCTGCAAGCAGGTTTGAAAACTGGAAGATGAATCCCAGTTTAGAGTTTCTGAATGCAGAAAGTTCGTTGTCTGAGAGTCTAGTTGCGTTTATTCCGTCAATGTATACCTGGCCACTTGTGGGCTTGTCAAGTAATCCTATCATGTTAAGAAGGGTTGATTTGCCGGAGCCGGAGCTGCCAACTATTAGCAAAAACTCGCCCCTTTTTACGGAAAACGACGCGTCAACTAGCGCGTGCACCTTGGTGTCGCCCTCTCCGAAGACTTTGTTGATATTTTTTATTTCCAACACGGTATCAGACATATCGCATTGCCTCCACCGGTTGTAGCCTTGTTGCCTTGTATGAGGGATAAATCGATGCCACTACCGCAAGCCCAAAAGCCATGATTGCAGTCTGCGCAATTTTTGGCCAGTCGTAGCTTACCTCAAGTGGTATGCTTCCGGCAAACGTCATCTTTGTTTCCTTTGCGTAAAATGTATAAGAAAGGCCCATCGCCGTGCCTATTCCTGCGCCTATTGCGCCAATTATCATGCCCTGGACTATGAAAATTATCAGGACGTCCTTTCTCTTTGCCCCAATTGCGCGCATGATTCCAACTTCGCGCGTCTTGCTTGAGACTAGCATCATTTGTATGGTGACTACGGCAAAGGCAGACGACATCATGCCAAAGTAGCCGATCATGTTTATCATTGCGATTCCGGATCTGAACCCGCGCAGAGCGTCTTCTGCGGATTCCTCGATTGTCTCTGCCTTAAAGTCATCATTTGGAAATGTCCGCAAAAAATACTCCTTGACCTCGAGTGCCTTTTTCGGGTCGTTTAGCTTGACGAGGATTTGGCCGGTTTCTCCGTCGCGATCCAACATGTCGCGCAAGGTATCGATGTGCATGATAACACTGGTGTCAAGGCCTTGACCACCAGGCGAGGTTACGATGCCAGTAACGACAAAGTTTTTCAGCTGATCGACTCCGTGCCTGTCAGTTATTTTGATTTTAAGGTTGTCTCCGATCTGGATGTCGCCAAGGTCACGCGCTACTGATGAGCCCACCACTATCGAATTTCTAGTCGATATGTACTGCCCAGCAGTTACTGTCTCATGTACCGTCGAGACCCTTATGTCGCGGAATGGATCCACCCCGACCACTGGAACGCGGAACTCTTCGATTCGTTTGCCGCCTTTTGTCACATTGATTGACGCAGACGAGTCCATCCGCGGAGCCGCGGCTTCCACATATGGGATTCTCTCAAACCAGTTAACTAGGAAAATGTCGGATTTTGTGATATAGTCTTCCTCGTCTGTTACCCTGACGTCGCCGAACCTGTAGCTGGAAAGGTCCCTTACTATTGCGTCGTACAGTCCCTGAAATATTACAAAATTTACGTGAATTACCAGAATTCCAATGGATACTGCAAGAACCGCTCCGATGAGGCTGCCCTTTTTGTTTGAGAGCATCCTCTTTGCCAGCTGAATCCTATAGTCCATGTCTTGTATAAAAAATAGTCTGATATTTAACATATAGTATCTAAATAATGGATATTATGGACATTTTTATCTAATAATAGTATTGTTTAATAGGAAAGTTAGCTCCAACACTAGCAAATTGGACAAATTAGACCTGCAAATACTGCATTTTCTGCTTGACAACTGCCGCGAGTCCGACAGGCAGATAGGCAACGAAATTGGGATTTCTGGCGCTGCGGTAAAATCAAGAATTGAAAAAATGATCAAAAACGGTACAATTGAGAATTTTGCGTTAAAGATCGAACCGCCTGTTTTGGGGTACAACGTACTTTATGTCGTGGTTACAGGCCAGGACATAAACGAGATTTTAAAACAGGTCGAGCTTATCGGCGAGCCATTCTTTGTGGTTCCCTGTGTCGGCGGAATAACGGTATGTGCTATTGTAGTAAAAGAAGACGTGCCGCAGAAAATCGAGCTTGCAAAAAGCCTGATGCGAGACGTGCGACTGCTTTCGATATTTGAGGCGGAAAACCCCGGAATAAGATCAGACCTTACAAAGACGGATGTGGAGATAATCGGCCAGCTCTTGAAGAACCCCAGAGCAAAAATAGACGACATGGCAAAAAAGACAAAGCTCTCAACAAAGACCATTGCAAGATCCCTCAAAAAACTCCAGAGCGATGAGGCCATCCAGTTTACCTTGGTTTACAATCCGGCCAAATTCGGGCAATACATTCCTTTTGCTGTCTTGGTGTGGGTCAGTGGAAACATGAGCGAGACGCTAAAGATGTTAAAAAAAGAGTTCTCGTCTTCGTTTTTGCAAAAACCTTTTGTCGCAAAAAACCAGATAGTTTTGTTTTTGCACAGCAACAACATTTTTGAGCTGGACAACATCACACAACAGGTGCGAAAAATAGCTGGCGTTGCAAGCGCAGATCTTTTCATCCCGAAAAAAATTACGTTCCCGCAGAAGTGGGTGACAGGCGCAATCAAGACATCGAAATCTTCTAGAAAGCTTCACCTGTCTTATCAAACTATTAATTAATGTCCGACTAGAAAGAACGGCAAATGAGAAAAAAGAAGATTTACGACGGCAAGATTTTAGGCCTGAATCTTTACGAATTCAAAATACGCGGAAAAAAAGTAATACGCGAGATAGTCGAGCACAGAGGAGCTGCGGCGATTTTGGCATTTGACGAAAAGGGAAAGGTCATCCTCGTAAAGCAGCACAGGTTCGGCCACGGCTACATTTTGGAGATTCCGGCAGGCACGCTTGAGCGCGGGGAGGGACCGGAAAGATGCGCACTGCGAGAAATCCAGGAAGAAACCGGCTATAGGGCACGCACCCTTGAGCGCCTCATCACGTATTATCCGTCGGTGGGCTACAACAAGGAGGCGATCCATTGCTTTGTGGCAAAGGGCGTCAAAAAGGTCACCGGGCAGGCACTTGACGAAGACGAGATTATGTCCGTAGTCAAAATAGACCTAAAGAGACTAATCAGCATGATAAAATCAGGCAAGATAATAGACTCCAAGACAATCTGCGCCGTTTTGACCTATGCTGCAAAAAACAGGCTCTAGTTGTATATCGGCTTGACTAGGTCCGCAATGTCGGCCCAGGATCTTGATATTCCCTCAAACATGTAGATCAGATCCAAAAGGTCTATCTGCAGTTGGTTTTTTTGCTCAATTGAGGATCGAATGTCAGAGATTTTTTTCTGGAATTTTCTGTGGCTCGATATTGCTTCGATTGCAAGCCTCCTGTTTTGTTCGATGAACGCATCGATTGATTTTTGGTGAATCTGCTCGATGTCTTTTGTCAGCTCGTAGATTTTCTTTAGGTCGTTTTTTGAAAGGGTGCTGTTTGAGATAGAGTTTGCTATCTCCACCAGAGTGTCGCTTGTTGTCTCCAAGATATTTGCTGCAATTCTGTAATCCAGAACGTCAATGTTTTCAAGATGGAATGCCGATGCGAGCCTCTTGTCGCTAATCGTAGAGCGGATGAGCCTCACCAGCAGAAAATACTGTCTGTCCACTTCGTCGTCGCGGTTTGAGAGGGTCTGGAGGTTTGATCTGTCATCCGAGATGAGCCCCTGGGAGACATCATTGAACATTCCAAGCGCTATTGAGCTTATTCTTTTTAGAATTTTTTCCGGGTTCAGCGTTGCCGTATCTAGGAGAAACTGGACGTTTATGTTTGAAGAGTCTTCCTCTACAATTTCCATTCCGACAAGGCGCCTCATCGAGTTTCGAATTTTTTCTCGATCCTCACTTGGAATGCTTGTCTTTGCCTTTATCCGAATTATGTCATAACCAAGAAGATATGCGCCGGTGATGTTTGCGACAATGTTTTCGTCCTGCGGCAGCGGATACGATATTACGACTTCCTTTGAGGGCCGCTCCGATTTGTTTGCGGTAATAGAGACGGAATTCTCTGAGGTTTCCAGTTCAACTTCGGCGCTCTTGCCAAGATTGTTTGCCTCGACCCATTCCTTTGGCAGCGATACCAGGATGCTGCTCCCTATTTTTTGCAGGCGTCGAATGAATTTAGGCAATTTATATCAGTTTAATTAATTTAAGCCGTATTCTTATATTTTTGGGCAAATTTAAATTCAGATCAGGATGAAGGGGTCGGCATTCAGTCCAGCGCACATTACGGGATTCTTCAAGGCAGAGCTAGACGAGACCAAAAAGCCAGAACATCAAGGTTCGCTTGGCGCCGGCTTTTCAATTGAAAAAGGAGTCACGACAACCGTAGAAGTAGAATACTCCGAGTTTACAGATCTCAGGATCAGGGTTTCTGGGTACAAGCCGGACAACACACAGGTCTCCGAGTTTGTAGTCAGGGAGTTTTTGAAAAATCTTGACGGCAATTATTTTGTAAATGTGCATCATGACATCAGGATCCCGGTTGGGTATGGCCTTGGCTGTTCTGCGGCAGTTGCACTGTCACTGTCGTATGCGCTCAACGAGGCATTTGGGACAAGGTTCTCAAAAGAGCAGCTTGGCAAAATAGCTCACAACGCCGAGGTGATATGCAGGACAGGCCTTGGCGATGTCCTGGCATCATACCATGGGGGATTTGAGATAAGGACAAAGGGAGGGGCCCCCGGCATAGGCCAGCTCAAAAAGATCCCCACGATAGAGCACTCTGCGGTGATGATCTGTTTTTCACCAATTTCTACAAAACAGTTCCTAAAAGAAAGGCTCGCATCAATTAACGGCCTTGGCGGAAAGATGGTGGACAAGCTGGTGCAGACAAGAGACATAGACCAGTTCCACGAGTTTTCCGTCGAGTTTGCAAATTATGTAAGCATCGTCACGCCAAAGATGAAAACAGTGATCGCGGATCTCAGATCACATGGAATAAAATCTGGCGTTGCGCTTTTTGGCGAGACTGTCTTTACGCTGGTTCCAGAAAATCTGGAAGGGAAGGTAATCGAGATTTTAGAAAAATATCCAGACGGAATAATCATTAGATCAAAAATCGACGACATTGGCGCAAGGCTAGTAAGCTAAATGAAACCAGTCATCCCAAAGTCCCATCCGCGTGCCAAGTCCCTATACATTAGAGAGAAACTAGTCCATGCGTTTGACTCGGGGCTTGTGGCTAAGGAAGGCCTCATGGCGCATGGAAGGGGTGAGGCGTTTGACTATCTCATCGGCGAGCGCACCTCAAAGGCGGCAAAGAGGGCAATCAAGGCTGCGGCAGCAATGCTTCTTTTGGCAAAAGCACCCGTGATATCGGTAAACGGCAACATTGCCGGGCTTTGCCCAAAGGAGATAGTTGAGCTTGCCAGAGCCACAGGCGCAAAAATCGAGATAAACCTGTTTTATGCAAGTGAAAAAAGAAAGCAGGGCATTTTCAAGACCTTGAAAAAAAATGGCGCAAAGGCAGTCCTTGGCCTGGACAGGAAAAACTCTGAAAAACTGTCAGGCCTTGACAGCGCGCGAAGAATAGTAGACAAAGATGGGATTTATTTGGCAGACGTAGTTGTGGTGCCGCTCGAGGACGGAGATCGTACACTTGCACTAAAAAAGGCAGGAAAAAAGGTCATCACCTTTGATCTGAACCCCCTCTCCAGAACGGCCCAGACTGCAGACATTGCAATAGTCGACAATGTCGTCCGCGGGATCCGGGAGCTCATATCTGTCTGCAGGAAAACAAAAAACCCAACAAAAATTCCATTTAACAACAAGAAAAATCTAGCCCAGTCAATTATTGTGATGAGAAAAAATCTGACAAGGAGGGCTGTGCGTGCATAAGTCGGTCAAGGATATAATCGACAAAAAAAAGGCAGGCCAAAAGATCTCTGTAATCACTGCGTATGACTACACCCTTGGCGCACTGTGCGACAGGGCCGAAATCGACATCTTGCTTGTAGGAGACAGTGCCGGAATGGTGATGCTTGGGTATGAGAACACAATCCCGGTCACGATGGACCAGATGGTTTTGTTTACAGAGGCCGTCAGCCGCGCAAGGCAAAATGCGCTAGTTGTTGCAGACATGCCGTTTATGTCATACCAGGCAAGTGCGTCAGATGCGATTGCAAATTCCGGCAGACTGATCAAGGCAGGAGCAGACGCAGTAAAGCTCGAAGGTGGAAGGGTTGTAGCGCCGACGATTCGCGCAATTGTGGAGACGGGCATTCCCGTGATGGGGCACATTGGGTTTCAGCCTCAGACTACCACCTTGGCGCAGGGGTACCGAGTCCAGGCAAAGACAAAGGACGCGGCCATGACTCTAATCGAGGACGCAAAAGCGCTAGAAGAAGCTGGTGCGTTTAGCATCGCGCTTGAAATGGTGACGGCCGAAGTAGCAAAGATAATTTCAGAAAGTGTCTCCATTCCGACAATTGGGATCGGCTCTGGCAAACATTGCGACGGCCAGGTCCTAGTGGTCCATGATGTTTTGGGAATGTATGACAAGCTCAAGCCGAAATTTGTAAAGCAGTATCTTTCGTTATCTGCCGACATAACAAAGGCGCTGACAAACTATAGACTAGACGTGGAATCCGGCAAGTTCCCCGCAAAGGAAAACTGGTTTTCGATGGATCGATCCGAGCTTGACAAACTGCAGAGAGAAATTGGCTAGAAATCACCCCTCTTTGGACATAGTAGAATCGTACGGCACTGAGCTGTCGGGCAAGAAAATTGTTTTTTGCGTGGCAGGAAGCGTCGCCGCATACAAGGCAATCGAGCTTGCAAGGCTTTTGATGAGGCATGGGGCGGATGTGACCTGTGTTGCAAGCGAGGCAGTAACAAAACTCATCCAGCCGGACTATTTCAAGTGGGCAACTGGAAACAAGGTCATCACAAAGCTTACAGGTGAGCTGGAACACATCAGGCTGGCAGACTATGGGCGGGCTGACCTTATTGTGGTGTATCCTGCAACTGCAAACACTCTCGGCAAGCTGGCAAACGGAATAGATGACACGCCGGTATCCACTGTGCTAACTGTCGGCTTTGGCGCAAAGATTCCGATTTTAATGGCACTTGCAATGCACGAGTCAATGTATGAAAATGCTGCGGTGCTCCGCAACATGGAATTTTTGAAGGGCAAAATCGAGTTTGTAAGGCCGAACATGGTAGAAGGTAAGGCAAAGGCTGCCGAGCCTGAGGACGTGCTTGAATACATCCTCAAAAGATTTGGCCATTCGTCGGTATTGTCAGGAAAAAAAGTGTTGATAACAGCAGGCCCGACAGTAGAGCCAGTTGACCCAATACGTGTGATTACCAACACCAGCACGGGAAAGACCGGGGTTTTGCTTGCGGCCGAGCTGATATCAGCAGGATGCAAGGTAACACTGGTGTACGGTCCGGGAATAGAGGATCCGCCAAGGGGAGCAAGAGTAATCCCGGTCAGGACCGTCGCCGAGATGTTTTTTGCCACGACAAAAGAACTCAAAGCAAAAAAATTCGATGTTGTCATCTTGTCTGCGGCCGCTGCTGACTATACCGTCCAATCGCAAAAGTCAAAGATCAAGAGCACAAAAAAAGATCTGACGATCAGGCTGCAAAAGGCGCCAAAGATAATTGATCATGTAAAAGAGATCCAAAAAGACACGTTCCTCATTGGATTCAAGGCGGAGGCAAACGTCTCAAGGCAAAAGCTTGTCGAGTCGGCAAAAAAGAAGCTCAAAGAATCCAAGGCCGACATGATAATTGCAAATGACATTGGGACAAGATATGCAAAAAACACCAACTACAACGAAGTCCTGATGGTGAACCATTCCAAAGTAATCAGCACCGGCAGGAAGACTAAGAAACAGATAGTAAAGCTTATCAGAAGACAGCTCGAATCCAGACTTGCTTGATCTCAGCTAGAATAGTTTTGGCAGTTTTTGCCGTTTTGCTAGCAAGCCAGATGCAAGGCTCGTTTGCCCAGTCGGAGTTTGATTCCAGCAGCATGGGTTTTGGAATGCCGGACATTACCGTAACTCCGCTTTCTGGTCCGCCAGGAACCAAAATCGAGATAAAGGTGACAAACATGCCGCCTCCGCCGCAGAACCAAGACCCAAGAATAGAGTTTTTTGTGTATCTTCCGTTTGTTACAGCAGTTAGTGGCGGGGTTGCAAACAACTGCGCAGGTGAGGACTGTTTTCCGCTGTATTCGTTTGAGGAGATAAACGACGATAAGGTGGCCCCAAAGACTGTCACGTTTTCCCTGTTTAGCGAGCAAAACCCCAAGCCCACCATCCAGAGCGGCCAGTGGGAGTCTGTGTGTGATATCAAGGTAAACGGCAAGACCATCGCAAGGTATGGTACTGTCTGCAATGGCAATACGCAGCCACTTGGCGATTATGAGATAAAGTTCGGATGGGGCATACAGAGATCGGACCTTTATGACATCAGAAAGACTGTGACATTTACGGTAACAGAGGCCCAAGTCAAGTCCGAGCCGGAGTCTCAGGATGCCGACGAGATAGTGTTTGAAAAATACAAAAACGGCGAAATAACAGAGGCCGAGTTTGAAAAGCAGCTAAGCGAGCTTGGATACGACGCAGGGGCAATAAGACAGGCAAAGGCGCTTTTAGGCAAATTACCACACCAACAAGGCACATACTCTCCTGAACAAAAAGCAGCGATTGAAGAAGGAATCAAAAAAGCAGAAGAGCAAAGAAAGGCTGAAAGAGAAGCGGCAGAAACTGAGGTAATAGAAGAGATCCCAGTTGGAATAATTGAGAAAGAATCAGAAGTCGTAAATGAGGACAAAATACAAACGCTCGAGTCCGAGGAAAAAAAGAGTGGAGGTTGTCTCATTGCAACTGCGGCGTTTGGAACCGAGCTAGCACCACAGGTACAACTTTTGCGTGAGCTAAGAGACCAAACAATGCTTGAGACAAGGTCGGGATTGTCCTTTATGACCACGTTTAATGCGATTTACTACTCATTTTCACCTACAATAGCAGATTGGGAAAGACAAAACCCTCTATTCAAAGAAGCAGTTAGGCTCACTTTGACGCCCATGCTTTCGATTTTGTCCATTCTCAATTATGTTGAGATTAACTCTGAATCTGAAATGCTAGGATACGGAATGGCTATGATTCTGCTAAATGTGGGAATCTACTTTGTCGCGCCTGGGCTAGTTATTATCAAGGCAAGAAAATACTTGAGATTCTAGTTGGTGTGTGGGGTCATCTCCATCATAACCTGTAATTTGTGTTATGTCTTATTTTTAACAGAAAACTAGAAGTTTGTTTTTATTTCATGCCAACTCAGGTACATTATGAAACATCATATCAAAATTCCACCACCGGGGCCAAATGCCACTAAGATCATAAACTCTATGAAAGCTTACACCTATGATTCCACATTCGTGTATCCACTTGTTATCAAAGGTGGGCATGACTGCATTATTGAAGATGTGGATGGAAATGAATACTTGGATTTTGCATCAAATGTTGGTGCTTGCCCTCTCGGATATTCACATCCTGAGATCTTGAGTGTTTTAAAGGAGTATTCAAAGAATGGCGCACATAAAATAGCTGGCCAGGACTTTTACTCTGAAGAACATGCTACGCTGGCAGAAAAGCTGGTTTCCATATTGCCACAAAATTTCAAGGTTTTTTTCATAAATAGTGGAGCCGAGGCAGTAGAGAATGCATTAAAGATCGCTTACCGAAAGATGGGCCCCCTTGTTGGAATTGGTTGTAACAACGCATTTCATGGTAGAACTCTTGGCGCACTTACGTTTACTTCAAGCAAGCCAGACTACAAACTTAATTTCCCAGAGCTTGCAGTTCTGAGAATCAAATTTTGCATTACAGATGATGATCCCGAAATTGATGCTGCGGAAAAGATTCTCAAAGAAAATAAGGTGGCCTTCATTCTAAGCGAGGTGATTCAAGGAGAAGGAGGATACTTTGTTGGTAGTAAAAGATTCATCAAAAATCTGCGAAGTTTTGCAGATAAATATGGCGTTCCTCTGATTTTGGATGAAGTTCAATCAGGTCTTGGGCACACCGGAAAATGGTGGTCATTTGAACATTATAACGTGACACCGGACATAATGAGTATGGCAAAGGCCCTTCAGGTAGGTGCCACGGCATTTGACAAAAAACTAGAACCTAGGGACAGAGGAGTGATCTCAAGCACATGGGGCGGCGGAGCAAGAATTGACATGGCAGTTGGTGCGAAGATAATTGATGTCATAAAGCAGGACAAATTGCTAGAAAATGCAGCGAGGATGGGCGAGCTCATCAAGAAAGGATTTTCCGAATTAATTGGTAAAAAAGGAGTAATTGACGTCAGAGGGCTTGGTTTGATGATAGGAGTAGAGTGTGAAACAAAAGAAAAAAGAGACAAAATTCTACATAGCATGTTTAGACACGGGCTTTTGGCACTTGGAGCCAGTCAAAAGGCAATACGAATCATCCCGCCCCTGATAATTACAGAAGAGCAAGTTAATGAAGGAATTTCAATTATGAATCAAGCATGCTCTGCTGCTCAGTAGGCTCTAAATTGATCGCCAAGCTGATGCAGGCCTATCTTTAGCTCAAGAACCTCGTTTGCGCCTTCATAAATTATGATGGCGCGAGAGTCAAGAAAATGTCTCGCAACTCGAGTTGTTTTTTTGTATCCTTCTGCGCCAAAGACCTGTACCGCTCTGTTTGCAGAATCAAATGCACAGTTGCTTGCATGGAATTTTGCGATTGAGGCAAAATTGTCAGCTTCTTTTCTTAGGTGTGAGTATTGTTTGTTATGCCTGTTTAGCTTTTGTTGCCATTGAGCGTCTGTCTTTTTGAATTTTTCAACGTAATCGTGCAGCTTTTGTCTTGCATTAGCAGCTCTGTAGACAAGCCAGCGAGAGCTTTCAATGTTTGTCGCCATCCGCGCAATGTGTTCTTGGATTAGCTGTTTTTTTGCAAGTGGGCTACCATGCTGGTGCCTTTTCTTTGAATAGGAGATGGATTCACATAGGCAGTCATCCATGACGCCCACGGCGCCTGCAGCCACACTCAGCCTCCCATCAATTAATGCACTAAATGCTATACTGAGTCCTTGGCCTTTTTGCCCAAGAAGATTTTTTTTTGGTACGATACAGTTTCGCAAAGTAATTTCTGCATTCTTTACGGTGAGAAGGCCCATCTTGTTTTTCATTTCTTTTGCCTTAAAACCGGGTGAGTCGGTATCTACAATGAATGCCGAGATTTTTCCGTTAGAATCTTTCGCAAAGATTATAATTATTTTGGCAAAGGTTCCGTTTCCGACCCAATGTTTTTTTCCGCTGAGAATATAATTTTCTTCTTTCTCTTCAAATCTTGTTTGTATTAATGTTGGGTCACTACCAGCCGCAGGTTCGGTTAGTGCGAATCCCATGATTGATTTTCCAGACGTTGTTTTTGTGAGGTATTGTTTTTTCTGCTCCTCGTTTGCCCATGATTGTAAAACCATTTGACCAATTGAAATATGTGCAGAAAAAAACGTTCTAAGTGAGTTTCCTTCCCTGCCTATTCGTTCTAATGCAAGTGCATAAGTGAGAATGTCATATCCTAGGCCCCCATATTTTTTGGATATTGGACACCCAAGCATTCCGATTTTGGCAAATGCGGGAATTATTTTGTTGTTTAATTTTTCTTGGAGGTAGGATTTTTCTTCACTGTCTCGAATTGAGCGGCAAGCTTTGTCTATTTGAGACAGAAAGTTTTTTTGTTTTTGTGTTAGCTCAAAGCTCATCTGCGATATATTAGAATACACAATTTGATTATCTATTTAGATTATAAAAATATCAAGTTGTTTTTCAAGGACTAGCTTTCATTACAGATTGTCTGCGTTTGCTCTCGCATAAATTGTGTCAGATAGTATGACCCGCCTGCACCCTTGCCAGATATGCCGGAGCTCTTCCAGCCGACAAAAGGCTGGGCTTGGACCATGGCGCCAGTAGTCGCGCTCTGGGCCCTGTTTGCGTAGGCTACGCCTGCCTCGATTTTTGAGAAAAACTCGTGTACTTCCTTTTTGTCCTGGCTGAATATGCCTGCGGTGAGGCCGTATTCAGAGTCGTTTGCCTGCCTTATGGCATCGTCAAAGGAGTCAAATTCCTGGACGCACAAAAACGGCAAGAACAGCTCCTCTTTTACCAGATTGTGGTTTTTTGGCAGGTTTGCAACGATTGTCGGCTTTACATAGTAGCCGTTTTGGTACATGCCGTCCTTTAGGATTTCGCCGCCAGAGATTATTTTGCCGTCCTTTCTTGCCTGCTCTACTGCTTTTTCAAACTTGGCCTTTGCAGATTCGTTGATTATTGGGCCCAAGTAAGTGTCCTTTTCCCAAGGCAGTCCTATTCTGAGGTTCTTGGTTTTTGAGACTAGCTTTTCCATGAATTGGTTTGCGATGTTTTTTTGCACGTATACCCGTGAGCATGCACTGCATTTTTGCCCGCCATACCCAAAGGCTGCGCGGAGCACGCCGTCGGTTGCCTTTTCAAGATCTGCCGAATTTGTGACTATTACTGGGTTTTTTCCGCCCATTTCTGAGATGAACGGCCTTGCAGCGATGCTGGTGAATTTCCTAAATCCGGACATACCAACTTCTTTTGATCCGGTAAATGCTATGCCGCTGACCAGATTACTTTCGATTATTGCCTGTCCTACTATCGAGCCCTTGCCAGTCACTAGATTTATTGCGCCTTTTGGAATTTTTTTGTAAATCGTTTCAACGAACTTGAATGCGGAAATTGGTGTGTCACTTGCCGGCTTGAGGACAACGGTATTGCCGGTAATGAGTGCGCCGCTACTCATCCCGATTGCGATTGCAGACGGGAAATTAAACGGCGGAATAACTCCCCAGACTCCGTATGGCTTTAGGACGCTTTGGGTTTTTTCGTTTGGGTTTGCGTTTTTTGTCGGTTTTACAAATCCCTGGTTTGATTCCAGCTGGTCTGCATAGAATCGTAAAAAGTCGATAGTCTCGTCAATTTCGCCCATTGCCTCGAGCCTATTTTTGCCGTTTTCCATGCTAATTATGGCTGCGAGTGTGAACTTTTGCTCGGAGAACTTGCTTGCCGTCTCTCGGAACAATCCCACCCGATGCTGATAATGGGTGGCGCTCCACTCTGGAAAGGCCTCGTTTGCCGACTCTATTGCTTGTTGTGTTTGCTCTTTTGCCGCAAAAGGGAATTTTGCCAGAACAATTCTGGTATCGGATGGCGATCTCACCTCGAAAAGACTATCAGAGTGTATCTCTTTTCCGCCTATGATTAGGGGGTAGGTCTTGCCGAGCTCCTTTTTGAGCGACTCTACGGCAGAGTCAAATTTTTTGTGAAATTCGTCTGTTTTGTTGTTCTGTACTGCCCTTGCCCAGGTGTTTTCGTTCTCAATCAAAGCTAAATAACGTACTCTTTAATCAAATAAAATGATTTAGAATTGATAATCGTGCGCTCGCCACTACGTTACCCCGGTGGAAAATCAAGAGCAGTCAAGATCATTTCAAAATACATCCCAAGAAGCACAAAGGAGATTTGCTCACCGTTTTTTGGTGGCGGATCTTTTGAGATATTTTGTGCACAAAACGGCATCCGAGTATATGGCTATGACAGCTTTCGGCCGCTAGTTGATTTTTGGCAGATTTTGTTGAGTGAGCCTGACAAATTGGCAGACAGTGTGGAAAGATACCGCCCATTAAGAAAAGAGAGATTCTATGAACTGCAAAAGGTTCAGCTCGAATCAAAAAACAAGCTGGAACGTGCTACATTGTTTTTTGTTCTGAACAGATCATCTTTTTCCGGCTCTACTCTTTCTGGCGGTATGGCATCTGGAGGAAAAGACAATAATCCAAGGTTTACAAAATCATCGATAGAGAGACTACGTCACTTTAGGCTCGAAAACCTGTCTGTAGGGTTTGCAGACTTCAAAGACTCAATTCCCGGACACAAAAACATGCTGCTGTATCTGGATCCGCCGTACCTCATACAAAGCAGGCTGTATGGCAGAAAGGGCGATCTGCACAAGGGCTTTGATCACAGGGGGTTGGCAAAACTACTCAAAAAACACAATCGCTGGATTTTGTCATATAACAACTCCAGGGAAATCCATGATCTTTATTCCGATTTTGTCATTTTGTACCCCGATTGGAAATATGGCATGTCAAACAATAAAGAATCAAGAGAGATGTTGATTCTCAGTCACGACGTTGCAAAACTGAACAACCTAGAGTAGTTCTTGCTCTGGCGCGCAGTGCTTGTGGACCCATTTTCCTTCTTCGTTCTTTAAGATTTCCTTGCCAGGCGAGATCTTGTCGCCGCAGGAAACACATGATGTTGCGAACTTTGCTTTCATGTTCTGATATGGTTTTGACGACTAATCAAGGATTTTATTGACTCGGCATTGAGCTGGGGTGAGCTAAAAATCATTCTGGTTTAGAGTTATAAGCGCACATTTTTTGGACATATCATGCAGTTTGACGCCGTGGGAAGAAGGCTTCGTTCCAGCTACCCTGAAATCGATCTGAAGAGGCCACGCGAGCCCATTTCTCTGACTGAGGCCCTCGAGCTGGTCGGCAAGTTCGCAGGAAAAGAGCCAACACCAAAACAGTATGAGATAATCAAAAAGATCCAGCACGCAATAGAATCAGGATACAAAAAGATCCTCCTTTCTGCGCCGACCGGAACCGGCAAGAGCTGGATTGCGATCGCGCTTTCCCTGCATCTAAGATCAGCTACAGTTCTTACATCTACTGTCTTGTTGCAGGACCAGTACCGAAACGAGTTTGGCTTTTTCAACACGGTTCGGGGAAAAAAACGATTTCTGTGCGAGCAGACAAACCGGGTCTTTGACTGCACACATGGCTACTGCAACGACTGTGCCTTCAAGCCCAAACCAGAGTCTTATTCCATATCAAAAAAGGGCACAATAGCAGAGGCGGTTCTGGGCGAGGACATGCCAAGAAAATGTCCATACTACGACCAAATAGAGATCGGCAAAAAGTCCAGCTTTGTCGCATATTCTTACGCGTCGTACCTTTCACACCTTTTGTCCGGAGAGGAGATGCCGCAGCGAAAGTTGCTTGTCTGCGACGAGGCGCACGAGCTTGACGAGGAGCTGGCAAGCCAGCTTGCGACAAACCTCAACGGATTTTATGGCGAGCTGCTCGGAGTCGAGATGCCGAGGTTTTCCATAAGCTCTGACCTTGGCAAGATAAAGCAGTACGTCAACTCTTTTGCAGAGGCCTTCAAAAAAAGAGAGTCGGTCATTAAAGAATGTGCAGAGCACACCCTGTACCTCCAGTCAGAAGAACACATCAAAAAGCACACTCACTGCATCCGGCACGGCATCAAGATAACCGAGGGCTGCACCCAGTGCGGCAAGGTCCGCGAATACATCAGGACAAAAGAGTTCCTACGATGCAAAGATCATGTAGAGTGCAAGTTCGATCACAGGTACATCAACCATTTTGTCCTAAACGATCTCAAAAACTATACCACGAAAATGAAGATTTTGCAAAAGGGGCTCGAATCAGCAGACCAGAACTATATCATAACGGACATCCAGTCCAAGGCCCATGACGACAAAAACCGCAGTCGTAACTTTGACGAGGTCACCATCAAGCCATGGCACATCCACTGGTTCATGGACGAGCTGACATTGGGCTTTGATCTTGCGCTGTTCATGTCGGCCACAATAAACCTGGAGCTGTTCTGCAAGGAGACCGGATTTAGAAAGGACGAGGTATATTTCATAAACGAGGATTCCAACATTCCAGCCCAGAATCGAAAGGTCGTCTTTTTGAAAACCGAGTACGTCGAGGCAAACGCAGAGGCGGTTCTTCCAGACAAGATAATATCGCAAATCGAGGCTATTTTGAAGCTCAGATCAAGCCAGCGCGGCATAATCCTGCTTACCAGCTATTCCCAGCTTGACTATATTTTGGAAAAGATCTCCCCTGAACTAAGGCCGAGGCTCTTTGCGCTGCAGCGCGGCCAGGACAAGACCGAGGCGATATCATCCCACAAAAACATCCCAAACTCTGTTCTCATATCTCCAGGGTTGGAGTCTGGCGTAAACCTCCCAGATGACGACAGCCGGTTCCAGATAATTGTCAAGGCTCCGTACTATCCCACGGTGGATGATCTCCGGATGAAAAAAATTTACGATTCCGAACCGGATCATAGAAGGTACTATCTCAAGTCCGCCTTCAGATTGCTCCAGATGGCGGGGCGCAGCATACGGCATGTGGGAGATCACGCCATGACGTATGTTCTTGACTCCAAGGCAGAAAGAATGGTGTACTATCAGAGAAACGATCTGCCAAAATGGTTCATCGAGGCCTGCGACGGCTTGTCAGCGTAGGTCCTTTTTCATCAGGCAAAAAAGCATCCTTTTGTCCAGGATTTTTTTGTTTAGCTTGATTTTTTGCGGCGCCAGGACCTGAACCCTTTTTGATTTTAGCTGGTGCGCCTTGTTTTGCATAAAATGCAGTATCATCTTCATTCCGGGCTTTGTGCCGTTTATGTAGCCCATCTGCAGCACGCCCCTGTCTATGTAGGATTTGTTCCATATTCCGATTCCTATCAGCTTTTTGTCTTGGTATGCTACGAGAACCCTTTTCTTTTTGATAAGATCGTTCAGCGCTTTTTTGTCCAGCAAAAACCACTCCCACGACTCTGAATAGCTGTCAGGCCACATCAGGCCTTGGAGCTGTCTTGGATTGGAAGCAAGACGCACATCTGTGTGTTGTCTTTTCGGCCTTAGATTGTACAGCCACCACCTGCTTTCTATTTTGTAGCCAAGCGATTTTGCCATTTTGAGCGAACGTGTGTTTTCCTTGGCAATCAGCATCCTTGACATTTTGCGCCCCTTTTTTGCCGCAAGCGATTCCATACCAAGGACGAGCCTGCTTGCGTACCCCCTTCTGCGGAACTTGGGGTGAATCCTCAGCCCCTCAAGCCAGACCTGGTGCTTTGAAAACGATGCATTGCAGATCCCAATCGGCCTGCCGTCTTCTTCTACCGTATGGAGTGTTTTTTTGGCAAGCCAGTGATCCCACACCCTTTCGATATAGTCCCCCCACTGGAATGTCTTGTGCAAAAAGCTTAGGATTGGTTTTTTGTCGCCTGGCCTTGCCTTTCTTATGATCAAGTGAGCTGGATCACAGACTAGCCATTATTTTTCTTATCGAATGTTGCCAATAGAATTTTTTGCTGTGTCACGTTTTGTTTTTTTCGATTTCTTGTCCAGTTTTTTATCGATTAACTTTTTGCAGGCGTTGAATTTTTTAGCATTGTCCTTGTATTTGTTGCAGAGCTTGTATTTTGAGCTCTTGTCTTTTTTTGCGGCCGGCTTTTTTTCCTTGGTTTTTGCTTCCTGTTTTTTGTCGCCACTATCAATTTCAAGTGACTCTTTCAAATTGACCGAGTAACTTTTGACTCTCGTAATAGTCGCCTTGCTTTTGCAGTCCTTTACCAGATATCCGGAATCACATCCCGACAATGCCACAAAGGAAGTGCTTGGCACCATCACAAATCCGGATGCTGACTGACTAACCAGACACACAGATACAATTGCAGCCATGCCGGCAAGGATTGACTTCAACTAACCACCCGTACTGTTGACTACAGTGATATCTAAAGATATGATCCACTCACCTGCTTTGAGTATGTTTTGCTTTTTGTAAGATAAAAAGAACAGGTATGAATTCTACGAGATTATTAAATACAAAATTACGTCATGCCCAGCTGAATTGAGCGCCAAATTTTTGCTCTTTGCGGTTCTGGCAATTACAGTCGTGCCTGTTTTTGCTGAGGATTCCTGGATGGTTGCAGTAACCGACAAGGAACAGTATTTCACAGGCGAGTCCATGGAGGTCTCTGGGTATATTGTGGACAGAAAGATGCCAGTCATTGCGATGAGCGTCTATGATCCAGACGGAGTTATCCTTTCTGCAAACAATGTAGAGCTGCAAGAAGACGATGGCTTTGCAAAGACAATATCGCTGGATTCGCCGTTTTATGACAAGTCCGGAACGTATCTTATCAGGTTTGATTACGGGCAGAACACCGATCAGCTGTCTTTTGAGGTAATAGGCACACTCGTCGAGGAGCCACCGGTTCCGCAGGTCGTACCCGAGGTGCTTGTTTTGAATACGGACAAGAAAAGCTATGCGGACGGCGAGTTCATCACCATAGCAGGAATGGTCTCGGCAATTGGAGACCCGACAATCCTTGTTGGGATTTACGACAAAAACGATTTTCCAACCGGCTTTTACACGCCAGAGATCGATTCTGGGTTAGGATTTTCCGTCTCGTTTTTGGCAAAAAGCGGTGTGAACTTCAAGACGCCCGGAACATATTACGTAAAGGCCCATTATGGGGAATCAAAAGAAACTGCCAGCTTTGACTTTGTGGAAAAGCCAAAACCCACCCCAACTAACGACCAAAATGCAAAACCTGCGCTGACACCTCAGCCGCAGCCAGTCCAGCTCAAACCAAAACAAGAAACGCAAGTCATTCCCGCAGTAGAACCAAAGCCGCAGAGGGAATCAGCACAGACACAAGAAGAACACGATAACCTATCGGTGGAAGACCGTGAGCTTGGAATAATGCTAAATGAGATTACTTTAAACTGTGACTATGCCGAATACGCAGACACCGTCATATACTATGACGGCATGGGTCCTGCCTTGATGAGACTATGCAACTACGAGCAGGCAATTTCGTATTTTGACAAGGCGCTGGTAGAAGATCCATACAATGTTGATGTTATCACAAACAAGGCAACGGCATACAGCAAGCTGGGCAAAATAGACCTAGCAATTGACTACTATGATGCTGCACTAGAGATAAAACCGGATTATCTGCCGGCACTTAACAACAAGGCAAACGCCCTTGCGCAGCTCGGAAGATATGAAGAGGCCATCTCAATTTACAATTCCATACTGGAAAAAGACCAAACATACACAATATCGCAGACCAATTTGGAAAAGGCAAGCGAAAATCTAGTCCAATATGTCAAAAGCCGCAATCCAGAGGCGGATCCCAACGTGGAAGTCAAGACAGATGTCGCACCTAAGACAGAGACCACAACTGTAAGCTATGATGGAGAAACCAAACAGCCCAGCATTTTTGAACAAATAGGAAGTATTTTTGCAGGATTCTTTGGCTTTTTGTCGTAGACTATTTTGTTTGGATTCAAGACAAGATCTGGGTCAAACTGTCTTTTTAGTTTCTTAAATTTACAGTACGTTTTTGGATCGTACTGCATCCTTACAAACTCGGTTCGCGCAATGCCGTCGCCGTGCTCTCCGGTGATGGTTCCGTCAAGCGAGATCACCTGCGAAAAAAAGGCTTTTGCCATTTTATTGACCAGATTCTTGTCGTTTTTTGGCATGGCCACGCGGATGTGGATGTTGCCGTTTCCAGCATGGCCGTACATTACAAGTTTGGCGCCAAACGATTTTCCAAGATTTTGCGCGGCTTTTAGCAGGTCTGGCAGCCTCTCGACTGGAACTGCAGCGTCCTCAATGACATGTGGCAAAATCTGGCCCGCAAGGAGGCTTTTGAGGCTAAAGTGCAGTGCGGAATTTCTCAAGGCCCACCATCGCTCAATTGATTTTGTGCTGTTTGTGGCATAGAGGAGTTTTCCGGCGGAGATTTTTTTGATTTTTGCGGTTTTGGCCCGTATGTCAGAATCAAGCTCCAAAAACAAGAGGCAGTTTATTTTTTTGGGAAACTTTCCCTCAAAGTTTTTCATCGTGTTCTTGTCCACAAGCTCAAGTGCGGACGGTCCAAGTTTGCTAAGGGATGCACACTCGGCAGTTGCCTTTATGATAGAGTCAAATCCCAAAATGAGGAGGGCCCGCCTCGGAGGAGTCTCAAAGACGCGCAGTTTTGCTGAAACCACAATTCCAAGTGTCCCCTCAGAGGCCGCGATTATTTTTTGCGTTGCGTTTGCGGACACGGCGTCCAGTCTGTATCCACACGAGTTTTTGGAAACATGTGGAAATTTGGAGACGTCTACAGATTTTACAATTTTTACGACGGAATTTGCAAGCTTGGTCCTTGACGGCAGTGTTACTATTTTGCCTGCCCCCGTGATTATTGTTACTTCCAGCAGATTGTCTATCATGCTTCCGTACTTGAGCGAGCGGCTGCCGCTTGCATTTGTTGCAATCATCCCACCGATAGTGCAGTATGGCCCCACAGACGGGTTTGGGCCTAGGAATTTTCCGTGTTTTTTTAGGATTTTGTCAAGCTGCCCCTTGCGAACGCCAGATCCTACATGTACAAAATTCCCAGACACCTTGATCTTATCAAAATTTTTCATGTCCACGATTATTCCGTCGTTTAGCGCGCTTCCTACAAGTCCGGTTGCCCCGCCGCGTGGCGTCACAGATATTTTTTGTTTTTTTGCAAATCTCAAAATCTTGGTTATGTCGGCTGTGTTTTTTGGAAAGACGACTAGTTTTGGCCTCACCTGGTACAAGCTAGAATCAACGGAGTAAAAATCCAGGATTTCGTCGTCCCAGCTCAGATCACCGCGGATTGATTTTTGTAGCTGCAAAGTCGGGTTCACGTACAGTTTATGCCAAACTTGTATACAAAATTTTAAAATTTTTTATAGTTAAATCAAGTAATTAATGGGATTGGCACTTTTTAGTCGCAACAAGAACATCTGTGAGGACTGTAAGCAAAAGTTCGAAAACTATGCCGATCTTATCTCCCACGCACGGCGTGACCACCGCAGGACGATTGTCAAGTGCACCGGCTGTGGAAAGGAGTTTATTCACGAAAAAGACAGGCTCCACCACTCCAGAGAAGAACACCAACAAAAGGTAAAGAGCCGCTACCAGTAGGAAAGTCTTTTATCAAAATTCCACGTTTTACTCTCCATGGAATTTGAACATCTCTTGGACAGAGTGATGGATCTTGACAAAAACATCAGACACACAAGGGTTTGCGACATGAGCGGTAATGTTGTATGCTCAAGGCAGAGACCGGGAGTGGTGAACTTACTCACAGAAGAAGAGACACGCGAGTCGCTGAAATACTCGGTCAATTCATGGAAGGTCAGGGCGCAGCTGGCAGACAAGATAGGAAAAGGCAGATACGTGCTTGCAGTATACGAGAAACTTCGACGGGTCACCTTACCACTTGACCAGGATCATCTGCTTTTGGTAAGCTTTGACAACAAAGGCGGCCAGATGGATATTCTAGAAAAGCTCGAAAACGAGTTGCGCGGAGACTATACTCACTACTAGTATTCCATAATTTTTTTTGTACCAGAATTTACTTGTCTAGATATTTTTTGTACAACTTAAGCACAAGCGATCTGATCGGCTCCATATCGCGCATAAAGTCCTTGCCTTTTGGCGTTATGTTAAGCGCATCGTCTAGCATGTCGTTTTTTTGCATTTTTTTTATTATCTTTAACATTCTTTCATATTCCAAGTTTGCACTGTTCTGGATTTTTGTGTACGATTTAGTTCCATGTTGCTCGATGGCAAAAATGATGTCGTAGTATAATGCTATTTCCGGCCTTCGCATCCTTAGCTTTCTTTCATAGCTTCGTATTGTTGTCATGTATGATGGTGATCATTTCTCATATTAATTACTCACTCAAGTGAGTTGGGTTTTTAATTCATAGGATGTAGTGTGTTACATGGTACGTCGAATCACGATCGTCCTAAGCGATGAAAACGAAAAAAGGCTCAGAAGGCTTCAAGCAGATCAGATACGCAAGACATCTACAAGCGTTAGTTTCTCAAAGATAATCAACCGCATCCTAGTTGTCGGATTGCGCCATACCGACCTATAGCACCTTTTATGACACAGATTGTGTGATTACCAGAGGCCGGTCTGGCCGCCGTCTTGGTCCATCTTTTTGGCAGGCAGGTGGCCGTGCGCCTTTTTTATGTGCCTTTCTAGGCGTTGCGGCTCGTGCAGCTCGAGGCCGCAGGTTTTGCATTTTGTCTCGTTTTGGTCGGCCTTTTTTCTGAATAAACCCATTGACTAGAAAATTCCAAAATGCATTATAAACGATGCTGGATTTTACGGTGTTATTTTGAGGCGCCTGAAATGAGCCGCTGGGACTCTCGGTAGCATTTTTTTGCCTCGTCGTGCTTGCCAAGCTCTTGTAGTGCGCTTGCTTTGTTGTGCCAGACGTCATATCTATCAGGGTCTAGCTGCAGTGCTCTATCAAAGCACTCGACTGCCTTTTCGTATTGGTGTTGAGCCCGTAGTGCAATCCCCTTGTTTATCAGACTCGATATGTCTTGTGGGTTTATTTTCAATGCGCTTTCATAGCAGGATATTGCTGATTCGTACTGGCGCAGAGCTGCAAACGAGTTTCCTTTGTTAAACCACGCATCGACGTCGTCGGGGTCCAGCTGCAAGGCATTGTCGTAGCATTCCATGGCGTCTCCGTACCTGTTCAGGCCTGCCAGCGCCGCACCCTTGTTGTGCCAGTGGTGCGGGTTTTTTGGATCCAGGCCCAATATCACATCAAAACAGTCTATTGCTTTTTTGAACTGTTTTAGGATCGCAAGTGCAACTGCCTTGTTACTTAGTGCAATTATGTTCTTTGGGTCTAGCTCCAAGACCACATCATAGCACTTTATGGCTTCCTCATAATTTGACAGGTTTCTCAGTGCCAGTCCCTTGTTTATCAAGGCATGAAAGTTTTTTGGTATTATATTTAGTACGTTGTCGTAACATCTGATGGCTTCGGAGTATTGTTTTCGCTTAAACAGTGAATCCCCCTTGCCAATCCAGTCTTCGAGTGTTTTGGATATCAATGAATCCGCGTCATTTATGGCAGGCTATAATACAAAAGTTTCCACCCAAAACCCTAGGGTTTTGTGGTATTATGCCTAAGATATTCATTTCATAAAACATACGATTTACCACACATCATCTACTTCATCCAGTTCCTTATAGTCAACAGGCTGATCCTTGCGAAGTATCTTCAGCCTCGAGATATCCCTATCAAAGATCAGATCCGCAGTCCAGTCAAGCAGGATTCTGAGCCTTTTGTTGAACTTGGGTATCTTTCTAAGATACACGGTTCTCCAGATCCACCACGCGATTATTCCGTAAATGTTCATTCCAGAGATCTGGGCAATTGCAGTCCTTTTGCCGATTATGGCCATCTGGCCTTTTGAGACATAGTCGATTTTCTTTTTTTGCCTGCCAGCAATCTCTGCATAAAGATTGTACGCGGCAATCTTGGCTTCCACCTCTGCGTTCTGGGCAGTGGGCGGGTATGGCTTGTTGGTTATCGGATCAATTGTAAGACTACAGTCACCTATCACATAGACTTCGGGATACTGCTGCACTGCCAAGTACTCGTTTACAATGACCTTGCCCCGATCTGTCTTGAACACCGAGTCTTTGATGGTGTCGACGGGGGTGACACCCGCAGTCCACACAAGAGTACTTGTCTGGATGGCATCAAGTCCCGTTTCTTTGACAGGGGTTTTTGTGCCATCGCCAATATTTTTTATGATGACTTCGGTGCCGTCAAAGCTTACGACCATCGTGTTTAGCATTATTTCAATTCCTCGCTGAATCAGTTTGTTCTTTGTGAACTTGGCAAGTTTTTCGGAAAATCCGGGGAGGACTACCCCCAGTGCCTCAAGTACCATAACTCTGATGTCTTTTTCTGAGATTTTTGGGTAGTGCTTTTTTGCGTCAAGCAAAAAGTCGTGCAGCTCACCCGCAGTTTCTATTCCAGCAAATCCTGCACCAACTATGACAAATGTGAGCAAGCTTTGCTTTAGGATCGGGTCGGTCTCGTTTTCTGCCTGCTCTAGCATGTCTATGACCCGGTTTCGTAGGACGACTGCGTCGTTGAGCGTCTTCATGGTGTATGCGTGGGCCTCGACGCTTTGGTTCCCAAAAAAGTTGGTCTGCGAGCCCAAGGCCACTACCAGATAATCATAGTCAAGTGAGATTCCCCCTTTTTCACGCGTTCCATACAGCGTGACGCGCTTTCCGTAAGGGTCTATGTTTTTTATCCGGCTTTCGTAAAATGTCGCCTTTTTGCAGATCATCCTGATTGGTATTATGATGTGCCTTGTCTCTATCATGCCAGATGCTACCTGTGGAAGCATTGGCGTAAAGAGCAAAAAGTTGTCTTCCGATACTAAAACCAGCTCCACTTCTGGGTCATGCTTAAAGTGGGACTCGAGCCTTCTTGTGCACTCTATTCCCGCAAATCCTCCCCCTAGCACTAAAATTCTTTTCTTTGTCACCGATACACTGTCAAATTAGTTGATATAATGTTTAGTTGGTTCTGTCGGCTTATCAAGACTTGCTCAAGTATTGGCATGACCAAATACTCCCAAATATGCCCATCAAGTCCATAAAACAAAGACACGTCCCAAACCCCGTTCAAATCAAAATGATGGAAATCTTCTCGGAGATGGCCAACCACTGCATCAGAATCGGTCTTGAAAACAACTACAGACGAAAACTAAACTCATGGCCATTCTACGAATTTCAGCGACAGGTAGAGTACAAAGCCAAATGGGAAGGCATGCCTGTCAAGTTTGTAGATCCAAAGCGCACAAGCAAGCTTTGTCCAATATGCGGAGGGAGGCTCCAAGAGGACATGCAGAACGGTCGTAAGTTGTTGTGCATTAATTGTGGCAAAATAATGGATCGCGACGTTGTCGCATCCATGAATGTTGCTCACAAGGGGTGGGCTAGATTTACCCATCCTGGAGGGCTTTTAGATGAAGCGATGAAGGGGAACGTGGTCTGTGGTGAATATCTCAAACCGCTAATCCTCAGAGTGGATGGAAGCAAGTTGGTTGCAGGTACTTTGAACAGGTCTTGATAACCCGACAGAACTGTTAAAGGTAAAGTAAAATAATGCAAATACGAGAAAAGTCATATGAAAAAAGAATACGTTATAGTTAGAATCGACGCAGCGCCAGACGGCGCGCCGTATGTGGTTTTGTCATTATCGTCCACCAAGGACTTTAAAGAAAGCAACCAGTCGTTTCCACAGTCGCCTTTTGGCACAGGCGTTATGGGATTTTCAAACATGGACGACATGATGAAGGGCCTAAACAAGATGCTTTCCGGAGGTGTCTTTGGAATGCCGGGTGGCATAACAAGCATCAAGCTCGACATGCGGGAATACAAGGATTTAGGACTTGCAGTCGGCGACAAGGTATACCTAGAAATATCAAAGGCCGAAACTCTGGGCGTTTAGCTATCTGGAGATCTCTGCTCTGAGCACTTCGTATGCCTTTGAGGCGTCTTCCTCTTTGAGGACAAGTATAATGTCGTCCTGGGAGAAAAAGGCGTTTTGCGTCTCTATGCCATTGTTGTGGAGAAGCTCTGCCACATACGAAACGGCGTCGGATCGGTCCTGGTCCTGAGGGATTCGTATCTTTATTTTAGCTAGCCCCGAGCTGAAAAAGTTCTTTGCTGCAGGGAACGACTCGAACATCCTCCTAATGTCCACAAGGTCTTCTGTCAGAACCCTAAAGTTAGAGTCTGCCAGCCTGAAAAACTCGTAATCAGAATCGTACTGCTCGAACTTGTTCAAAAGCGAGGCGGCCTCCTTTTTGTCCATGTCGTTTGCGGAAAACCTGATATCAAGTATTCCGTCAGTAAGGGAAAGCCTTGCGTTCTTTAAGACTGACTCTGACTTGACGTCCTCTTTTTCCAAAAACGAGTCGGCATAGCGCTTTATTGCAACCACTACGGTATTGAGATTGACCGGGTTGCCAAGCTGTCGCTCGACTTCCGGCTGGATCTTTACTGCAAGCGCCGTATAGTTGATGACGTCCATTTTCATGCAGTCATAGATAGAGCGGTTCTTTGTGATGATATCGCGTATGGCTTCCGGCACAGAAAGGTTTGCTGTCCTCACAAAGTTTATTATTTAATGTCATATATAATAGTCTTATGTCAGATTTTGCTATAATTTATGAAATCTTTATATAATGTCATCTACATTACAGAATGTAACATGACGATGTTCTTCGATGATGAATTCGATAGACTCTTCAAAAGAATGTCGAGGTCATTTATGGATCTTGACGAGATCTTTGAGGAGACAAAGGGCGACAGCAGATTTGGGCCATTTTATTACGGTTATTCAGTTACCGTTGGACCCGACGGCAAGCCGCAAGTAAGAGAATATGGAAATGTCAAACCTGGACTGCTTCCAACTGCGGACACCAGAGAGCCACTAATCGACACAATAGTCGATGAAAAAGAAAAGATCCTAAAACTCGTAGCAGAGATGCCAGGAGTTGAGAAAAGCGACATCAAAGTTGTCGTGGAGGGAAACATGGTGAATCTTGACGCAGAACACGGCGACAAAAAGTACCACGCGCGAGTCCCGATCAGAAACAAGGTCGATGCGGACTCTGTCAAGGCTTCGTACACAAACGGCATCTTGGAAGTGCAGTTTAAGCTGAAACAGGAAGACAAGCCAAAAGGCAAGACCGTGGAGGTTTCCTAAACCTCTTTTTTATGGTGATTTTATGAGTGAAATTATACTAAAAATCGACGAGACCGCACAGAGACATGTCGGCAAGGGAATAGCGGTAATCGATCCAAAGATAGTCAAGGAAAACAACTGGCAGACAGGTCAGATCGTGGAACTTTTGGCAAACAAAAAAACACACGTCAAGGTTTGGCCAGGTCCTGCTGAAGACTATGGTTCTGGAGTGATCAGAATCGACGGTTTGACCAGACACAATATTGGCGCAGGAATCGGCGAGAAGGTTTCATTAAAAATTGTAGATGCCGCACCTGCCCAGCAGATAGTTCTCTCACCAATCGAGAAATTATCAATAGAGGGACTACAAGAGTACATGTCGTCTTTGTATGAGGGCCATGTCTTTACTACTGGCGATACCATCATAGTAAATACCCACCTTGGCGGAAAAACCCAGCTAATCGTCACATCCACCACGCCATCAAAGCCGGTAATTGTCACCTCGACGACCCAGTTCAAACTAGGAACCATGACAAAGGCGGTGGACAATTCCATCCCAAGGATAACCTATGACGATTTGGGAGGCCTCAAAAAGGAGGTCCAAAAGATCCGCGAAATGGTAGAACTGCCGATGCGACACCCAGAACTGTTTGAAAAACTAGGAATCGAGGCTCCAAAAGGCGTTCTTTTGTACGGGCCGCCAGGCACCGGAAAGACGCTACTAGCAAAGGCAGTCGCAGGCGAGACAAACTCGCACTTTACTGCAATTTCTGGTCCTGAAATCATGGGGAAATACTACGGCGAATCCGAAGAAAGGCTCCGTGAGATATTCAAGCAGGCAGAGGAAAACACGCCAAGTATCATATTTATCGACGAAATCGACTCGATTGCGCCAAAACGCGACGAGGTGACAGGCGAGGTGGAAAAACGAATCGTCTCCCAGCTTTTGACATTGATGGACGGAATGAAAAGCCGCGGCAAAGTAGTAGTGATTGCGGCAACAAACAGACCGGACTCTATCGACCCGGCACTTAGGAGGCCGGGAAGATTTGACAGGGAGATAGAGATCGGCATCCCAGACGAGGACGGAAGACTAGAGGTTCTCCAGATTCACACAAGGGGAATGCCGGTGGATGAAAAGGTAAACCTAAAGCAGATTGCCAAAGTGACTCACGGCTTTGTCGGAGCTGATCTGGAATCGCTTGCAAAAGAGGCGGCGATGAGATCTCTGCGAAGGATCCTTCCAGACATCGATCTTAATCAAGAAAAGATCTCTTCAGAGATACTGCAAAAGATCAAGATTACTGACGAGGATTTCAGGGAGGCGCTAAAGGAAGTCAGGCCTTCCGCGCTAAGAGAGGTGTTAGTACAGGTGCCAAACGTTAGCTGGGATGATGTAGGCGGCCTCGATTCGCTAAAAGAAGAGCTCAAAGAGGCAATAGAGTGGCCCCTAAAGCACAAAGAGGCGTTTGAGTATGTGGATATCACCATGCCGAAGGGAATACTTTTACACGGTCCTCCAGGAACCGGCAAGACGCTCATTGCAAAGGCAGTGGCAAAGATGACAGAGTCCAACTTTATCTCAGTAAAGGGACCTGAGCTCCTATCGAAATGGGTAGGCGAGTCCGAAAAGGGCGTAAGGGAGATTTTCAGAAAGGCAAGACAAGCAGCCCCATGCATAATTTTCTTTGACGAAATTGACTCGCTTGTCCCAAGGCGAAGCGGGGCCGACTCGTCACATGTTTCAGAAAATGTTGTATCGCAGATACTAACTGAGATTGACGGCCTCGAGGAGTTGCATAATGTGTTGATAATTGGCGCAACAAACAGACTCGACATTGTTGACGAGGCTTTATTGCGACCGGGAAGATTTGACAGAATAATCGAGGTTCCCAAGCCAGACACAAAAGGAAGGAAGCACGTCTTTGAGATTCACACAAAGAAAAAACCGCTCGCCACCGACGTAGATTTGGCAAGACTGGTTGACATCACAGAGGGATTTAGTGGAGCAGAGATTGCGGCAGTATGCAACAGGGCGGCGATTGTAGCTCTGAAGCGTCATGTGGTGGGCCAGGTCAAGACACTCAAGGACATCAAGATAACTCAGCAGGATCTAGTTGACGCAATAAACAAGGTAAGGCCCGTAAAGAAACAGCAAACAGCCATAGCCTAGCTACATCTGGGAATAATATTTTTTTATTTACCACCTCTGTTTTTATCCACTCATAGAACACTTTCCATGTGTGTTGTCCTGATGTTTTTGACAAACGGGTGCTCCATTTTGGGAGGTTCTCGATGTTTGAGAGAAACTCAAAGACGCTTGCTTTTTGGACAGAAACGACGCAGAATTCTGTGACGGAGTTCATGGTTTTTCACCCACACGACATAGTTAACACTGATGATTCGTGGTAAAAAGAAATTTTTGATGACTGAACTTAGTCGATAAGTTCAGTCCAGCCCTTAACGAAGACTGAATTTTTGTATAGAGGAACTGGTTGACCTACTGTGAAGTCCATTGGTCTCATCCAGAAGATTGCCTTTGTTGGGCAAACGCCGATGCATGCTCCGTCGGAGATGCATCTTTCTGGGTAAAAGACAAATGCCTTACCTCTTTTCCAGCCTTCAACTGGTTTTACTCTAAGTACATCTGGTCCCAGGCTTGTGCAGATTTCTACGCATAGAGCGCATCCAATGCACATCTGTTCACCAATGTCTGGTAAAATTGCTACTGGCATTTTTATCGAAATTCCTTACCTTTACGATCTTAATATAACTTACCTAAAAAATTGCAATTATAACGGCGTTAGAGAATTTTTAACGCTGTTATAAAATTCCGATCGCTTTTTTGATCACACCAAGTCAAAGTCAGTTATTTGCAAAGTAGACTTTGGCGAATTATCTTTGTCTACCAGTGCAAGCTGAAAATGTGAGTTTTGTTTTCGAACGGAAAAATTATTCATCTTTTCTATTTGGAGTATGTGTCTTCCAATTGTAGGCAAGACCCATCCCTCGTCCTTTTTGTATTTGGAAACACTCCCCGCGAGTACGACCGAGTTTGTTTTCTGGCCAACGCTTGCAAGCAACACAAGGACGCTGTTGATTATTCTTCCAGAGTCCTTTTGATCAGACAGCGTCACAAAGAATCCGTTTAACGAATCTATTATCACCAGGTGCTGGTCCTTTGAGATCTGCTCAAGCACTGTTACTAGTAATTCCTTCCACGTGTTTTCATTTAGATTGTGTATTGCGATGTTTTCGTTTTGCTGCAAAATGTTTGCTGCCACGTATCCGCTATACAGGAGATCAAAGTCCAGATAGATAGTCGGCGTCTCTTCAAGCAAGCCGAGCTTGTGGAAAAAGTACGTCTTTGTTATTGCGTCATCAAATGATATAGAGGCAAGGTTTTTGCTAAAGATCATCTGGTGTATTTGGTCTGCGTCTTGGTTTTTATCCAACAATAATCAGTCCATTGTCAGATTAATAATGAATTTGGATGATGAGTTTATCTCGCAGTCTTTTGCAAAAAGCGATCGCATCTATCTTAATAACGCCTCGTCCTCGCTCATTCCGCTTCAGACAATGAAGGCAATGGCAGACTTTACCATCAGGTATAACGTGCTGGGCCCAGACTCGCACGACTTTGCCGATCTTCTTGCAGAAAAATCCGCTGCGCTCAGACAGTCCATATCAAAGCTGGTAAAATGCAGGCCTGAAGAAGTTGTGCTTACACAAAGTACGACGGAAGGAATCAACGCGATTGCAGGCGGAATGTCGTTTCAAAAAAACGCCAACATCATAATTCGCGGAACGACACACGAGCACCACTCCAATTATTATCCGTGGCTGCGCCTTGCAAACAAAGTAGAGCTGCGGAGTCTGCCAACGGATCAAAACGGGTTTTTTGAGATCTCCGAGCTTCAAAAAATGATTGACAGAAGAACAGCTCTTGTGGCGCTGAGCCATGGGCTATACAATACGGGGGCAGTCCTTCCAGTAGTGGAAATAGGCAAAATCCTCAAGGAAAAAAACATCCCATACTTTTTGGATGCCGCCCAGACGGTTGGGTGCATTGGAGACTATGACTATACAAAAACCGGGGCAGACTTTATCGTCTTTAATGGCTACAAGTGGCTTTGCGGCCCGATGGGAATAGGAGTGCTTGTCTGCAAAAAAGAGTCTGCCGGTATGCTTGAGCCGCTACAGATTGCCGGCGAGTCGGCCATGCTATACGATACTGGCAAGATTGCCTACAGGGAACTTCCCGACAGGCTTCAGGGGGGCTTTAGGAATTTTGTAGCAATAGCAGGTCTTGAAAACTCGGTTTCGTTTTTGTTGCGTCTGGGCCTTGACAACATCAGAAAAAAAATAATCGATCTTGCAGATCTGCTAAGAGAAGATCTCTCAAAGATGCCCGGCGTTACCCTTTATGGCCCAGAAGGTAGAGAAAAAAGAACGAGCATCGTTTCGTTTTCCTTGGACAAAAAACAGCCGCAACAAGCCGTGGAGGAATTGGAAAGGCAAAAAATAGTTCTTGCAGTGCGCGAGATTTTTGACAAGAAAATCATGCGCGCCTCGCCCCATTTTTTTAACACGCATGCAGAGGTTCTTGCCACAGTCGAGGCAATCAGAAAACTATAGCTTTTCTTGCTCGTCTATTACCATCATGGTAAGGGTGGACTGGACCTTCTCTATTTTTCGTATCTTGTTTGTTATTACGCTCCGTAGGTGGTCTGCGTTGTCCGATTCTATTTTTACCACAATATCATAGATGCCGTATACGCCCTGGACGTCGAATTTGAGACCCTTTTCGACGCTAAGGATCTCTTTTATTTTCGTGACTATTTCTTGGTCAGAACCCAGATCAGAATTCAAAAGGATGAATGCTATAGGCAATGTAGAATGTATTCTGAGTGGGATCTATTTATTATCTTTGATCATGGAAAAATACAAGTGTCGCTAGAATAATTTTGTGAAACCGCTTGATCTGACGTTGATGATTTCTGAAAAAACTCCAACGTTTCCAGGTTCCCCCCAGCCACACTTTATACCATGGGACGATCTCAAAAAAGACGGCTACAACCTAGAGATGCTTTTTTTGAGCACACATGCCGGAACCCACGTCGACGCTCCATATCATTTTGTAAAGCGCGGAAAAAAAATTCACCAGATAGACCCAGGCCGTTTTTTGTGCGATGCCATACTAGTCAAAATAAAATCGCCTCCGAACTATTCCATCACAAAATCCGACATTGTAAGATTTGAAAAAAGGCATGGCACAATACCGCCCCGCTCCAGCGTTTTGTTTGCGACCGGCTGGAACGACAATATCAAAAGGGATGATTTCTTTGAGAAAAACCCAGGCCTTGCAGAGTCTGCCGCAAAATACCTTGCATCAAAAAAGGCAAACCTAGTTGGCATAGACACGCCAAGTATCGACGTGGGAAGCAACTCGAGGTTTTCTGCACACCACATCTTGCTTGGGAGTGACGTCGTGGTTTTGGAGAATCTCTGCAATTTGTACAAGCTAAAGTCCACTAGGTTAAGGCTTGCCGCCCTGCCTTTGAAGCTGCACGGCGCTACAGGCTCGCCTGTGCGCGCAATTGCCTATTAGATGACGAACTGGAATCTGCTTTTTTTGTAGTTTTTATCAAGTTGCCCAATTATTGGAATCTGCTTTCCGCATGTATTGCACTTGTTGTGATCATCGAGATTCCAAGACGTGATGTCAAATCCGTATCTTCCCACCGCTATGTTTTTGCATCCAGGACAGTAGGTGTGTTCGTATGGGTGACCGGGGACGTTTCCCAAGTAGACATATTGCAGACCTTCTTTTTTTGCCACCTCGTAGTGTTTTTCAAGTGTCTTTACTGGTGTTGGGGGAAACTCCATCATTTTATAATCGGGATGGAACCTCAGAAAGTGAATCGGCATCTCTGGGCCGAACTCGTCATACAAAAACTTGGAAAGCTTTCTTGCGTGCTCTAGGCTGTCCCCCACCTGTGGCACTATGAGATCCGTGATCTCCACATGGATTTTTGTCTTGTCGCGGATTTCCAGCAAGGTATCAAAGATCGGTTTTGGATCCGGCACGCCAATGTATTTTCTAGTAAAGTCGGGCTCTGCGCTTCCCTTAAAGTCGACTGTGATGCAGTCCAAAAACTCGCCCATCATCTTTACTGTCTGTGGCGTGTCATATCCGTTCGAGACAAAGATGTTAAAGAGACCCCTCTTGTGGGCCTCAATGCCACAGTCCCGTGCAAACTCGATGAAAATGGAGGGCTGGTTGTAGGTGTATGCTATTCCCTGAGAGTTGTTGTCAACTGCCATCTGTGCTACTTGGGCCGGCGTCATGTCGGTTCCCTCTACTTTTCTTCGCTGGGAGATGTCATAGTTTTGGCAGTACTTGCAGAGCCAGTTACAGCCAGTCGTGGCAATCGAAAAGATTCTTGTGCCTGGCATGTAGTGAATTACGGGCTTTTTTTCAATCGGGTCCACGTTTCCCGTGATTACCTTTCCGTACACAAACAAGTCCAGCTTGCCGCCTACGTTTCCGCGTATACCGCAGAGTCCGATTTGCCCGTCCTTTATTTCGCAGTATCTAGCACATGCCGTACAGCGGACTCTGTTGCCCGGCAGCTTGTCATACAGAATAGCTTCTTTGTTCAAAACCGCACTATTATGCGTCTAGCTAATATAAAGAATCTCACATTCTAAATATCTGAGATTCCAACAAAACTCCAAATGAGCAAGCCAGGAAACCTTTGGCGCAGGATTCACGGAAGAATAGCAAAGAGGCCCACCAACTTCTCTTGGCTCCTCAAAGACATGCTGGCAGGCTCTGGGATGCCGACAAGCTACGAAGAGATAAGCTGGATAACAAAACAAGGGGTAAGATCAATTGTCACGATGACTGAGGAGGGCTTGCCAGATTCCTGGATCCAGGGACTGGAGTATCTGCACATCCCAACGGAGGATCTTTCTGCGCCAGATATTGAAAAGATCGATGCCGCAGTAAACTTCATTGAGGAAAAAATAAAAAAGAAAGAACCCGTGATGGTGCACTGCGCAGCGGGAATTGGCAGGACCGGTACCATACTTGCGTGCTATCTCATCAAATACCAAAAAATGTCTGCAAAAGAAGCAATCGAAAAAGTCCGAGAGGAAAGGCCTGGCTCTATCCAGTCAGAGTCGCAGGAAATAGCAGTCTCGACATATGAAAAGTTCCTAAAAACGAAATGACACTCACTCTGGAATCGATATTGTCTCTATTTTTCCGTCGACTAGTTTGATGAACAGGAACCTGTTGTCCTTGAAAATAAGGGTGACGCCGCCTTCTGCGTCTGGCTCTTCTACCTCAAGTACCGGCTGGCCCAAAAGCCCGTCGTATTTTGCCATGAGTTTTCCCATCTGGGGTATCTTATATTAGTTGACAGTTACCTCTATTTCCGTTGGGCCGTTCTTTACGCTGTCAGGTTCTGTAAAGTGGTGTTTTTGCCATGCCGCATATACCTCGGCTCCGATCTTGTGCTTTCCAGACCCGAGCTCAGAGGCCTTTATCGTTATCTTTTCGTCAAAATCAAACAGCTCCGCTCGGACGTCGTCCTCTGTGAGCCTTATGAACGGCTCAAAGTTTTTTGCGACCTGAACCCAGATCCGCTTTTCCTTCATGGGATTTACGAGCTTTGGGTTTCGCGTCCAAAAGAGCGACGCTTTTCTGTATGTGTCTATTTCTTTGAGGGCTCGCTTTCTTAGCCCGCCCGAGGCAAGTTTTATTCCGTATTTTAGCTTGAACAAGTTATCAAATTTGCTGTAAGATTCGGTCCAGTTTTTTTCGTTAAATGCGTCTCTCAGTCCCCCCCGTATTGAGAACTTGACGCCGATTACAATGTCGTCGTTTTTGGTATATTCGTCTTTGTCTTTTGTTAGAGTTATCTCGGAAATGTACGTTTTTTCGCTTCCCATATTGCACGATGATTTATATCCACAATAAGTTGTTTTCCGATAGAATGAATGCCGAAATAGTCGAGTCTTCCTCAAAGGAGACGAGCCTGTCTATCCGCGACTCGGATATCGGTACGCTGTATATTATCCAGCACGAGCTCCTAAAGGACCAGCAGGTAGAGTTTGCAGGCGTTATTCTGAGACATCCGCTCACAAATGAGTACCGGATGCGGGTAAATTCCGCAAAGGGCAATCCGATCAGGGAAATAGAAAAGGCGACTGCCTTGGCTTCCGAGTTTGCGGAAGACCTAAAGCAGACCATCCACTCAAAACTCAAAGGTGACTAGATGCAGTTTTGCCCCAAGTGCGGCATACGACTAAAGAAAGGCACTTGCCAAAAGTGTGGCTATGCGGGATCCGAAGAAAAACAAGGTACGAAAAATACTGCGGCGCAACTGGACAAGGATTTCACAGTTTTTGACGAACCCCGGGGAAATGAAACTCTTCCCACCATCAGTATCGAGTGTGAAAAGTGCGGCCATGGAGAGGCCGTCTGGTGGATGCTCCAGACAAGAAGTGCGGACGAGCCGACGACTCAGTTTTATCGTTGCGGCAAGTGCAGTCATACATGGCGCAACTATGCATGAAAATATCTCATAACGTTTAACTGGCACCGTACCAACACCACATTTAGCTTTGTTCTCAGCAAAAACCAGCGGCTCAGACGAATGGAAAGCGATTCTTTCTGCGATATCTACTTTGGTAGAAGAAGCTACCTTTGAGGCCACATCTGAAGGAATAACATTCAGGGGGATGGATCCATCACACGTTGCACTTATTGACATTTCTTGGCCAAACTCGGCCTTTGAAAAGTACGAGTCGGACGGCGATATCAAGTTCGGCGTTCGAATCGATGAGTTCTCGAAGCTGATCAAAAGAGCTGATAAAACCGAGTCAATCGAGATAAGCATTTTAGAAAACATGCTCCTCATCTCCATTGGAAAGAACAAGCAGTACAAGATGAGACTAATTGAGAGCTCCGCAACAGATACGCCACTGCCGAAAATACCATACGACACCAAGATTGGCCTTGCGACTACCCTGTTTGATAAGATCCTAGGCGATGTCCAGGTGGTGTCTGACTATCTTACGATAAAGGCCACTGCCACGAAGACAGAGTTTTCAGGCAAGGGGGACTCTGGCGAGGTCCTCATCTCGCTCCAAAAACAGCAAGACGAGCTCTCAGAGATTACAGTAAAAGAAGAAAGCACCGGCACCTACAGCCTCGAGTACCTCAACCCAATAGTCAAGGCAGTCGGCACCGCATCAGGCTCGATAATATGCGAGTATTCGACTGCAAAGCCGCTCAGAATAGAGTTCAAGGTAGCAAACATGGGCAGAATTCACTTTTACTTGGCACCGCGAGTCGAAAGTTAATTTATGGACTAGTCCGAGATGACGGCTATGAGACTAGTGGTAAAGTTCGGAGGGACATCACTCGCTTCTGCAAAACAGATCAGGTCTGTTGCCAAGTTCGTGACATCGCTTTCCAAGAAAAACCAAGTAATAGTTGTCTGCTCTGCAGTCAACGACGTAACTGATCAGCTTATCCAGATCTCAGAGATGGTACAAAAGGCAAACAAGGGCGCAGTAAATTCCGGACTGGCAAAGCTCACAAAACAACACATAAGGCTTGCTAAGGACTCTGTCTCTAGCTCAGCGATTAGAAAAAAACTAATGCGGCACCTCGATGCAGAACTGGCAGAGCTCAAGGGGCTGCTCCACGGCATGATGCTTCTTGGAGAGGTGACGCCGCGTTCTTCTGATTATTTGATTTCCTTTGGGGAGAGGCTTTCAGTCCAGATAGTGTCACATAGTATAATGGATATGAGGGCAAAGTCGGTTGCGCTTTCGGGCAAGGAAGTTGGAATTGTCACAGATTCCAACTTTGGCTCATCAAAGCCCCTAATGGACACAACTAGGCTCCGGGTTTCTGCAAAGCTTGATCCCCTGCTTGCAAAAAAGGGAATTCCAGTAATTGGCGGATTTGCTGGAGCAGACCAGCACGGACACATCACGACATTTGGGCGGGGCGGCTCGGATTATACTGCTACGATAATTGCGTCATGTATCAGGGCAGACGAGGTCTGGCTGATGAGCGACGTTGATGGTTTAATGACTGCCGATCCAAAGATAGTCAAGGGCGCAGTCGTCATACCAGAGGTCTCCTATGTAGAGGCAATGGAGATGGCTCTTTTTGGCGCAAAGCAGATTCATCCACGCTCTTTTGAGCCGCTGCTTTCAAAAAAGATCCCGATGCGGATCAAAAATACGCTAAACGTGGACAGTTCCGGGACGCTTGTCACGGCGTCCCCAGACGAGGCCACCGACAGGACAGTCAAGTGCGTAAGCGTGATTCGCCACAATGGTCTAATCGACATGAGGGGCGGAAGCATGGTGGGTGCGCCGGGAACCGCTGCGACGATATTTTCTACGCTTGCAAAGGCGGGAGTAAACATAATGATGATTTCACAGAGCCCGTCCGAATCAAGCATCTCGATTGTGGTCAAGAAAAACGACCTCAACAAGGCTGTAAACACCCTTGAGATGAACCTCCTTGGGAAAATGATAAAGAAAATAGATGTCACCGCAGATGTGTCCATAATTGCCCTGATTGGGTCCGGAATGCGCGGAACCGTCGGCGTAGCATCCAAGGTCTTTGGCGCTGCGGCAAAAAACAACGTAAACGTAATAATGATTGCACAGGGATCCTCGGAGCTGAACCTAGCGTTTGTAGTCAAGGACAGCGACTGCGAAGCTGCGGTAAGAGCGCTGCACGAAGAGTTCGATCTGGCGGAGCAGGTCTCAGCTAAAAACGCTTAAACGTATTGCCAAGCCACGATCACCAGTGAACAAGCTTTTCATTGTTTTTGCAGTTGCGGTTTCCGTGGCAATCATCGCAACAGTGTATTTTTCCGATCCTTTGGCCGTTGCAAAGCCGCAGAGCAAGATCCACTTTACAAAGACAATTACATCATCAGACGATCCCGGCATCGGCCAGACCGGACAGTTTGTGCTGGTCTTGTCGCCAAACAAGTCGAGTCTTTATGATGGTTCGGTCACATTTACGGCGACCGTACCAGTAGAGGTCGTGATATTGCACGAAATAGACAAGACAGGCGCTAAGGGCCTGCCTACATGGAGCGTTGATGGCAATACTGTTTACGCAATGAGTGTCATTGAGCCGGCAAGGAGGGCAGACTCTGTCGAGTTCACCGGCGCGGCCCTTGCATTTAGGAGCAAAACCCAGTTTTCAGTCACGGCAAGTGTCGACGGGTGGATAAGGGGCCAGCCAACCGAGATAGTAGTACAAAATCTAGAGCCACGAAAGGATGCCTTTTTCCTCTCTGACCCACACGTGCCGATAACAATACCGATGCGGGCCGGCTTTTTTGCAAAAGAGCCCGTCTACTACATCATCACGGATTCTAGCAACCAGACCGTTGCAGAAAAGGCATCAAAGGACGGGAAGGTGCAGTTTGCGCCAAGGCTCAGATGGGCGCCTGCCTCGTCACAGGATCCCCTCTACGTCTTTACAAATGGCGAGAGGGGTGATGGAATCTACGGGTACCAAGGCGAGGTCTTTGCCAGCAGCTCCGGCCAGGAATCGTATAGCCCGCTGCGCAATTTGGTTTTGGTCTCATGGAAGACAGGCCAAAAGCCGCAGGTTTTGAGCTCTGTGGACGAAGTCCTCAAGGCAGAAAACAGTAGCAGGATAAAGCTGACAGGTACAAACGTCATAATCAATGCCCCGCAGGTGGTATGGCCCGGCGGAGAGATCTTGGCAAAAAACGGAACGGTATCGGAGGAGTTTGACAAGACACAGGTTCTGCAGATAAACAAGGACGAAAAAAAGGTCACGTTTATTGCACACAGGGCATGGGGTGCCGACGGCAGGACCCTTTACTACATAATTCCAGATGCGACGCCAAAAGGCCCTGCAGGAATCATGGGAGTGCCGGTGTCGCAAAAGCTTGCCAAGGTGCTATCGTCTGAGGCGTTTTCAGACATGTACCAATTCAAAAACGGAATCAAGGGCCCAGGGCCGCTCGGGTTCCAGGCAAGCGTTCTGGATTCGAGGTTGGATCAGAGCTACGTTCCGGTGTGCCGCGTTTCAATTGTAGAGTGGAAGGACCAAAAGAGCCCCTCGATTCTTGAAAGCATAGACGACATCAATAACAAAAAGTCAGACGGAGACATTTCCGTTACTCTTGCAAGGCCGTTAAGTGAGGATCATGTCGTAAATTGCCCGATAGTGGAGCCGGACAGATCCAACAAAGGATAAATTATCATTTTGAAGGACTAGTATCCTTGACAGGAAAATTATTCATCGTCGGAGTCGGCCCTGGGAGCCACGACCACATGACGTTTAGGGCAAAGCAGGTAATCGAGCAAAGCGACACCATAGTCGGCTACGATACCTATGTCAGTCTGGTCGAGGATCTCATCGAGGGAAAAGAGATCCACAGGTACGCAATGACGCAAGAAGTAGAGCGCGCAAAACAGTGCATCGAGCTTGCCATGGCGGGAAAAACAGTCTCCCTTGTCTCAAGCGGCGACCCGGGGATTTATGGGATGGCTGGTCTTATCTATGAAACCCTTGCAGAGGCCGGCTGGGACCCAAAGACAGGCCTGCAAGTTGAGGTGGTGCCTGGCGTTTCTGCACTGAACTCGTGCGCGTCGCTGATAGGTTCTCCGCTGATGACGGATTTTGCCGTAGTCAGCATGAGCGATCTTTTGGTTCCATGGGAGATAATAGTAAAAAGAGTAGAGGCCGCAGCACAGGGCGACTATGTGATTGTGATTTACAATCCGTCAAGCAAAAAAAGAATCCATCAGCTCCAGGACACGCGCAAGATTTTGCTAAAGTACCGCAAGCCGACAACGCCGGTTGCGATAATCAAGGGCGCATACCGCGATTCGCAGACGGTGGTCATCACGGATCTTCAAAACATGGAAGAACATGCTGACAAGCTCGGTATGATAAGCACGGTAATAATTGGAAATTCGTCTACGTACAATTTCAAAAACTTGATGATAAACCCGCGCGGCTACACATCAAAGTATAATCTACAGACAAACTAGGCGCTGCTTTTTATCGTGTTGTACAGGTCTTTGTCCAGTGCGAGCTTGTCGCGGATCGGCGCAATTATTTTTACGAGATGGTCTGCCACCATTTGTTTTAGGTCAGAGGGGTGGAGCTTGCCGCCGGAAAAAGCCGACTCGAGCTCAGAATAGTTTGCGTATGTGACGTTTCCGCCGAACTTTTCAGGCCTTTCCACGGTGACTTCGGAGAACTCGTGAAATACGATGTGTTTTGCCATCTGCAGGATTGGGTTGTTGGGGTTGCCGACCTCGCACCAGCCCTTCTTTATTTTTGAGCGGATCTCCTCGTCAGAGTCGTGAATGAAGATGCCCGAGGTGGGCTTGGATTTTGACATTTTCGTGCCTGCGTCGTCTGTAGATACGGGCTCTGTCAATCCGGGAAGGAGCGCGTGGTGAACTGCCACAGGTACCTTCCACTTCATTTTTGGAAATATTTCCCGCACAAGCATGTGTATTTTTCTCTGGTCCATTCCTGCGTGCGCAATGTCTACATCGATGGTGTGTATGTCGACTGCCTGCATTGGCGGATACAAGAGTTTAGAGAGGTCGATTTTTTCCTCGTTTTCAGATCTTCCCATGATTGTCAGGGTTCGCATCGTCCTTGCAAGCGACATGTGTTTTGTGAACTGGACTAGGTCCTTCCAGTATTCCTTGTGGGCATCATACATAGCGGTTCCTCGGATTATCTGCACTCCGGGGCATACTATCTGAAAGGCCTTTTCGTAATAGTTTGAAACCTTGGCAATTGTGTCCCAGTTCCCACCAAGCTTGTCGTTGATCAGTGTATGCCAGTCTGCCAGAAATACATTACACTGGACTCCTGCCTTTAGAAAATCATTGATCTTAAAGCCGGTGCTGATGAGGCTGCCAAGGTGCAAAAACCCGGAGAGCTCGAGGCCGATATAGTGCCGCGGCTTTGAGTTTGTCTCAAATAAAGTTGTGAGCTCCTCTTTTGTCACTATCTCTTCTGTCGGAGGCCGTGACACCAGCTCTACTTTTTGCGCAACGTCCATTCCAGTTGACTTTGACTGCAAACGCTATAAAGCTATAGAAAAAATTGAAAAACGGCTCGAGTTATTTTGGCTGCATGCATTTGAGGAATTCTTGGCCTGCTTTTTTGATCTCTTCTAGGGACATGTCCTTTGTGCGGGTGGCGATGCCCCAGACATGCCCAAACGGATCTTGGATCTGGCCGAATCTGTCGCCCCAAAACATGTCCATTACTGGCATCGTAGGAGTGGCTCCTGCTGCGACTGCAGCCTTGAAGGTTGTGTCTGCGTCTTCTACATACATGTAGATGTAGATTCCCGTGCCCCCAAGAGACTGCGGTGAACGGCAGTTCATCTGCGGCATTTCGTCAGATAGCATTACGCGCGAGTTTCCAACTTTGAGCTCTGCGTGCATTATGCTTTTGCCGTCAGGTCCTGGAAATCTGTGGAGTTCTTGTGCCCCAAATGCCTTTTTGTAGAATTCTATGGCATTTGCCGCATTTCTCACTATGAGAGATGCTGTGATGGTACTATAACCATCCGGGATAGGTTTTGTCATAGATGAAACATCCGTACAATTGCTTTAAACGTTTTTCCAGCTTATTCCAGATCGTCAAGCGATTTTCGTGGCCTGGTGCTCAGATAGAAGGCGTGCGCCGAGATCACAAATGCCACAAAAAATATTTTTGTTGCAAATATAAGATTCCACGGCCTTTGCGGATCCGGGTATGCGATGGTAAGCGAATCAATGTCGGGGACCTGGCCGTTCTGTATGCCGGCGGCGATCTGTGCGTTGAGGATCGTGAAATTGTACATCAGCTCATAAAGACTGATTATGGCAAAGCCAAGGAGCATCAGCTGTAGTAGTGCCATCCTCCAGGAATAGAGCCTCGTGGTTTTCTTCCAGCCTATTCTGGAGACGCAGTACCAGCCGATTATTGTTGCAAAGAAAAGCCAGGTGATCAGCTTTGCAAAATGCGGGAACGGAAACTCGGTTTTTACCAGCACCTCGCCCATGACATATGTGCCGTTTTTTTGCCATTCCTCCATCATGGCATAAACTCCGTATATGGTAATTGACGCCATCAGAAAAGCGCAGACGTAGAAAATGTACAGAAATACTTTGTATCCCTTGTCGGTTTCCTGGAGATGGTGTACCTTCATGTAATCTCCGCTTTCTCTGTCTAGATATAAAAATTGTCGAAGTTTTTTGATGAGATTTATTAGAGTTGGTCGGAAAGACAACTCATGAAGGTTCCCGTCAACCTGCCTTTTCTTGGAAAGGAGGAGATCTCTGCAGTGGCTTCGGTTCTACGCAGTGGTGCGCTGACCTCTGCTGCCAACCTAGGCGGAAAAAACGTCCAAGAATTTGAGAGGCTTGTCTGCTCTTTTGTAAAATCAAAGTATGCGGTAGCAGTCAATTCCGGCACTGCCGCCATCCAGGCAGCCCTCTACGCGCTTGACATAAAGCAAGGAGACGAGGTCTTGATACCATCCTTTACTTTTGTGGCCACCGCAAACGCAATAGTATCCGTGGGCGCAAAGCCGGTCTTTGTCGATGTTCTAAGGGACAACTATACCATGGATCCCGTAGACCTCAAAAAGAAGATAACAAAAAAGGCAAGAGCAGTCATTCCAGTCCACCTGTATGGAAATGTGGCCTATATTGACGAGATTTCAGAGATTGCAAAAAAACACAGTTTGGCAATAATAGAAGACGCGGCCCAGTCGATGGGATCCACCTACAAGGGAAAACAAACCGGCACGTTTTCTGAGCTTGGCTGCTTTAGCTTGTATGCTGCAAAGGTAATGACATCCGGTGAGGGTGGAATGGTGGTGACAAGCAATGAGAAACTGCGAGACAAGCTCCTCATGATACGAAATCACGGCATGGTTCGCGGATATGACACGCGAATCTTGGGCCTAAATCTCAGACTCCCCGAGATAAGTGCAGCAATAGCTAAGGTCCAGATAAAAAAGCTCCCAGAGTTTTTGCGAAAGCGACGAAAAAACGCAGAGATACTAGGCGATCTTTTGTCAGGCCTAGACCTTGCTCTCCCAGGCGAGAGAGGTCATGAGAGGGTCAACTGGTATCTTTACACCATAGCAAGCAGCTCAAGAGACAAGATGCTAAAGAGGCTCAACGCAAAAGGAGTCGGCGCGACCGTATACTATGGCACACCTGTCCACAAGACCCCATTTTACAACATCAAGACCAGATTGCCAGTAACGGAATGGGCTGCAAAAAATGTCCTGTCGCTTCCTGTGCAGCCCATGGTCACGCAGAGCCAGCTGGAGCTTACTGCCAAGGTTATTCGCAGTGTTGTTTGATGAATTCGTTTTTAGAGATCGCGGGACAGATTTGTAAAATACTCATTCCAATTCACGGCGAGGTCTTTTACGGCAACAGTCGCTCCAATATCGGAATATGTACGCTTTCAAGCATGAGGCTCTTGAGGCAGATAACAGAGTCCGGCCTTTTGGAAAAGGTTGCGGTTGCAGGAAGGCTGCTATCTGAAAACAAAGGAATAGACGCGCTGGTAAAATACACAATAAAAAATCCAACACTTGATACCATAATTGTCTGCGGCGACGAGGTGTCAGGCCACCGGGCAGGCCGCTCCCTCATCCTCCTCCACAAATACGGCACAGACAAAGACAACAGAATAATCAGCTCCCCAAGCCCCGACCCAATACTGTCATCGTCCGAATCCGAGATACGAAAGTTCCAGAGCCAAGTCAAAATAATTGACATGATAGGAAAAACGAACTTGGATGAGATCAGGTCGGCAGTGGACTTGGCCTAGTAGCCGTTTCTTTGCCTCTCTCGGTTTATCTCGTTTTTTCTTTTGTACTCGGCGACGATGTCATCAGGCGTGAGGTTCAGCTCAAGCGATGCCTGCACGACAAAGTGCCATATGTCGATTAGCTCTTCTTTTGCATCCTCGACGTTGAACGGCGTTGGTTTTTTCCACCACTTCCAGTTTGTAGTGCGCTGCAGCTCCGAGGCCTCCTGCACTATCGCGGTGCAAAGAGCGGCGATTCTATCTTCTACATCCCTTGGATACCGGCTTAGGTCCATCATGTCCGCAAGACCCTTCTGCAAGGAAAAAATTTGTTCCAGTCTGTCCATGATCAGAAACTAACCAGCTTCTCTATAACCTTTCAGAAGTCGATCATTTTTTGGTACTTGCGCGCCCTGCATTCTATCTTTGATTTGCTAAGGCCCAGCAAACCGTCCAGGCCGTATTTCTCAACTGCAAACGAGCCAAGAACATTTCCATACACTACTGCCTTTTTTATTTCGGAAAGACTCGTGCTGTTTTTGCTTGCCAGATATCCGATCATTGCGCCCGCAAACGAGTCGCCTGCGCCGGTAGGGTCCACTATGTCCTCAAGTGAGAACGCCACAGACGGAAATATCACGTCCTCAAAGAACAAAAGCGAGCCGTGCTCCCCCTTTTTGATGATGACGTATTTTGATCCCCACTGCTGCATTTTCTTTGCGCACTTGATCAGGTTGTGCTCTTTTGTGAGCAGCTTTGCCTCTTCATCGTTTATGACTATGCCGTCTACGGACTGTATCATTTTGATTACCGATTGCCGTTTGGTGGCAATCCAGTACTCTATGGTGTCGCACATTGAGAACTTGACGTTGTCAAATTCCCTGATCAGCGACGAGTTTTGATCGGGGTCATTGTTTGCCAGATAGACGAATTCTGATTTTTTGTACTTGTCTGGCACTTCCGGCTTGAAGCTGCCAAGAACGTTTATCTCGGTTTTGTTTGTGGTTCTTTTGCCAAGTGTCTTGTCATAGCTGCCGTCGTATCGGAATGTCTTGCCTTTTTTTGTCACAAACCCCTCTAGGTCGAGGTATTTTTGCAGAATTTTTCGGTATTTTACGGGAAAGTCGGTGCCAACAACTGCAATCAGACCCGTGTTGACAAAAAAGCTAGCAGATATGCCAGCAAAAGTTGCGGCGCCGCCTAAGACATCACGAAGAATCCTAGTTGGGGTTCGGATTGTGTCTAGCGCAGTAGAGCCAAAAACGGTGAGCATTACTTGCCGGATTATGCGTCGTGTATAAATTCCCTAGTTTGATCCTGCGTAGGATAGTAGGTAAATGGAACATCTATCGATGTAAAGAACAGCTGGTATTTTGTCACGCCATAGATCTTTACTTGCGGGTTTTCGGAGCTTGCGCTGTGTTCTTTGAGCCACACACCGCTTGTTGTTGTTTTGCCAAGTGCTGGCAGCATGAAGGGATCAAGTATGCCCTGCCCCAACCTGTCGTCGTCTGCAGATATTGTAAATTCCGTGTTGCCCGCGGTGAGGACAAGGAGTGATGGGTTGTTGAACTGGAGCTCGAGGTTGTACAGCGATCCACTTGAGGACTTTTCCAAGAGCTCGCTGTTTGTGATTGTCGCGCTTATCTGCGATGCGGAGGCGTATTGCGTATATCCAAATACGACTACGCCTAATATGGCAATTATCGCTGCCGCTACTTTTTTGCCCACGCCTGATAATCACAAATCAGCTTTTGTGTAGCGGTGCGAAAAATTTTCTGATGTTATGTGTAAAAGTTTTGATCCGTTCTTAAAGCTACTTTAAGCTAGTAGAATAAATCGAAATCTCATCACTTTTAGTATAATTGGCAAAAATCAGGCTCAGATTCGGAGAAAATGAGATAGAAATCGAGTCCAGAGACTTTTACATAGATAACGATACTGCGGCGCAGGTGATTGCAGATCTTGCAGTGAGATTACAGGAAAACAAGGCAAGGGTTGTAACGGACGAGGAATTACTAGAGCCGCCAACTGCGCTTGCGCAGGCATATCAGGCAAATCTGGACTATTTGAGGACGCTAAGGGACGCCGAGATCCACGAGCCAGAGTTTACTGCGCCTGTAGAGGTTTCTGCAGATGAGGTGCCAAGCAAAATCGAAATACTGGAAAGAGACGCGTTTTTTGCCAAGCCGCGAACCGTCTCTGAAACGGTCGAAAGAATGCGCGACTATGGGTGGCTCGCAAGCCCGCTCGACGTATCAAAGTCGCTTGCAAAGATGGCCATGCACAAAGAGCTTGTAAAGAACTCGCAAGAAAACAGAACTTGGTACTTTAAGCAAGAACCAATAATCAGCTAAACTTACACATTAGACACGTAACAAAAATAGTTCCGTCCAGATGATCAAAGTGTGTGTTACATTTTTTGCATGTGTGATGCATATCAAAATATCCGTCGGCTTCGACTTTGCCAGCCTGAAATGATTCCAGGTCTGTGCTTTTGCATTTTATGCAGTGGCACCCGCAGTCGCACTTCATGATTTTGGGGCGTACTGCTGTTATTTATTTCAAAATTGGAATGAGGTTTCAATATTATTATACCATAAAACGCAACAAACGTCGTTGGCAAAAAAACGCGTCATACCACTGGAAATAGATGAGCACTTTAAGCTCTTTGGCAAGGAGCCATGGGAGGTAGACTATGGCGAAAAGTGCCCGTTATGCAATGTCCGAATTGATGAGTATGGGTTTTGTTCTTGTGGCTCTAGCGGAGATTGAGCCTTGCAAATTTTGTGGCAAAGACCATCGCCACACTTAGAACCAAGAGCGCAGCTATTGGGAATTCCGGCACCGCAGACACCCCGATAATTTCGATTTTGCCTGCCTGGTTTGGCTTGAAGTTGAGCCATGCAGACTTGCCATCAGAGTAAAACTCGTGTTTTAGGATTTTTTCGCCGTCCAAAAACACCTCGTACGGCTTCCAGAGGAGTTCTAACGGGATGACCAGAGTTACATATTCGTCTGCCTCGCTTACATCGAAGCTCAGCTTTTTGTTTGGCTGGTCAAACTCAAAAGATGTAATGTCTGTCTGCGTTATGATTCTGACGTCGAATTTTTTGTCTTCCCATTGGACTTGTTTTGTGGTTTCCGTTTTTTCCAGCTCGTATTCTAGTGTTATGTCGCAACCATGGCACCTGATGCCCTGGCGATCCCCGATGTTAACGGGGCTTGTGTTTGCAAATATCAGATCCACTTTTTCAGGCAGGTAAAACGCCGTGCTTGCCAGATATACATAGCGCCATGTCCACAGGCCGTCCACTTGGGTAACTGCCTTTGGCAGGTCATAGTCGACTAGGACCTTGTCGTCGTTTGGAAATATGACAAAGCTAGTTTTTTCGCCTCCCGTCTCCCCATATTCCGGCGAGCCCCCATTTTCGTCCGTTATTTGCAGATTGACAAAGCCTTCCTGAACTACTTGGAGTTGTTGCGGTTTTTTGCTTTCTTCTATTACGTGGGTTACATGTGCGTCGCCATTTTCACTGATCGTGATTTTTACTGCCTGCTTTGCAGGATCGCCAAAGGTGACCTCTTGTGCAAATGCCGAACCAGATACAAGAAATAATGCCATTATTGCGCCAAGAATAATTTTTTTCAAGCCAGCACCTATTCGGATATCGAGATCTTTGTCATTCTGGTGTCTTGGAGCGGACAGTCATTTTTGTCCCGCTGCTGGTTTACTATCGAGTCTGCCACCTCCATGCCTTCCGTTACCTCGCCAAAGACCGTGTATTGCCTGTCAAGGAAGGGGCTGTCGGTTGTGACTATGAAAAACTGCGAGCCTGCACTGTTTGGGTCCATGGCTCTTGCCATAGATACGATTCCACGCTGGTGCGACCTAGAGTTGAATTCGGCCTTTATTGTATAGCCAGGGCCTCCTATTCCCCACTTGTGCTTGTCGGGAGTTTTTGTGTTTGGGTCTCCCCCCTGAATCATAAAGCCTGGAATAACCCTGTGGAAAAGTGTTCCGTCATAGAATCCGGACTGTGCGAGCTTGACAAAGTTCCTGACGGTTTCCGGCGCCAGATCAGGCAGTAATTTAAATACAATCTTTCCAAATTTGGTTTCGATTGTCGCCGCGGTCAATTATAGCCCAACCCGTTTCTTAGCATAAGAGTCTTGCTATTCTTAAATTATTTTGAACGCAAGTTGTAATTATTATAATTTTTTTATTTTGGGTTGTTCATAAATTCATCAGCCAGACTTTTTAGGGATCGGTGAAATTTTTCATGTTATAATAATTTTTTGCAGGGTATCTAGGACAAGATTGTTTTCCTGAAAAAGTTATAGTCTTATATAGAACGAGAAAAATTACAAGTTGTGAATCGCACAAATCAAAGCACCGTCATTAAACAAGCAATCAATTCTTATCTTGAGAGGGGGCTGACAGACAAACAAGACATTTACAGCAAGGTTGTCGAGGAGCTGGGTGTTCCAAGACCAACAGTGCGAAGGGTGGCGCGCGATCTCAGGAACGAACTATTAGCAAAAATTAAGATTTTGCAATCCGAAGTCCCGCAAGAAGACTCTGTTCAAGAAGACGAATAATCTTCGTTTATCTTTTCTTTTATTATCACGTACAAAAAACAGCATTAACGTTATATTCGACTTTTTGCTCGCAAAGAGCATGGGATATTTGCGAAACCACCTAGCGACAGTCGTCGTAGCTTGTTTTGCCGTGTTTTTGACCGGGATGTATTTTTACATGCCGCCAGCTTTGAATTCCCTGCTGCTGGTTTCGACTATTGTTACTTGGTTTTTGGTGTTTATCTGCTGGATTGTACAGAAAAGCGCAGACTATGCGCACAAGCACGTACACGCACCAATCGAAAAAAAAAGCTCGGCTAGAGTTCTAGTTCATGCCCAGTCGTCCGTCTCCGTTGACGAACTCTCAGAATTCAGAGATTCCTTCACTGCTACCCTCAATGACATAAAGGACGAAGTAAAGCTCAAAGACGATGAGATTGCCAGACTAAAGCAGCAGATTGCTAACTTGGAAACGCGGGTGCAGATCGAGTCGCTAAAAGCAGAACTGGCGAACCTAAAGGCCCTTGCGGCAAAAGAAAAGTCATTACGTAAGAAAAAAGACTAGCTACAGTAGTTGCACCCACACGATTTATGGTTTTGTTTGCATCCTGGGCAGCTTACCGCGCCGCCGAAGTGACATTTGCAATTACAGCTGCCGTTTAAAACATTTTGATTCATGATTATAGATGATTAATACGTCATCTTAATATTTGACTATTCAAGAATCTGGTTATGTTAAAAGCCGTAATTGCGGGACTAGTCTTTGCTGTGATGCTCACTACGGTGAATTTTGCGTTTGCAGAGACGACGGTCAGTCCACTCGATGCGTCGACCGGCCTTGAAAAGACAATTGTCCCGTTTTCTGCACCAAAAAATAACAAACTGCCGTGGGGATTTGTTGAAGGAAAAATTGCAAATCCTGTAGAGGGCCACCCAGTGATAATTCAGATCTACAAAAACGGCGAGGCGGTTCACTTTGCGCAGACAGACGTAAAACCAGACGGAACATACGAGTACAAGTTCAGAGTCAGGGACGTAACAAACGAAAAGGTCACAAGAATCTTTGAAGGCGACTACACTGTCAAGATCTTCAAAGTGGTGTATCTCAAAGACACTATTTTGGCCTAGAAGCCAAAAGCAGGGTCTGATCAACCAAATCTTTTAGTCGTGTTTTTGCGTTTTCGTCGATTATTGCGCCATCTTTTATCATGTCTACGGTCATGAATACCGCGGTTGGATTTGTTACCACTCTGAAATAATTCATAAGCTGCGTAAGTAGTGTTTGGACGTCGATAAAACCGATATTGCCAGACGCCAGTATGGCAAGTCCGGCCGTCTTGCCTGCAGTTGTTTTGTAGTTGATAAACTCAAAGAGGTTCTTTAGCGCAGAGCTGAAAAACGAGTTATAAATTGGTGTGCCGATGAGCCAGACGTCTGCATCTGTGATGTCCTTTGCAGCCTGGGTGGTGGCTTGGCTGTATTTTTCGGTAGGGCCCCTGTAGTAGTCGATTCCCCCCTCCGATAGGTTGATGAGTTTTGTGTCTGTGTTTTTTGTTTTTGTGTACTCGTAGACGAACTTCATCATCGTCTGTGTGTTTGCTTCCTTTCTTGGGCTGCCAGAGATGACAACTACTCTCATGATTTTTGGCTCGCCTGTTCTTTATTTAAACCAAAGATGGATTTGGAAAATGATAAGTGTGCTTGGAGGTTCCCATGGAGTCTGGCTGTGCGAAACACGCCTCTGTTTTTTCACAAATCGCTGGGGTGCTTTAACAGACAGCCAAGCTTTGCCTAATCTTCCAAATTTAGCTACCTTGCATATTCTCCCCAAACCCACTTTTCGAGTTTAATGAAACTTTGAAGAATGTGTTTGAACCCACTCAATGATGTTCATGATGCTTTTTATGTGGCCCTGTGTACGCCAGTCATCTTCTAAACTTACCAGCAGCATATGGCCGTTTACGAGTGGAACGGTTACTCGTGTGAGCTTTTCATAAACTGCTATTGCGTATCTGCCTTTTCCAATCTTCGCTGACAACTCTTCGCGTGAATGCCAGTTTTCTAGGGCTCTTTTTAACGATTTTTTCGTTTCTTCAAGGGTAAGCAGGTGCTCCACATTATTTCTTTGACTGTGCAAAAGAACTTGACCATCTTTGTCACAGATTAAAGAAAATCTCACTTTAGGGATTCCTTCCATTATCATGTCAAGGAGTTTTTCTTCGTCATCAAGCATTTCTGCATTTGTAGACATTGTGATAAGTTAGTGAAATAACGTTATTATTGTTTTTGTTGAAGATATTTAGTTTTTAGCAAAAAATTTTAAAAATTTGTTGCATTAAATTTGCAATGCCAGTTAAAACCAATCAGAGGATTTTATTGTCGTGTTTCTTATCGTATTCAGAATATGTTCTGACAGATCTATACGTCGAAAAACATGTTTCACGCAGATAGAAAAAGCGGGCTTGGAGGAACCCGCAGAGTCTGGCTGTGCGAAACACACCTCTATTTTTTAACAATTCGTTACTTTTTGAATAAACGGAAAGCAAAAAGGAGGTTCAAGTATTAATCACTTATTCGGTAATTTTTAACATGTTTAAGAGGTTCAAGGCTTTTGTATACCTTACAGAAGGAGAGTTAGAAGGGCCGTACGGAATTGTGATTAAAGGTTTGACAGATGCAGGATTTGATGTAAATCTAGATGAGCCGCACATCAAAATTTATGGTACATATGAACAATTTCAAAAAATTTTTGATGCTGATATAAGAAAAAGACGACGTGGATTAAAAACAGAATATTACTTCGAGCAAAAGCCTCACATTCCAGATTCTTTGAAAGAGTGGGTTGAAGAAATAGAATTAATACAATGATTAGCGGCAAAGTTAAAACTGCTTACAGCCATTATACGGCATGTCGTCACTTAACATTCCTAAAGTAAGTATTAAGGATGCGTTAGAATATGCAAGATTTGAGCTATATACAATAGTGACGCCTGTACCAGAAGGTTTTGAACGTCCAAACATTTCCAAAAAACCTCAACTAATCTATGATTTGAATGGCAGCTTACTTTTCTATGAATTTTCTATTCTAAGAAAGGGTAGAGAAATAGGAACTATGAAAATAGATTCAAATATGTTTTTCACCTCACCAGTAGTCACTTTAGAATTGGGGGAAAGTGAATGGAATGTCAAGAAAGCTAGAGAAAAGGCAGAAACAATTCTAAAACAAAAATATCCGTATATCAAAGATTTTAGAACAAAGCTAGTGTGTTACAGTTTTCCAAAAATTGGGGTTGGCATTTTTTCTCAAAGAGAAAGGGAAGCGCTCATAATTGTAGATGTGACTGATTATTCAGTTGCTCCTAGTGAAGAGGTAAGCGAAGAAAGAAACACTGAAGGATTTGGTAAATGGTCACTTTATGATGAAATGAAAGAGCATAGACAGAGGGCTGCTAAGGAGTGGGAAGAATTTAAAACCAAATTAAGTGAAATGAAAAGAAAAATTGCTGGAAAATCAAAAAAATTCGCGATAAAGACAATAACGGATATCGTAAAATTTCAACACAAAACTGTTCAATATTGTACTCATGGCAAGTCTCATTTTTGCTTCAAGTTGCATGGACAAGAGAATTACTATTATTGTACTGTGGCCTGTTGTCAGATGATATTAGATTACTATAGATACTATTTTCAGCAGAATTTTATTGCAAATAGTATGAATGTTATCAATGGTGGTGGTGCTTTCCCCATAGAACAAGTCAGTTGTATCAATCATATAGCAAATCATCATCTTACAGCCACCCTCGATACTGCCCCAACATGGGAAAAGGCAAGAGATGAAATAAACAACAATAGACCACTAAAAGAAGGAATTAAAAGACATGCGAGAGTTTGCGTTGGTTGGAATTGATGAGAATTGGAAAATTTACCAGAAAGTATCTTCTCATCTATGATCCATACCCTGCTGGAAGAGGTAGAATTTATTGGCAGTTATGGGAAAAGAAAATTCACGAAAACTTTATGTTTGTTAGAATCACTTAAGTCCAGTTGATTTTCTTCTAATCTCCTCTTCTGTCAGTCCCGTATTCCTGTGCAGGCAAGGACGGAACTCGATAATCGGTTCATAGCGCTCTTCAATGTAATCCACCTCGGGGCTGAAGATGATGCCGACTCCTGTCTTAAGGGACGGCAGCTTGTTCGCCAGCGCTCCGATATCAGACGAGGCTCGTTCAATATCCGCCAAATGCATAGTTCTCATGTAGATTTTCGTGTTCACGTTTGTCTGCATCTCACCGAGATCCACGAACCTCTGCGTTACAAACAGAACCCCTAAACCCTTTTTCCTCAGCGTTCTTGTGATCCTGTCAAGAACTTCGTGAACGAGTTTATCGGCAAACCGATGAGCTTCTTCTATAACCAGAAGCAATCTAAGACTTTTTCCTTCAGTCGCATCCGGGAGCAGATCGAAGTAATCGACGATCTTGCTTAGAAAATAATACATCGCCAGATTCTCGTTTTTCCGTCTCCTGATTTTATCCAGAGAGATTATTGTTATTTCTCCGGGTTTCCAGAGGGAGGATATGTCATCGATCCCCCTTCCCTCGAAGACGATTTTTGCAGCGATGAGATCCTCAAGCTTTCCTTTGATCTTATCGTCTTTGAATTCCCCCAGTATTGAACTGTGATCAAGACTTTTTCCATTCTTCCAAGAGTTGTAGATGACGTTTTTCACGCTTTCCGGCTCTGCTCCCGTAAGATTGCAGAAGTCTTTGATCAGTTCTGACACCTCTTTTGCACGTGCCCTGAGCTCTGAAATGTCATCTGTTGTCGGCTTTGTTAGCAGGTTTATTTCGAGAGGGATACCTGCGTCAGAATTTGGAGTGAATATCCTGCCTTTGAAATCTACAGGCCCGGCAACGCCGAAAAATGGATAGTTATCCATGAGTCTCTTGCTTTTGCACTCTTCCAGAAACCCTGTCCACTGCCCCGTGGGATCCAGCACTAGGACTGGATAATTCTGAAGAAGCGCTTCTTCTGCTATATCATAAGCGACGACGGTCTTGCCGTTTCCTGTCGCTCCTATCACAGCGGTGTTCTTAGGCCCCATTCTTTCAAAATCAAAAAAGAGAGGAACGACTCCAAGGTCTAATGGTCATCATGCGCTTTCTTTCCGATTTCTCAAGGTGTGTCATCCATTTTGGAGCTACATACTCTGTTACGCTTATGCGCCTCCAGATGCCGATCATGCCGTCAAATTTGCTTTCTATGCTTGCCGGAAAGAGCCTTTCTTCGTACCTCTCCCAGTACTTGTCGTCCTCTTTCCTTGGCGTTTTGGCAAGCCAAGCAACGTGTGTCTTGTAGGATTCCCAGAATTTTTCATCTTTTGTTGTTTCGGCTTCTTTCGTCAAGGCGATTGAAAATGAGATGCACTTCTAGAATTTACGCTTTTAACAGATCACTGAAAACCGTATTGATTAGGGTTCGTATTCAGGAAGTTTTGATTTTTCGTTTTTTTCAATGCCAAGGAGTTTAGGCAAATATTTTTCCATAACTACGAAAACAAACGAAACTATTGTGACTACTATCGATAAAGAAGCTGTCATAATCATAGTTACCTTAAACAAAATTGGATCGTTTGGTGGTCTGCTGCTGAAAAATAAAACGAGGGGGGACAAATAAAGAAATATCATAAGCATGTTTGTTCCCGGAAAACTGCTGGGCCTCTGTACTTTTATCTGAGTTCGTATCTGACGCAAAAAGAAAACCACTCCCGGTCCGATTGAAGATAACATGATTGTGTAAACAAAATTCTGTGCCATCCATGACGCAAGAGGAGCACTGTCCTTCAGTAGTGGCTTCAGGTAAGAACCTATTATCGGTATGATGGAAAGATCAAAATCATCATTATGCATAGCTGGATTCATAACATATACGGCTAAGATTGAGGTGAAAAGAAAGTTAATGAGGTAACTAAGCAGAAGGATGTGGCCAAAGCGGGGTCTTCCATATCTGTTCTCTAACGCTCTTTGTACAAAATTTTCCTTGACAGAATCATAGCAAATTTGTTTAATGTTCTTTGAATATCTTGCAAGCAGGAATAAACCGAGGAATAGTGGAGCTGCTACACCAGCTATTTGTGCTGTTTTAATGAGAGGATCCACTAATGGAAAATTATAGAAATAGTGGTACAGGAAGTATTGACCAATACTAATTGAGAGCAAAATGAAAAGTGTGATTACAGCCCTCTTTCTCATCTGTTTCATATTGAATTTCAATGGTAAAACTTTTCCTCCTTCAAAATGTTATGTTTTTCTTTGTATCTGTTAAGAGTTGTTTGATCGGAGCATATTTGGCATTTTTCATTCCTTTTGAGTTCATCTATGTTATCTTTTGATATCGAAAACGTATCATAAGAAAAGTAGTGTTGTGTTCTGTTTTGTTTGTTGAAGTATCTTTGTTTGATGACTTCACCCGCTAACAGAATTCCGGGCATTATAGTTGCGAATGGAAGCGGGATTATGATTTCTTCACTATCTAAATGAAGCTCGCTACAGTGGTATATGAACCAGTCTTGGAAATGTTCTCCGACCTTTGGTAATGTAAACCCATTTTTCTCACTGAATTGTTTCATAATATCTATGTGAGATTGTTCGAACAGAGCATTGTTAGCTCTCAGATTAACTATGATATCTGGAGACAGCCCAATGATTTTAGAGAGTCTCGACTCCTCGGATTCGGATGAACTATCCTTGTAAAATCGGCATCCTAAGCATGCATTGTTGCCAAACTCAACTCGGTCAATGTAAAACCATGTGCTAAAAACTGCTGCGTCAAGTATTATTCTTGGAAGATCCCATTGTATGTCTATTCTTGTTCTATCTGTGTCCACTGTAGAAATCAGCAGATCGATTGGTTTGCCGTTTAATTGTCCGTTGTATTGTGAATAAGGTATGTGTTGCGAATGAACGACGCATTTTGTATGATTTGAAAAGATTTTCTTCATTACATCTGTTTTTGGCGTGTTTTTATCGGCGTCAAGTCTGGTTGCATAGACGTATCTATTCAAATTTGATCCCTTGATTTCATCTGGGTCAACTAGATGCATGACGCCTTGGATAGACGGCAGACTAGCAAGTGTATAGAGAGATGCGCCACCACCAGCTCCTACACCAGCTACCAATAACTCGCCAACATCAACAATCTTGGGAAGATGTGGGTTAGCTGAATCCGTCTTATTAAGACTGTAATCAAATGTATTTACAATTAACTCGTTTTGAAGAAATTTTGTTCGCCATCTGAAATCATAGTCGCTTTTTTGCGGTATTATCAAATCGGCTTTTTTAACAAATATTTTTTTGAAAACTTCTACGCAGCCTAGGTTTGCAGCAAAATATGCACCTATCGGATTTACATTTTTTGTGAATTCAGAAGTTATTGTAGTAGGGCTTACACGAGTCAACCAACCGTTAGAGGAGATTGTAATCTTGAATGGATGTTTGTAACTAGTTGTTCCTATCGAGAGTATTGCATCATAATCGCCCTCTAAATGGTTTAATGTTCTTATTTTAACATCCGGCCTCAACTTTTTTGTGAATGAAGCGATGCATTCTCTGATACTTTGTCCTTCAAACAAAGGGGCTGCCAAATCATAACTTTCATCTGCTACTGCAATATCCAGATTTGTTATGATTGGGTTAGTTCTGGACAAGCAGTTGATTGACATTGCAAGAGCGAGACGAGAATTATCCTTGTCAAGTGAAGAATTTGAGTAGATTATAGCGGCTCTGCCTGCTATTTTGGACCACTCTGAAACGAGGTCAGGATGCTTTGTCACCTGCCCTATCATTCCAAGAGTTCTTGTATCGATTGATTCACTCAATTTTGAACCTCTCCCTCACTTCTTCCTCTTCCAATAATCTCCATTTCCAGTTCTGGTCATATTCATGAACGTAGCATCTCGATAAATCTGGCAAATCTATCAAACCCCAGTCTGGAACTACGATGGAAATGTAGCCTTTCCTGTAACTTGATGCCGTAAGATCATCACCATGAGAATGACCAAAATCACCGGGATGAGAGTGAACTTGTGCTAGCAGAACTAGATCTTCTTTGACAAGCTCATCCATCAACTTCAGCATTCCATCGAGATCAACTCTTACACCCAGTCCCCACTTTATATCAAGCGGTATTTTGCATGAAGTTACATGAGCTTCGCATTTTTCATCAAGCCAACCGGCCCAGAAGACTAACGATTCAGATTCTCTTTTGCCGTACTTTTTCAAATGCTTTGATGTTTCATTCAAGACTGATTTTTTGATATGGTATTTTTTGATTTCAGGACATATTCTGCTTCGTCTGTTTTTTTGAGTCATGCTTTTATCCATAAAGAACACCTAGGGATATGCTTTGTTCAGAAGAATCTGAACTCTTTCCAGAATGTTGGCGAAAGTGTATTTGTCAAGTTTCCAAGGGTATTGTATCTGGTCGTTGGGGCTAGCATGACAACCTTCATGAAATTCTCTGATACCCTCTATGCAGAGCTGAGGAGGAGGTCCTCTTCCTACAGCGGCAATAAACGCGTCTCCTTGTTTAGGCCAGAACTCTTTGCCTTCTTTTTTTGTTGCCGGATCGACAAATTGCAATGACGGCGCTTTTGATGGATAATCATTACATCTTAATCTTAACATGAATATAATGTCGGAGTGATTCCTTGGATGTATCTTGCAAAAAAGATCGGGGAAGACAACGTCAATGACCCAACCGTTGTCTTGGATTGTCTGCTTAAGGCTAAGCAGCAACGCCACCTGCTCATTAAACCGCTGTTCGGAAAGGATTTGGTCCAATTTCAGTACCGGTTAAATGACCTGTGTTTGCAGTGGGGCGATTCTCAGAGTGGCACCGTTTTGTATTCCCAGTTCTTTTAGGGTCTTGTTTTCATCCAGTTGGACGCCGTTTAGCAGTAAAGCGAAATTGCCCTCAGTGGATGGGTCTAGATGTAACTGGCCCATTGCTGAGATTTTTACCGCTTTGGCTGGTTGGTTCTCATTGAACTGTCTCTCTATTGTCCCAGTAGCCGACTCAATTGTGATGTTGAGTAACTCCATATCAGAGGGTTTCCAAGGCTGGTTAATAAACTTTTAATTTGAAAGTACTTTTAGAATTTAAGGGACAAACTCTCAGCCGAGAAGGACTACAAAATACAAAGTATATTAGCCCCGATCTGCAAAAAATATCATTGATCGGGGTAGAATCTTTGAAAAAATTAGATGATTTGGTCAGAACCGAAGATGCAAAGATTCTTGAATTGCCCCCCAAGCTTTTCGATCCTCATCGATTCCTAATAATGAAAATATTGCATGCGCAAGCTCCTGTTGGATTCTCAGAATTAAAGCATGATCTCAACATAAGCGACGGAAATCTTGCGAATCACTTGCGTGTTCTGGAAAATAGCGGTTATGTAATATCACACAAGGATTACAAGGACAAAAAGCCCCGCACAACCTACGAACTGACCCCAGAGGGTGAAAAGATTTTCCTTTTGTTTAAAGAGCGACTTGCCCGTGTGTTAGTTAATGAGCATCGAAAATAAGCTTCTAGCGTGTTTCAAAGTAGTGGGATTGGATCCAAAGATGGACAGCTTCAACGATCGTAAGAAAATGCAGAAGATGGTCAATCTCATGCAAGAAGCTGGAGTACAGTTTCCGTTCAATTTTACATGGTATTTCAGGGGACCATATTCTTCTTCTCTGGCCGACTCACTTTTTGCGATTGTGAGGAATAACATCACTGATGAAGAAAGACTGAGTGAAGAGGAGGTAACAAAAATTCAAAACATAAAAAATTTTTTAGGAGACAAAATTAACTCGGCAGATTATTTGGAGTTATTAGCATCTTTGCTTTTTCTCAAGAGAAGATCAACGCAAGTAAACGTGACAGAAGAAGACATCATAGAATTCATCAAAGAAAATAAACCGTATTTCTCCGAGAAAGAAATCAGAAATTGTTTGAAAGATGTTGAAAGATTTGAGGAACAATTCTTGATTTCTTCAAATCAATCTTAGAGAAGTAACAGAGACAGGGCACCTACTGCATTGCTTCCCCCCGTATGCCACTAGACTCTCTCTTCAGAATCACGGCGCGTCCTGTTTTTTGATGTGAAAAGGTAGCAACGTCGGTACCTGAATCTTAGTGGGTCTGAAAAACATGCAGTTATGGATTGAAAGCATACAATGACTTTACTTCTTTGACCATTTCATCGTAGTCAAACGAATCTTTCTTAAATACAGTGTCTTCTAGATTGGCCCTCTTTCCATTGTTCTTTAGCATTGCATCGAGCTGATGATGACACTCCTTGATGTGTGCAGAACTCTTCACCTTATGCCTTTCCGACATTATCTCAAAGACATTTTTCGCAACTTTCCAATCTAATTTGTTGTTCCTGAATATCCTCATTGCATCGTAGGCATCGAAATGATTCCTCTGCCTTCCGCTGGAGCCTATGATGAACAGCTTCGTTGCGAACTGCTCTTCAAGTCCTACGTGTGTAACCAAAGGTGGTTTAAGGCCCAGTATCTCAAGGTCAATTATTGTGTTGATGGGGGTTGTTACAATATCTGTGAAGACCCTGCATGTTTTGCATATCTCTATTTTCGGTCTTTCAACGATTCTGTAACCTGCGCTTTTAAGCGAGTCCCAATAGCCGACTTCAAGGAAATACAATCTGGCATCATCCTTGGTTTCCTTTGTTCTGGTGTCGCATCTTCTCTGGCTTCCGTACTTTAACAGATCCTTCTTTATGCCGGAAACGTCGCCGTAGGTAAACTTCTTCATGGTGTTTGCGTTGAAATCCGCATCAAAGGAGAATCTGTGGTCTATGAGCGGGACATGGTTACGCACGGAAAACCCGCCCTTGAGGACAAGCCTGTCCTTGTAGAAACCATTGTTCATTTCCTGTACTGCGTATAGCATGTCAAGGGCGCAGATTTCAGAGAGAATGAAAGGCGAAAGCTCCTTCCTTGCAAAATATTTTTTGTACTCGTCTTTTACCATTGACGCAGGATCGCTGAAATTTATCAGCCTGTCATCGATGTAGAAGAATATTCCCATCTAGATCTTCCTCGTTTTCTTGTACGGCAATTTGTCGATCCATACTATTTGGTCTTTTGGTTTTGCAAGAGTGATTTCTATGCTTTTAGGATAATCCTTGAAGTAGCTGATTTCTTTTACAATAGATTCCCAGAGGCCCACAAACGGCTTGAATGTGATTATTGTCATGTCAGACGGCCCTATCGGTCTTCCTGCTTCGTAGGTAGTCATGTAGTATGCTTGCTTTCCTCCGATATAAGCTGGAATTGTGTTGAAAAGCGATGAAATGTCTCCAGTGGTGTCTGCATAAGTTTTGCACAGATCCGCATATCTGAGCAGCCAGCGGTGCACTCCTCCCCCCACAGCAGCAATCACAGAGTCTTCTGATCTTATTAATCCGGCCTTTCTCAGCTTCTCGATTGCCAGATAGGCAGACATTCTATTGAGATTAAGCTCCTTTGCTACCACACTTGATTTTTTAGGAGAATCAAGACAAAGCGACAAAAACACAGTATATGGAATGCGGTTTTCTAGAATTTTGATCTGATTGTTGTCTGCATTAAAGGGGAGCTCAATAAGCCACAGATTAAGGATGTTTTCAACGAACCTTCCTTCTTTGTCAAGAATCCCTTCTTTCACAAGATTCTTTTTTATGCGGTAGAATTGTTTGCTGTACTTTTGATATCCAACTCTCGACCCAATGTCTGGATGGGCTTTGTGAACAAGAAGGTGCCTTAGCTTGTATAATTTCCGGATGACCTCTGCGTACCTTAATTGTTCATGGAGCATGGTATACCACGTTTACTATGTATACTAGGTGTACCGAATCTATATATACATTCGGTACAAGAATTATACAAAATTCAATCAAAAGTGACTATCAGAAAGAAATCCGAATCAAAAACATTGAAAATTATATGGTACTCAAACCCTAATGAGTCTGAGAACCGTCGGGCCCACCAATTTTCGGGTATGAGTCCTATTTATTTTTGCAAATTCAGTTTTTTTATCATGGAGAAGGGAAAGAAGTATCAGCATCTTCTAGAAGATAAGGGCGTAAAGCGCTGGTATGAGAACAGGATGAGGGGCTCCCCTGTCACTGCGGATGTATCCTTAAGACGATTAGGTGCTTTTTGTGAGGAAAACAGCATTACTCCTGCTAAGCTCATAGAAATGGATGAAAAGGAGTTATTTGATTTTGTTTTGGATTTTGTTTCATTATCTGAAAGGAAAGGTCTTGCTGGAAGTTACATTTCGTCAATTATCAAGGCTCTCAAATCTTGGTTATCATTTAACCACAAAGAGATTAGAGGTAAAATCAAGATACGGGGACAGGAGGACACCCCCTCACTGAAGAACGAGAAGGTTCCAAGTCAAGACGAGCTGAAGAGAATATTACTCTCAGGTGACAAAAAGACAAGAGTCGCTTGTGTGTTGATGGCTCATGCTGGCGTTCGTCCTGAAGTCATCGGGAATTATTATGGGAATGATGGTTTGCGTATTGGCGATCTGCCCGAAATTGAGATAAAAGAAGGCAAAGTTACGTTTTCTAAAACTCCGACAATGATTGTTGTAAGAAGCGAATTGAGCAAAGCAAAAAATCAGTACATCACTTTCCTGAGCGAGGAAGGATGTGATTACTTGAAGGATTACCTTGAGGAAAGAATACTAGAGGAGGAGATTACTACTGAATCTCCACTGATTACGCCGAAATTGAGGATGAAGCCTTTCATCAGGACTGTGAACATAGGCGATGCTATACGAATTGCTATCAGAAGTGCCGGATTCCCTTGGAGACCTTATGTTCTGAGGAGCTTTTTTGATACTCAGTTGATGATGTCAGAATCCAAGGGTTATGTGATAAGAGACTACAGAACTTTCTTCATGGGACACAAAGGCTCCATAGAGGCAGTCTATACAACAAACAAGGGCATACTTCCAGAATCTCTGGTGACAGAGATGAGAGAAGCGTTCAGGAGAAGTGAAGAACTCCTCGATACGAAAATCAGGAAAGACGGAGAGGAAGAAAAGAAGGAAGAACTCAAGGTAAGAATCGAGACCATGACGCAGGAACAGCTCGAAAAAGTCCAAGAGTTGCTGAATTATGTCAGCAGCGGGAAAACAGGATCGAGCAGCGGGTCGTCACAACAGATGAAGCAGAGCAGCATATCGTTGGGGGTTGGCGTTACGTCGGTGTGCTGCCTAACGGAAAAGTCATCGTCGAAAGACATGTTTCACGCAGATAGAAAAAGCGGGCTTGGAGGGCTTCGATCCCTCGACCTGCAACTTAGGAGGCTGCCGCGCTATCCATGTTGCGCGTCAAAATTGACTCTGCGCTACAAGCCCTTGTGAATTTCACAAGTGCATTCACTTAAAAGCATAATCAAGATTGCTCCGAATCAGCTGATATATTTGATCCCATCTTGGAGTGTTTTGCATCTGCCCCCATTTCTCAAAATAGATGACGTCCTTTAGCTCGAGTCTTGGGAGCCACTTGGCAGTCTCAAGGTCTGGTTTTTCTGAAAACTCCTTTACGTAGCCAAGGCATAGATATGCCACCGGTAGTATGTGCTGGGGCAGCTCAAGTGCTTCTCTGAGGGTATCATTTGAGAGAATGCTAACCCAGCCTACGCCGATCTCTTCAGATCTTGCAGCAAGCCACAGGTTCTGTACTGCACAGCAGACACTATAGATTCCAGTTTCAGGTATGCTGGATCTTCCGATGACAAATGGCCCAAACCTTGTCGGATCGTATGTTATGCAGATGTTTACGTCAGATTCTTGGATTCCCTCTAGTTTTAGTGAGAGGTATTTTTCTTTTCTTGGGTCTTCTACTTGGTTTGAGGAGCGCTCCCTTTCTGCCTCAAATGATTTTTTGACCCTTTCTTTTGTTTTGGGGTCGCGAATAAGAATAAAGTTCCATGGTTGCGAGAACCCCACAGATGGTGCATGGTGTGCTGCGTTTAGGATTCTTGCCAGAACGTCGTCGGAGATTGGTTTTGAGTTAAAGTGTGACCGGACGTCTCTTCTTGTGTAGATTGCCTTGTACAGTCCTGATTTTTCTTGGTTTGAAAACTCGGTCATTTTACTCTAGTTTCCAATTCAAAGATTAATAATGTAGAGCTCAAGTCTTGTACTTTACTGGGCCGGTAGTCTAGTCGGTTAGGATACCGCCTCGACACGGCGGTGATCGAGAGTTCGAATCTCTCTCGGCCCATTTTTTACTCACCAGTTTTGAAGTTTTGATTACTGTGATGTTTCAAAGTCCTTTTCCACTAGACTCCATGCAGACTCTATTACCATTTTTCCCTTTGCACTAAACTTTACCGATTCCTCGTTTACTATGGCGCTGTATGCGTCAGGACTTGCGCTGGAGAGCAGCTGGAATGTGCTTGGCAGCGCAATTTCTGCATCCGGATAGAACGCCGCCCTGCCAGGCAGAGGAATGTCCTCAGTCGAGTACTGTCCTTTCCCAATCGGCTTGCCGTCTGCAAACAATTCATAATCTATGTTAGATATCGTGAAGGTTTTCTCGCTGGGGTTTTTTATTAGAAAGTTTACTTCCAGGTTTGCTCTGCCTTCTATACTGTTTACACTTGTTACTCTGATATCAGCAAGAGAGATCTCTGCCAGCTCAAGCTGCGGATTGTCAAGGCTCGCGTACCAGGTTATCCCTCCAAGCATCGCTAAGAGTCCAGCTATTGCCGCATAAATAATGCCTCTTCCCTGACTGACCAATTATTTGTACCCCAAGTCATTCAACTAAAAAATGTTCTTTCAGACACGATAATATTTGAACGCCGAATCGATGATATGATGACGCTGGAACAAGGACTCATCACCTGGGTTCATCTTATCAGCTCAGCCATCTGGGTTGGCGGCTCGCTCTTTATTGCCATAGTTCTTGCGCCCCTCCTAAAGACAATGACTACTTCCATCGAGGAGAGACTTCAGATCATGATACGGGTTGGAAGAAGATTCAACAAGATCGCCATGCCGGCTCTTGCGATATTGATTGCTACTGGGATCTATAACTCAAACCAGATGTTGACGAGGCCGGACTTTTTGGTCTCGACCAATTATGGCATATTGCTTGTAATCAAGATGATTCTTGTTGCTGCGCTTCTGGCGTCATTTGTTATTCATGTAAGAATTATCAGGAAGGAAGTCGAGCAGAAAATAGTGGAAAGGCAGCTGAATGAGGCTCAGGTGACGAGGCTTCGAAAAAAAATAATCATAGTTGGCGAAGTCACCGTGGTTCTTTCTGTTGCGGTACTGTTTTTTGCCGCGTTATTGGATGCTGGTCTCTGAGATTCCCTGGATTCGTACCTCATAGCCGCCGTCAATTTTCCCCACACCGTACTTGCAGCCGGTGATTTTTGATGTGATGTAGAGGTTTGTCTCAAGATGCTTGGAGATTTGGTTTACCGTAAAAACCGAGACCTCGCTTGTCAGACTTGCTGGGATGACAAGCATGTCTGAGAGATTTACATCGACGCCAAGACATCCTATGAATTTGCTTGGCACCTCTGCGCCAAACTCGGTCTTGTTTTTTTGCAGATCGTCTACTCCTACTACCGAGCCGGAGTCATGAGAAAACGCAAGGACCGATGCGCCACTGTCAAGTGCCTTTTCATGGTTGAGCTGCATTTGGACTGCAAAATTGTTTTTTTCTAGCTCGTTTCTAATGTAATCGATGGAGTTTTTGATTTTGCTTTCCGGCAGATCAGAATAGCTACAAAGAATCTTGGCGGTTTTTTGTGTTCTTTGCGTCAAAGAAACTGGTTTTGGTTTTTTGCACGGAGATACCTCTATTTCGACTAGGCCACCGCCCTTTGGGTAATAGCCACGCTTTTTCACATCCAAGGTGTAGTTAATACCGATTCTGGAATATGCTTCTGCCAAGACATGCTTGGTATAGTTTGTAGTAGGACTCCATGGAACATCCGTGCCGCCAGTTATTGAGAGGTTTAGCTTTTTTTGCGCAAGCGATACTGCCGGTATTACTGCCTGCAGTATCAACGAGATGCTTCCTGCAGTCCCGACATTTTCTCTTAGGTTCATGTCCTGGATTTCGTTTGGGAAAAACTTGATCTCGGTGGATCCCACATGCAGCCCATCTATTTTTGCGTTGAAGATTTTTGCAAGAATCTTTATCGTCATAAGATGGCTCGGCTTGAGGCCCGGCGTTTTTCTGTTGTGTCTTATTTTTTCGATCTGAATGGGTTTTTTTATTATGCATGAAAGCGCAAGCGCGCTTCGAAGTATTTGTCCTCCACCCTCGCCAAACGAGCCGTCGATTTTGAGCACGTCCATATTTGTGATCTAGAGTCGATTGGTGAGTTTTTAAATCAAGTGTAGCAAGAAAAATCATGATTGGTCTCATCATAGGCCGGTTCCAGCCGTTCCATCTGGGCCACCTGGCCGCAGTCAGGTTTGCACTGCAAAGCGTCCACACACTTTACATCGGAATCGGGAGCTCAAACCGGTTCAACGAAAAAAGAAACCCGTTTACCGCCGACGAAAGAAAAGAAATGATCCTCTCGTCGCTTGACAAAGAAATGCTTGACAGGATCAAAATCTACTACATACCAGACATCAACGATCATGACAGGTGGACCAATCACATAGACGAGATAGTCCCAAAATACGACGTGGTGTTTTCAAACGACGAGTTCACGCACGAATTGTTCAAAAAACGCAACATCGAGGTGATCTCCGTTCCACTAGCTAAAAGAGAGGTCTTGTCAGGTACTGAGATTCGCGCAAAAATTGCAAGCGATCAAAGCTGGGACGAGTTCGTGCCAGATGAGACCCGCAAGGTTTTGCTGAAAATTAATGCAAAAGACCGACTGAAAAATCTGTAATTATAAATAATGCAGGCCAAAACAGTCCTTCAGGCGAAATTATTTGGAATATCTAGTCATGTTGCCGGGGCCGACAAACGTCCCAGAACGGGTAATGAGGGCAATGATTACCCCCATGATAAATCACAGAAGTGACGATTTTGTAGAGTTGTATGAGGATTCCGTGGAAAAAACAAAGAAAGTTTTTCAGAGCGAGGGCGAGGCGGTTCTTCTTTCCGCATCAGGAACCGGAGCGGTGGAGGCAAGTGTTGTTAATCTAATCAAAAAAGGGGACAAGGTGATAATCCCGACAAATGGCGAGTTCAGCGGAAGGCTGGCGCAGATGCTCGAGTGGGCCGGCGCAAACGTCATAAAATTGGAGAGCACACCAGGCGAAAACGCAAGCTTTGAGAAGGTAAAGGAGGCGTTTGACAACAACAGGGACGTCAAGGCGTTCTATTGCGTTTGGAACGAAACCTCTACTGGAACCATGATAAAATACTTGGACAAAGTCAAGAACCTGACTGCAAGAAACGACTCGTTCTATGTAGTAGACGGCGTGTCCATAGTCGGAGGCGAGGAGCTAAAAATGGACAAGTGGGGAATCGACGTTGCAATGACTGGAGCACAAAAGGCGTTTGCCGCACCTCCTGGAATCTCGCCAATAGTGGTCAACGACAGGGCAAAAAAATACATGAATGAAAACCCGCCAAAGACAATGTACTTTAACTTACCAAGATACTTCAAGTACTACGAGGAGTCAAAGCACACCCCGTTTACGCCCGCGTTGCCACTCTTGTACGCGTACAGGGAAGCAATGAACATGATCTTAGAAGAAGGGCTGGACAACAGAATTCGACGACACCGAATTTGCTCAGACGCGCTGTACTCTAGCCTCAGCGCCCTGGGACTGACGCCGTTTGCAAAAGAAGACGCACGTTCTACGGTAGTGGTGGCACTAAACTACCTGCAGGGACTAGAAGACAAGACGTTTAGAAGCACACTGGCAGAAAAGTTCCGAGTTCTAGTTGCCGGAGGGTTTGGAAATCTAAAAGGCAAGGTCTTCCGAGTTGGGTGTATGGGCGAGGTGCAGAGATACCACGTAATGAGAACAATTTCAGCTATTGGCTCGACACTTGAGATGATGGGATACAAAACAAAATCCATGGATGCCCTCAAAGTTGCAGAAGACAAGCTAAAACAACTTTAACTTAATATTAGGAATTTCAAGGACTGATCGCGTTGACTTTCACTAAAGGTTCACTGATTTTAGTAGACTATACTGCAAAAGTAAAGGACACAAATGAGGTCTTTGAAACCACGCTGGCAGAAGAGGCAAAAAAGCACTCGTTATTCCAGGAGAACATCAAATACCAGCCAAAACTTGTCTCAGTAGGCGAATCGTGGGTGATCAAGGGACTCGACGACGTACTTGTCAACACAAAGCCAGGCGACAAGCTCACAGTAGACGTCACGCCAGACAAGGGATTTGGCGAGCGCGACCCAGGAAAGGTACGAATGATTCCTCTTCGCAAGCTCGGCGAGGACGCCGAAAAGGTCACAGTCGGAGACACCATAGAGGTTGACCAAAGAACAGGCGTGGTCAGATTCATAGGCTCCGGCAGAGTCCAAGTTGACTTTAATCACAGATTCGCGGGGAAGACCATCGTTTACGACGTCAATGTCATAAAATCTCTGGACACAAACGAGGACAAAATATCTGCAATACTGAAGCGACATCTGCCTGTCGAAGATTCAAAGATCATCTCAAAGCTAAACGGCAACTCACTAGACATTATGGTTCCAGAGGAGATCTTTAGCGCAGAAGGCCTCAGAATAATAAAGCACTTTATTCAGACAGACATCTTCAAGTTCGTTACAACACTTGAGAAGATCAACTTTATTGAGACCTTCACCAACAAGAAGGCCGAAAAACCAAAAGAAACCGAACAAAAATAATTTCACGCCACAAATTCTGCCTCAAAATTTAAGAGCCCCCTTTAGATCGTTGAATTGATGTATACCGTAATAGGCGGAAACGCTTCTTCAGATCTTGCCAGAAGACTTGCAAAAAAGCTCAAAGCCAGCTATATATCGTCTGAGCTCCGAATTTTTCCGGACGGGGAAAGCAAGATAACGATTTCTGCAATGCCGAAAAAAGGCAAAATCATTGTTGTAAACTCGACATACCCGCCGGTTGATTCGAATCTTATCCAGACACTTGCGCTCGTTTCAAAGGCAAGACAGTTCTCAAATCAAATAGTTTGTGTAATTCCGTACTTGGGATACGCTAGACAGGACCGAGAGTTTCTGCCAGGGGAGGTGGTGACACTGTCAATAATTGCAGAGCTGCTCAAAGCCGCAGGCGCCTCAAAAATAGTCGTAGTTGATATCCACAGCAAGCTAGGCCTTGGCCACTTTAAGATTCCAATCAAGAACGTTTCAGCCGTGCCAGAACTGGTAAGCCACTTCAAAAAGATGCGTCTTAGGAACCCGCTCGTAGTCTCACCGGATTGCGGTGGAACGGCAAGGGCAAAAGAGTTTGCAAGGCTTTATGGAACAGGCTTTATTGCGTTACAAAAACAAAGGGACCGAAAGACAGGAAGGGTCGAAATCAAAACCATGAATCTAGGCAAGGTGAAAGGGTGCGATTTGGTGCTAGTCGACGACATGATAAGCACGGGGGGGAGCATCGTAAAGGCAACCGAGTTCCTAAAAAAGCAAAAGTGTGGGCGGATCTTTGTTGCATGCACGCATGCTCTGCTAATTGACAATGCGGAAAAAAAGATCAAAAGAGCTGGCGTCTCTCAGATAGTTTCCACAAACACCATTCCTGGCAAGACATCCGTAGTTGACGTATCAGGAATAATATCAAAGGCAGTGTAGATGCCTGAAAGCTTTTTCATAGTTTCAAAAGAATATCCGGAGCTTGCAGTAGACGAGGTCACAACGCTAGCAAAAATGTACGACCGCTTCTCGAAGATCAAAGTCCTCTCAAACCTCATAATTCTTCAGACAACTACCCCATGGGAACGGATTGCTATGAGGGCGACGTTTGTCAAGACCGCAGGACAGCTGCTAAGAAAAATGTCAAACGTCTTTTTTGATGAAAAAAACTATTCCCTTCTCTTTGGCGCAAAATCATTTATGTGCAAGGCAATAAACCTCTCAGAAAAACAGGTAGACATTTCGGAAATAGAACGTTCCCTTGGCAGCATGGTCTCGACTTTTTGCAACGCCAAGGTTTCGCTGAGCGATCCCGATCTTGTGATTTATCTGATTTTTACAGATGAGGAGAACTTTTTTGGCTTTTCTACCAGGTTTGCGGCTCCGCCGCGCCCAAAAAAGGCAGCCAAGTTTCACCACGAACTGGACTGGAAGCTTACCCGCGCTATGATTAATCTGGCAAGAATAAACGACGGCGAGGTCATCTGTGATCCATTCTGCGGCACGGGCAGCACCCTTTTAGAGGCTCAGTCCATGGGAATAAAATCCATAGGCATTGATTTTGACCAAAAAATGTGCGAGATGGCAAAAAGGAATTTGCGGGCAAACAAGTTTGATGACGCGCAGGTATACAACGCAAACTATGACTATATGCTGCAGATCAAGGACCGCTTTGATGGGATAGTGACCGATTTGCCGTATGGCACAGCATCCAAGGTATCGGAGCGGCCGGAGAAGCTTTTTCAGGACTTTGCTGCCAAGATTCCAAAGAAAAAGTTCGCAATAATGTGCAAAAAGGGCCTTGAGAAAAATCTAAAGATAAACCCAACAAAAAAATATGAAATCTACCGGCACAAGAGTCTGACTAGGGTGATTTTGGTAAGATGAAGCTAGTGTTTTTGGGAACCTCTGCTGCGCAGCCTACGGAGAGCCGCGGCATGTCGTGTATATGCATTGAAAAAGAAGGCGAGATCCTCATGTTCGATGCAGGCGAGGGAGCGCAGGTTTCGTATCTAAAATCTGGCCTCGGCTGGAACAAGAAAATGAAGATCTTTGTGACCCACATGCACGGAGATCACTGTATTGGGATTTTGGGCTTGTTGCAAACAATGTCCCTTCAGCACAGAGCCGAGCCGATTGAGATCTACGGTCCGGATGGAATCGAGGAGTTCATTGGAGAAAACATTCGAATTCTGAATTTCGGCTTGTCGTTCCCAGTAATGATCACTGCAATAAAGCCAGGCCTTGTGTGCGAGGAAAAAACCTATTCTGTGTTCACGCAGGACGCAGAGCATTCCGTTGCCGCGTTTTCGTTCCTTTTTGAGGAAAAGGAAAGGCCTGGCAAGTTTGACGTAGAGCGCGCAAAGAGCATAGGCATTCCAGAGGGGCCGCTATGGCACGAGCTACAGCTTGGAAACGACGTCAGGGTAGGCAACAGGACAGTCAGGCCATCAGAGGTGGTCGGCCAAAAGAGGCCGGGCAAAAAGATCGGTGTTTCAGGCGACACAAGGCCGACAAAAAAACTCGAAGAGTTTTTCAAAGACTGTGACTACCTTGCTTTTGACTGCACGTTCTCAGACAAGCTAAAGGACAAGGCAGTTGAGACATTCCATTCTACTGCAAAAGAAGCAGCTGTCTTTGCAAAGAACGCAAACGTATCGAATCTTGTTTTGACTCATTTTTCGGCAAGATACAAGGACGAAGGCGAGCTGCTCAAAGAAGCAAAAGAAATTCACAGTTCTGTTTTTGCTGCAAAAGACCTACTCGAGATTGAAATAAAATAAAATGTTTGAGCCTCTTGCAAGACAGATACGTGACTCGCAAAAAATCGTGTTCGTGACAGGTGCCGGGATATCGCAGGAAAGCGGAATCTCCACCTTCAGGGGTAAAGACGGATTCTGGAGAAAATATGATCCTATGCAGCTTGCCACAATTGATGCGTTCTACGAAGACCCAAAACTGGTTTGGGAATGGTACGAGGAAAGGCGCAAAAACATACTTGCGGCACAGCCAAACGCCGGGCATTTTGCGATAGCGGAGCTTGCAAGGCACAAACAGGTTGTGGTTTTGACCCAAAACATAGACGGCCTACACCAGAGGGCAGGGAGCAAAAAAGTCCTTGAGCTGCACGGAAGCATAATCCGAGTCAAGTGCACAGTTTGTGATTATCAAGACGACATAACGTCCAGTTTTGGTTCCTTGCCTCCAAAATGCAGATGTGGTGGTGTATTGAGGCCAGACGTTGTATGGTTTGGCGAGGCGCTTCCGCAGGACGTGTGGTCTGAGGCAATCAGGCATGCGCAAACATGCGATGTCATGATAATTGCCGGAACCTCGCTTGTGGTATCTCCCGCAAACCAGTTGCCACTATATGCAAAACAAAATGGCTCGGTATTAATCGAGGTGAATCCGGAAAGAACCGTCATGTCATCTGAGATGGATCTATCCGTCCGGGAGACGTCCGCAAAGGCGTTGCCCCATCTTGTTTCGTTGTTTTAGTTATTTTGTAAAGACGCCGTAGATTGTGGCCTTGTCGTTATCCTGCGGGTTGAACACAGATGACGATACTATACCATACTCTGCGTGCTCGACTACCATTTCTATGATGTGCGGGCTCTTTGAGATGTCATCTACGCTAGTATCAAATTTTGACGCGAAAAACTCTCCGGTAAACAGTTGTTTTGCAGAATTTCGCAGTGTGACTGTGACTTTTTGTGTTTTTCCCGAAGTATCTTCGTAGTGAATGGATATGGTGTTGTCGTCGTTTCTTGTTGTGACAAGTTGAAGCGTTTCAAATATCTGCCCCTGTGATGTCGGGCTTACGGTTACATCTTGCGTATTTGTTATGGGAGAGGTACTTATTGTGACCTGGACCGGCTTGTATTTTTCATATTGACACTGAGGTAATGTGATGGTGTGTGTTACTTCCTTTACGCCATTTACCGTCTTTGCCATTTTGGGTACGGAGATCTTGCAATCATCGCCATTTTTTTCATACACCTGCCCATAATAGACTTCCTTTGTTTGGGGCGTTGCTATTTTTTCTTCAACGTCATCAATTGGGTTTAGCTGGTCTGCGCTTGGCGTGATTTTATCGATTTTGGCGCCTACTGTGTCTACCGTCTTTTCTATTTCATAGTTTACACGCTTGACCGTCGTGTCTTTGAGGTCGCCGAGGTCTTGCGCTACTGCCCCGACCTGCGGATTGCTTGCCGTAAGCTTGATTATTTCTGGGTAGAGCAGTATTCCCCCCACTATCAAAATGGCGCCTACTATGACTAGTTTTATTATCAATTGACTATGGTTTTGTAAAAACGATAAAAGTTTGAAAATTGAGAGTAGCTGAGCAAATAAGAAAAAAAGCTGACTAGTCCGAGGTCAGCCATTCTATTATGCGCTCGATGCTTTTTGAGCGTATTACGATTTTGATTGGGCCCAGTGGAGACTCGTTTGCATGCTCACATAGCGCAACCGAGTTTACATAAGCGGCCTGCTTGTTAAGATAGAACCATGTTTCATTTCCCTCCAGGTTGTCGTTAAGGAATCGCCAGTACACTCTGCGCGAGGAGTGGTTTTTGATCGACTCGTGAATCTTGGAAAGCGACTCGATCTGCTCTGAGCTTGCAGTTATCGAGCTTTCTGTTATTTTGAATTCCACATCATCTAGGACGTTTGAGAGCAGTTGTTGGATTTTTTGCGGGTCTTCGGAGGGGTTTACCTCACAAAATGCTTCTATTTTGCAGTCAACTTGTGGGATCATAAAAGCCACTTTTTGATTGTGATGTAAGCTGTTTCTATCAGCTGTTCCACTGTGAGGTTGTTGTTTGAGATTGATTCGTCGGCCAGCGCAATCGATGCGCTGATGCCGACTCCGATTTCTCTGCTGTCCCGTTCGTCAAACGTCCCCCGGTTCTGTGGGTCGTCGGATCTTTTTCGTGCACTAAGAAAACTGTAACGGGTGTCAGTCGATGCATGGACAGAGAGAAGCTTTACCGTCGCGATTTTTTTTAAAACCTCGATTTCTGCATTAGATCGCACGCCGTCAATTACCACCACGTCGGCCTTTGAGTTGGTGATTTGGTCTTTTATCAGCTCGGCTACTGCGCCCTGGCCGTTTTTTTCCCGCAGCTCAAGCATGAGCTTGCCGAGGTTTTGCCCCGTTGGCTCTAGGTTTCTCTTTTTTGCCTCGGCGCGGACTGCATCCCCCATGTTGATGCTTTCAAATCCCTTTTTTTGCAGGCCTGCGGCTATTGTAGATTTTCCCGCCCCAGGCATTCCAGTTAGGCAGACGATCAGTTTAGGCAACTATGCTTGATTTTCGCGCCTGCATAATGAAGCTTACCGCAATCCATTAAAAAGCCAGAAACTGATTTTTGTAATGCGCACATTTGTTGCAGTCGAGATATCAAGCAAGGAGGTTTTGGATTCGATCAAAAAAATCCAATCATCGCTAGATATCGCTGCAAAGCCAGTAGATACACAAAACATCCATTTTACATTGCTGTTCCTTGGCGAAATATCTGAAGACGTGGCGCAAAAGGTGCTGGCGCAGCTAAAAACAATCGAGTTTTTCCCCTTTGATGTCAGTTTTGAGGGAATGGGCGCCTTTCCAAAACCAAAGTTCCCAAGGGTGATTTGGGTTGGGGTGGACGACGGTGGCGGAAAACAGCTTGTCAATCTTGCAAAAAAGGTGGAAGAAAAGATGCTACCGCTTGGATTCAAGTCAGACAAGGCGTTCATGCCGCACGTTACAATATTTAGGATAAAAAACAAGGTTAGCGACATTACGCATGAGCTGTCCAAATATTCGGGGGCAAAGTTCGGAGTACAGCGAGTCTCGGAGATAAAATTCAAGCAAAGCGTTCTTACACCGACAGGTCCAATCTACTCTGATATAGGAGTAATTGGTGCAAAATGAATCGCATTCTAAAACAGGCGGAAAGAATCGTAGTGCCCTCTGAAAGGCTACAAAAGGAAAAAGACAAAATTGTGGAAAAAGTGATCAAGCTAGTTCAAAAACAAGTGATGAATCATCCACAGGTAACGGGCATCGAGATTGTCGGCTCTTATGCAAAGGGAACGTGGCTTCCGCAAAAAGCAGACATCGACATTTTCATAAAATTCCACACCGACGTACCACTCAAGGAGTTTGTAGAGCTTGGCAAAAAAATCGGCTTTTCCACACTCGAAGAGTTTGGGCCCTATGTCAGATATGCAGAACATCCCTTCGTTGAGGCGCAGATAGAGGACACCAAGGTAAATCTTGTGCCCTGCTATGACGTCCAGGAAGGACATTGGAAGAGCTCGGCGGACAGGTCGCCGTTTCACACTCGGTTTATGATAAACTCGCTTTCTGCGCAGATGAAAAACGACGTAAGGTTTCTCAAGGCCTTTCTCAAGGCTAACGGCATCTACGGCGCCGAGATAGCAAGGCAGGGGTTTTCCGGATATGTGGCAGAGGTGCTGGTTCTGAATTTCGGCTCCTTTGAGGGAGTCATCAAGGCAGTCTCGGAGCTAAAGCAGGGCCAAGTGATCGGCAAGGCAGCTAAGAGCTTTGATACTCCGATAGTGATAATTGATCCCATTGACGCAAACAGGAACCTCGGAGCTGCGATATCAACGGAAAACATAGGGAGGTTTGTCCTTGCAGCTAGAGCATTTTTGAAAAAGCCGTCACTGTCTTTTTTCAAACCAAAGAAGAGACCACAAAAAGCGACAAAGGCAGCACTCAGGGACATTCTTGTCCTCACGTTTAGGTACAAGCAAAGAAGCCCTGACATAATCTGGGGCCAGCTAAAAAGGGCAGCCACTTCCATTGCGACGCAGATAGAGCAAGAAGGATTTTCCGTCCTAAGAAGATCTGCCGTAATTTCCGAAAACAACACCGCATCGCTGCTGTTTTTGCTCAGGACAACAAGGCTTGATCAGCACCGTGTAAGGTCCGGGCCGGATTTTTTCACCGCGGCACACGTTGAGAACTTTGTAAAATCAAACAAGAAGAAAAGCAAGACCATGTGGATCAGTGAGGAGGGAAAGATCCACTCCCTGCAGAAAAGATCCAATGTCGACGCGGTATTGTTCCTAAGGGATTTGATAAAAAAGAACTTGGCAAAGTCAGGTGTGCCGGCAGGCCTCAAAAACGATATTAGAAAATTCAAGATAAGCAAGGGCGACAAAATAACAAGCAAATCCATTAAAGAGGCCGCACAGGAGCTTGTCTCAACAGATGAGACGATTTTTTCCAGTTGATAGTTTAGCTGAAGAGCCGTATTCGTTGATTCTCGGGTTTCCAAAGGCTACCAATGCGCAGATAAAATCAAGGATAAAAGAGCTCAAAGGGCTCGGCGTTCGTGGCGTGTCCTTTGAGGGCCCAATGCAGATAGGCAAGCAAAACGTGCTCGGGAAGGGCTACACGGGCATCGTGGTTTTGGCAAAAATGGGCTCAAAAAAAGCAGCGCTAAAGATCCGACGAACCGACTCGCCGCGAACAAGCATGGGGGGTGAGGCTCGCCTGCTCGAGGCGGCAAACAAGGCGGCCGTAGGCCCAAAACTCATCAAAAGCAGCAAAAACTTTGTCGTAATGGAGTATCTCGACGGCAAAAAAATCTTTGACTGGGTAAAGGATCTTGGGGGGAGGGGCAGGGCAGACCAGCTAAAATCCGTGATAAAAAAAGTCATGTTCGATTGTTACAATCTTGACAGGGCAGGCCTTGACCATGGCGAGCTCAGCAACATCACAAAGCACGTAATTGTAGGAAAAAAGATTGCGATCATCGACTTTGAGAGCTCAAGTCTTGGACGAAAGGTCTCAAACGTCACATCGGCAACACAGGCAATCTTCATAGGTTCCGGCCTTGCAAAAATGGTCCGGGGGGTCTACTCCGTGCCGCCAAAACAGAAAATAATTGCGGCATTGCGAGTATACAAGAAATCCGGAAGCTTGGCCAGCTTTGAGAGAGTTCTTGGGGTGTTGGGCCTTTGTCAAAAAAAGCAATAACACATCTCAAAAAAGACCGCAGATTGGGCAAGGTAATCAACCGAGTCGGTCAGTACCGGCTGGCCCTCGTAAAAGATCCGTACGAGTCCCTTGTCGAGGCAATCATAACGCAGCAGCTCTCAGGAAATGCGGCAGACTCGATATCAAAAAAATTCAGAAAAATTTATGGCAGATTCCCAAGACCGCAGGACGTCGTCAAGACTCCCAGCTCAAGGCTCCGCGCGGCAGGCCTCTCCAGCATGAAGGCATCCTACATCAAGGATCTCTCAAAGAAAATAACGACGGGGGCGCTCGAAATTGATTCGCTAAAGAGCATGACGGACGACGAGGTAATAGAGCAGCTCACTAGAGTTAAGGGAATTGGGCGCTGGACTGCCGAGATGTTTCTGATTTTCTCGCTTGGCAGGCAAGATGTGCTGCCGGTTGGGGACTTGGGCCTGCGAAAGGGTATCCAGATGCTTTATTCGCTTTCTGATATACCACAAAAAGACGAAATCGAAGACATTGCTGAGAAATGGAGGCCCTACAGGACCGTGGCAACATGGTATATTTGGAAGAGCCTGAGCCAGTTTGATAAAATCGGCTAGAGTCTGATTTGGGAGAACGTTTTATTATGAAAAATCAGATATGTATATCAGCTTGCAAAAACTTGTCATCGCATTTTGTTTAGTTACGGCTTTTCTTTTGCCGAATCTGGCAAGCGCCGATTCCGAGATCCCAAACTGGATAAAAGGCAAGATAAAGCTGTGGGCCTTTGACAAGATAACAGATGAGGATTTTCTAAATGCACTAATTGATCTCGATGAGCGGGGCCTGCTCAGTGTACAGGAGCTCACCACAGTCGGGGATTCCTATGTCCTGCCAGAGTATGGCAAGACTGACTTTGTCAAAATAACCGGACGGATGGGCGAGTACGGGCAGACCAGCCCGGTCTTCCTGATTGTTATCGATCCAGACGGATCAAGAAACGAATACACCGTCCCCGTTCTCCAAAGCGGCGCCTATTCCACCGTGATACCGCTCAGCTTCTCGTCACCTGTAGGCACATACAAGGTATTAGCGTACCGTGGTGGAGAGGAGATCTCCGAATCATCCTTTTACGTCAAGAGGAGCCCGGCCATCCCGTCATGGATAAAAAACTCTGCAAAATGGTTTGCCGATGGCAAGATCTCTAGTGACGATTTTGTTTTTGGGATCCAGTACTTGATCGACAGGCAGATAATTACGTTTGAAGGTGTAGATGCACGTAAGGTTTCAGCTGACCTTAACGTAAGCGTGGATGGACTCAAGGCAGTTAGGCGTGGAACCACACAGAACATAGGCGTTCACGTCAGCAATTTAGGGGGAGACATAGAGGGTGCAACTGTCTTTGTGCGGGTCGAGGACTATGGAGAAAACATCCTAGAAGAGTTCGAAGGGGTCACGGATTCAGACGGCAACTATAACATTTCCTGGGAGCTGAGCAGGGATTTTGACGACATTGAGACGTTTCTTGTGTTTGTTGACGTTACCGACGGCATTGATTCTGAGACCAAGGTTTTTTCATTTCAGGTGTACTGTCTTTGTGGCGAGCCAAACTGCCGGTGTCGCAACTAATAATTAGATTAGTCCAGCATGCACGTTGCATCTTGGAATCAAATGTCGATCTGGTAAAAAAGTTCTATGAGCTCTTCAAAAAAGGAGACAGGCAGTACCTGCAGATGTGTGACGAGAATTCGGAGTGGGTCACGATGCACGGAATGCCAAACGGCGGCACATATGTAGGCAAAAAGCAGGTCTTTGAGGGGTATTTCCCAAAGTTACTTGCAAATTTTTCCGAGTTTCACGCAGACACCGAGAGTTCTTTGGAGTAGAGGAAACCGTGATAGTGACAGTCCAGGTACCAGGGGATGGCCAAGACCGGAAAGAAATTTGACGTGCCTTTTTCCCATTTTTACACCGTACAAAACGACAAAATAACCAAGTTCAGGCAATACGCGGACACATTACAGCTAAGATCGGCGCTGGTTTGATAGAAATAGCATTTTGAGGTTTAAGGCCAACAGCGGTTATTATTGGCGACAACCTCAAACGCTGGCATAATTACGTAACACAGGTATTATCCCATATGCCTGTTCAAATTACACAAACGTAATAGAAGTGATGGGGCCGGTGAGATTTGAACTCACGATCTCTAGCACCCCAGGCTAGCATCTTAACCAAGCTGGACTACGGCCCCTCAAAGTGAGAAAAATCGTGAAATTATTAAATCGTGTGAACCATACCAAACCATGAAGATCTGCTCGATTTGCCGCAAGATTTCCGCAACGGACGACGATCACACCGACTGCAAGGAAAAGCTGAGAATTGAGCTGGAAGCAGAGGACTTCAAAAAGAGCATCCCTGAGAAACTAGATCTTATGAAAAACCCAAGTGACATACAGCCCGATCTCAAGGCGTTGATGGATCATCTCTCAAGAGAAAAGAAAAAACAATCATAGCCATTTTGCGAGCCGTTCCTTCTCAAAGGCCTCTTTTTCGGCCAGGTGCTCCTCTGCGGGCTTGTCAAGCCTTGTTATTGGGCCTGGCTGCGAAAACATGTCCACATAAACATAGCCGGCCGTATTTCCCATCTCGACAAAGCAGCCGCCCTTTCCATCAAAGACGTGGTCCGTTCTTTCCTTTTTGATTTGTGAGATAATGTTGCGGGCCACCGCGATGCCCTGGCCTTCCGCAAAGATTCCGGCCTTTGGCACTGCGATTTTGTCTGTGACCATCATTGTGGTTACGTCACCAATAGCGTAGACATTTTCAAACTGCGTCTTGCAGTCGCGCTTTACCGAAATGAACTGCCCTTGCTGCGCAAAATTTGATTCATTCACTACTTTTGGTGCCTTGTGCGGCGGAACCGAGATCAACAGATCAAATTTTTCTGCGCTGCCGTCCTCGAACTTGATCAGGTTTTGCTCAACGGATACGGTCTTGCGGTTTGGATAAAACCGAATGTTTTCCGATTCCAGAATATCCAAAAGCTGCTTGCTCACATCTGGTCCTGCTGCCGGAAGCGTCATTGGCGCAAGGCTGTAAAAGTCAATCGAGATAGAATCGCGTGTGCCAAGATCCCTTAGCATTGCGTCGACTATGAGGGCGGCCTCAAACGGCGCAGGCGGGCACTTGTAGGGCATGCCGGCAATTACAAAGGCCAGCTTGCCTGATTTCATCTGCAGTATTTTTTGCCGAATTTTTGGCCCGTCCTCCAGATCATATAGGATCATGCTGTTTTTTGACAGACCTGGGATCTTTTCTGGCGCAAGCTCCACTCCTGCCGCTATAATCAGATAGTCATACGAGAACTCTTTGGTTGCTGTTCTGACCTTTTTTTGATTTGTGTCAATTGCTGTTGCGGCCTCGTTAACAAACTCGATTCCCTTTTTTGTGACAGACTGCAGCGGCCTCTTTGACGTCTCAAACGTTCTTGTTCCCTTTATTATCCAGAGCTTGACTAGGTCCATCATGAAATAGTCTTTTTTGTCGATGATGGTTATTTTTGCATCTGGAATGTTTCCTCTGAGCTCGTTTGCCGCCGCAAGGCCGCCAAACCCCCCGCCCAGAATCAGAATTTGTTTTTTCAATTTATCGTTCTTGCGTGGTTGGCCTGATCAGGATTTCATTTACGTTTACGTGCGGCGGGGCGTCAGTTGCATAGACGATTGCGTTTGCAATGTCTTCTGCCTTTAGCGCCTCCAACTTTTTTGACATTTCCACAAATGACTTTAGTGATTCATCCGTTATGGTGTTTGTCAGCTCTGTTGCGACAACGCCGGGCTCCACACAGGTAACTCGGATGTTTCCCCTCTGGCTGAACTCCTGCCTTAGTCCCTCACTGAGTGCGGTGACTGCGTGTTTTGTCGCACAATACACGGTGCCGGCCGGAAATACGATCCGTCCCGCAACCGATGAAATGTTGACTATGTGTCCAGACTTTTTTGCGATCATGTGCGGGATTGCGGCCGCCGTGCAATACAATACCCCCTTTATGTTGACGTCGATCATCTGGTCCCATTCGTTGACCTTGAGACTTTTGAAAAAGCTCAGAGGCATGAGTCCTGCGTTGTTTACCAAAATGTCAACTGTTCCCCATTTCTTTACGACCGCGTCGACAAAGGCGTCACAGTCGGACTTGATTGTCACATCGAGTCTTTGGACTAGTACCTCGCCGCCGTTTTTTGTAATTTCGTTCTTTAGCGCTTCTAGTTTGTCTGTGCGCCTTGCGCCCACAGCCACCTTTGCGCCTGCCTTTGAGAGTGCTATTGCGGTGGCGTATCCGATTCCACTGCTTGCGCCCGTAATTATTGCGATTTTACCTTTGAGCATTACAAACAATGGATTGAACAGTCGTTTTATGTTTTTGCCAAAATTTTATGGTTTATTATGGACAAAAATCACATTATGATTATTGAAGACGGTAGACTGCACATATTGCGGCAACAAGACAGACCTTCCTTTTGAGTGCAATTACTGCGGCGACGAGTTTTGCTCAGAGCACAGGTTACCGGAGGAGCACCGATGTGTCAAGCTCACATCAATTCGCGCAAAAAGGTTTGGGGAAAGAAAGGTAATCCGCCAGCAAAAGGGCGGCTTTTTGAAAAAGGTTCTAGACAAGCTCAGAGACTAGTAGATTGATTTTCCTGGCTTGATTTTTGAGAGTCTTGCTTGATAGAACAGCGCCACTGCAAGGGCAAATAAAACAATTGACGTGAGCCAGTGTGCCGTGATCAGGGTGACATATGCCACTGCAAATCCGACAGAGACTGCCCCCTGGGCTGTAAGCTTTATCCAGCCTTCAAGCTTTATTGCCCTGCTAATGGCTTCGACTACAAAAAGTGCCACAACCGGATATATTGTAAGCAGGAGAAAATCAATTACATCTATGCCAAGATGTGACATTCTAGTCTTGAAGGGTCAGCTTGACTGAGATGTTTTTTGCAATGAGTGCTTGAGCGTTTTCGTTTGGAATCGTTGCGACATCTTCTGCCTTGAAGGGGCCGTATTTTGTAAAATCAGCTCCTACAAACTGATCAAAGTCCTTGAGGAATCGAACCGTTATCGTCCTTGTCTTGTGTTTTTTTGCGATGGATTCTAAAAGCTTGGTTCTTCCGTTTAGCGTTGCAGACAGGATCATCTCCTTTCTTTCCTGCTGTTCCTGGAGGGATTCGAGGATGAATTTTTCCTCGTCGAGGAGGTTTGCCGTCTCCAGTCCGCCGTGGCTTACCTTGCTTATTCGCGTCTTTAGGAGAAGTGAGGCTACCTGCGTTATCATCTCGACGAGCCTGTTTTTTATCTTGTTTTCGACGCCGTCGTATCCTTCGTTTTTCAGCTTGCCAAGATATTCAGAAAGTGATGTGTAAAATGCCGCGTCAAGCTCTTGGATCTGGTCATTTTCTACTTCTCTGAGTAGAGCTGAATACAATAAGCTTATATCAATTTTTTTTGTTTCCGACATTTGACTGGATCCCAATTCTGTTAATGGCATTAGGGTTTGATAACCCTTCACCCCCAGCAGATCGCATTAGATGCTGTTCAGGTACATGAATCCTTAAATGCTGGGATCTTTCGTGTATTCATGAAGGAACTAGATTGCCCTATAAAGTAATTCACGGCGAAACGACTCAAGTAAAATATTCGGCCGACGAAGTTTTTGCAAAAATAAAACACGAAAACATCAGATTCATCGATTTGCAGTTTACGAGCCTGCCTGGGAGGTATCACCACACCACCATCTCTGCCGCTACTTTTACCCCCGATCAGATGCAGGACGGCCTGCCAAAGCTTGACGGCTCCTCAATTGTTGGGTTTACCAGCGTTGACGACTCGGACCTTGTCCTAAAGCCAGACCCCAACACGTTTGCACTCATCCCGTGGGTGACTGAAAAAAAGACCGCGAGGCTCATCTGCGATGTTTATTGGGGCCGAGGTCGCGGAAGGCTGGAGCGCGACCCAAGGGGAATTGCGCAAAAGGCAGAAGAACACCTCAAGACGCAGGGATTTGATTTTAGCTACTGGGGCCCAGAAGTAGAGTTTTTTGTGTTTGACAAGGTCCGGTGGGACGTCCTTACTCCATACAAGGGCCAGTCATATTCTATCGAGTCAAAGGAGGCGCCATGGAGCCAGGAAGGAACAGGCTATCCGATGGGCTTGCAGGAAGGATACTACCCAAGCACACCTTCGGACACGCTGACTGAGTTTAGAAACGAGTGCGTCGATATGCTAAACGAGAATTTCGGAATTTTGTGCGATAACCACCACCACGAGGTCGCAACGGCTGGCCAGTGCGAAATAGACATCAAGTACGACTATTTGACAAACGCTGCAGACGGTGCGCAGACCTACAAGTATGTGGTAAGAAATGTAGCTCAAAAGTATGGCAAGGTCGCAACAATGATGCCAAAGCCCATATCGATGGATGCGGGTTCCGGCATGCACACAAACGTAAGCCTTTGGAAAAACAACAAAAACGTGTTTTTTGACAAGGACTCAAAAGACGAGATCAGCCAGACAGGTAAATACTTCTGCGGGGGCATACTAGCTCATGCAAGGGCGCTTTGTGCGATTACAAATCCAACTACAAACTCGTACCACAGACTGGTGCCAGGATACGAGGCGCCAGTATACATCGCGTGGAGCCCAAGCAACAGATCTGCTGCAATCAGGGTTCCGGAGCACTTTAGGGGAGAAAAGTACGCCTATCTAAAGAGATTCGAGTATAGGGCGCCAGACCCATCGTCAAACCCATATTTGGTATTTTCAGCTGTTCTTGCGGCAGGCCTTGACGGGATAAAAAAGAAGCTCGACCCCGGCGAGCCGGTGCTTGAGGATATTTACAAGATGACAAAAGAAGAGCGCGCAAAGCGCGGAATCAAAACGGTGCCTGCCAACCTAGGGGAGGCACTAGACGAGCTGGAAAGCGACCGCAAGTTCCTCAACCCGATTTTCACAAACGAGGTAATCGACAAGATGATTGAGCTCGGAAGAAGAGATCACCGTGAGATCTCAATAAGGCCGCACCCGCACGAGTTCTATCTGTACTTTGATGTCTAGACCAGCGGTCTTCCAGTAAACTGCAAAATATAGAAAAGCGATATCGCAATCAGCCCAAATCCTATGCCGATGTAGATGCCTCTTTTTTTGTCAGATGTGGACGCCTTGTAGACAAGAATTGCCCCAGCGAGCCCCACAAACAAAACTATGATGCCAAGTATTGTGTAATCAACTGTGCCGCCCTGGATAAACGGGTAAAAAATGCCAGAAAGAAGTGCAAAAAACGCCACCAAGTAGCCGTACTTGACGCCAGTTAGTATCTTGGTGGTTCCACCCATTGGTTTTGGTAAAAATTGTTTACAAATAAACGTTTGATGTTTTTTGGGCCACTACATCTCGCCCATACCCATATCGCCCATTCCCGGCATTCCTCCCATGCCGCCCATTCCCGGCATTCCACCTTCGCCTCCTGGAGGTCCAGCAGATTTGGCGATTGCAATAACATCATCGATTCGTAGGATCATACATGCGGCCTCGGTTGCAGCTGAAACTATTTGGTTCTTTACTGCAAGTGGCTCGATTATGTCACTTGTTTTCATGTTGCCTACCTTTCCTTTCATGACATCGATGCCGGTCCACTTTTCCCCCTTTAGCTGTTTTGAGCGGAGGTTGGTCAACGTATCGATTGGATCCATTCCGGCATTTTCAGAAAGTGTAAGCGGTATTGATTCAAGTGAGTCTGCAAATTTCTCTGCCGCAAGCTGCTCACGGCCTTCTAGGGATTTTGCCCAGCTCCTCAGCTTTGTTGCAGCAAATGTCTCCGGTGCGCCGCCGCCTGCTACGATTGAGGGGTTTTCCATTACGTCCTTTACTACCATTATTGCGTCGTGAACGGATCTCTCGACCTCATCGACTACTCTTTGTGAGCCTCCCCTGAGCAGCAATGTGACCGATTTTGGATTCTTGCATCCTTCGACAAAGACCCATTTGTCTTCTTCGATTTTTCTCTCCTCGACAAGCTGGGCAGAGCCTAGATCTTTTTCAAAGAGGTCGTCGAGGTTCGTGATGATTCTTGCGCCGGTTGCTTTTGCAAGCTTTGCCATGTCGCTTTCTTTTATGCGCCTTACTGAGAGGATTCCCGATTTTGCCAAATAATGCTGCGACATGTCGTCGATTCCTTTTTGACACAAAAGGACGTTTGCTCCGGAAGCGACAACTTTGTCTACCATGTTTTTGAGCATTCTGTTTTCTTCATCAAGAAAAGTCTTCATTTGTTGGGGGTTTGAAATGTTGATTTTTGCGTCAAACTCGGTCTTGTCGATTTCTAGTGCTGTGTTTATTAGTGCAATTTTAGCCTCGGCTATCTTTTTTGGCATTCCGCTGTGAACCACTTCCTTGTCCAGAACTATTCCCTCGATTAGTATCGAGTCCTTCATAGAGCCGCCGGCCTTTTTTTCAACCTTTACGTCATCTTGGTCCACTGTGTACTTGCCCGTCTCTTTTTCGGCAACAGCAGTGACTGCCTTTACAATTAGCTCTGCTAGGTGTTCAGATTCTTTTCTGACCAGTTTTGTCTGCATTGATGTTTTTGCGATCTTTAGAAGAATGGATTTGTCGTTTGCAGTTACCTCCTCGGCGATCTCTTTTAGATACTGCATTACTTTTTTTGACGCCTTTCTGTATCCATCGACTATGATTGTCGGGTGGACGTCTTGGTTTATCAGAGACTCGGCGTTTTCGAGTAGCGACCCTGCCAAGATAACTGCGGATGTGGTTCCATCACCTACTTCGCTGTCGGTCGTCTTGGCTATTTCCACTAGCATCTTTGCTGCCGGGTGCTGCACATCGATTTCTTTGAGAATTGTTGCACCATCGTTTGTAATTGTAACGTCGCCCAGACTATCAACGAGCATTTTGTCCATTCCCCTTGGGCCGAGGCTGCTGTGGACGATTTCGGCAATTATTTTGGCTGCCGCTATGTTGTTTCTTTGCGCCTCACGGCCCTTGTTTTCGGTCGAGCCTTCTTTGAGCAAAATTACTGGCAAGGTTCCCCTCTGTCCCTGAGCACTCATAACGAAGAAATTTTATTATGTCCCTTTTTATACTTTGCAAATTTCGCCAACCCCCAGATGGTCTGGTGCGATCTCGCTCATTCTAATCGCTGTTTTTAAATTGGGACGATAGGCTGCCAAAAACATGGCCAGACAGTCGTACAAGACCTCATACAAAAAAATTCTATCTGATCTCAAAAAGCATAACAAATGGTTTGAAAACTCCATTCCCCTCATAGCGAGTGAAAACGTGCCTAGCCCAGCGGTGCGCGAGGCATTGCTTTCTGATTTTGGCAACCGCTATGCCGAAGGCTGGCCTGGCGAACGCGTCTACGCCGGCTGCATCTACATCGACAAGGTGGAAGTAGAGTGCATGAACCTCGCAAAAAAGCTCTACAGGGCAGAGTTTGCCGATGTTAGGCCGATTTCAGGTGTGGTAGCTAATCTGGCGGTGTATTCCGCATTTACAAATCCAGGCGACATAATGATTGCGCCGTCGATTCCTGCAGGTGGCCACATTTCTCACGGCAAAAAGGAGCATTCCGGCACGGCAGGCCTTGTGCACGGCCTTGATGTCGAGTTTTACCCGTTTGATGCCGACGAGATGACAATAGACGTAGACAAGACAAAGGAAAAGATCGAGGATCTGAAAAAGGCAAACCGACTTCCAAAGATGGCCATGTTCGGCGGCTCGCTCTTTTTGTTTCCGCACCCAGTGAAGGAGCTGTCCGACTTTCTAAAGGGCTACAACATCCACATCAACTATGATGCGGCTCATGTTGCGGGCCTGATTGCTGGAGGCCAGTTCCAAGATCCATTAAGGGAGGGGGCCGACACTGTGACTATGAGCACACATAAGACTTTGTTTGGCCCGCAGGGCGGACTGGTGCTGTCATACGAAAGATATGGCGAAGCGATAAAAAAGGCGACGTTTCCAGGCCTGACAAGCAGCCACCACATACACCACATGGCAGCAAAGGCAATTGCGTTTGCGGAAGCATTGGAGTTTGGCAAGGATTATGCAAGACAGGTCATAAAAAACGCAAAGGCGCTGGCGGTGGCACTAAGCGAAAATGGTTTCAAAGTGCTTGGTGAAAAGCGTGGCTTTACAAAATCGCATCAAATAGCAGTAAACGTTCTGGATTATTCCGACGGCGGAAAGGTCGAAGCTGACCTTGAAAAGGCAAACATAATTGTAAACAGGCAGCTCATACCCGGTGACATCAAGGCTGGTCGAAACTACTTCCATCCCGGTGGGATCAGGCTCGGTGTGGCCGAGATAACAAGGCTCGGCATGAAGGAATCGGAGATGAGGGAGATTGCCGCCTTTATCAAGCAAGTCGTAATAGACAAAAAAGATCCAAAGAAGCTGGTGCCAAAAATAAAGGTGTTCAGAAAGGACTACCAAAAGGTTCGATACTGTTTTGATAACAAGCTCGGCGCCTACGAATACGTCAAGCTCCGCTAGTTATAGTCGGTAAGAAGCAGCTGGTCGCCAGTTCTTTTGCCGAACACGAGTTCGATCTCATCGCCTAGTGTGGAGATTCTTCCCTTGAGGTAGGGGCCGACGTCGTATTTTTCAACCAGCCTCTTTGCAAGCCTCAGATATTTTTCAATTGATGCCCTGGTTATGGTTTGGATCAGGTCTTTTCCGCAGACGCAGTGCTGCAGCAGTGGTGTCCTTCGGTATTTTCTCCCACACGAGGTACAGCGGAATTTTTGCCTTCCATATGCCCTCAAGTTTCCAATGATATCCGGCACCAGGTGTGTTGTGATCACGTTTGTGACTATTTCGCTTGTGTCTACTGCGTTTATCAGCTCCGCGTTTCTTATTTGCATGTCGAACTTGTCAAGCATCGAGCCAAGAGTCGAGTATGCGCTTCGCGAGCGCGAAGTGGTAAGTGTCGTCGTGGTGTGTGTAAAGTAATAACCGTAAAACTGCGCTTCGGTCTCAAGGCGCGATTTTATGATTTCGACGCTTTTTACCTCCGACGCTTTTTTCTTTTGCATCGTGTCCTCAAAAAACTCTAGCGGTAGTTTTTTTGCGACCTCAAAGTTGTGTGCCTGCGGCTGTGATTCGTGCGGCAGCACTGTCGGCTGAACCAGGAGTGGGGCATCCATGAGGCCGCCGATTTTGTCTGAGAGGAACTGCCGCGAAAAATTTAGCAGTGCGTCCATGAGCAGCATTATCGAGTCGGCATCGCCGTCTGCGTCGCGCCGTTTTGCAGAATGCCAATTCGGTGTTGCAAAGCAGACGTGTGTATCGGTGTAGCCGATTATTCTGCCGACGATTCCAACCGATGTGTGTGGGGCAAGGCCGATTATCAGATGCCCGATGAGCTCGTCGGTGTTTTTGACGTTGTAAAATGGCGACTTGGTGTAGAGTTTTTCTAGCTCGGCATCGATGTATTTGCAAACCTGAACTAGGTACTTGCCGCTTTCATACGGAATTATTATGTCCTGCATTTTGATCTCGACTATCTGATCCTGGCTTGTCAGCGGCTTGCCGTCCATGTCGTGTGTGTATCCTAGATCGTTTAGCTTTTGTGGCGTTGTTCCAATCCATGATGGTTTGAAGTGCGTCAGAGGCGAGTTTGTCGCGTCAAATCGTACTGTTCCGTCCTTGAATACCGTCAGGTCATAGTGTTGCCTTATGAGTCCCTTCTCGAGCGGCTCTGCGATTCTGTCCTGGTTTATCAGCTCCATGACTCCCTTGAAGGGCTCTTGGACGCGAATTCCCGTTTTTTGTTGTGCTGTGATTATTCTGTCTTTTAGTGGAAATGGTTTGAAGGAGTGAGTTGGTGCCTTTTTTTTGCATTTTTGGCAAAAGTTTGACTCGAGTGTTGCTCTGCAAAGAGGGCAAACGTGTTCGACTTGGGTTCGGTTGTTGCATTTCTGGCAGACTATACTAATTGACGGCTCGTTGCAATTTTTGCAAATTCTGTTGTAGATGTTGCAGTAAAACTCCCCATTTGTTGCCTTGAGCAGATCGCGCATGCTGCCGCCCTTGCCCCCGACCGGAAATAGCGTGTGGACTGGGGGTTTCATGAGCCTAGGCGCGGCCTTTTCTGGCCTTCCAATCCTTACACCAATCGAGGCAGAAAACTTGGGCCTTATCTTGATTCCCGAAGACGCTGTAATTATTTTGGGTGTTGTGTCTTCGTCGAGTTTGATAGGGTTTGCAAACAAGAGTTGGTAAAAGATCTGCGATTCTTCATCTTCAAGTGTCACCGCGTCTTCCGATACGGTGTGCGGGACGCCGAGTTTTTCCAAAACCGGTTTGAGTGTTTTGGAATACTTGATTGCGTCTTGGCCAATCAACATTGGGTGCAACAACTGGAGTAGCTCGTCTTTTGATAACTGCTCCCAGTAAAACAGGTATTTTGGGTGCAGTGGTATTTGAAAGTCGAGTGAGATTTGTAGGGCTTCTTCGAGTGTCGGGACTCTGCTCAAGAACTCACCAAGCTCCGGATAGTTCTGGGTTTTTTGCAAGACTTCCTCGGCCCAGAACTCTTCCACATATCCGGATGGGATGAGCTGGGCGTTGTTTTCTAAAAAGTCGCCAAATGCAATCAAAATGTCTCCAAGGTAGAGTATTTTTTCTATCTCGTTTTTGATCTTCAGGCCGTGTTCCACGTTTTGAATTTTGACCACATTACCGTTCTTGAGGCGGACTGTCGGCGTTTCAATAGAATCTACAAACGCAACCGTTGCGCCTTTGCCGGGAACGTCGAGTTTGATCTGGGTTCCCACGGCGATTGTATGGTGTAGTATTTCGGCCACGACTGGATGTATCCCAACGGCCGCAAAGCCCGTGTTGCAGGACCTGCCGTATCGTAGCCTGAAGCCGCCAATCCTGTTTGGCGTCGATAGGACCGACCTTCCTGCGATTACCTCCCTTAGTCTCTTTGCGGCCGAGCCTTCCTCATCGCCTTTTTGGACTGCGCCCCTGAGCTCGTTTAGCCACTCCCAGCCATCAAGTCCATACAGCTCGATTCTTTTGAGGAGTTTTTTTGAGCGTCCAATCAAGCCGTCATTTAATACCCTCAGAGCGCCCCCACGAACCCGGTCGGTCTTGATTCTTGCCATGTTTTTGTGGTTTACCACCTCGTTTGGGTCGGTATCTACGCCGTCAAGCTCTACTGGCAGATTTGATATCACAGTTACAATGTCCTCATCTGGTACGTGGTACTGGAAGCTGCCGACATCCCTCTCATAGACTCTTAGCTCCTCGACAAACCTCCCAGTTTCGTCATCAAACGAGTTTGCTTGGTATCTGCCAAGTCCTGCTACTTTTCTCACATAGTCTGCAATCAACATAGTTACGGCAGACTCGGTACCACCAGCAGATCGCATCGGTCCTGCAATCGAAACCGAGAGGTAATCTGAGCCGTCCTTGTTTTTCTTTATGGTTACGCTTGAAATCCCCTGCAGCGGCGCAATTGTGACTCCCTCTGTGACTATTGCAAGACCTACACGGACTGCGTTGTCGAGCCTTTGCTCCAGTGGGGTTTCCGGCGGGTGGTATTTTCCCTCCGCAATGCTTTTTGCCAGATCGAGCGCTGCCAGCTCCTTTCCCTTTGTTTTGAGCAGTTCGCGCAAGGGCTCTGCAATGTCGATGTCGTGCATCTTTGCAACGCGATCCGCAAGATCAAATGCGATTTTCGGCTCGACCACTCCAGAAGAGTCGACGAGGGTCGACTTTGCCTCGGCTGCCACGCCAAAGATCTGATATGTCTTTTCGGAGATTTGTGAGTAGTAATCTAGGTAATAATCTGGCATTGGGATTCCTCCCTTTATGCGGGAGATTGCTGTGTTTTCCGACATTGCTACTTCCTTAGATTCTTGATGCTATTTGCTATTTCGGCTAGCTTTTTGAGGCTGTCCTTTTCCTTTTCGAGCATCGTCCCGATGACCAATGCGTCTGCTCCGGCCTTTACCAGCTCTCTTGCCGTGTTGGCGTCACGAATTCCTCCCCCCACGATCAGAAATCCCTTATAGTATTTCCTTACGGCGCTGACCATCTTTGGCCGTACGCTTTCCTTTGCGCCTGAACCTGCCTCCAAATACACAAACCGCATCCCCAGAAACTGGGCTGCCAGCGCGTATGCCGCAGCTATGCTTGATTTTTCAAATGGGATCGCCCTGGCAGAGCCGACAAACCATGCCGTTGTGCCCTCACCAATTATTATGTATGCCGTAGGAAGTGGCTCTAGGCCGAACTTTAGGACGTTGGGCGCCCCAAGCGCCTGTGCCTGAGTGATATAGTACGGGTTTTCCGAATTCATCAACGAACTAAACAAAATTGCATCGGCATGTGGAACCACGCCTGTCACGTTGCCTGGAAATAAAATTATTGGAATTTTTACAGATTTTTTTAGAGTTTTTACAACTTCGGCCATCTCCAACTGATCAATTGCAGACGAGCCCCCGACAAGTATCACGGAGGCGCCGATTTTCTCTACGTTTTTGGCAAGCCTGATGGATTCTTTTGTCTTTGAAACCTCTGAGTCTATTAGGATAAAGAGTAATGCCGGTTTCTTCTTGCGCTGTGCGTGCAGGTATTGCTCTATTTTTGCCATGACTGTCGTTTATTCCGAGTACTTTAAAGTTTAATTGGTATGTGGTATACAGAACTGTATAGCTATGGCAGGGTTCCAAGATCCTAATTTTAATAATATAATTAGACAAATTATCAAAAAATCTTTGTTTACTGAGAGACAAATTCAAATAATTTTAAATCGGAAAAACCTAGCCGAGTTTGATTTCGGCATCTCAAAGGGGGCTTACTTTAGGCAGGTGAGCCAGTCCCGTGAGAAGTTGATAGGTTTGTATTATTCGATAGTCTTGCTTCGCGGCTTGGGAATCCTGCTTCCCGATGACATTGATGTGATATCAAGGCTAGCCGAACAGGTTTCTGTGATAAGGGACAGCGATGTCTTCCCGGAGAGGGAAGAACTAGTGATAAATGCCATAGACAAGCTGATCCGCCAAGCGTGCGGCATGTGACACATCACGAGTCTTTGCCGGCCTTGTTGCACAATCGGTGATTGTAGATGATATTTGACAATGATGTAAAATGTGAAATTATGTTGGCCTATCACGATAAATCACGTCAGTTAGCCTAAGAAAGTGATGTTGGTGGAGATTCCAGACCCACAGGTGATTTTGGCTGTGACTGCGTCCTTCCTTGTTGGTATTTTTGGCATGATAATTTACAGCAAAATCAAGACATTTACACAGCAAAAAGGCGCAGACCCTGCCTATCTGTCACGCCTGGAGTATTATGAAAGGCAGCTTATTGACATGAAAATACGCCTAGATGCGCTGGATTTGGAGGAATTGGAGCCAGCAAGCCCTGTTTTGGAGAAAACCGGGCCTGTTTTGGAGAAAAAGGCAGATCTTGCCCAGAAAATTGAGGCAGAAGAGCCCAGAAAAGAGCCTCAAAAGCAAGCCCAAAAGCCGAGAATGCCTAACATGGACTTTAACGGTGTTGCAGAACACGTCTTAGGACTAATCACGGCAAAGGAAATGACATCACGTGACATCCAAATCACGATTGGAAGGAGTAGGGAGCACACGTCAAGACTCATGAAGCGGCTTTTTGAGGAGGGGTTTGTGGAGAGAAATACCAAGCTAAAACCCTTTACTTACAAAATAACAGAGAAGGGCATGGCCAGACTCGGTAAGACAGAACAGCCAATTACGGCCTAAGATCTCAAGGTCAGTTTTGGTATTTTTGGTTGGGTTTTGCCCATTTTACTTAGATTTTTATTATATTTTATTGTTTTAAGAAATATTAAATATCTAGGATTATTAATTTAATACATGCTATCAGATAGTGAAGAGCTAGTCAAAATCACGGCTGTTGGAACCATATCCATACCTAAGCAATTTCGGCAATACTTGGGAATACAAAAGGGCGATTATGTCAAAGTCAGCCTCCAGGGCGAGACTCTTGTGTTGAAAAGAGCTAATATCACCTAGTCGGTTTTTTGTGGGATCTTGGCTATTTGGTAAACCCACTCTCTGCCGTTACGGAGCCGGTTTATCCTGCCTTTTGTGCTAAAACGTGCCAGGTAGGTAGAAACCACGCTCAATTTTATAGGCTCGTTGTGCTCGTCTTCATACTTTTCCAAGATCTCATTTGAGGTAAAGCCGCCCATGGGGTAGTACTTGTCTATTATATGCCATATTTTAGCCCCTACCGAGTCTAGTTGTGGTGCGTCTTCCTGATCCTCTATATTCATCAGGTTCATCAGTTCGAATATTTTGATGACTTTGTCTCTAGTGATGTTTCCCTCGATGTTAAAGTTGTACTTTGCACCGTCGGAATCCTCTAGGTCTATTCGAATCCTTTTCTTAGCCATTGTGATCGATCGTGATAACAGGTTAACAATTGAACAGATCCGATGATAATTGTTAACTAATTATGTTGTTAACGTTGACTGCATAGTCCACGCCTAGCTCATTTTTTCATATTAACAGATTAGCCCCTCTTTTAACTCTCAAATTCCCTAATTTTCATGCCTGGAGTGGAAACGATGGGGTCTATTTTGACCTATTAACATTGTTAATGCCGTTCTTCACGCCTAGACTGGAAATACTGGGGTCAAAATTTGCTTTTTTCGGTTCTCTCTTAACACCACATTAACTAGTTGTGAACTAGCCAGACACCTGTGTTTCCACTCTTTTTCTTTTTAAAAATTTTTTTTAGAAAAACAAAACAAATAACAAACTAACAATATGATTACTCCATAATTATTAGATTTGAGAAGAAATCTCGGTGTCTGAGAAATTCTGATCGGTGTCAACAGAAACGATCCTGAATGTGAAAATTTATCAGAGGATCTCTTGAAGTCCTAAACGAAGATCTTCAATGATCTCAAAATGAGCATAACTATGAACGACCCCATTGACAGATTACTAGACGCTGCAGAAAACGGCAAGTCCGTAATTAAAAACAGGAACGTCCTTCATTTCACCTACATACCAGACGTGATATACCACAGAGATGAGGAGCAGGAAAAAGTTACCCAGTCACTATTACCAATCCTAAAGCAGGCAAGACCGTCAAACCTACTGGTGTATGGCAAGCCTGGAACCGGCAAAACACTGGTTGTCAGAAAGGTACTATCAAAAATTCAAACTAGGGTGGAAAAAAGCAGCTTCCCAATAAAACTTGCATATGTAAACTCAAAAAACGAAACGACGCTTTACGGGCTGTTAGTAAGCTTTGGTAGACAACTTGTCCAGAACCCTACCGAAAAAGAGCTGTTCCCAACAACAGGCCTTGCCATAAGTGAGATCTTTAAACGAATACTCAAAACCATAAACGATAACCACTATAACACAATTTTTGTCATAGACGAAATTGATTTTCTGGCACACTTGGTATCAAAAACAGGCAACGACATCCTATATCAACTAACAAGGGCAAACGAACGCCTAAAGCAAGGCTCGTTGACACTGGTGGGGATATCAAACGACCTGACATTCAAAGAAAGACTGGATCCACGGGTCATAAGCACGTTAGGTGAGGAAGAAACGGTATTTACAAACTACAGCGTTGATCAGATCAAAAAAATCCTAGCAGAAAGAATCAAAGAAGCATTTGCGGAGAACACTATCGAAGAACCTGCACTGAACCTCTGCGCTGCTATGGCAGGACGCGAACACGGCGACGCAAGGCGGGCAATTGAATTGCTAAGGGTTGCAGGCGAGATTGCAGAGCGGGAACAATCTGAGAAGGTAAGAGAAGACCACATACGGATGGCTGCGCAAAAAATGGAAGAGGACAAGGAGGTAACTGCACTCAAGTCCTACCCGCTACACGAAAAACTCGTAATAATCTCGGTTATGAAGGCATCAGGACTTTCGACAGGTGAAATCTACTCTGCCTACAAAAACCTCTGCAAGACAACAAGACAAAAAGAACTGACACAAAGGCGCGTCACCCAAATACTGTCCGAAATCGAAATGTCTGGAATAATCTCTGGCAAAATAATCCACCAAGGAATTCATGGGAGAACCAAGAAATACGCCCTCACAGTTTCCCCTGAAACCGTAAAAAACACACTCAAAAACGAAGCCACCCTAGAAGACATCATCTAGGATTTTTGCGTAAAGTCTTTGGTGTATACCTTAAAGTTCTTGAGGTTGACTAGTACCGCAATGCCGGTATTGGGCACTATTCCGACGCCTGCCTGAAACGGCGTCTGGCTTTGCCAGGCACCAGAGTTTAGAAGCAAGATGCCTTTGTACATGTCAAACTCGACAAAATGGACGTGTCCTGCATGAAATATGTCAGGAACCCCGTCAATCACCATGTGATCCTCAAGCTCTGGCGCAATCGGGGTTTGCGCGCCGTAAATGGGACTTAGGTGCCGCGCCTTTAGCAAATACTGCATTACCTTTGCGGGATGGTCGTAGCTAAGGCCGGGGGTGGTTTTTACAATGTCGTCTACGCTTTGGCCGTGAAAAACCAAAACTTTGACACCGTTTAGAGAGATCATGGCCGGGTTGCCGATCATGTAAAAATTTTTTCGGCCCCAAAGGTTTGAATTGTATCTTGCAGGTATTGCCGGCTGGGGGAGGGCGCGCCTCCCTGGATCATGGTTTCCAGGAGATATGAAGACCTTGATATGCTTTGGAATCTTGTCCAGAACAGCAAAAACCAACCGCAGCTGCTCACTTGAGTCAAGCGCGATGAGCTCTTTGTCTTGATTCGGGTATATGCCGATCCCATCCACCAAATCGCCACCTATTACCAAAAACCGCACCTTGCGGGCAGTTGGATCAGGGCCGGAAAGCCACTCGATAAGTTCGTTGAACTCTTTTTCCATAAAGAACTTGCTGCCTATGTGAAGGTCCGAGACAAACATAGCAAAGGTCTCAGTCTTTGAGCGATTTGATACATGGTCTGGAATGTCAGGCAAAATGATGTCTTTAACAATAAAACCACCATTCTTGCTTGCGACGATTTTTTCCATAACAAACTGGTCCATAAGCAAGGTGGATGCCGTCTTTTGCAGATCCTCATCAATAACTATTGTTTCAATACTGCCAGTCGGGTCATCAAGCGTTATTTTGGTGACATTTCTATCGGTTCTTCTCTCAGAGACAAGACCGCACACATAGACGGCCTCTTTTGATTTGGCGGAAATCACAGCCGAGATGGACTTTAACATCTTTGCCTCAGGCCTGTTGGAGATTATCCTTTTTAGCTTGGCATACCTGCTTGAGAAAAGCGCATTAAATCCATCCACTCCCTCAGCGGAAGTTATCTTTGAGGTTGGGTCAAAAAGTATCTCGTGAAAATCGTCGAGCTCTTCATCCTCTTTTATCCCAAGGAACGACTCTAGGTCTTTTTGGGAGATAAGATAGAGCTGCTGCCTCTCCTTTTCCTTTACAATTTGTTTAATTATCCGTTCGAGTTCTCTTACGTCCACCTGCTCAAGAATCTTGAGGGCGTCTGGGTGGATCTGAAAGCCGTGGTTTAACATAAAATCTAACGCAGCACTAACATCTTTGATCATAACAAAAATTCCTTCAACCAGCTTTTAATTAAATCTGCGCAAAAATCAACAGACTCAAATAATCAACAGGGAATTTGGCTGTATTGAAAAAAAGGATCATCTTTTTCTTTATTTTTCTGGCAGCCTTTTCAGTTTCATTTTCCATTGGGGCTCAATCGGAGGTGCCAGAGGAAGAGTCCAAAATATTTCTTGACGAATTCAACAAAATAGTTAATGCCTTAAGGGGGGAGAACTTTGGCGTAGAGATATTCTTCCACAACACACAGATCGCGTTGCCAATGTTCATTCCGGGATTTGGTGTTGGATGGGGGATTTTTTCTGCGTTTTCTACAGGCTTTGCATTTGCGGCGCTTTCTACAACAGAACCGCTGTTGGCAAATATACCACCAATTACTATGATCTTCGCTACTCCGTTTGGGTTGATGGAGCTTGCCGCGTATTCGATTGCTATGTCCCGCAGCTTTATTCTAATAGTCGGCCTCATCAAAAAACTCCCAATCCTAAAACAATGGCCACAAATAGCTGCCGAGGTCGGAATAGTGATTGGTTTGTTGCTGGCAGGAGGGATAATTGAGGCATACATGATTGAATCATTTGCAGGCATGGAAGATCCAACCTCGAAAATAAAAATATGACAAAATTTACCGGCTTGGCCAAAAATAATTCAGTAGTAAATTATAAACAAAATCAGCGCATGATAATACCATGAAATACTTGATATTTTTAGCCGCAGCCTTGGCAGTGGCCATCACATTCATGGCGCAAGACGCAAGCGCACAGCTTTCGGGAAACAAGGCGTATTCACTGATAGGCAGCGGCTTTGCGATGTCGGAGGACGCTATATTGGACACAGGCATCGATCTCTCATTTATCACAACAAAAACAAAAAACACCGTCGGCTTTGATTTTCAGAGCGGCGTTATAACAATAAATGACAATGAACTAACCATCTCGGATTTTGGCGGAACCATTCTAAGTAATGGAAAGATTTTCAGATTCACATCAAAGGCATCAGACCAAAGCGGAGAAGAGTTTTCTATAAGGGCACTTGGCAGATTGGTTGACAAAACAACTGCCGACTCTTTATACTCAGTGAGTCTTACCATGACGGACTCTAAAAAAGTGCCAACAAAACTTGTCTACACCACAAAAATTTCAGAATATACACCAAAAACAACCCAAGCGGTAAAATCCGGCGTCACAATAAAAATCCTCAAAGGTGCTGCTAATCCAAACGAGAGAACTTATCTAGATCAGTCGACAGGATTTACATTCAAATATTTTTCAGAGGACAGGATAATAATAAAACCTGGCGAGACGATCACATTTGTAAATGAGGACACAGCATCACACTTGCTAAAGAGCGGCACGGCAAACTATGTCTCACGACACAAGACATTCAATGCTGACGGCAAGATTTCAAGTGGTGAAATACTGCCAGGCAAGTCTTGGAGCGTTACGTTTGACGAGCCGGGGTTCTACAGGCTCTTTGATGAGAACTACCAGTGGATGGACATAACCGCATTTGTCTTTGATACATCAGACAAACAACAAATCAAATCCAACAAACCGCTAAACTAGTTCTCGAAATTAACGTACGATTCCAACATTGCCTGATTGATTACCATCACGGACAGATCGGAGAACTCTTTTCCCTCCAAGTCTTTTACCGTGCCTACGAACTCGGTTTCCCTGTCTGTGGTCAGAAACTCAAAGACGTGCACCTTCAGGCTGGTCGTATCGAACCCGTTTTTTCGCAGGTATGCGGCAACCTCCGATGGCATAAAGTGTTTTTGCGGATCCCTCGGCCACGGCCTTGGAACCAGAATAACACTAAAACCATCGAGGAGGGCTTTTTGCAGTTCTAGCTTTTTTTCCTCAATCGAAGTGGTCACATGCATGGTGATCACTCTGGATTTATCCAGGGGCACTTGAGCCTTTGCGGCAGCGACCTGAATTGAGGAAATTCCGGGAACTATCTCAACTTGGCCGAAAATCTCCACCAGTCGGTCTACCACCTCTGATTCGGAAAAGTTAACATCGCCGGTGAAAGGGATCAAGAGTTTTCTGTTTTCAAGTGTTTTTGCCACCTTTTGGTAAATCTCTTCTTGGCTTTTCATTGTCACCTCATATACCTCCTTGCCCTTGATTAAAGACTCGATGGTGTTTAGCGTATACTTGTATCCGATTATGATGTCTGAGCTACGAATTATGTTCTTGACCACATCAGTCACATAACTACTCGAACCAGGGCCAACACCAACTGCATATACGTTTGCCAACTTAGATTCCTTTTTTTTGTTTGATATATGATACGATTGGCGTCCAATCCACCTTTAGAAACTTTACCGGATCCTTGATTGGATAAGTGACCCAGTCCCTTACAATCGATAATTGAATTTTCTTTTCCTTACCACCGTTTCTGATTTTTAATGTCATGATGGTGCCCCAGACCTTTTCCTCTGTCCCGACATCGATGACATCGGCCAGGGAATATTCTTTGTTTTTCTCATTTTCTAAATCCACCAAGAGTTCTTTTTCATTATAACCGTCATGGGTAATCATCGTGTTGTCATCTTTCATCAAGGCAACAAGCTGCCTTTCTACTGCCGCTTTCCACCATCTAGGCTTTGCCTCTGTTTTTGTTACGAAAATCACATGTTCGTCGGTGAGAAAAAACATGCATTCCCTTCCCTTTGAAAGAAACTTTTTTTCTTCCTTCCACACAGAAAGCAAATGAGCCTTTATCTTCTCAGCAGAATCCATACTCGGTCATTATTTTGACTTGTTAAAAACTAATGCCATTAACTTTTATTTGAGTTTCAAAAACAGCTCGTATTGCAACTCAGTTTAGCTTTTCTTTCATTATTTGGAGCTATGCTCTTTGTTGCGGTGGCCCCGGTTTTTGCGCAAACAGAGATCTCAGACAAAGTGGTGGTATTATACACACCGTCCGGTGAGATGGTAATCGAACTATTCCCAAATGATGCGCCAAAAACGGTAGAAAACTTTCTAAATCTGACGAAGAGTGGATTTTACGATAGAACGGTCTTTCACCGAGTGATCAAGGATTTCATGATCCAGGGAGGAGACCCCAAGACAAAGCCTGGCGCCTACAAAGAACTCACTGAGTGGGGGACAGGCGACGCCGGATACACCATACCTGGGGAATTCAATACAATCATGCACAAGCGGGGAATCGTTTCAATGGCAAGGGGCAACGACCCGGACAGCGGCAGCTCACAATTTTTCATAGTTCACAAAGACTCACCACACCTGGATCAAAACTATGCCGCATTTGGCCGTCTGGCAGCGCAGACAAGTTTTGATACACTAGATAAAATCGCAAACCTGGAAAATGAAGGTCAACCAACAAACTATATTCCATATGACTGGGGCAAAGGAGAAATTCTAAAAGCAGAAGTGAAAAAAAGATCAGAAATAACAGACCTGCTTGAACAAGGAGAACCAGAACGAATAACACAAATCACAAACCAGACAGCACAGCCATACTCCAATGAAAAGCTGGGATTTTCTTTAGAGGCACCAGCAGGCTGGCTTGTACAAGAGCCGCAAAAACAAACACCGGAGACTCCTGATATTGTAATAATTGGCACAAAAGTTGCTGGATTTACCCCAGTGATTTCGATTTCCGTGAAAGAATCCAACGGAACATCGTTGGCAGATTATTCACTTGGGCTCAAAAAAACAATCCAGCCTGCAATCGATGCCGGCATACTGACAATTGTAAATGAAGAACAAACTACAATCAACGGTAATGAGGCGTTTGTCAGAGACGCGTCAGGCAAATTCAACATGACTGGCGGTATACTAAAAGTAGGATTCAAAGAAATTCTAATCAAGGGCGGAGATAAATTTTATGTCTTGACGTACACAAACAGCGAAAATAATTTTGAGGCAACCCTGCCGAAATTTCTGAACACGCTAAACTCTTTTAAAATAAAATCCGATGGAAAAACTGACACGCCAACACCTGACAAAGGCGGCGGTTGTCTGATAGCAACCGCGGCATATGGAACCGAGCTTGCGCCCCAAGTCCAGATGCTAAGGGAGCTCAGGGATAATACTGTATTTACAACAAAATCCGGAACAGAGTTCATGGCTGCCTTCAACGATGGTTATTACTTGTTTTCGCCAACTGTTGCAGACTGGGAAAGGCAAAATCCCACCTTCAAACAAGCCGTAAAGCTAGCAATAACTCCGATGCTTTCCACCATATCGATACTAAACTATGCTGAAATCGACTCGGAGCAAGAAATGCTAGGCTATGGAGTAGCAATCATCTTACTAAACATCGGAATGTATTTTGTAATGCCTGCAGTCATAATAATAAAGACAAAAAACAAACTCGCAAAAATTATTGCAAGAACCTAGGTATCTTCTTTGCTAGGTGGGATATGGAAATCCTTCCCGGCCCCATCGTAATTATTGCCAGGTTTGCCGCAAGAAGGAGCAAATCGATTTCAAAGCCGCGCTCGCCAGTCAAACTTGCAGCGCCCTTCACATGAAATATCGCCCCCAACGCGATTATGGATAACAACGACGATGAAATCCTACTCAAGACACCAATAATCAAAAGTGTTCCGGAAACCGTTTCTGCCAGAGCAATTGGAATCTGTGTCTCTGGCGGCAGGCCAATGTTTGACAAAAACCCAACAAAACCCGGCTCAAATTTGGCTGTGCCGTGTACGATAAAAATTACACCTACGGCCAACCTCAGACCAAAATGAGTAATATCGTTGAATTTACCGGCTCTGATACCTGCATCCAATATTGAATCGGTTCCTCAACGATATAATTAAAAGCTACCCATCACACTTTGTGGGAAATTTGGTGCATCCACACTCTGTAGAATACAAAAAAAGACTGATCAAAACTTGGGACGAGATTGCTTTACGATATCACAAAAGATGGGCAAAAAAAAGCGCTGGGCCCTTCCAGAGCACCGCGAAGCTTGTCGGAATGACAAGAATTGGCAAGGGGGACAAAGTACTTGATCTGGCATGTGGAACAGGCGCCGTCACCAAAAAAATTCTCATAAAAATAGGCAAAGGCGGACATGTGATTGGCATCGACAGCTCCTCTACCGCAATCAAAATCGCAAAAAGATGGGCAGCACCCAAATCAAACATCGACTTTGTTGTATCTGATGCAGAAACATTACACTTTAATGAAAAATTTGATGCGGTGACATGTCATTATGCACTGTTCTTTTTTCCAAACGCGCCCAAAGTACTCCAGAACGCAAAACGCTGTCTGAAAAAGAACGGAACGCTAGCACTCGCAGTCCACGGAGCGGGAAACACGGTGCCATACTTTAGCAGCATACTTGGTATGGTGACAAAATTCATACCGGACTATCTGCCGCTGGGAACCCCAGATCTTGACAGATTTGGGACAAGAACCAAACTCAGAGCCGCAATAAGGGACGCGGGCTTTACAAACATACGGATAAAGGAATTCACTTTTTCATACAGCCCGGGGACTTTTTCGAGATACTGGGGAGACTATCTGAAATATTTGGCAAACCCTCTCAAAGAAAAAATAAACAGTCTGCCACACGCAAAGCGAAAACAAATGAGAGACCAGATCAAACAAAAAACTTTGCCTTATACAAAAAACGGAAAAATAACATTTCCGTGGAAGGTGCTAATACTAACTGCAACAAAACCATGAATTGTTTGGTTTCCAATGAAATCACTGGAAGCGTATCCAACAGATGACTCCACTCGTTTCTAATTTAGGAATAATTTGTAATTAGCTAGTGCGTGTCTGGAGCGAACAATATATCTATGTTCAGAGCACGACTAGTTCCTTTGTAAATTTGTGCATGACTTGTAACCGGTCGCCAACTATGACAGAATCTTCTATTCGCACTCCAAACTTTTTTTGAATATAGACACCTGGCTCTATGGTTATTGCCATGTTTTTTTGTAGATTGACTTGGCTTTTTTGGCTGATCGTTGGGGGCTCATGGACCTCTAGACCTATACCATGGCCTGTCGAGTGGATAAAGTATCTACCATAATTTTTTTCGTTGATATAATCTCGACATGCATCATCTACTGACTTGCAAGAAACGCCAGGCCTCGCTGCCCTGAGACCCAGCCTCTGTGACTCCTTTACGACCTCATACGCTTCTTTGGCCTGATCACTTATTGCACCGAGGCCAAATGTCCTTGTTGCGTCACTTACATAGCCTCTGTATCGTAAAGTGAGATCAACTACAATCAGATCACCATCTGCAAACTTTCTGTCAGTTACCTGTGCGTGTGGCAACGAGCCGTTTGGGCCTCCAGCAATTATCAATGGATTTAGAGTTGAGCGATAACCCGTGCTGAACATCTGGCGCTCCATCGCAAATGACATCAAAATCGACTGGAGTTCCGACTCGCGCTGACCTTTCTTTATCTTCTTTGTGCATACCTCGTACATCTCATCGATGATTCCTGAGGCTTTTTTTAGCACTGCAACCTCTCTCTCGTCTTTTATTTCCCTTGCCCGATAAAATGGGTCTGCCGAGTGGATGATTTTGGGTATGGATTTTTTGAGCAGCTCCATTGTTGCATAGCTTTGGCAGTCGGTGCAGACCTTTGCATTTTTTATTTTGTTTGCCAAGCTTGAAACTAGGCCAACGCCGCGTTCTGCCTTGATGACGGTACAATCAACAGATTCTTCTTTTGCCCTATCTGCCTCAAGATCAGGCGTGATTATTGTGGCGTGGCCGTTTCTTTCTAGGATGCTTACTGCCTCGCCCCAGAACCCCGTCGTGTAAAAGAGATTCTCAGGCTCAAAGCAAACCAAAACATCACAATTGATTTCTTGTGCATGTTTTAGCAAATTTTTTCGTCGTTGCTTCATCCGTCAGCTGATGTTTGTTTTTGCGAATTTATGTCTGTTGGAAAGTATGTATATTCGATATCAAAGTTTTACAGTGTTGGAAGAAAAGAAAAAAGTTGTCGCACTGCTCTCAGGCGGACTGGACAGCCAGCTTGCTGTAAAAATGATGCAAAAACAGGGATTTGAAGTATCAGCAGTTGCGATCAAGACACCGTTTTGTGATTTTGATTGTGGGCGGGGGTGTGGATTTGAAATTAGAGAAAGGGCAGATACGCTAGGAATCAACCTCAAAACCGTATATCTTGGAGACGAATACATTGAGATGCTCAAAAACCCAAAACATGGCTTTGGTTCTGGGATGAACCCGTGCATCGACTGCAGGGCAATGATGTTCAAGGCCGCCAAAAAACACATGGAAGAGATCGGGGCAGAATTCATAATATCGGGTGAAGTCTTGGGGCAAAGACCAATGAGCCAACACGGGCCTGCACTCAAAACAATTGAAAAAGAATCAGATCTCGAAGGTTACATAGTGCGACCTCTTTCCGGTGGTCTGCTGCCAAAAACCATGCCCGAAGAAAATGGCCTAATCAAAAGAGAAAACTTGGGGATGATACGGGGCCGCACAAGAAGAACGCAACTACAAATGGCAAAGGAGCTGGGAATCGAAAACCCGCCAAACGCAGGTGGGGGATGTCTGCTTACCGATCCGGCGTTTGCAATCCGAGCAAAGGATCTCTTTAGTCACACCGAGACCCCAACAACAAATGACATTGATCTACTAAAAGTTGCAAGACATTTCAGATTGGACGAAAAAACAAAACTCATCGTAGGAAGAAACAAAGAAGAAAATGAAATGATAAAGGCGCTAGCACTTGCCGACGACTTGATATTTTATGCAAAAGACCACATGGGGCCAATCGCCCTTTTGCGCGGCCAAAACAAAGAACCTTACAAACAGCTCTGCGCTGCAATAACTCTCAGATACTCCGACGCACCAAAAGACACCCAAGGAACAGTAGTCATAGAACAAGACGGCGGAGCGCAAAAATCAGAAATCACTACGAGTAGAGCAGACGAGTATGACTATACAAAATACAGAATTTAGGAATAAAACTAAAAATCTATTCGTGCCTGATGCGAAAGACTTTTTGAGGGAGTAATTCGCATCATATCTAGATGCAAAAGCAGGAAAGCCCAACATATCTGAAAGCACTAACGATTCGAGACCAAAGCGATATTCACTCAATCAAAGAAGATATGAAGAAAAACATGATCCTCATCCTGCGCGTAACGCCGCTTGCACAAAAAGATGTAGAGCAGCTCCGAAAACTCGTCGAGGAGCTCTATGCACAAGCAAAAAACTACAACGCGGACATTGCAAGGTTGGGCGAAGAAAGAATAATCGTTACACCCCCCGGCGTGAAAATCTGGAAGCCAGAATATGATCTAAAATAATATTAAAACAAGACGTATCATTTCTACGCCCTCTTAATATCAAATGAGTCTTGATATTTTGCAAAGTGCGAAACAATTCTAAATTAATTCCATTTCTTGCGTTTGCACTAGCTGTACCTGTAGTTGCTTTTGCCTACGAGGATGATTCTCTTGTCAGAGAATGTGAAAAGATTTTTCCCGACTTGGAAGTTCTTGGGAAAGCTAAATTCGAGCAACGATACCTTCACAACAAAGACCTGAGGAGTTGTTATGTCTTGTATAACGATCCAATCTGGTATTCGGACGGGCCTGATCGCACACAAAAATTGCTTGAGCTGCTAAAAAAACCACAACAAGACACCCCAGTAAGAGACAGATTTGTGCAAAGTGACGCAGTCCCGCAGTGGATCAAAGATGATGCCACGCGCTGGCACCAAGGAAAAGAAAAAGACAACATTTTTTCCTATGGGATACGATACATGATAAACTCCAAAATGATAAACTTGCCGATCAGCGTCTTTGATCCACAAAGCTGTGGCTACGACACATTCTGCGTTTCAAAAAATGATTACCTCAAGTATTCAATTAAAGATAGCCAGATCGACGATATAACTACACAGACACACACGATAGGGGTTGGAAGCAACTCCATCGCCGTCAATACCGTTGAGGTATCAAGAGACGGGAAGAAAACAGATGTCTTCCAAGTAAAAAACGACGGCTTGATCGCAAACACCCAAAAATATTATCGCTTTGTCCACAAAATGCCCATAGAGATCGGCTCTACCATCAAGTCCGCTTTTGATATCAAGGTAACTGATGAGATCCTCTTTACCTTCAAGGACACAAAAAGACAAGCGTTGCTTGCATGGGATGAAACAAAACAGTACCACGAAGTAATAGACAAGCAAACAGGAATTGTCCTTTTTGCAAAGCATGAAAACAGAATACTCAAGTCAACATGGACTGCGGAGCTTACAGACACCAACGTCTTTACAAAAGAGATCAAAATCCAGTACGAAGACATGCGAATTCCGCCTTGGTTTAGAACCACGGTAAAATGGTGGACAGAAAACAAAATCACCGATACGGAATATCTAGATGGGATAAGCTACCTACTTAAAAACAAAATAATGAAGATCTAGCCAGGATTCTGGCTAAAATAACCTAATTGCTTCTTGGACCTGCGGATAGTGGGCAGGAACCCTGAACATTCTGCGGATGTTCATGGCAAGGTTCTCGCATTTTCTTCGCTCGCCGTGGTTTACAAGAACCCGCCTCAGTTTCGGCCTCATTTTATGTACAAACGAGAGCAGTTGATTATAGTCGCTGTGGCCAGAAAACCCATCAAGCTTTACTATGGAGCAGTTTATGTTGACTACTTCGACTTTGCCCTCCCTGCCCATCAGCGAAACCTGTTTTGAGCCGTCCAAAACCCTGCGTCCAAGCGTTCCATTTACCTGGTAAGAAACAAAGATTATCTTGTTTTTGTTTCCCGGCGCAATGTTTCTAAAGTACTCCAAGACAGGCCCCCCCTCCAACATTCCAGACGTTGCCAGGATAATACAGGGGGTTCCGTCCCTGAGGGGCTCTTCCCTTGAATCAGAATGCTCAACATTTGTGAAATATTCAGAATCAAATGGGTTGTCGTCGGTCTCAAGAATCTTCTGCCTGAGCTCGCGCGCCAAATATTCCGGAAATGCCTCATGAATGGCAGTTGCCTCCGCAATCATTCCCTCCATGAAGACAGGCGCTTCAACCATCTGCCCTGCCTTCATGTAGTGGTCAATTACCATCATTATCTCTTGGGCACGACCAACGGCTGGAATTGGTATGAGCACCTTTCCGCCATCAACTAGGGTGTTGTTTACCGCGTTTATGAAAGCGGATTCTACTTCCTGCCTTGATGGCTGTATGTCCTCTCTGGCGCCATAGGTGCTCTCGATTAGCAGGGTCTCAACTCGCGGGTAATTCCACGAAGCACTCTCAAACAAAATGCTTTTGCCAAACTTGATGTCCCCAGTATACACAAAATTATGATCGCCGTTGCCAATGTGAAAATGACAAGTTGCCGATCCGAGTATGTGGCCTGCGTTTGAAAATACGAGCTTGATGTCGGGTGCAATGTCTGTGACGGTTCCATATGGGATTGTTACCGTCTGTCTCATTATTTGTTTGACGTCTCGTTCCGCATACAGAGGCACGCGGCCTTGGGCAGCAGCCACCTTTACCGCATCGAGCTGGATGAGGTTCATCATCGGTAACGTTGGTTCCGTGCAATAGATCGGGCCTTTGTAGCCATACTTGCACAAGACCGGCAAAAATCCGGTGTGATCTAAATGCGCATGCCCAATTACCACCGCATCAATTTCGTCAAGCGTAACGTTTGCCCAGTCGAGTCTTGGAAATGACTCTATCGGCGTGCGAGCTCCCGGGTTTATGCCGCAGTCTACTAGAACCTTGCTTTCTGGGGTGACAAGCAGCATGCTTGAGCGGCCAACCTGGCCAAAACCGCCAAGTGTCAGCAGGGAAACCTCAGATTTCTGAGCAAGGCGTGGCCGAAATATGCTCTCACCTATCTGCTTGAGGTGTTTAGCCCTGTCTGCAGATGAAATCTTTAGGTTGTAGTTTATTGCCTGAATCGTACTTGATGGACTAGTCGTTGCCTTCCTTATGCGCAAGCGCCATCCTGTGCTCTCGGTTAGCTGAGCGGTATTGAACTGGGGGTTGTTGTGCAAAAGCCAGGGCCTCTTCACATCAAGGGAAACCTCGCCTGTCGCAGTATCAAAGAAGGTCGAGCCAAGCTCGGCCTCTTTTGGCATGGCCTTTGCAATTATTTGTCTTGCATCGTCTTCTGGCTTTCTGATTGATTCTTCGGTTCTAACGACAATTCTTTTTTTGATAATGTTGACAAGATCAGAAATAATTTCATTGTGTTCCATGAGGTATAGGGGGGACTTTGTGTAAAGTGCTATCCTTGGTCCCTCGTAATCGATTTTGGTTACATTGGCCTCCTTTGGTATACTTTGCAGTATGGTTGCCATTACATTTTGGACTGGTGATGATGTTTCCTTTTCCTGTTGTCTTTTTTGCATTAAATCACTACAAAGCTATGATGGCTCTCTTTTGCTCTTTTGTCAAGAGTCGAAATCCATCTTTATCCATAATTGCAACATTGATGCCGTCGCCAGTACCAATGTTTCTTACGATCGCCGCCTTTACGGCGCGTAATGCTATAACCTTTGCCTCTTCGACTTTGAGGTTATCGCGATATTCGTCTTCTAGGACCCCATATGCTACTGGCGAGCCGCTGCCCGTTGTGACGTACTTTTTCTCTTCTACAGATCCAAAGACGTCAATGTTTACCAGCCCTGGGCCGTCCTTGTCATATCCTCCAATCAGAATGTCTGCTATGAACGGATATCCCCGGTTTTGGTGGAACAAAAGCGAGCATAGCCGTGCAAGAGTCTTGATTGGAATGTTTTCATTTTTTTGGACTCTGTGTATGTTTGCATGATATCGTAAGACATCTGTGATGTTTTGCGCATCTGCAACTCCGCCAGCCATAGTCATGCCTGCGTGTTTGGCAAGCTGCTGGATTTTCATTGTGTTGTTGTTTGCAATGAAATAGCCGGCGCTGGCACGCATATCTGCACACAAGACAACGCCGTCGCTTGCCTTGATACCTACTGTGGTCGTTCCATGTAGAATTTTCTCTTCTACGTTGTTAGATGACAAGAAAATGCTCCTAGATGATCTGCAGTGGTTTGTCCCCTTTTAAATAACTTTTTGTCAGAGGGCAAATTGATAAGGCGTGGCCCCATCAACAACATGATGCAAAAAACTCCATCGCATACAATGGAGCTTCCACGCCTGATCGTAGTTGGCGAGAAAAACATCGACAAAATCGGGGATTTTCTGCATTCCCTGAGTGCGCCAAAAAAAGTTTCAGTCATTGCGGGAAACCACGTACAAAAAATTGTCAGGTCACAATTCCTCAAGTCGCTTTCCAAATCAAAAATTCGCTCTGTATGGCATATGCCCAGAGGAAATGACGAAAAATCGATGCGCCAGATCCAAGGCGGGGTAAAAAAAGACAAGGCCGATCTAATAATCGGAATTGGCGGCGGCCGCTCAGTCGATGTTGCAAAAATGATCGCGTACAGTCTTGGCAAGCCGTTTGTGAGCGTGCCTACTGCCGCATCCCATGATGGCATCGCAAGTCCATTTGTGTCCATAAGAGGAGAAAAACCACACTCTGTTGTCGCAACTGCTCCACTTGGAGTCTTTGTCGACATTGACATAATAAAACGTGCCCCAAAAAAACTCTTGGCAAGCGGCTGCGGTGATCTTGTTGCAAAAATCACAGCAGTCCGGGACTGGGAGATAGGACGCGATAAAACAGGCGAATATTTTGGAAGGTATTCAGCAAACCTTGCATCAATGAGTGCAAAAATTCTGCTGGAGGCAACAGAAAAGAAAAAACGACCAGAAATAAGAGAAATCGTAGAGGCGCTGATCAGCGCCGGTGTTGCCTCGTGCATTGCAGGCAGTAGCAGGCCTTGTTCTGGCTCTGAACACCTCTTCTCTCACGCCCTAGACAAAATTGCGCCAGGAATCGGACTTCATGGTGAAAAATGCGGCATAGGTGCAATTCTGATGGCAAAGCTACAAGGACAAGACTGGAAAAAGATAGCAAAGACACTCAAAAACATCGGCGCGCCTACGACTGCAAAAGAGATCGGCCTAAAGCAAGAAATGCTTGTAAAGGCACTTGTCATGGCCCAATCGCTGAGGCCTGAAAGATATACCGTCCTAAAAGAAGCCAACATGACAAAAGAAAAGGCACTGGCTCTTGCAAGGGCTACAAATGTGATATGATCAACACGTAGAAATCATCCATACAAAAGCTACGCGCGCGTTAAATACAAAAAATCCCTTTTTGATTTTATGACAACGACCGCTTGGAAGTGCTACAGGTGTGACCTGACATTTAGAGAAGAATCGGTAGCGGGACTTCACAAAAGCATCTGCAACCATGAATCAAGACAGATCCGAATAGCTGTTGCATAAAAACACAAAACCGATTAGTAAGCAAGTCATGATCCACAATCATGAGATGTAAAAACATCCAGGCCGGCTGCTTCCACGATTCTAACCTGCATGACGGAGCAGGCAGATGTGTTGTAAAGGGCTGCAAATGCATCTCATTTTGTAAATAGTAATGACGCGCATCACGCCAGATAGCATCCTTTAGTTTTGCCTAACTGCTTGGTATATTAAGAGGTGCGACCTCGGTGACTTTCATGCGTGAATATACCAATAGAAAAACAGCCAAATGAGCTCTTTGTTGACCAAGTTAGTAGAACAAATTATTAGTAAGGGTTTAAGACTAAATTCGGAAAGGCTTCATGGTGATAAAAATGAGTCAAACATTAGATAGACTGTACAACTCAATGCTAAGGACACTTGTAGAAAGGCGAACAGAGCTGATACGAGAAATTGAAGAAATTAACAATCAGATAGTCGAGATAAAAAAAGAAGCAAAGGAAAACGGCGTTACCACAACGAACTAAAACAGTTGATTATATTATGTGAAAACCAATGATCCACGATGGATCTTGTATTCTCTGACATTCATGCAGACATTGAAGGGCTAGAGACAATTCTCGGCATTGCACTTTCCGCCGACTTTCAAAGCAAATACGGCAAAGTTTCCAGAATAATCAATCTGGGGGACCTCCTAGAACGCGGGACAAACCCAAAGGAGGTCTTGCAAAAAATAGCAGAGCTGTCCAAATCCTATCCGATGCTCTCAGTCATAGGGAACCATGACGAGGGCTTTTTGTACAAGCGGCCTCTGAACGGAAGCTCCTATGCAAGTATGAGGGCGCACGACCTGTTATCGGAGCATGACTTGGAGTTTTTTGTGCAAAACAAGGACAAAACCTTTGGGAATCAGTTTGTAGCAGACGAGAAAAACAAGCTTTTGTGTGTGCACGGGGGGCCCATTGACCCAAATAACATAATCCGAGACGGCGACCCCTGGCTTTACCAAAGAACATGGCAGAGGCTTTCAGAAGAAGAAAACGAGTTTTACAGCTACTATGGGTATCACTACAAACCGGAATCTGCCTTTAATGAAGGAAGGCGACACTTTGACAACTTTGTCATTTTGTGCGGCCACCAGCACGTAGAGGCTGCAATAAGGCAGGACGCAAAAGGGATCACAAACATCTGGTCATTTGCACATAAAACGGAAAAGATCACATCGCACATACTAAAAAAGCACGAATTTCCAATCGAAGAAGGCAGCAACTACCTGATAAGGGTGGGTCTTGGCGGCCCACAAGGGCACCATAGCGGCGGATTTGCAAAGCCGCACTTTGCCATCATCGAGTACGATCCAAAAAAGATAACCCTCTTTGGCGTCGAATAAAGCAGTAAATTAAAATCAATTGCGGTACCACGACCAACAATGAAGGCAATAGTGCTGGGGGGTTCAAAGGGAATAGGAAAGGCAATAGCAGACGCACTGGAATCGATCGACTGCGACGTCATTGCCACCTCAAGAAAGGAAATTGACACATCAGACCTTGCAAGCGTCAAGGGTTTCATCAAAAAACACAAGCAAACGGACATTCTTGTTTTGAATACGGGCGGCCCACCACCAAAGCAGTTTGGACAGGTAACGGAAAAGGAATGGCAGAAATATCACAACCAGTTGTTTTTGGGATTCTGCCTCTTGTTGCAAAAACTAAGGGTGCGGGACGGCGGATACATCTTTGTGATAACATCTTCTGTCATAAAAGAACCAAACCCAAGACTCGTCATCTCAAGTGCATACCGGTTGGCATTTACAGCAGTCTTTAAGCTAGCCAGCAAGGAGTTGGCCGCAAAAAAGATAAGCTGCATAAACATCGCACCTGGAGCCATCAACACAGACAGGATTCGTGATTTTGGTAATGTAGATGAGATCGCAAAAACGCTTCCAATGAAGAGGCTGGGTGAACCAAAGGAAATTGGAAACTTTGTAAAATCAATAATCGAAAACAAAATCAAGTACCTCTCCGGCGTCACAATAACCTTTGATGGGGCAAGCTCCAACTTTATTGTATAAGACAAACCGATAATAGTCTCCAAAATCAATCCCACACATGGTGACCTGCCACAAGTGCTTTGAGGAAAAACACGACCAGTGCATGGGAAAAGCCGGCATGATGAAGTGTTCTTGCACCATTTGTTCTCAGTAAAGAAATGAGCGCCACAGAAATCCTAAGGCAGGACCATCTCAAAATAAAGAGACTCGAAAAACTCATTGTAAAATGCTACAAGGAGCTCTATGGGGGAAGAGAAATTCCACTAGCTGACATTGAAAAGATAAACTATGTCATCTCAGAATTTCTGGACTCGATTCACTACTCCAGAGAAGAAGACTCGTATTTTGCGTGCGTGGGGAGCTATGGTGCGCTAAGAGATGAAATCAGAAAGTTCATGATAGAGCACGAGTTCAGCCGGCGAATAGCAAAAAACATTGCAAAATACCTGCAAGAATGGAAAAGCGGCAAGGACGCAAGGGAGCCGGTCGCAAGGTACCTGAGAACATACTCGATCTATTTGGAGGATCACCTCAAAAAGGAAGAAGAGTTTTTCACAAGGGCGCAAGCCGAGGTTCTCTCAAAGGAAGAAGAGCAGGAAATGTACCAGCAATTCCAGTCCGTGATGGCAGTGTCCACAAAAATTGAGACAATCTTAAGGGAAATAGAACACTTGGAAAAACAAGAATGGTTTGCGTCGTAAAGTCTTTAAGAACTCTAAATTTGAGGTAAAATGAAAATGGGATTTGTAGTATGGATGACAGGGCTTCCCTGTTCTGGCAAAACAACCATAGTTAGGGCAATGCAAAAACACGTACCAAACCTGGCCATTCTGGACGGAGACGAGCTAAGAGAGTGGCTTTCCCCAAAGGACTTTTCCATGGAAGGCAGAATAGAGCACAACAAGCGAGTAGCACACCTGGCAAAACTACTGCTAAAACACAACGTCCCGTGTGGGGTTTCTCTGGTCAGCCCGTTTATAGTAAACAGAGAGGACGCAAGGAAGATCATAGGCGACGACAAGAGATTTTTTGAAGTCTATGTAAAGTGCTCGCTGCAAGAATGTGAGACGCGCGATGTCAAAGGAATGTACAAAAAAGCGCGCGCAAACGAGATAAGGAACTTTACAGGAATAAGCGACCCCTACGAGGCTCCAGAAAAACCGGATCTGATAATCGATACCGAAAAAGAAACACTGGAGCAAAGCGTCCAGAACCTTTTGAATTTCCTAAAATCAAAAAACCTCGTTAACTAGCGTACCGTCTAATTATCTCGTCATGAACCAAGCCATTTGTGACAAGCAATCCGTTTTCATGATTTATCCTTTCAGTGTTGTATGATATTTCGTTTCCAAGCATGTCTGTCATTTTCCCACCCGCCTCTGTAACCAGGCAGTGGGAAGCGCAGGTATCCCAGTGCTTTATCTTGTTTGAGCTGGTAAGGTACAGGTCAGCCAATCCCATGCTTATCTCTGCAACCTTTAGCGAGCTACCCCTGCTTTCAAAGCTTAATACGCCAAGTTCTTTGAAAAATCTCCTTTCCTCTTCCGATAGGTGGAACCTGCTGCCGACTGCCCTACATTTTCTTATGTCACTTGTCTTGCTTACCGATAATTTTTGCCACGAGTTGTTTTCAAATTTGTAGGCGCCCTCTCCACTTTGGGCCAAAAACAGGGTATTGGTTGTGGGCCTGCTAATCAATCCCAAAATCGGCCTTTTGTGCTTGACTAGCCCGATCATTACGGTAAACTCGCCGGTCTTGTTTACAAAATCGCTCGTTCCGTCTAGCGGATCCACTATCCAGATTTTTTCGTGGTTTATGCGGGATTTGTCATCTTTGTCCTCTTCTGATAAAATCGGCAGGCCTGATGCGTAAAGGACTTTTTTTATTATTTCGTTGCTTTGCAGATCCGCCTTTGTGATTGGAGAATCGTCATCTTTTAGATCCGACGTAAACTCTTCGCCATATGTTTCCAAGACGGCCTTGCTTGCCTTTGTTATGGCCTCGACCGCAAGGGCAGCTTCGCTAATTGGGTCTGAAAATGGAAGCTTGGCTGACATCTCACGTGGTAAGCTCTGGTTTTATCGTCCAGACTATGGCAAGCACAATAAATGGAATAGACATAAAACCAATTAGCTGAAGCAGGATGAAGAGTTGCGGCTTTGCCTCCTCAGGTGTCGCATAAAGCCATGGCAATGGTAATGAAATGACAAACCAAATTATAGCCAATAGAGCGATCGTCTGGGCTCGTTTTTTCTTTCTTGGTTCCAACAGATCATCCTGGCCGTTTGGGGATTAAATTGATTTGGGATCTTACCTGGCAGACTCGCCGCCATCCAAAGCCAAAACCGCGCCAGTGACCCAGGCAGAATCGTCAGAGGCAAAATACAGGGCCGACTTTGCGATATCACCAACCGTGCCAAACCTGCCCAATGGATACTGGGCATTTTGCATTTCTCGCAATACCGGCGTGGCAAGAAACTCACTGGCCATGTCGGTTTCTACAACCCCCGGACAGATGCAGTTTACCCGGATCCTGTCCTTTGCGTATTCTATTGCCCATGTTTTTGTCAGCAATATGAGTGCGGCCTTTGACGCAGAATACGCGTCCGCATTAAAATTCTCATACGCCTTTAGGCCTGCGTTTGAGGCGATGTTGATGATGTTGCCTCTGGTTTTTTGCAAATGTGGAATAGCCGCTTTTGTAAAGCGAAACTGCCCAGTTAGGTTTATGTCGATTACCTCATTCCATTCCGACTCTGAAATCTCGTGGAGTGGCTTTATCTTTGTAAAGACCCCCGCGTTATTTACCAAAATATCCAACCTGCCATACTTTTCGATTATTTTATTTATCACAGATTGAACCTCGGCCTCTTTTCTAATGTCTGCTGGAATGGACAAAACGCCTCCAAGCTCTTTTGCTGTTTTTTCTAACCTTGCCTCATCCCTTCCAGTAATTGTAACCGTTGCCCCCTCTTTTGCAAAAAGTGCCGCAATTGCCTTTCCAATGCCACGGCTTGAACCGGTAACCAGCGCAACTTTTCCTGCTAGTTTCATTGTTTTTGTTGGAACGGATTTTTAATATTGCTTTTTGAAAATCTATTCATGGGATTTTTCATAATATATGGATCTTTTTTGTGGAAATTTATACTAAATGTTAAATAAGATAAATTCCTATACAAAATAATGCGAAAGGACATAAATCCTATCGACTGAGGACGCGTGGCCCAGCAGAACGGATTTGTGAACCATGAACGCACTGGCGTTATGGTATAGAGAGGTGTTCTCTCATGTTCTGCGCTTGGGGCCACGCCTACCCTTGTTCTATCAGATAAACAGAAACAGGCCCAAGAACATTTCCGTTAGGATTGATAGCAATCTGAAGTTCCTGGTCTTGGGGAACCTCGATTAGATCGCGCCCTAGGTATTCCCAGGTATAGTATGTCGAGATGCCTGTCTCGACAGGAGTTCCTTCCAGCTTAAAATCTTCTGCAAACGAAAACGCCTCGCCCTTCAAAGCAATTGACAGTGTTTCTGGACTGTCTCCGTTTGGGACAAAGCGGAATTGGTAGACTCCTTTTTTGATCGGAAAGGTGTCTGTAAAAATACCATCTGTGTATAGCTTGGGATCTGCAAGCCTTGCGTGGTAAACTTGGTCTCTACCAGTTTTTTCTGATGGGGCTGACACCAGTACTGCAATTGCCCCTACCGTTATCGCAACAACGAGGGCGGCAGCCAGAATCTTTTTCATATATCAAAACTAAACTTGGAACAAACAAAAAAGGGTTTAGAGTTTTAGCGCCTCTTTGAGACCTTTGTACCTGTTTCGGATGGTAACCTCTGTTACGCCTGCCGCTTGGGCTATGTCTTTTTGCGTCTTGTTTTCGCCAAGCATCACGCAAGCCAAATACAGCGCGGCCGCCGCAAGACCCATTGGGTCCTTTCCTGCGGAGACCTCGATTCGGCTAGCCTCTTTTAGGAACTCAAGCGCCTTTCTCTTGGTTTTCTCGCTCAGATCTGCAATACTTGCTATTCTTGCGACTCCCTTGATAGGATCGACTACTGGCATTTTTAGGTCCAGTTCTCTGAGAAGCAACCTGTAGCATCTGGCAACATCTTTTCTTTTGATATTGATGCCGTTTGCAACGTCAGTAAGAGTTCTTGGGGTTTCCGTGTTTCTACATGCTGCGTACAGTGCAGCGGCAACTAGCCCCGGAATTGAGCGTCCACGGACAAGCCCCTTATCAAGAGCCTTCCTGTAGATGTAAGCGGTTTTCTCGATCACCGCGTCCGAGAGGGCCAACTTGTCTTTGAGTCTATCCAGCTCAGAAAATGCCTGCCTAAAGTTTCTGTCAACTGGCTCATGGACCTGGCTTCGCGAATCCCATGTTCTTAGTCTTTCAATGGTGCTCTTCATTGAAGATGTAAGCGGTTTTCCCGACGCGTCCTTGTCTGCCTGACCAATTATGGTTGCAAGGCCCATGTCGTGCATTGCCAATGAAGTGGGTGTTCCAGTTCGAGTTCTGTTTTCCCCTTCTTCTTTTGAGAACGAACGCCATTCTGGACCTTCTTCCTCAACTCTTTCGGTCGCAACAAATCCACATGTGTTACAAAACATCTCTCCAGTACTTCCATCTGTCAACATTGCACCTTTGGCACAACGTGGACACCGATCGTTGTTTCGTTGAGTTTGTGTCATAATGTGTAATTTCGTTTTTTGGACTCTATATATAAACATTTAACAAAATTTATCTATGATAACGTAATTTTTGAGGCTAAACCCGTCTCAGATAGGTAGCATCCAAAAAACAACCTACGCTCGTTTTGTCGTTTGTACCATAAGGGATCTCAGTTGTTGATACTGAAATGTTCGACAGCTTGCAATAGATTTTACCTCAATCGGATTTTTGCTTGGATGCCTTGGCACAAAAAAATTCTAGAAAATCTCAGTTGGAATTTTTTTTCCAAATTTTTCTTTTTGCAGTTTCATTTTTTTCTTTTACATAATTTAAAAAAATTTTGAGTTGGAAATTTTTCCATGTCCCGATTTCCCCAGTGAAAAAATGTCCCGCCGTTTCTCCAATGTCAAAAAACGTAAACCTTATATAGTATTTATTTGTCGTACAGCTATAAAAATGGAAACATGTCCATTATGTGGTGAACACGTAACGACAGCACACGCCGTCCACGTTCACATAAAGAAAATCCACCCACAAAGCATTCTAGCCCAATAAACAGGCTCGATTTTGTTTTTTTATTTTCATTCTTCTGCTAGTGGATTCTATCTTTTAGTGAAATAGATTTCACACCATTTTACTTCAATAAACTAAAGAAAGCCAGTCATGACAAACTTCCAAAAGTCATGGTCCAGACCACCAACGCCAGGCATATCTGAAAAGATAAACGACGTAATCAAGCCAAAGGGGGCCTTAAAGCCACGAATAGAGCAGGCTGTAAGGAACCTTCACAACCAAATCTCAAAACTCGACGGAATGCTAGGCAAGCTAAAACAAAGGGACGAAAAACTATTCCAAAGAATAGTCGCCGCAACCCAAAAACACGACATTCACTCAAGTAAGGTGCTGGCAAACGAACTAGCCGAAGTCCGCAAGGTCTCAAAGATGCTAGGAAATGCAAGAACAGCACTGGAACAAATCGAACTAAGACTAACAACATTCCACGACCTAGGAGACACCGTAGTCACAATAGCGCCAACCATCGGCCTGATGAGAAGCCTCAAGTCTTCACTTGGCAAATTCATGCCAGAAGCAGACAGAGAACTGGGCATGATGACGGAGATGCTAAACGGACTAATGATGGAATCATTCCAAGGTGAATCCGCATTTGGCATGGATCAATCACTCAACGAGGAGTCAGAAAAGATTCTAGAAGAGGCAGCAGCCGTTGCAGAAACGTCTGTGGGCAACAAGTTCCCATCAATGCCGGTAAGCACACAATCTGCATCCTCGACAAGATACCTCTAAAGTATCTCTTTCCCCTTTTCTTAAATTCTATAAAATATGCTACTCTGGCCTTTCCACTATGAAACGTTATACCTTGGGCCTTGACTCTTTGATGCTTTTTACCCTATTTGCCTCGCCTTCGACTACGGTATCGATGCTGGCAAGCTTATTGCGTAGATTGCTGATCAAGGCCCCCACGTCATCTGCTTCCTTTTCAACCTGAGCCCTTTTATTGGAGAGTTCCCGTATTCCGCGGTTTTCCTCCTCGATATACTCGCCGACTTTGGTAAGTTTTTCCTTGAGGTTTTTAATGTCCACAGACTCGTCTTCGATCTCTTTTTCCAGCCTGGTTCGCTTGTCTTTTAGGTTCTTTATCATGAGGCCAACGTAATCTATTGCCTCTTCCAGCTTGGCGCGCTTGTTCATGAGCTCGCCTATGCCAATATCAGAGCCAGAAGACATGGGTTTTGGCTGTTCCGCCATGTGTTCCGCTTTGAGGTCGGGGTTTTCTTGCTCCATTACGCCAGAATCCTGGCCTGACTCGGTTTTTTTGAACTTTTCAAACATGCTACCACGAATTGACACTTTTACAGTTCTATGCCTAATAAAGTTAGGGCAAAAATCGAGATTTTAAAAAAACCAGATAATGAAAACATCCTTGTTTTTTCTCCCCCGCACCAAAACACGCTGTTTTTTGCCGTTTCAACCCCACGGAACGACCGTTCCGCTATGTGTTCCGCTTTGAAGTTTCAAAACGTCCCTAATCAAGCAGGCTACCTATACTATGGCATGTCAAAACAACAATACAGGTCCGAAATGGGCATAATGGGAGATATCTTAAACGTGACAATGGAAGGAGGCCGACAAGGAACCATAGTCTCTGCAATCTCCAGACGAGCAAACCTTTCGCACTATGCGGTAATCGAAAAGTGTGAAAAACTCTCAAACGCAGGCTTGGTCCAAACTCTTAGAACCGACAAAAACCGACTTTACACAATAACCGAAAAAGGCATCGAGTTTGTCCAGGAATTCAGAAAGTTCCAGTCGCTCCTAGATGCGCTCAACTTAAGGTATTAAACATGGAAAACCAAGAGGCGGTACTCTGTAGTATACAGGACTTTCCGGACGTAGAGGGAATGCTTTTTGTAAGGATTACAGATATCCTCATTAGAATGCTAAAAGCGCCCCTCATAGCAATAGGCATACTCCTAGCGGTAGCACTTCCTGCACAGCAGTCTTTTGGCGCATTACGCAGTTTAGACTTTACCATTTATCCTGATGGCACAACCCATATCTCGCAAGAGTCTTCGGCAGATCCGCAAGACCCAGAGCTGACTGTATCGCTTTTTGGAACTACAATTGACAACTTTGTTGCCCAGGACGAAAACGGCGTCTTGTTATCTTATGATATTAGTAAAACAAAGGCCACCATCCAAACGTTTGGTGCCACTAGCGTCTCAATTGACTATGACACATACGACCTTGTCTCAAAAAAAGGCAAAATCTGGACATTTGTAATTGACGCACCTGTAGCTTATACACTAAACATGCCAGAAGATACGGTAATTGTAGGAATGACAAACTTTCCGGAGCTCGTCGAAACAGTAGATGACAAACAACGTCTCTCGCTGCTAAAAGGCAAAAACGAGATAGATTATTTCTTTGGCGTTTCAGGACCAGCACAATCCGCTCTAAAGGCAATCGACGAGGCAAAAACCCTGATACTGCAGGCAAATAACAACGGAGTCAAAACCCCACTTGCACAGCAAAAACTAGATCTGGCAATTTCTGAATATGACAACAAAAAATTTGTAGATGCAGAACAGCTAGCCGTTGAAGCAAGGGAGTCGGCTAAAATAGAAATCAACGATGCCGCAACTCCACCGGCCGGCCAGATGGACTCATTTGACTGGTTTGAGCAAAACGTTCTCACAGTTGTAACCTCACTTGCCGCAATAGGCGGTGCAATCTCGGCAGTTACACTGATTCTTAAAAAGACCAAGACCGCAGTCAAAAGAACCATCGAACCACTCCTGAACAAGGCTAGCGGCGACCTAGAACAAGAAGGAATCGAGGTAGACGAGGTAGAAACCCCAGAAATGAGAGAGGACGACAAACGACTGGTGACCTTTTTGGAGCAAAATGGCGGGCAAGCCTTTGAGCGGGATCTGCGCAAGAAATTCCTCCTGCCACGCACGACTATGTGGAGAGCAGTGAAACGACTGGAAAGGCAAGGTGTTATTCAGATAGAAAAAAAGGAATTCCAAAACTTGGTAAAGCTCAAGAAAAAACCGGAGGAAGTACAATGAAAACAGTACTAGCATTTGCATTAATGGCCATTGTGGCAAGCATGGTTGTTGGAACCCCACTGGCGCTGGCAGACGCAAAACTGGACTCTCTTGTCAACATCGCAGTCCAGGCAAGATCCCAAATCAAACTTCAGCTTGACAAGATGCCAAGCATATCAGACGAGACAAGATCACTATACGACCAGGGAAACGCAGAAACAGAGCTATTGATCTCTGCAGCAAGACAGGGCGACGTTGCACAGGCAAAACAACACTTTATGTCTGCAATGAAAACGTTCAGGCAAATCAGCCTGACATTCTCAGAGCAAGCACAGCCGCAAGTGGCACTAAAACAGACACCACCACCTGTCACACCAGCACCGCGAGAAATTGACTATGAGAACTCTATCAAGAGAATCGAGGCCTTTACCAATAAACTAAAGGGACAAACTGCCAAAAACGGCATAGTTGTAGACTTTACGAGAATCGACTCCCTAATACAACTCTCAAAAACAAGCCTGGCCGACGGTGACAGACCAGCGCTGGAAAAGGCATTTGCCGAGCTAAAAATCGCGATAATGGACACACAAAACGCTATCAAAGAAACAATCGCGCAACGTGCAAACGACAGAGCAAGAGAGTTTGCAAACAGCTACATAACCAAAATCGACACAGTCCTTGCCCGTGCAAATGATCTTGGGCTTTCGGATGAGGACATTTCCAAGCTCATAAAGGCAAAAGAAGAGATTCTGTCTGCCAACGATCCAAACCAAATCATCATCATCATAAAGCGATACTCAGTCAACCTTAGCGTATACGAAGCCCAAAGATCACAGCAAAAGGCGGCGCCCCCCGTTCCAGAAAAGGTCGAAACCGAGGAACAAAGGACAGCACCACCTCCAGCCCAAGAAAAGGTCGAAACAGAAGAGCAAAGACCAACACCAGAAGCAGTAGCGCCCGTAGAAAGGCCACCCTCTGATTCTGGCGAAGAGCAGGCAAATCAAGACACCAAAAACCAAAGGGAATCTGCCGAGCTTGCAAGATTTGAAGCAAAGCTAGCAGAGATCCAGCCATATGTGGACGAAAACATCAAGCCCAAATTCGAAAGGGCCGAATCGCTCCTCTCAAAGCTACAAAACCAAGAGACGGTAAGCAACTCCGATTACAAAAGAACGGTAAGGATGCTCAACCTACTACTTGATCAAATGGAGCGATATGTCAAATCTTTACAGTCTGGTGAGACAGACTCGAATCAGGATCTCAAGGAGCAAACAAGAAACCGAGATTCTGAGGAAAAACACCCACCAAAACAAAATCGATAACTCACAAAACTTCATATAGATTTTCCAAATCAGCAAAGACTGAATGGCTTCAAAGCAGATCAGCGCCGGCGTTGGCATCCCAATGATAATAGTTGGCGCCCTGATGGCTTTTCTGTGGGCCCCAACGAATGTGGAGTTCCTTGAGACAATAGAGTTTGTCGGCGCCCTGATTGGAATACTTGGCGTCGTCTTTTTCGTGGCTGGGCTCATGTACACAAAAGAGCCGGTCATTTCATAAAATTAGGCCTTGTAATCTAACCGTACCAAAACAGATTGTAACCAAGCCATGGCAGGAGGCCTAAATTAAATAATGAATCAAGCAAGATCGTATACTTGAAAGTCAGACTATTTGAGGTATTTACCTCACTTGAGGGCGAAGGAATACTGTATGGCACAAAGACGCTTTTTGTGCGGCTGGCAGGCTGCCCGTTTACCTGTTTTTACTGTGACACAAAAGAGTCACTCCCGCTTGATTCTGGCAAGGAATACGAAATCAAAGATGCCTGCGCAGAGATAGACAACCACCTTGAAAACAAAACATACAAGGTAAATTTTACCGGTGGCGATCCGCTTATTCAAGCAGAAGCAGTAGCCGAGCTTGCAAAACACGTGCAGAAAAAAAACATACCAACATACCTGGAATCGTCGTGTTTTGATGCAAAAAAATTCATCCATGTTTTGCCGTACATTGATTTTGTCAAAATTGAGCTAAAAACACAAGACTCTGAGTTTGTCGATGCAAAACATTATTCTACACTCATAGAAAACGCGTTGAACTGTCTTGGCTCTGCAATCAGAGAAAAAAAATCGACCTACATCAAAATAGTAGTAAGCGCAAAAACAGACCAAAAGCAGTTTGAGAGCCTAGTTGCGCAGGTATTCAAAATAGCTGATCCTAAGGATCTTAAGGGTTTTATAATACAGCCAACCTACGGAATAGCAGAACCAAGCTTGCAGAAACTTTTGAGCTTCTATGACATTGTATACCAATATTATACTGAGGTTCGTGTAGTACCACAGCTTCACAAACTGATAGGTGCCCCATGAACAAAGAAAGAGTAAAGAAACTTGTACGCGAGCTCATAATCGAGCTCGGTGAGGATCCTACTCGGGAAGGCCTCCGCGGCACGCCAGACAGAATTGCCGACATGTACGAGGAGATATTCTCAGGATATGATTCGGACTCGGAGCTTTCCATCCAGTTTTCCGAGGACGCCGACGCAGTGATTGTAAAGGACATCAAATTTTACTCAATGTGCGAGCATCACATGCTTCCATTTTTCGGCAAAATAAGCATAGCATACCTACCAAATGGGCGAGTGTTTGGCGTATCAAAACTGGTGCGCCTAGTAGAAAAACACGCAAAACGCCTGCAGATCCAAGAAAGAATGACAAAAAACATTGCAGACGAGCTATATGCACAAGGAGTCAAGGGAGTGATTGTGGTATCGGATGCAGAACACCTCTGCATGAAAATGCGTGGAGTAAAAAACGACGCTACCATGACCTCTACTGCGTATAGGGGCGTTTACGAAAGAAAGGAAAACCGCGAAGACATAATAGCGATGATCCGAAACACAAGACCGTCCCTATTCTGAAAAATTAAATAAGCGCCAAAAAAGATAAAACCCAATGGGCGCCCACAACAACGTTCACATTCCAAGGGAATCATGGCCATACTGGACCTGGTTTACAATAGAATTCTTCATTGTGATGGCAGTTGCAGCCCTGAGCTCAAGGGAAATAGTCAACATAATAGCCAAAGACGCAACGCCGGAGATGCAAAACTGGTACTTTTTTGGAATAATCGGCGCAATCTACCTTGTTTGGTACATCGGCATAAGGTGGATGGTTCTCAAAAAGAAGATCCTAGAAAACGTCTGGTAAAGCTAGTTTTGATATCTGGTCTTGTCTTTGATCTTTGCTTGTGCAAACGCAAGCTTTCTGTTGTTGCATGACTCACATTTGCCGCAATGCACCTTTGAATGCGAATAACAGCTCCACGTCTTGAAAACGCTGTCTCCAAATCTCTTATAGCCTGCCTTTACCAAAGCGCTCTTCGAAATGCCGGCCGAATATGGGGTCCAAACCTTTATCCTGTTTCTTATGCCGAGCCGTATTCCGTCAATTTCACCCTGGTTTAGTGCAGACTCGATCTTCTTGGAAAACACAGGCCTGCAGTCTGGGTATCTCTTGTCGTCCGTATGGGCACCATACGCAACAAGCGATGCCTTTAGCGAAAAAGCCCAGGCAGTTGCAATGCTCAGAAATATCGCATTTCGAATCGGAACTACTATGGAATAGTCGAACTTGTGCGGCAGGGATTTTTTTGTGCTTGTCAGAACGTTACTCTGGCCATAAAGTGACCTCATAAAGTCGATTTTAACGATTTTATGCTTTTTTAGCTTCAAGGCCTTGCCAACATGTCTTGCCGCATCAAGCTCGGCCGATGCCCTTTGTCCATAAGAAAAAGTGATTCCATACAAATCATACCTTGAGCCAAGATACGTCCCAAGGCACAACGAGTCCAGTCCGCCACTAAGAATTACTACGGCCTTTTTTCTCAAATCACATCAAGCCGTTTTTTCGAGCCTCGTTCCCTGGGCCGGCTTGCAGATCACTACATGAGAATCGGTTTTTGCGGACGCAAATCCGGACTTCATTGCTTTTGCAATCTTGGCAAGGTCGGATTTTGCTGTGGCAAACGCAATGACTGATGGACCGGCACCGCTGATTGTTACGCCAAGGGCCCCTGCATTCATGGCGTTTTTCTTTACTACGGAAAATCCTGGGATCAGGTGCTGCCTTGCCGGCTCGACAATAACGTCCTTAATTGATCTGCCTATCAGATCAGAGTCTTTTTTTGCAAATCCGGCCGATATTGCGGCCGCGTTTGAGAGATTTACGATGGAATCTGCAAGACTGATCTGCTTTGGCACGACGCTTCTTGAGACCGCTGTCTTTTTTGGCGGGACATCTAGTTTTGGAACGGCCACACAAAGCCTAAGATCGCCTGGAGGAGAAATCCTGATCACATCGAGCGGTCTTGTTCTCACAATGACAAATCCGCCCAAAACCGAGGCCGAGACATTATCATAATGAACTGCACCGGCACTCGCCTTTTCTCCAACTGCGGCGCACTCCACTAGCGTAGTCGCATCTAGCCCTAGTCCAAAAAGCCTGTCAAATGCCACTGCAGTTGCCGCAGCAGACGCAGCACTGCTTCCCATCCCAAAGCCAGCCGGCACTCCTTTTTTGATTTTAATCTCGAGGCCACCTCGCGTGCTGAATCTTTTTTTCATGTATAGCGCCACCAATCCAGCAGTGTTTTTTTGTGGTGACGTGGGAACCGAGTCTCTGGTAATTATCGTGATTCCGTCTTTTTTCTTTGTGAGGGTGACCTCGTCAAAGAATGCATCCAGGGCAAGGCCAAAGACATCAAAGCCCGGGCCCAAATTTGCAGTAGATGACGGAGCCCTTGCAGTAACAGTCCTCATTAGTCCTCTATCTCCTCTCCTAGGTTAAGAATTCTGCTCAACGATGCTTCCAGAGTCACCAGTCCTTCGCCGGTCGCATTTGAAATCGGAATCAGTCCCTGCGCAAACCCCGAAATGTTTAGGCTACGCAGTATGTTTGTCACAAGAACATAGGTGTCGCCATCAGATTCTGCAGAAATCGCAGCCTCTAGCAGCTTGACATTGGTGGTCCACCTGAGAATCTCAGAGATCTTGCCTGCTATCAGGTCTGTTTTTGTCAGAATGTTGATTGTCGGCAGGCCCAGCCGGAGCTTTATCGAGGTTGCCAAAAGCGCCATGGAAACAAAGTTTATCGCAGTGGTTACCAGCGCACCGTCGTACAAAAACAGGGCCGACTTTTGCTCGGCATTGAAATTGTTAACAAAGTAGGGGCCGCTGGTTCTGTACGCAAAAAGCTCTATCTGTCCCGGCGTATCGACAATAAGATAATCCGGGTTTACATTGTCGGCTTCTTGCTGGATGTCGTCGATCTTTGAGGCGATGAGGTCGTTTGCCATCATCAGAGCCCCGTTTGGTCCAAGGTCGTACTGCTTCATAATCGAGACGATGTCCACAAAATCTCTAATGTCGATATCTGGCGTATATGGAAGGGAAATGACGCCGGGATCCAGATTCAAAATCGCAGTAAACGCGCCGTTTCTGGTATAATACTCGTGAATTTTTGAGCTGAGCAGAGATTTCCCAGAACCTGCGGTGCCTGCGACAAAAATTACCTTCAATTTCTGAGTGTTAGAGTTGTTGGCTTATATTTGATTCAGTGGGCAGCTCAAAAATGAACTGGCGTATTATCGCATTTGTAGCTAGCCTAATTCCGTTTATCATAATTGCAATCCAGTTTGATGTAAAGCCAGAAGATGTCTTTGCTGTCGGAATTGTGAACTTTGTGGCCGCATTTGCCGCAATGATGGGCAAGCTGTTTCTGCAGGGAATCAAGTTCCACTATATCATCAGGGTTTTTCATGGGAAGATAGAATCGCTTTGGCGAACAATCTTTGTCCGAATCGGCTCGGAGTTTGTCACCATGACTACGCCAATGTTTGTCGGAGGCGAGGTGGTGAGAATCTACTGGATGAACAAAAGAGGCATGTCCACATCAAAGGCGTCATGGCTTGGGATCTTTGAGATTGTAACGGAGGTCTTGGCAGCGGGCGTCTTGTCCATACTTGCAGGTGTTGTTGCCATTGTAAGCGGTTATGCCGTGATCGGCGCAGTAGTTCTTGGCACATCAATCCCAGTAGTTGGAATCTGGACCGTCATGTTTTTCCTTACGGCAAAGCGCACCTTTCAAGTTCCGCGCGTTTTTGCAAACATCATACTAAAGTTCAGAAAGGAAAGTGGCCAGCAATATCTGGACAAAACCAACCAGTGGATGACCGACGTCTGCGTAATGACCCGCGAAAACTTTAGTTCTGCACATGCAAAAAAGGCATTTGCAGTTTCGTTTTTGATCTCGCTCGCATCTTGGCTGATCTTTGGGGTTTCGTTTATGCTTATTTCCTTTGGAGGAGAACGTACCATAACCGCAATAGAGTCAGTCTTTGCAGTAATGGCAGGAAACGCAATTGGAAACCTGCCAATTACTGTTGGTGGCTCGGGCCTAACGGAATTTGGCACCTGGGCGTACCTTTCCCACCTAAACGAGTTCAAGCTGGAGCTGCCGCAGGACACAATAGAATGGGACACCATAATTGCATGGCGAATCGCAACATACCAGCTGCCAATTCCAATTGCCTGGTTTTTGCTAATGAAGATGGCGTTGCGCAAATACGAAAAAATACAATAGAAACCAACTTATCTTCTGATCCTGGCAAAACAAGACATGTCATTTAGGGACAAAACAGTCGTAATAACTGGCGCCTCAAGTGGAATAGGCGCTGCATCTGCAGTAGAGTTTGCAAAAAAAGGAGCAAGCCTTGCGCTTGTTGCAAGAACAAGAAAAAAGCTGGAAGAACTGCAAACAAAACTTGACAAACTCGGCACCAGATCCATTGTGTGCGAGTGCGACGTGGCACAAAAATCCCAAGTCCAAAAAATGGCAGGCGACGTGCTTGATAAATTCGGAACTATTGATGTGCTTGTCAACAACGCTGGATTTGCAATATACGGCAAGGTCTCTGAGCTGACAGTAGAGCAAATCGAGTCGCAAATGGCCACTAACTATTTTGGCATGGTTTACTGCACAAAACAGTTTCTCCCAAAAATGCTGGAAAAAAACTCTGGGCACATTGTTAACGTGGCATCTGTCGCCGCCTCGTTCGGCCTGCCGGGAATCGCGTCATACTGTGCATCAAAGTTTGCGATGCTTGGCTTTTCTGAGGGGCTGCGACACGAGCTGTATGGAACCAAGGTCGGCGTAACTGTGGTCAGCCCAATAATGGTAAGGACCAACTTTTTTGACGATCCATCGTTTGCCAAAATGCCAAAATACTCCCCTACATCGCTTAGTGCACAAACGGTAGCAAAAGCAGTGCTGTCTGCGGCAACATCCTCAAGACTCGAGATAATCGTCCCGCCAATCGTGAGGGGCGCAGTCTGGGCAAAACACACCATTCCATTTATCATAAACCCAATAGTTGGAAGCGCCTTTAGAAAGCAGCTGGGAAAAAAATAATCCTTTATTCGTCGGATTCGCCGGAGCCGGCATCGTCTGAGGCAACGTCGATAAGCTCCATTTTTTGTAGCTCAAAGTGGTAAATTGCGTCCATTTCTATTTCTTTTTCTTTTTTGAGAAAATCCACTGTCTTTTTGGGAAGTGGTGCCTTTAGCAAATTAAATACAAATTCGTACACAACGCCCTTCTCACAGTCGGCAGCTCTGATGTTTTTTGGAAGATCCATTGTTATGATATGGCGCCCGTCTGCGATTGCCTCGTAAAGCTGCACGTCTATTTTATTTTCGTCGTCGTATACCTCCAGAATGTAGCCGGTTCTTGTATTGGGTTCCGGTTTTTCAAATTTGGCGTTTTTTATCTCGTCAATTACCCAGTCTGGGAGCTCGTCCTTCTTTTTTACCAAAAAGCATCGTCCTACAGCTTATCTTTTTTGCTTTTTTGCCACCAGTCGAGATAGTCATATTGCTTGTCTTCCCTTGTCGGGTCTCTTCGATTGATTTTGTCGCGAATATCGCCTACCTGCTCTCTTGTGGCATAAAGGCCGCACCTCTTGCAGATAAAGTGCTTCGTTACAGGATCAAATTTCATAGGAACCTCGATTTCCTCTATGACTTTTTGGATACTCTCTTGGCTTCCACTGGCAGCCTGACGCTCAATTGCTGCTTTTCGTTCTTTTGCTAGGCATTCTGGGCAGTTAACCAATGTCTTTGTCAAAAAAATTTTCCATAAAAGCGTTCCCACGCCCCATTTGATCGCAAATCTGGTACGCGGATTATGTCTTCATCCCTTGCGGTCAGTTCGCCCATCGAAATACCGCGTACCAGACATTCTATGCCAGACGAAAAAAGCTATTATCTTTTTGTCTACGCAAGCATCTCGGCTGCAATTTTGGCAGTCTGCCTTGCGCCATCTGAGGCAAAATTCTCCTGGAACCTCTGTATGGATTCTTGGAATTTGTTATAGTTGCTTTTAATCTCAAAAATAGCAGAAACGACCTGCTTTGTGTTGTTGGCGCCGATCCCAAGTCTGTGTTCTTGTGCCCACCGAATCTGGTTTGTCTGCTCGTCATAGACGGCAATTCCAATTATGGGCTTGCCTTTGATCCCAATTATCTCACCCATCACAGTATGGGAGCCATTTATCACGGCATACTCGCATAGCTCAAGTGCGGTCTCTTTTTGCTGCTCTGAGAGAAAGCCCACATCTATCTGGACCCAGTCTATGTCCTTTTCCAGAGCATCCAAAACGGAGTATGTCTTGCCGTCCTTTCCAAGAACCCGGTCTATTACTGGGTCTTCTGTGGCGTGTGAGATTACCCTTTTTTCGTTTTTCATCTGATCGGAGCCGAAGGCCTGCTCGTATTTACGGCCGGTGACTTGGTTTGTGGACTTGTTGCCGGTTCGCATCCAGTACCCGAACTTGTTTCCCTCCAAAAGTCTTTCAAGTGCCGTCTTGCCGGATTGTTTTTGCTTTTTGGCCGATGCAAAATGTCCTGCATAGACTATCTTTTCTTTGAGCTTTTCTGGGAAATTGAGATTATACTCGCACAACGTGTACGGGGGGGGAGAGTCGGCCACGACTATTTTTGTCGCCTTTGAGATCTGTTTTGCAACAAAGAGTACGCCGGGGTAGAAATACAGCCTGGACTTCCATAGCTTTGGCATGAACTGATTTGTGACAAAAATGGAACTGACGTTTCTGTTTTTTGCCAAAATGTTTGGGCCCATATCGCCGTCGCTTATGACCAGATCGAATCCAACCTTATCAAAAAGCCTGGCCTCGTTTTTCAGATAACTGCTTACCTGTTTTATGACGGGCGGATTGCCACGGATTGGGAAGACCACGTTTAGCATCGACAAAAAGACGCTTGGGCCGTACTTGCCGTCGATTGGCGTGGGCATCAAAACTTCATGAATGGTTTGTCTCCTATCTGGAAATCTTTTTAGTAGTTTTTGGTAGATCTCGTCCTTGCTGGAGTAATGGATCTCGCACTCGTCTTTTACAAAGTTTGCAAGTTCGTCATTTAATGACATCATGCGGGAATAGTGCCCGTTTCCCCACGAATAGATGAACTGCCCTATCTTCTTCACAAATTCACATCAAAAACAGCCAGCATAAATTTTCAATGCTTCAGAGCATCCAAAATGTCGTGGATGTTGTTCGAACCTACTTTGACGGTAATGGTCTGCTTTGACTTTAGTGCTTTTGTCACGATTGCGGAAGTGTCGGGATCCTCCCTTGTAAGCCTGGCTATTGCGAGCCTCTCTATTCTGTGCAGGTATTTGCCGAGGCCTATCTCCTTTGCTGTGCTGATTGTCTCGTCGTCGATTCCACAAAGGGCAATCCAAGAAACGAGCTTGTTCTTTGCAATGATCTGGGCGTTTTGCTCAATGAACCATACTGGAAACAAAAGGGGCGAAAGAGGCAAAGTGACCCGCTGGATCTTGTTGCGCTTTGCGACAAGGCACGCAATTTCCGTTGCTGCCTTTACTTTGAGCTGGAGTGTCCTTGCGGTATCTTGCTTTAGGGGAAGTACAAAAAAATCCAGCTCCACTGCGGGGCTTAGTGTCCTTGGCAGGATTCGGTTTAGGATTTTTACAAGATCTAGTAGGCCCGCATCGTTGTTGTAACATACCAGAATTTTAACATCAAAGCCCTGCTTGATTGACTCTAGACACGAGACTGCCGACAGCTCATCATAAATGCAGCACACCGTTTTTTGGCCCTGTGAATTGTATGGAACACCGCCGTGTCCTTTATCTATAAAAATGGAAATGTATGCATTCTTTTTTGTCAAAAAACAATGAATCAACTTGTCGTGCTTTTCTTCAGTTCCTGGCTTGCAGTCCATGTCTGCAACTTTGTCAATCAGTGCGGCGGTTGCGGCAACCTCCACGTCCTTTGGCAGATAGCCTGCAGAGTGGCCGTCAACTTTGACAAAAAACTGCTCTCCACGCAACAGCAAGTTCGAGCCGATCTTTGCAATCGAGGAAACGACAACATCGAACTTGTTTTCGGCGCGTCTTGCTATTGATACCTTGCCGATCCCAAAAAGCAAGTTGATTGCAGAAGAGGCAAAGACGGGGTCATTTGCATCGATTATTACAAGGTCGTCGTCTTTTGATATCTTACCAAATGACTGGCCCTGAATTTTGAGAATTTTTTTGATGTTTTCTACAAGGGCGTTTTGCTTGTTTTTGGCAAAAATCGAAGGAAAAACAACAACAAAAGAGCCATCATTCATTTTTCTTCCTTGTCTATAGCTGTTTAAATTTTGAATGCTCGCAATAATTATAAAACAAATTCCGTCCAAGTTCGTTGTGGTAAGATTCACGCAAGACGAAATTGACAAAGTCAACTCCAAGCTAAAGACTCCAGAGGATGCCCTGAGATGGGCATATGATACATTTGGTGACAAAATAGCCAAGGCATCAAGCTTTGGCCCTGAGGACAGCGTAGTTACTGACCTGATAATGAAAATAAATCCAAAGGCGCGGTTTTTCACACTTGACACCGGCAGACTGAACCAGGAAACATATGACGTAATGGATCAAATCGCAAAAAAATACGGTATAAAATTCGAAGTGATGTTCCCTGACGCAAAAGAGGTCCAAGACATGGTGCACATAAAGGGGATCAACTTGTTTTACGAAAGCGTCGAAAACAGGAAGCTCTGCTGTGAGATAAGAAAGGTTCATCCACTAAACAAAATTCTTTCAACGCTTGATGCCTGGGTCACCGGATTGAGACGCGACCAGAACGAAAACAGGTCAAAGGCATCGATGGTTGAAATCGACAGCATGCACGGAGGAATAATCAAAGTAAACCCAATAATTGATTGGAGCTGGGATCAAACCCTTGCTTACATCAAAGAACACAAACTACCATACAACAAGTTGCTTGACAAGGGATACACCAGCATCGGCTGTGAGCCGTGTACCAGGGCAATCAAGCCGGGTGAAGACCTAAGAGCGGGACGTTGGTGGTGGGAATCTGACTCGCACAAAGAATGTGGACTGCACATGGATCACTCAAAGAGATGACCGGCAGTGAGGGCGTTATCAGACCCCATGGTGGCAGACTGATAAACAGATTAGCACAGAAGGATCCAGCAGGAACATTTTCAATTACAATAAGCGAGGATCTCGCAAACGACGTTGAAAACATTGCAGACGGAATCTTTAGCCCACTGGAAGGATTTCTGGGACAGCAGGACTTTGAGGCCGTTGTCTCGGGGGGAAGGCTTGCAAATGACCTTGCGTGGACAATACCGATCGTACTAGATGTGGACAAGGAAACCGCAACAAAAGCAAAGCAGGCAGGAACCGTCTCACTAAAAACTGCACGAAACGGAGAATTTGCCCTGCTGCACGTTGAGGAAACATACACGTTTGATAAGCAAAAGGCCACACAAGCAGTATATGGAACGACCGATACAAACCACCCCGGCGTGGCAAAAACATTTTCAATGAATGAATATCTGGTTGGTGGCAAAATCGATTACATCCAAAGGCCAAAGGACGATCCAATCAGAAAATACAGAATGACCCCTACACAAACAAGAAAATCATTTTCCGACGCTGGCTGGAAAACAATAGTTGCGTTCCAGACAAGAAACCCGCCGCACGTAGCGCACGAAATGCTGCAAAAGGAATCTCTTACCACACACGACGGCGTCTTTGTAAATCCCCTCATTGGCAAGAAAAAGTCTGGCGACTTTGCCGACGAGGTTATTCTGGAATCGTACATTGCAATGATTGAGAATTATTACCCGCAAAACAGATGCAAGCTTGCAACACTGCACACAGAAATGAGGTATGCTGGCCCAAAAGAAGCAATCCACCACGCAATAATGCGGCAAAACTACGGATGCACTAACATAATCATAGGACGCGACCATGCCGGTGTCGGCAAGTACTACTCGCCGTTTGCGGCCCAGGAGATATTTTCCGACTATACAGAACTTGGGATAGAACCAATATTCTTTCCAGCATTTTATTACTGCAGAAAATGCCTTGCATTTACACACGAGCGTGCGTGCCCACACAACCCAGAGTTTCATGAGCAAATAAGCGGTACAAAGCTTCGGGAACTAATCGATGGGGGAAAACCGCCCTCGGAGTTTATAATGCGCTCTGAGGTGGTCAAAGTTATCATGAATCACAAAAAGCCGTTCGTGGAATAAATGAAGTTTTTACCAATAGTCTTGTTGTTGTGGGCAGTCACGATTATTCCGGCACATGGGCAAGAATCAATAAACCCGTCGCTGATGGTACAAAAAATCGATGTGCCTGCAGACGACTTTAACAAAGTTGAGCGTGATGCAATTCCAATTCCACTTGAAAGCACACACAGTGGAAGCTGGCAGATAACCATCCAAAACAAACTTCTTTATGGAAATCCAAATGGCAACGCCATTGTCAGAATTTACGACGCAAACACTGCCGACAAGTTCGTAGAAATAGGGATGTCAAGCCCCCCAGAGCGTAGATTTTGGGTTGCGATGAACTTTCCGGACATTGGATACATCCCGGCAGCACGCATAGACAAGGGGGGGTGGTCTGAGGGAGTGAACGTGATTGCGGCATACAGCAACGCGCAAGGAATTTCGATCAGCAACGGCCAGAGAATAGTGGTTAGCGGTGTAGACCTAAAGGACTTTGTAGTTGGTAGCTATGCAGTTTATGGAATGGTAGAAGAAACAGATCCACCGGCTATAAACTCGGGCAATCTATACATCGAAATGATGTCAGGCGATGTATCGCAAAACCCGTTCCATTATTACCCATTTTATGTGACTGGTGCGGTTGGCGCAATAATTGGCGTCTTGCTGGTTCTCAAGAGGCGTTCCTAGTCCTATAGTACTTGCAAAGCCTCTTTATTTTGCAGACGCTGCACATGGGCGAAACGGGCTTGCAGATGTTTTGGCCGTACATCACAAAGGTATCGTTTATCTGAAGCCAGTATTTTTTTGGAATTTTTTCGATTAGCGCAAACTCGGTTTCTTCTGGGGTCTTTGTATTTACCAAGCCAAGCCTGTTTGAGATCCTGTGGACATGGACGTCTACTGGTATGGCCGGCTTTTCAAAGGCGTAAACAAGTACACAGTTTGCGGTTTTTCTTCCAACCCCTGGCATCTTTACAAGCTCGTCTAGACTGTCCGGAACATCTCCTCCATATTGGGACTGGACTATCTTTGCCACCTCGATTATCCTTTTTGCCTTTACGTGGTAAAAGCCGATAGATTTGATTATTTTTTCAACATCCTTTGTCTTGGCCGCTGCCAGCTCCTTTGCCGTCTTGTACTGTAAAAACAATTTTTTTACTACCCTGGTGGTGTTTTCGTCCTTTGTCCGCGCAGAAAGTATTGTACCGATAAGTATGGCAAACGGATCCCCCATTTCGACATCGTGGAGCTCGCGCAGCGCAGTCATTCTCGGCGGCTTGACAGAATTCATGGTATCCATCATTCCGCGTAACAGCCTTTCCATCTGTTTAGTTTAGCAACATTTCCATAATAAGCTAAAGCACGACGCCAAGTATTATAGAGTGAAGACCGGAATCATATTTGTGGAGCTGACAAAAGAAGAGGATCTTGCACTAAAGGGCGAATACGGTGAAACCCTGCAAACAGCATATCGAATACTTATTGCTACCGGCGAGGCGACAAACGCGCAAAAACTCGTCCCAATAAAGTGGGCACATCTTTCCGGCGTCAACTACAACACTATAGGGGACGCAGGAGAGGAGTTTCTTGCAAAGCTGAGCCAGTCTGCAAAGGTAAAGGTGATGACCACCGTCAATCCCATGGGATTTGACTTTTCAAAGATATCTGGATACAATCTCTCTGACAATTTTATAAAAAAACAGCAAAGCATCAGAGAATCATACGAAAAAATCGGAGTCATTCCATCGTTTTCATGCATCCCATATGAGATCTTTGATCTGCCAGAAAAAGGAACGCAAGTTTCATTTGCGGAAAGCAACGCGGCAATCTATGCAAACTCGATTGCCGATCTCAAGACAAACAAGGAAAGCTCGTTTTCCGCACTTGCAAGCGCGCTGACTGGCAAGAGCCCGTACTCTGATCTAAGGGTAAATGATGCACCAAACCTTACCATACGGATGAAAATTGAAAAGCCAGACGAGATGGCATTTGGGATGCTTGGCTATTTTGCGGGAAAGATTGCCGACAACTCGGTTCGGATCTCGGGAGTCTCGGAAATGGACAAGCGGAGCTGCAAGTCATTGTGCGGCGGGATGGGGACGTCTGGGCGCTGCGGAAAGTTTGTCCTAGAGGAGGAAAAGCCAGGCTCTGAAAAGGTTGATTTTGGAAAAAAAGAGATGCAAGGCATACATGATGAGCTAAACACGTCAGAAAAAGGCGACATCATAACGCTTGGCAGCCCGCAACTCGGCCTCGAAGAGATTGGTGACCTTTCTGCAATGCTCAAGGGAAGGTCGTTTAAGAAAAGATGCATGGTATTTTGTCCCAGGGCAGTCCAAGAGCAGGCAAGAAAAATTGGATACACAGGCGAGCTTGAGAGGGCTGGATGTGAAATCCTTACAGACTGCTGCACGTGTCTTACTCCGCTTGTTGACAAAAACGACATCGACTCTGTTACGACAAACAGCATCAAGGGCGCATACTATCTAAGAAACTCAAACGGTGTGGATGTTAACCTAAAGCCTCTCTCACAAATCATCCAAGACGAGACAAAATGACACTTAAAGTAATAGTAAGTGGAAGGGCACAGGGCAGAATCCTCAAAACAAACACACCTATCAATTTTCTTGGCTCCGTTGACAAAAAAACGGGGATGATAAACGACAGAAAACACGAGCTTGCGGGAAAATCAGTGGCCGGATTTGTGCTTGCATTTCCACACGGGGTCGGCAGCAGTGTCGGTGCCTATACGATATACTCGCTGAAATCATGCAATGCCGCGCCAAACGCCATGATATGCACAAAGACGGATCTAACAGTCGCATCCGGGTGCGCCCTTGCAAACATACCGCTTGTCATAATATCGCAAGAGGAATTTGACAAACTAGAAAATGGAAAGCAGGTGACAGTCGACACCGATACACACAAGATCCTATAGTTCTTTTCGAACTATCTTGCCGCCTGGTCGCTCCTCTTTGAAAATAATTCCCTCAAACGAAAAGACCTTGGTCTGCCTTTCCTTCCAACACCCTCGGGGAAGGCCTGCCTTTTGGCATGTGTGATCAAGGAATTCTGCCGCATCCCAGCCATATTCTACCGGAACCTGCGGCAAGAGCAGTCCTGAGTAATACCCCTGCTTTATGATGAGGCCGTCCCTGCCGACTTTGATCCTCGACGGAATCTGCGCAGGATCATCGACTTTGATCTCTTCAGGGGGAGTAAGAACTGTAACCTCAAACGTAATCTTGTCTAGCTCAGATGGTTTTACTGGAGAAAAACGGGGGTCTTGCGTAGCTGCCGCAATTGCTGCCTCTGGCAGTGCCTTGGCAAGATTCCTTGGAAGCGGAAAACCAATGCAGCCACGCAGGTCGTCATTTGTGTTTAGTGTGACAAAAACCCCTGCATCAAAGGAAAACCTGGAGATCAAATCGCCGCCGAAATCTAGTCTGGTGCCGTTTTTGACAAACTCGGTTACTATCTTCCTTGCAGTCTGGACAAGAACTACGCCATCCTCGTCTGAAAGGTCATAGTTTTTCATTTATTTCAGAAATCAGTTTCTCCAAGTTTCTAATATGAGTTCCCACCCAATAGACGTGCTTGCAGTCGTCGCAGGCCCAAAACTTTTCCGTGTTTTGAGCAGTCCTTGGCGGTATTTTGTCTGCGATCTGATCTTTTTTGACCAAATGCAGGTTACCATTGCACATAGAACACCTCGCAGAATCCTCGCTGAAACTATATTTTCCTAAATTCAGCTTTTCTGCAATTTCTGTAAGCTGATCTTTTTCCTCGCGTTTTGTGAGATATGCCGACACGATATCATGTTTTTTTGCGTTGGCAGCCAGCGGCTGGTCCCTTGTTATTATGATGCGGCCTTCTCTTTTTGCCAGTAATAACACATCTTCGTCGTTGATATTTGCAGAGTATCTGCAATCAAAACCCAAAATTCGCAGTTTTCTTGCTATGGTCCCAAGCATAGAGTCTATGACAAATCTAGGCTGGTTCAACTTTGGTTCTGCCCGTCTCTGTTATGTGACTCTCGCCCGCAGGCAGCGCGCGCACGAAATCGTCAATATCGAATTGTTTTGCAATGTCTTCTTGCAACCTTATGAATTCTACTCGCAGCCTCTTTGCCGTTTCTGTCATCACATATCCGCCAGGTTCTATTATTGCATAACAAATACAGATCTTTTTTACTGGTTCTGGTGGACCACACATGATCATATATCGTTCATCATGGTATAGTATTCCGACTGCCAGCCTCAAAGTCGGCGCCTTTATGAAATTTTTGTGCCCCTCCAAAACAAAGGAGCCCCTTGTCAGAAACTGGCCACTCGGCGCCGCCTTTTTTATCTGATCTGGATTTACCCAATATGCACTCATGCCGTACATTGCCTCCCGCCATGCGCGGCTAAAGCAAACGGTCGCACTCGCCACCTCGTTTAGTGAGTCAAATGGTATGTTTTCTGGCACGTCCTTTAGGACAAAAAACGGAGAGCCGAAAATTTCTGCGTGAAAGACCTTGTCGTTTTTTGCAAGCTGCTTTCGTATTATGGCCGAATTTGATGAGGAATCCCTCCCGCCTATGGCCAAGAGCCCATCGGAGGTAAAAAACCACCTGTATCTCTCAAACCATTCCTTTTTCTTAAATTCGGTAAAAAATGCCGCGCTTTTGGTCGTATCGGACTGTGACTTGAGCTTTTCAATTTCTTTTAGGTTTTTCTTTCTTAGCGACTCGATGGATTCTATTGCAGCTGATTGCTTTTTTGCCTCATCAAACAACGTCGAAGCGATGGCAGGAAACGAGGACTCGGGGCGCATCTGGATTTTCTCACTGTCGATTCTTAGAAAGGGAACGCCCCTTTCTTTTATCAGCTCCGCATTGTGCGACTTTAGAATGTCTGCTGCGGCGGGATCATCAAGGCTGGTTATCCCATGTGACGCAAACGTAAAGAGGGCTTTTGCCACGCCGGATATCTTTTCTGACTTTTCTTTTACCAGCGAGATTGCCTTTCCCTGCTCGTCTATTCTGGACTGGAGGTCGGCAATTTTGCTGTCAAGCGAGCTTGTTTTTGCGGTCTTGCCTTTTTCCAGCAGCACCTTGGAAAACACCTTATCAAGTCCTTCCATAAAGCTTGGAATCTTTTCCTGCTCTGAATCAGACGTAATGGAAACAGGATATACATCAAAACCGTCCTTGGCCTTGACAATCACAGGTTCGTGATTTCCGGTAACTATCTTCTGGGTAAGCGTTTTTGTAGCGGAGATGATGTCGTCGATGTTTTTGTCTGTGAGTGAAGCGCCAGTGGAATCGAAATTGATTTTTGCAGAGCGCAGTATCTCCTCTGAATATTTTGAGGGGAGGCCAAACGTTCTCCCGAACCACTTTGCTATCGGAGTCGAGACTGTCTTTAGATCTGAAAAATTTTCCTTGGATATGTCAAAAACGTTGAGGCCTTTTTGCGGTGGTGGTACATACACACTGCCTACCCGTATTTCCCTGTGTCTTACTTCGATCGAGTGCAAAAGCGCCAAAACTTTGAGATCCTTGTTGCAAAGCAGGATGTTGCCGTCGCCAAAAAACTCGCAAATCAGAACAAACTCCTTGTCAAATCCGGAAAACGTAAGATACGCAATTCGCTCGGCACCAAGCTGTTCTATTTTGACAAGCTTTAACCGCAAGAGATTTTCGCGCAGACGCTTAACCATCTTGTTTTCTTCTATAGACTCGATTCTGATCCCGGTAAACCACATCCCAATCGATGATATCACCAAGAAAAGATCCGGTTTTTCCGGGTGGTGTAATTTCAAAAGAACGCTATCCTGATTTATTGAATAAACATTGTTTACGTAATATCCAACCGTTTGCTTTGATATTTCGCTGACAAGAAATGTCAGCTCTATTCCCGCTAGCGCCACGACAAACTATCAAAAGAATCTGAATATACTCTTACTGATGCGCCAAACATTTTAAAGCCGTTGTAATAGAGTCATCGTAGAAATTTCGTTGAAACACCCAAAGAAAAAGGCGCCAAACCCAAATGATCCTAAAAAAAATGACGAACAGCCGCAGGTGGCGCCTCCGGCCGACAGCCAAGACGAGATAGCAAGAAGAAAAAAACTGCTGGACAAACTGTTCTGGATTCGCATCGGACTTGCCGCCATAGGTGGTGTTATTGCCACGTTTTTGTTTGAGTCAATCGAGGGCGAGGAAAGAAGGTGGGCATCAATCGGCTTTATGATAGTAATTTTCATCGTCTCCGCTGTAATTGGCAAGGGAATGAAAATCGGCCTGCCGCCATCTGACAGAAAAAAAATTGTCACCACTGGCATTGGAAGTTTTGTATTCATCTATTTGTTCATGTGGATTCTCTCGTATACCCTCGTACACCTCCCCGGAGCAGGGATTGGTCCTCTAAAACCGATCTAGAGTCATGTGGAAATACAAGACCCCTGGGATACCGGACGAACTCTTTGAGAGAACAGAAGAGGTTCCCATCACAAAAGAAGAGGTGCGTACAATCCAAATAAGCAAGGCAAGGCTCGGGACTGGAAATTTGGTGTACGATGTTGGATGTGGAAGCGGCTCCATAACAGTTGAAGCTGCGCTGCAGGTAGGCCAGCAGGGAAAGGTTTACGCAATAGACATCGATCCAAGGGCAGTAGAACTAAGTAAAAAAAATCTCGAAAAATTTGGCATCTCAAACGTAGAGCTGATTCTGGGCGATGCAAAACAAAAAGTACCACAGCTTCCGGCGGCAGATGCCATCTTTGTTGGCGGAACCGGCGGAGACACAAAAGACATCGTAGCTCTCTGCCATGGCAAGCTCAAGCCCGGTGCAAGAATAGTGATAGGCACAATTCTGATTGAAACGCTTTATTCTGTGCTGGATGTGATAAGCAAGCTAGACTTTGCAGACATCGACATTACGCAGGTCACCATATCAAAAAGCAGAAAAACAACTACGGGAACAATGATGCTCGCAAGAAATCCCGTCACAATAATTTCTGCAACAAAGAGATAGTCAATTCGCTTTTAACTAGGAAATTTTTCACTCATAGCATGTACGAGCTTGTCTGCGTAGGGTGTGGTCCGGGCGATCCAGAGCTGCTCACGGTAAAGGCAGTAAAGGCAATACAGAATGCCGAGGTAATAGCATGCCCCACGGCAAAGGAAGGAAAGTCAAGCATCGCACTTTCTGCAGTGGAGTCGCTAATTGACAAGGAAAAAAACCCAGAGATAGTGAACCTTGTGTTTCCAATGGTAAAGGACAAGGAGACACTGGAATCGACATGGGAAAAAAACACGGAGATACTTGCACAAAAGGTGCACGAGGGAAAAAAAGTGGTCTATCTTACAATCGGTGATCCATATCTTTACAGCACATGGATATACCTGCACCGGGAGCTGCAGGCAAAATATCCGGAAATAAAAATAACAGTCATACCGGGAATCGTCTCCATGTTTACGTTTGCATCAAAGGTCGGCATCAGTCTGGCAGAGGGCGCAGAGACCATGGCAGTCATACCCTCCTGCTATGATCTGTCAAGGGTGCAGGAGACTGCAAAAAACTGTGATACCATGATATTTCTCAAGGATGGAAGGTACTTTGATCAGGTCATCAAGCTGCTCAAAGAGGCCGGATTCTCAGATGATTCCATTTTTGCAATAGGCCAAGACCTCGGCACGCCAAATGAGATAGTAAAAAAGATGAGGCTTGGGGACGTAAACGAAAGCACGATGACTACAAAATACTTTTCAATAATGGTGGTAAAACGTGTCTAAGGTTTACTTTGTTGGGTGCGGCCCAGGTGACCCCGATCTAATTACGGTCAAGGCAAAAAAACTCCTCTCAAAGGCAGACGTAGTCGTGTATTCCGGGTCTTTGATTCCGCAAGAAATACTCAAAATCTGCAAGAAAGCAAAGCTGCACGATGCGTCAGGCCTTGTCCGCGAGGAGATCTTTGAGATTTTGAAAAACAGCGCGCAAAAAAACAAACTCGTCATCCGACTGCACGATGGTGATCCTGCCATATATGGCGCCATACGGGAGCAGACAGACAACCTGAAAAAAGAAGGAATCGACTTTGAGGTTGTTCCAGGTGTCACCTCGTTTTTGGCCTCGTCTGCGGCACTTGGCTTGCAGCTCACCCTTCCAGGCGTCACTCAAACCATCATAATTACGCGTGCAGAAAAGCGCACCAAAGTCCCCAAGCATGAACAAATAGCAGAGCTTGCCAAGCACAAATCCACAATGATATTCTATCTAAGCGTGCAGCTCCTATCGGATATAGTAAAGGAGGCCCTCAAAGGCGGGTATCCCAAGTCCACCCCCGCGGCAGTGGTGTACAAGGCAAGCTGGCCTGATCAAAAAATAATCACCGGCACGCTAGGAGACATTGTAAAAAAAGTCTGGGCTGAAAAAATCACAAGAACTGCCATAGTGATGATCGGCGACGTGATACAGCCAAAGTCGTATGAATATTCCAAGCTATATGACAAGACGTTTAGTCACGGGTACAGAAAGGCTAGGGCAGCAAACTAACCTTATTTCTAATTCCAAGCATTCTTAGATATCTCTGAAAAACCTCGGGGTTTTTTGACGTGTATATCCTTAGCTTGTTTTGTTTTGATTTTTTTGCGATCTTTGCAATCTTGCGTGCAATGTCGTCCGCAGGATCTAAAAATTTGATGTGCGGAAACTCTTTTTGCAAGATCGGCAGCAGAAACGGCAAATGTGTGCTGGACAATGTGATGACATCCACATCATCACCTGCCAATGCTTTTCTCAGAACATCTCGGATCGTTTTTCTACAAAATTCCTTGTCTGTAATGAACTTTCCACTCTCAACGAGTTTTATCAGTCTTGACGCATCAATTTTTTTAACTAACAAATTCGGCGCCGCCTTTTTAATGTGGTCTGAGAGCAACGCACTTTTCAGAGCGGCACGTGTAGCAAGAATTCCAATTCGATTTGTCCTGCTTATCTTTGATGCTTCCCTGATGGGCGGTAGAACGCCGATCGTCTTTTTGTTTAACAAATCTGGAAACAAAATTGCCGGCGTGTTTGAGGCCATCACGATAATGTCTGGCTCAAAAGATTTTTCCAGCTTGGTTATGATATTTTTTATTATTTTTCTCAATACGGATTTTCTTTTGTTTCCATATGGGAAATTTTTCTGGTCCGCATAGTAAACAATGTCGGACTTTGTAAATTTCTGCATCGACCTTATGACAGACAGTGATCCAAAACCGGAATCAAAAACAGCAATTCTTGCCATATGACAGAGCCAGAAAAACCCAATTTACAGTTTGTTAGCTAAATTTAGTTCCTAGCTCACTAAAATATACTATTTCCATTAAGAAGAAAATTCTAAACAGCCACTCATGACAGGCTTTGAGAAAAATTGGGCACGTCAAGAAACAGCTGGCATAACTGATAAAATAAAAGATTCAGTAAAGCCACAAGGAGCATTAAAGCCAAGGATCCAGACAGCAGTCAACAAACTGCAGCTGCAGATCTCAAAAATGGATTCGATGCTTAACAAACTACACGAACGCGATGCCCAACTTTTTAAGCGCATTGTAGCTGCAATGCAACAACACGACACAAGTGCAAGTCGAGTTTTGTCAAACGAGTTAGCCGAAATACGAAAGGTCACCAAGATGCTCAGCAATGCAAGAATTGCACTAGAGCAAGTACAACTGCGATTAACCACCATCCACGACCTCGGAGATGCAATGGTAGCAATCGGTCCAGCAATGTCTACGATGAAAGGACTAAGATCATCGTTAGGACGATTCATGCCGGAAGCAGACGCAGAGCTCAACGCAATGACCCAGACACTAAGCGGACTCATGATGGACTCACTGGCAGGAGATGCATTCAGTATCGACTCTGATGCCTCAAGCGAAGAGACAGACAAGATATTGCAAGAAGCATCAGCCGTTGCAGAACAGCAGATTGGGGAAAGATTTCCATCTGTCCCTTCACCATCTGGACTTTCGTCACAATCTTCCTCATCTACGTACGAATGAGGACGTCGGCGAAGTTCTGTTTCTTTTTATAATAATTTCAGCTAATCGGCCAGAATTTTTTTTGCCTTGACAAACACTGCATTCCACTGGCTCCACGCAAGACGCCCAGTCTGCGTGTTCTGCCTGCTTGGATGATACGAGCAGATTATTGTCAGATTGCCATGTCGGAATACCTTACCATGCGCAAACTTGGCACGATGCAATCCCAACATCTTAGAACAAGCATCAAACGCAATTTTCCCAAGACAGACGATCACCCTGACACCCTTTAGGATCTCCATCTCTTTTTTTAAAAAATCAGAGCAGTTTTCGAGCTCTTCTCTTGTGGGCTTGTTCTCGGGGGGCGCGCACCTTGCAGCAGCCGTGATGTAGGTGCGACTCAATGTAAATCCATCGTGTATGTGCTGACTTGTTGGCTTTGTAGCAAAGCCATTATCGTAAAGCACCTTCGCAACCCAATCCCCTGAGCTATCGCCTGTAAACATTCTACCTGTCCTGTTCCCCCCGTGGGCAGCCGGTGCCAGGCCGATTAGCAATAATACTGCGTTGGGATCACCGAAACCGGAAAGGGGCCTTCCCCAGTATTTCTGATCAGAAAATCGCTTTGTTTTGTTTTTTGCAACCTCTTTGATATACAATGATAACCTGGGGCACTTTTTGCATCTGACGATTTTATTGTTAAGTTTTTGTAATTCTAAATTGTCTGAAATCATGACTTGTTTCTTGTCAGATAAAAAACCAGAGCCAAGCTTGGCAGGAGAATCAATAACGGCAGATCAAACTCAGGCAGGGATTTGTCTGGCGATATGATCTGGCCCCACATATCTTGGGGGACTACCCCCAGACTATTGTTCCCCCCCTGAATATATGGCCAAGTGAAAAACACATCACTAGCAGAATCGTAAACAGAAATAAAGAATCCATAGCTGTCTGATCTGCCCACCAAATCGGTTGGAATCTTAAACTCATAACCTGTATGTGGTATGTCGGAGTACCGATCATTGTCATCCGACACCCCGCCCACTGCAACAAACTCTTCTACAGCTAGATCCAAAATCTTTAGTGAACCATTTGCCGGCTCAATTGTGTAGATCTGCCCAGCAACCGATCCCAAATATGCAACAAAACAAAAATCACCATTGATATCATCTCCGTTTTTATCAGTCAAACAAACAACGGCCTTATCAGACGTTGTATCTATGGAAGTGTCCGTGACATAATCCACCATAACATAAATGAAGTCTTCTTGGTGTGCCGTTCTTAGCTGAACAATAGAATCGCCAGCTTTCAATTCATTCCAGCTACTGCTCTTCCACTCTGATTGTGTAGTCCATTTGCCATCAAACACTACATCTTTCATCGTATTTGATATTGTGATCATAATGGGTTCAGTGTTCCCATATGCCAGTGAAAAAGACATCAAAAGAAAAAGAACCAGGAGATATTTTTTCATGATTCCATTATTGATCAAAAGAATTAGTCCTTTTCTGTCATATCTTTGCTTAAATTTATGGCAGCCGTGGATGATCCACTTTGGAACCTAAAACTCTGCTATTTTTCCATAAGCTCTAATAATATACCGGCGTATCACTCCGTAATGAAAAAAGTACAGACTGCACTAATATTTAGTGCAATATTGGCTGTAACAATAGGAACATTAAGCTATTCTGGAATATCTGCAACTTCGCTTGTAACTTCCTCAGTACCACGCAACTCTGACGCAATGAACATCCTTGGACACGTTGAATACACGGTTAGAGACTCTGACGGCCTAGTCAAAGCGTACTACCAAAGCGATAACTTGGTAGTCAACACCGGAGACAACTGTGTTGCAGCAAGACTCTTTGATCCAGCTGGTTCTGGGCCTACTAATCATGGCTGCACAAGCTTTGGTTCTACTGGCTACCAGTTCATCGCCATAGGAAACCAAACGGCACAATTTGATGATGCAAGCACAAACCTAATCGCTGCAGCAACATCTTCAGTCGATGGCGAACAAGCAAGGAGAAGAGATAGCTCACCAACATTCACGGCATCTTCGGGAAACTCTACGACTGGTGCCCAAGTAATAATTGAGACGCCAACCCCCTTCACGTTCAGCACCAGTAACGCAACGACAGTCCAGAACTCTGCACTGTTTAACGCGACTGCAGGAGCAGTAGACGGCAACGGTCAGACAACATCAATAGGAACCGCAAGAGCATTTGCGATCCAAAAACTCAGTCCTACTGTTACGGTAGCAAGCGGTGACACATTGAATGTGCGATGGACAATCACAATTGGTGGCGGCGACGCCCAGAGCGGTCCATAGTCATTCTTTCTTTTTTATTTTAATCCAAGTCTTTTGAATCAAAATAGTAGATACTAAACAGACACTAATCATTCATTGTTTTTATATGAGATTTCATCAAGTGCGATCTTTTTCTAAATCGATAGATTCTGTATGCCTGTAATTTCCAGTTTTGGGGGCGAACTGGCATTATAAATATCAAAAATCGGCAAAGACTGATCCATGGCATTGGAGGGATCTACAGTATTTATCATACTTGTACTGGTCAGTGGCCTGGTTCCATATTCGCAGATATCTTTTGCGAGCGCACAATTAGCAGACAAGGATGCCGATGGAGTTCCTGACGATCTTGACAACTGTCCAAACGATCCCAATCCACTGCAGGAGGACATAGACAGTGACGGCATAGGCGATGCATGCCAGACTGGCGACCAAGACGGCGATGGCATTCCAAAT
>JBASWV010000012.1:0-63956 GCA_049276655.1 Candidatus Nitrosotenuis sp. | reverse complement strand
AGAAAAGGCCGCCAACGCCTTCCTCACAGAGACATTGCCACTAGTCGCCACGGCCACAACAGAAAAGGCCGCCAACGCCTTCCCCACAGAGACACTGCCCCTCCAGGCAGACGTAGCTGCCACCAAGATAGTAAACACCCTCCTCACAGAATCCCTCCCACTGGTATCCACAGTCACCACAACCCACGCAGCAAACACATTCCCCACAGATACACTGCCACTAGTCGCCACAGTCACCACAACCCACGCAGCAAACACCCTCCTCACAGATACACTGCCCCTCCAGGCCACAGTAGCCACAACAAGATCCGCTTTAACTTCCGTTACCGAATCTCTCTCACTCCAAGTAACAGCTACTGCAACCAAGACAACATCTGCCCTCCTCACAGAATCTCTACCTCTCCAAGCAACATCTACACAAACCGCTGCGTTCACTAGATCGACTACAAACCTACTAGGCCTTTCCTCAGATACCACCACACTACGCAATAAGACACCAAACCAAGAGCTAATTGGAAACACACAGTACACAACAATCCTTGGTCAAAGCAACATTGAACTGGTAATAATGAGTGCAAACGCTGCGCTAGAAAACATAATCGTACAAGCGTTCCAGCCAACAAACATATCGATTAACTATGCCCAAGTACTGGTTGGCAATTCCGTAACTCCAGCTAACGGGCCGACCATCATTGCAGACATGGACGCATCAAGGCCAGGCTTTGATGTTGAAGTCTCGTTTGCAGATTCCACTACTATCACAGGCCCAGCAGGATGGAACGGACTCCTGACGCTGCCGACATTCTCTCCTGTTTCAATCCCGTCAACGACGTCTACTAGCGGCGGCACAACCACCACTACCACATTTAGCGAGATCACCTCAATAGAGATAGGACTCAGCTCACAACAAATGACACTTGACAAACCAGTACGAATCAAGTTCTCAGGAGATGGCGGAGGCCAAGGGTTCACGGCGTTCTTTAAGAGCCCGTCAGACACCAACGTGGTATTAATTACTACTCAGTGTACTGCAGATGACCTTGCCACAGTTACCGCACAGCTGGGCGGAACAGGAGAATGCGTATACAACAACGGCTCTGACATGATAATATGGACTACGCACTTTACCAGATTCGGTACCGCTAAATCAACATCCTCAAGCGCTGGCAGCTCTGCACCTTCCGCAACTAGCTCAGCTGGTGGAGGCGGAGGAGGAGGTGGAGGTGGTGTAGGGGTATCTGGACTTGGAGGAAAGCTTGTCTCGCCTCTTACCATATATGAAATCTCGTACGATGTCTGTGAGCAAAATATGGTAAGAATCATTGTAGGAACAAGCGGCTCAGACGCGCCTCCGCCAAACGTAAAGATCAGAACCCCACTCAACGAGGTGTATTCGGCAACACTGGTAAAAGACCAGCCATTTACCGAAGAAAACAAGGTGTTCCAGACCAGCAGGTATGTGTACGAAGCTCCGCTAGACCGAAAGCTAAACTTCTTCATTGTCACCGCAGAACAAGCAGGGGGACGAGCTGCCGCAACCACCACATACTTGGTAAACATGGACGAATGCAGAAACACGATAATTGTCAACCCAATGTCTGAGATTGACAAGACAGGTGTCCTTGAGCCAACTATGGGAGAGGGAAGGCCAAACATATTTGGCACCAGATTCCAGATAAACGAAAACAGGCCAGTTGGCGCAACCACACCAAGCCAGTTCATAAATGCCGGCGACCAGTTCAAAGTGACTGCGATAGTGGACAGCCCTACTGCCATAAGACGGGCAGAGCTCAGAGTCAATGTGGCAGGTGGCAACTTTAGCAATTATGCCGCAGTAAAGATGGACGTCACACCACTCCAGAACATAACAAACGCATATGTGGTCTCAGCCAGCCTGCCGCAGTCATTTATGAAATCACCTGCAGTGATATACTGGATTCACGTAGTTAACAACGAGGGATTGGTACAAAGCTCAGAAAGATACGTAATAGGAGTAAAGCCAACGTACGAGATTGATGCAAAAATGGAGCTAGACTCTCCCCCAAGCAAGGCTCAGGGTACCACATACAGGCCTACTGCTTATGTATACAATGAGGGAAACACGCTGTTTGGAACGGTATCTCTGATTGTAGACGGCAATATGGTGTACACGTCACCACCACAGCTCTTCAAAGGGAACTCTATAGTGAACCTTGAATGGGATGTGCCAGAAGATGGAATGGATATAGATTATTCTGTATATGCACAGCTAAACCTGTACGACAAGACAATCAAAACATCGCAAGTAGAACTAAAGACATTCAAGGCTACTACAGTCTCGTCCATATCGGAGCCAATCAACGTATCATCAGTCGTAGACGAGGGACAAATAGTGGCCAGAGTCGGCTTGATGTACTCGTCTGATGACAACCCAGCATTGCACTACAGGGTAGTAGCGCCAGATGGAACCTGTGTGATAGGACAATCCGAGCCCTGCATGATCAAGGACAGTACTGCTGGAAACAGAGGAAATACCATGAGCGTAGAAATTAACGGCCAAGTATACCGAGTCAGGTATTCAGGACAGGACAGCCCACTTGAGAGATTCTCCATAACGTCAGTCGATCCAATAGAGGGAACATGGAGCATAAGCCTAGAGTCTGATTCCGGAATAATACCAGAAGCCCACGCAATAGAAAACGTACAGCTCAAGATAAAGTACAGGCCAACCTACCTGAAACTAATAACGGTCAGCTCTGAACAAAGCCAAACGCCGCTTCTAGGGGAATGAAACTACCCTAGATAATACAGAATCAATATCTGAGATCTTGATTCTGTCCTGTTGCATAGAGTCGCGGTGTCGTAGGGTTACCGTCTGGTCCTGCAGCGTCTGGTGGTCCACAGTTATGGCAAAGGGGGCACCGACCTCATCAAGTCTTCTGTATCTCCTTCCTATTGCGCCGGAATGGTCCAAAAACGCGTCATACTTGCGCCTCAGTGTCGTGAAAATCTCGTCTGTTTTTTCCTTGAGGCCGTCTTTTTTGACCAAGGACAAAACCCCTACGTGCACTGGCGCCAGGTATGGCTTGATAGAAAGAACAATTCTTTCGTTTTGCTTGTCGTCTTTTAGACCGTGCTCCAAAATCGTGTAGAGGCTCCTGTCTATTCCCATCGATATCTCAAATACGTGTGGCAAGACCTTTTGCTCATCGTCTAGAACCTCGAACTTTTCTTTGCTCTTGTTTGCATGACTGGTAAGATCATAATCTGAGCGATAATTGCATGCCACCAGCTCAAGCCAGCCAATTGTAGTCTGGATCTCAAAATCAAATGCAACGCTTGCATAGAACGCCTTTTCCTTTTCGCCCAGCCTGCGAAACCTGGATTTTGTCATGTCTATTCCGGTTTTCTCATAAAATTCTGCCAACATGCCAAGATAGTATGCGACAAATTTGTTTGGCAAGACACCGGCATCGACTGCCTCTTTGCAGCTCATGGATTTTAGCTCGTCATTTACCCAGAGTCGGATGATGGTATCTTGGATCTCTGCAAATCTATCCAGGTCATTTAGCTTGTTTGGGTTGCAAAAAATCTCGATCTCTGCCTGGTAAAACTCGCGCAGCCTCAGCAGGCTCTGTCGGGGCGAGATCTCGTTTCTAAAACTCTTGCCGATCTGTGCAATCCCAAGGGGCAGCTTTCCCCGCATTGTCTTGAAAAGCCTCGGAAAGTCCACAAATATGGATTGGCACGTCTCCGGCCTAAGATATGCTGCCTCTGCCTCTGGACCTATTTCCACTTTGAACATCATGTTAAATTTCCGGGCTTTGTCAAATTCGCCCTTGCACTTTGGGCACCGAATGTTTTTCTCGGAGATTACCCTGTCAAATTCCCCAAGATCTGCGCTTTCTGGAATCTCGACTTTTGATGCCTCTAGTATGAGCTTGTCTGCCCTGTGGTTTAGGCCGCACTGCCTGCACCTTACCACCGGATCGGCAAAGCTTGCCAGGTGCCCAGAAGCCTCAAAGACAGACTGCGACATTATCTGGGAGCCGTCAATCTCAAGCATTCCGTCGCGGCGCACAAGCTCGCGCCTCCACAGCTCTATGAACTTGGTCTTCATGCTTACGCCGGATGGGCCGTACTCCCAAAATCCAGCCTGGGCATCGGAGTAAATCTCGCAGCTTGGAAAGTAAAATCCACGCTCAAGCGCAAGCTGCATTATGGAATCATAGTTCAACGGTTCCTCACCTGACGCTGGAAATAAATTTCAAGCTATGCAAGCTCTTTTACCTTCTTTATATTCCCAAAATCGTCGCGTGTGTTGTCTATTGGAGTCTCCAGGATTATCGGTATGTTCTTTTTGTTTATCAGTCTAATTATTGCGGCCATCCCCTTTTCGCCAATCTTGCCAAGGCCGATGTGGTCGTGCCTGTCGAGGTTTGAGCCTATCTCACCCTTTGAGTCGTTGAGGTGCAAGATTTTGAGGTTTTCAAATCCAACAGCATCTTCAAATTTCTTAAAGGTCTCGGCCACGTCTTTTTCCGTCCTAAGATCGTACCCATATGCAAACGCATGGCACGTATCAAAACAGACTCCAAACCGGTCCTTAGGCTTTAACTGTGAAAAGATATCCGCCCACTGGGCAAACTCCGAACCGACCGAGTTCTTTTGGCCTGCAGTATTTTCAAGCAAAATGACAACATCGTTTTTGACAGACGCTGCCTCTGAAAACGCATTTACCAGCTGCTTTATTCCTTTTTGCTCGCCCTCACCCATGTGGCTGCCGAGGTGCGCAACCAAGTATGGTATGCCAAGCTGCCCACATCTTTCTACCTCCTTTATCAAAACTGCGACGGATTTCTTGTAGGTAGCCGCGTTTGGCGACGCAAGATTTGGCAGATACGGCATGTGCGCTACCGTCGCAAGCCTGTCTATTTTGCTTGACGCGAGTTTTTCCCTAAACTCGGCGGCATCTTTTTTTGGGATCTCTTTTGCAGTCCACATTCTGGGGCTGCGCGTAAATATCTGAAAAGCGGTACATTGGCGCTCGATTGCGTTGTCGACTGCGGCTCCAAGGGAGCCAGAAATCGATACGTGAAGGCCTACACGCATATTGACCAGTCAAATTCTCATAATTTAAACTACTATTAGCTAAAAACTCAAATTTTTAACGTCAAATCGACAGATTAGATCTGTGCTAAAACTAGGAACCGAGGATATTGCCAAGTATCCGTTTTTGACGGAGGCCGGCAACTATCTAAGAGAAAAAGGATTCACACTGGAACAGTTCGACAAAGACGAGGATCTCAGACCAATAATAGATCTGGCAGTCTCTCGAATCCGGACAGCAGCGGATGGCAAGATCTTCAACTCTGACTTTGACATAAAGGCACTCGATATCGAGGTGTTTTCCTTTCTCGTAGCAGTAATCCTGCTAAAGCAGAGCAACGTACCTACTCTGATTAGGCGGTTCTCGCTGGCAGAGGCAAGGCGTGCAGAAAAGTTCCTAGAAAAAGATCTTGCAGACATGACAAGCAAGATAAACGAGCAGCTTGCGATTAAAATAATAAAAGAACTCTTTGCAATGGAGATTCGAAAAATCGACGACTATTTTGTCATCCCGATCCCCGACTACCTCAAACACTCCGTTCACTTTCACGAACAAGAATGGAAGCTGGTCAACAGAATGGTAGATGGCGGAAACGTCTTTCTTTCAGCACACGAAACGGTAAGGCTGATCAGAAAGGAGCTTGACAACTTTATCAGCTCAAAAATTCGTTCCGCAAACATACCTGTGGTGCCAGACTCTTTTAAAAAACACGTAGATGCTCTAGTCACATTGGCAAAAAAATTCTCCGTACAAATAATAGAGACAACAGAATACCCGCCCTGCATAAAACACGCAATAGATGTCCTAAACAGGGGCGAAAACCTGCCCCACTCGGGACGCTTTATGCTGGCCACCTATCTGCTGAACAAAGGACAGACAATTGAAGAGATAGCACCGCTTTTCAAAAACGCGCCGGACTATAACGAAAGAATAACGCTTTACCAGCTCAAGCACCTGGCAGGAAACTTTGGGAGCGGAACCAAATACGCATGCCCATCATGCGACAAGCTACGAAGCGAAAACCTCTGCTTTGCAATACCGGAATGCGACAACATCATCAACCCACTACAGTTTGGAAGGAAAAAGATACCAAATGCTTGAAAAAGACGCAAGGCTACTTGAAGAGTCCTTCAAAAAATTCTACTTTGAGCACTTTGATCTTATACACGCCCCAAAAAATCCAGAGATGCGAGAGTTTGGGTACCAGAAGCTCAATTCCGGAATGAATAGGCACATATCGCTAAAGTCCGACAAGGAGCTGCATCTTATGCTCATGACGCAGATACCATCAGATGTCTATTGCTCAAATGCGCGCTATTCTTTTCCAAATCTGCCCATGGCAGAAAAGGACTGGCAGGCAGCGGATCTGATATTTGACATCGATGCAAAAGACCTGAACCTTCCGTGCAGGCAGCACCATACCTGCAAAAAATGCACAAACTGTGCAAACGTTTTTGCAAACCCTGCTCTTTGCCCCAAGTGCAATAGCGCAAAGTTCGAGACAACATCGGTGCTCTGCACCGAGTGCATCTCTGCGGCAAAAAACGAGGTAAAAAAACTGCTTACAATCCTGACTCTGGATCTTGGGATAAAAAAAGAAGACATTGAGGTGTATTTTTCAGGCAATGAGGGATTCCATGTATACGTCTCGGATTCCAGCTATGAGAAGCTGGACTCTAGGCAAAGAGCAGATCTTGTGGACTATGTGATGCTCAAGGGAGCAATGCCGGAAACCTTTGGCGCAAAATACAACTTTGCCAAGTCCCAGTTTGCAGATCTTGATGACAAGGGCTGGCTGGGCCGCGTATCGAGGCAGATCTTTGGCTCAAAATCAAACAAGCCCAAGCTCTCAAAACAGATCATATCGGAAGGATACACGGCATTTAAAAAAAGGCTGGAAACCGTACAAATAGAAATTGGTGTCCGCGTCGATCCAAACGTAACAATCGACGTCCACAGAATCTTTAGGCTCGGGGGGACGATAAACAGCAAAAGCGGCCTCACAAAGACGTTGTGCAAGGACCTTGTAAAATTCAATCCGGCACAGGAGGCGTGTTTTATAGATGACGACAAGGTAACGGTAACGGCAAACTGCCCAGTCGAATTCCGACTAAAGTCCAAAAAATTCGGCCCCTACAATAACGAGCAGCTGACCATGCCAAAATACGCTGCCGTTTATATGATCTGCAAGGGATGCGCCACCCTAACCTAGTATTTGCGCCTGACCCTAAGACATTAATTTGTCCCTAAAGGAAAAACCGTGATTTTGTATAGTTCATCAGCTGAATCTAGCTCACCACAACCAAACGCAGGTAGGCTCATACGCCTGGGGATAATTGCGATAATCAGCATTATAGTTCTGGTAATGGTGGGAAACCAAGGAGTCATCCTGTCGATGAACATGACAGAGTTTGCCGACCTGTTCACAAAGCCAATCTACTATTCTATCATCTCGGCAATCGTCCTTTCTGCCATAGCTCTTCTCAATGTGGACATAAAGAACAGATCCTCAATAGTCTGGTATTCGATACATGTGGCAATCACGTTTTTGAATAGAGGCACACACGATCCGGTATCGAAAAACATCTCAAGCTTCAAGGAACACAAGATGAGTGTTCCGCAATTTGTGATCTGGCAGATAACCAAAGTCTTCCTGTTTGGCGCGTTTTTTACCAACATCATGTTTGGCCTGGCACTGGTCTACATGCTCGATGGCAACGATCTGGGAATAGCAAACATACCGACTATTTTCTCGTTGCCGTTTATCACGCCGCAGTCATCAGAGCCGGCACAAACAGTCATAGGATTAATTCCTGCACTAACAATAATAGTCCCTCCAGTGTTGGGCGCAATAGGAGTAAGGCTTGCGTTGTATGTCGGCCTTCACTCGATAATCAGGGTAATTACATCATACATTTATGATTCGTCACAAGGCAAGCCCAAGTACCTAAACTATGTCTCCACAATCGAGGCAGTTATTGGAATCGGCGTTATTTGGGCCGCCATAAACCTGTTCTTTACAGATCAAATCGACTACAATACCCGCTATGTGATTGGAGGAACACTTGCGGCGGGATTTGCACTGATTGCATTTGCGGTTTTTGACAGGATTCGCTCCAAGATCCTGACGCATCCAATAAAGCGCGACATCTACATCCGAATTTTCACGTTGATTGCAATTGGAATTATAGCCGGCTCGATAATGGCAGTAAACAACAGCATAGCGGACGCACGTAAAATAGAATATCTTGGGCCATACACGCAACAACAAATCTACGTAAACAGGTACCTTGGCGAGCTGGACAAAATCAAGATAAGAGACAACGATGTCAGTCTGGCGTCGATTTCGCCAAACAACATAAAAGGATACATAGAAAAAAACCGCGACGTACTTGACTCGATTAGAATCTGGGACTGGGAAGCAGCATATGCAAAGCTAAAGCCGGAAATCGGCCTCATTCCATATATCGACTTTGAAGACAATGACATTCTTAGATTCAACAACACGCTTTACTGGACTGCGTCAATGAAGCCGGTCCTGCCGTCAACTGTGAGCCTAGAAAACCGATGGTACAACGAGCACTTGGTGTATACACACGTCCCAAACGGATTTTTGACGCTAGAGGCAACAACCGGCCAATCGGTGGATAGCAGCAAAATATTCTCACAGAGGGCAATCTATTACGGCGAGGGGGGGCTCTTTAGCGAAACCTGGTCCGCATATCCTACAAATCGAGGAACCATAAGCCAGGAGCTTAACGGCGCATTCTACTCCGGCAGCGGCGGCATCGACGTCTCGCCGCCCCTGAGCTGGATCTTTGAGCCAAACTTCCTTCTATCATATCCAAGCACCTCCGTACACGTAATGCGATACAAGGACGTCTACGACAGAATGGAAGTGCTGTACCCGTATTTTCTGTATAACCTGTTTGGGCAAAAACTGGACTTTTATCCAGTAACCGATGGCAAGAGCACCTATTGGCTTGTCCCACTTATAGTGGGGTTCGACACACGCTCAATCCCATGGTCTATGGGAAACCCATATCTGCGACTTGTTGGATTTGCCCTAGTTGACACATACGACGGAAACATCACGCTGCTCAAGTACGGAGATGACTATTTTTCCAAAATTATTCAAAGCCAGTATGGAGACAAGTTCCAACCAATACCTTCTTGGCTAAACGAGCAGATCAGGTATCCGCAAGAGCTATTCACGTGGAAAACCGAGATGTTCAACATTTACCATGTGACAAACACGGAGACATTCATCCAAGCAAACTTGTTTTACGAAATACCTGAAAGGCTAGAAGCATACTATATTGAGGCAAAACCGCCAGGGTTTGACACTACCAAGTTCCTAGGACTGCTCTCGTTGGAGCTAAGGGGCTCGCAGGGTAGGAACCTGTCAGGATACATGGTAGTCGAAAACGACCTGCCTACTCTTGGAAACATGCAGTTCTATCAGGTTCCACTAAACTCTACTACAAAACTAATCGGCCCGACCGCGGTGCGCGAGGCCCTAGACAAGGACAATGACTTTGCGCAACTAAAAACGCTTTTGCGAACACCGCGCATAGGCGAGAATATTTTGTACAGAGTAGGAGATCACGATGTCTACTTTATACCGGTCTATACGGCAGGCTCTGGTGGTGTGGTGGCCCAGCTTGGCACAATTGCTGCAGTGGGTGCCGCCTTTAACGGCGAATACTATGTGGGCCTTGGGAACACTCAACAAGAGGCATTTGAGGCCTACCTGCAGGAACTCGCAGGAGTTGTACCTACATCAACGACTACCAGCGAGCCAGGATTTGACAAAAACGCCAGAATCGAAGCTATCAGGTCCGTGTTTGAAGACAAGGGCATTGAAATAGTAACGCCGACGTCGCTACAAATACCACTTTCATTCAAGGAAGGCGAGATATCGTTCTTCACACAGGCAGACCTCGAGGCAACAAACGATCTATTAGACAAGTTTGCTGACGACTTTGTCATACCGAGATCAAAGCGGGTGCTCATGTGGCAAGACGGCGACATAGTAAACATTGGAACAATAGTGACAATTGAGAACGTAGCGGAGCTTCACTACATCTCAATCGAAGTGGGCAAGTAAATTCCAAATGCTGCTGCTAGTCGATAACGGCTCTGTATTTACAAAAAACATAACAGAGTTTCTCTCAGAAAAAAAGCTAGAATTTTCTTTCCTACCGTTTGACAAAATAAGCACCACGGAAATCGCCACATCTAAATCCTTCATTTTGTCCGGAAGGAGGCAAAACAACAAAGAAATGAACGCACTGAACTCAAAAATAATCAAGCACGCAATATCTGAAAAAAAGCAGCTACTTGGGATCTGCTACGGCGCCGAAATTTTGGCACTGACAGTAGGTGGCACAATACGCAAAATGGACTCACAACAAAAAGGCAACAGCACAGTCAAGGTATTGAAAAAAAACCCGCTTTGCGAGGGAGTGATCAACGTATACCAAAGCCACAACTTTGAGATATCTCAGCTTGGAAAATCTCTTGTCCAGATTGCAAGCTCTGAGAACTGTAAATATGAAATAGTTCAATACCGAGACTCGAAAATCTTTGGAACGCAGTTTCATCCCGAAATGACAGGGGACGGCCTGTCGCTAATTGAGAGATTCACCTCACTTTGATTAATATTATTAAGAAAAACAATGCCAAGCCATGAGCGAGCACGAACTATTACTGCCTCCGGTATCTGAGGAAAACGTCTGCCTGCCCCTGGCAGTAAGTGCCGTATCGAAGTACTGGAACGTAAATCTGCCGTTTGCCGAGGCAAAGGAAATCGCAAAAAGATACACAAACGTGCGCGGCAGCATCCTAATAGAAGGAATAGAACTAGCAGAACGGCACGGCCTCGGAAGCCTGATCTTGCACTCGTCTCTATCTGAGCTAAAAAAAATAATCGACATGGGGATCCCGCCAATAGTAATTTTGCCAGGGCTCTTTGAGGTGGTGCAGCACGCATCGGTGATCTCTGGCTATGACGAAAAGGAAAAATCGATGATCCACTACATGCCGCAGCCAGACCAAATAGGCATGATCCCAGAAAAACAATTTGACAGGCTCTGGGAAGAAGACGGAAAGCTGGCAATACTGTTAGCACCTACCGACATCATATCTGCCATAAGAACTGAGAACAACTCCAAAGAAAAATCAAACAGGCTATGCTTTGTCTCAGAAAAGATGAACCTACAGGGCAAAACGGAAGACGCGATCAAAACACTAAAGGACGCGATAAATCTGGACAGGACAAACTCTACTGCGCAGTGTCTTCTGGGCGGCATATACAACGAAAAAAACTCGCCAGAATGCATCCCATACTATGAGCAAAGCATAGAAAACAACAAAAGGTGCTACCTGGCATACCGCGGCCTTGGGAACTATTACCTAAAGACAAAACAATACGAAAAGGCAGATCCATACTATTCCAAGGCAATTGACATCAACGCTACCAGATTCGGCCCCATCTACAAAAATCGCGGGCTGGCAAGGCTGGAACAAAAGAAAAACAAGGAAGCAAAACAAGACTTTGAGAGCTATCTGAAATACACACCAAACGCAAAGGACAAGGACAGCATTTTACAGGCAATAAAGGAAATTTAAGGTGCGGAGTGCGGGAATTGAACCCGCGACCTTCAGCTTGGGAAGCTGACGTCCTGCCAGGCTGGACTAACTCCGCTTACTGATTTTGGTAAGAATCTCACTAAAAATGATACTGGCTGATCTGTATATCGTACTTGGATATCTAACGAACGGCTGCACCAACATGTACTAACCCTTTTACGATTGGAATTGTTATCGATAACATGGCAGTAAAAACGGAAGCCAATCAAATGAAAAAAGAATACCTAGACAGGCTACTTAAAATTCGGGAGGAGTATCCAGAACTACTCAAAAAACTAGAATCGATCTAGTGTTTTTGCGTATTTTTCTAAAAATTCTCTAATCACAATAATCCCCTTTTGTGATCATCCTCAAATAGATAGAACATTTCAACCTGTTGTATTCTATCATCTCAGACACATGAAATTCCTCAAATCTCTTCATGTATTGTCATAATGTTACGTGAGATATCAAGACTATCGAGCGTCATCAATGAGTTGTGAATACCCAATAGAAAAATTAGCAATCTCCCTACATTATTATAGTTTTAAGCACATCTAGAATCATGGATGCCAGATGTCCAGAATGCGAAAGAGTTGCCATACTTGATGACGACATGAAGTCTGTGAAATGCCCGCACTGCGGCTTTGAATCCGACTATGACGCCTATCTGGAAATCATGAAGGACAAGGCGGTAAACATGGCGTCTGACTATATCCCAGACAGACCCGGCTTTTGATTACCAGAAAGAACCCTTGTCTGAGCAATCAAGGTGCGCGCCGCAATTATTGCAAATCATGTGGCATGCTTGCATGTCGACCATTTTTTTGTTGCAGCGCGGACAAGTGATCTCTTCTTTCATCAGCTAGCAATTATGCGGATCAACCTAAAAGATTTTTTCCAAAGGTTAATTAGCCGCCCAAATTTCTTGAGCAATACTTGGCTAACTTTAAGCTGACAATATCTGACAAGAAAGGAAAATCCCTATCCAAAGAACTAAAGGACAGAGAGGCAAGCGCCCTGGTCGGTTTGCACATCGGCAGCGAAGTTGACGCAGCAATTGCAGGACTTGGCGGCAAGCTGAAAATCACCGGGGGAAGCGACAAGTCCGGAATTCCAATGCGTGGAGACATTTACGGTTCTGCGCGAAAACCGGTTTTAATTTCAAAAGGAATAGGACTGAAAAACGCAGAAAAAGGACAACGCAGAAGGCGACTGATCAGAGGAAACACCATTTCAGAAGAAATCTATCAGCTGAACTGCTCATACGACGGCGAGATCAAAATAGAAGAAGCTCCGGCAGAAAACAAAGAAAAGGCATAAGTTAAGATATTAGAGTTTTTGAGATTTGGTAATGCATTGGCGTGAAACCCTCCCAGACTGGTATGTAAAAAAATATGGATACCAGCCATGCGTCAACATTGGAACCGCAGGACACGTAGATCACGGCAAAACCACTCTAATCCAGGCACTGACCGGCCAGTGGACAAGCGTTCACAGCCAGGAACTAAAGCGTGGGATCACAATCCGTGTTGGATACTCTGATGCGGCATTTTACAAGTGCAAAAGCTGCGAGTCTCCACTTGGGTATTCGACTACGCCAAACTGTCCAAACTGCGGACAACAAAGCGAGCTGTCACGAGTCGTAAGTTTTGTCGACAGCCCCGGGCACGAAAGCCTGATGGCAAACATGCTCTCCGGCGCCGCGCTCATGGACGGGGCAATGCTTCTGGTGGCAGCAAACCAAAAAGTGCCACAACCGCAAACAAAGGAACACCTCCTGGCACTGCAAATCCTGGGCATTCAGCAAATTGTTATAGTTCAAAATAAGGTAGACCTGATCTCATACAAGGACGCAACGGCAAACTATGCAGACATTGCAAAGTTTGTCAAAGGCACCAAGGCGGCAAAGTCTCCAATCATACCAATATCTGCACAGTCAAGGCTAAACATCGATGCGTTAATCGGCGCAATCGAGGAAACTATTCTGACACCAAAAAGAACCGAAGCAAAGGAACCGGTAATGCATGTCCTAAGATCCTTTGATGTAAACAAGCCCGGCACAAAAATCAAAGACATCAAGGGAGGAATAATTGGCGGAAGCCTGACTCAGGGAACCTTCTCCATTGGAGACGAAATCGAGATAAAACCGGGAATCATAAATCCAAAGAAAAACATCTACGAGCCGATCCGCACGCAGATCGTCTCACTTGGGACGGCGGCCGGAATCGTGGATGACGTAAAGCCTGGAGGACTGGTCGCAATAGGTACAAAGTTGGATCCATCCATGACAAGGAGCGATTCGCTTGTTGGCTCTGTAATCGGCAAACCGGAGACACTACCTGAAAACTCTTTGAGTGCAAAACTAATCGTAAACCTGTTTGACTCTGCAGTCGGAACCGTAAATGACATCAAGGTAACTCCGATTCAGGTAGGTGAATCACTAAGGCTAAACATCGGAACCGCACCGGTTCTTGCCAAAATAAACAAGGTCAAAGCAGAGCAAATCGAGGTCCAGTTCAAAAGACCAGTGTGCCTCTTTGATAGCAGCAACGTGGCGCTGAGCCGAAAGATCGAGGACAGATGGAGACTAATCGGAGCAGGTGTAGTTGGTTGAGGTAATATGCGACACGAATTTTCTTATTCACCTAGCTAACCACAGAATTAAAAATATCTCTACGCTTGAAACGGAAATAGGCGACGTTCAGTTTGTCGTCCCAGATATTGTCTTGGCCGAGCTTGAAAAGCTTGGAAAGATTGAAGAAAAAAGACAAGAGATCCGTACCACCACCCAATACATAAAATCATTTAAAACAATAAATCTTGGCGGAAGCTACGTAGACGAATCCCTAATTTCTTTTGTCAAAAAAAGCGGGGGAGTGATCGCAACGATGGACAAAGAACTAAAACTGGAAGTAAAAAAAGCCGGAGGCTCTGTCATCTCAATTTCAAATAATAAAATTGTGCTGGAATCAAGTAAGGTTTAACTTTGATAGAAATTCTGTAAGAAACATGCTCGAATACGGCGGAGTCGAGATACGGTGGCATGGGCACGATACCTTCACATTGACACACAACAACCTCACCATCTGTACTGATCCGTATCAGCTGGACAAAAAAATCAATGCAGACATTGTCCTGATATCGCACAACCATTTTGATCACCTGAGCAACGACGACCTCAAAAAGGCATCGAGCGAAAAAACAGTCATTGTTGCGGCAAAAGAATGTCTAGGCCAAATAAAGGCAAAAAACAAGGAAATAATCGGCATTGCGCCAAATGAGGAAAAAACAGTTAGTGGCATCAAAGTACGTGCTGTACGCGCGTACAATATCAACAAGATAAATCCGGACACAAAAAAACCGTTTCACCCAAAAGAGGACAACAAGGTGGGTTTTGTAATCACGATTAACAATACCACTTTTTATCACACTGGGGATTCTGATGACATACCAGAGATGGGTGATCTCAAAGTCGACGTGCTTTTTGTTCCGGTAAGTGGTACATATGTTATGAATGCAAACGAAGCGGCTGCAGCGACTAAAAAAATCAAACCAAGACTCGCAATCCCAATGCACTATGGAACAATTGTAGGCAGTCAAGACGACGCACTAACATTCAAAAATCTAGTGAGCTCATGTCAGGTACAGATTCTTACAAAAGAGTAATAAGCAGACCTCTTTGAAAAAAGGCAATTGATTTCTAATAAAAAATTATTTTCCGTGAGAAGCTTCGAGTTTTGCCTACATCACCTACTGATAATCGGAGTTTTGTCACTGTCGTTTTCAATAACTGCGATGATAAGATCACAAGCAGCAGACTATGGGTTTCAACTAAACGAGTTTGATCCATTTTTCAATTACAGGGCAACAAAGTACATTGTAGAAAATGGCCTCCCCGCATATTACCAATGGCATGACGATATGAGTTGGTACCCATATGGAAGGGATATCGTAGGTTCATCACAAGTCATGTTGCATGTTACTGCCGCCTTGCTTTATGGAGCGTTTGGTGGCGGTTCTGACCTGTATGGATTTACAATTGTATTTCCGGTCGTGTTTGGCGCTCTCACAGCAATAGTTGTCTTTGCCCTAGTTCGGGTTATTGGAGGGACCACTGCGGGATTATTTGCGTCGCTGCTCTACTCTGTCTCATTACCAATAATTACTAGGGGATCGATTGGCTGGTTCAAGTCAGAGCCTCTGGGGCTGTTTTATGGGTTATTGGCAGTCTATCTGTTTTTGAGCGGTCTTAAATCATCAAACAAGATAGCCTTTGCCAAACTAATTGGAGGCGGAATATTTTTCGGATTTGCTTTTTCTGCATGGGGCGGAACCGACTTTTTTGTTTTGCCTTTAGGGCTGTTCATCCTCTCACTCCCATTTGTTAGAAAGGACGTTGGCTTTCTTAGGTGGGCAGTACCCGTGTTTGTTCTCGGCTTGGCAATCTCACTGGCACCATTTGAAAGGCCAGGACTTGATTTTTTTGTAAAAGCAAGCGGATTTATGATAATTGGTCCTACGATCTTTCTTGTCGCATGTTCATTTATTCAAAATCTCAGTAGCGAAGAAAAAAGAAAACGAAACAGCGCCTTGTTGTTGATTGGTGTGGTTATCGCAGGGATTGCTATACTATCGACAAACGTCGTTGGACTCCCAAGCTTCCGTTATCTTAATGCCGTTAATCCATTTTTAACTACAACAGACCCTCTGGTAGACTCCGTTGCAGAACACTCAACCACAACAATTTTTCAATCGTTTTTGTTCCATTCTGTCTTTATGATATTTGCAGCTATAGGAGTATGGCTCATATTCAAAAACCTCTCAAACGATTCTAATAATAGGCGAGACGTCCAGATTTTCGCATTAATTTTCGGCCTGCTTGGAGTATACATAAGTTCTGCCTTCATAAGGCTTGAGATCTTTTCCTCACTCTCGCTTATCATACTTGGGTCTGTAGGACTTTCAATGCTTACTAAAGAAATCTTTAGACAGGAACAAAAAGAGAACAAAAAACTGATCAGAGCCCATCCAAGAACACTTAAAATTTCTTATTCCGTGATAATAGCAATTTTATTAATCATACCGATGATGGTTCCGGCTAGCTCCAATTGGGTTAATGGCGCAAAGGCCCCGCCTACAATTCTGAACGGCGGCAGCAACTATAACATAGCAACATCTGATTGGCTTGATGCGATGCAGTGGCTCAGAGAAAATACTCCACAGGACGCAGTCGTAGCATCGTGGTGGGATTACGGCTACTGGATCACAACACTCGGTGAAAGACGCTCGCTCGCCGATAATGCCACACTCGATACTGGAAAAATCATGCAAATAGCACGCATGTTACTTAGTACTCCTGACGAAGCTTGGAACCAGTTGCAAGACATGGATGCTGATTATGTCCTAATCTATGTCGCCGGGCAGCGAATAAATGCAGAAGATCCTCGCCTATACCTAGTTCAGGGGGGAGGCGATGAAAGCAAAAAACAATGGTTTATGCGAATTGGCGGATTCCCCGTAGAAAAATTCATCTATGACGACGGTATTAGCGCAACACCTGAATTTTGGAACGATACCCTGCTTGGTAAACTGATTCCATTTACTACTTTTGCATATGTCGATCTGGCAAACCAGAAACAAGCAGACGCGTACGTATCGGGATTCACACCTGTCTATATCGATGATATCAAATTCCCAGAAAATGGTAACGGCCCGCTAAGACTAGCTTACATGTCATCTAGCATTCTGAGAGCTGATGCAGGTCCAATAAATGGAGTCTTGATCTATGAAGTAAACAAGGAATACAGGCCACAAGATATCATAACGCCAGCTGTGACCGGTGAAAGTGACACCGCGCCAGCTGTGACCGGTGAAAGTGACACCACGCCAGCTAAGAAAGGCCAACTCGCAACCATCTCAACAAATCTCGGCAACATTGTCATTGCACTAAATCCGGACGTTGCACCAAAAACGGTTGAAAACTTTGTAAAGCTGGCAAATTCCAAGTTCTACGATGGAACCCTGTTCCACAGAATAGTACCTGGATTTGTCATACAGGGCGGAGACCCAAACACAATTGATTCTCCTCCTGGAACGTGGGGAACGGGCGGGCCAGGCTACTCTATTGACGCTGAGATAAGCAACCTAAAACACACCAAATATGTGGTTTCGATGGCACGGGGCCAGGACATCAACAGCGCAGGCTCTCAGTTCTTCGTAGTTCTCGGCGACGCACCTTGGCTTGATGGCCAATACACGATCTTTGGCGAGGTAATCGAAGGAAAAGACGTAGTCGACAAAATAGGTGCTCTACAAACAAACCTAAATGATCAGCCGGTGGATCCTGAGATGGCACGGATCAAAACCATAACCATTTCTTCGCCCTAGCCTTCTTTTTTGAACTTGTCCATTATCCGATAGCGAGCATATTTGTCATCAGGTGAGAACTTGGCAGGGTGCGCAGTGACGGTTTTGGAATCGCATTTTGGGCATTGCTCCTTTAGTGTGTATCTTTTGCAATCGGGGCATTTGCGAAGCTGAAACCTCAAGGGCTATCCCTCTCGCGTTTTTTTGGATTCTTCTCGCGCAAAGCTAAACGTGCCGTTGCTTTTTTCTATGGTTTTTTGAATCTTATCCAGCACTGGCTTTAGCATTTTTTCCGCGGTCTTAAAGTCTTGGCCCTTGACAGCGATTCTGTACTTTGGTGCACCAATGTATGTCACAAAGATATTGGTCGCCTGGTCGCCTATCGAGTCTAAAATCGCATTTTTTATCACATCAATTCCGCTTGACTGGCTGCATGTAATCTCGCATATTCCACGTATCTCGACAGACGGGGGCTTTATCTTTGAGCTGGCCTCTTCGATTGCAGACAGGGTTTTTTTTGGCAGCTTTAGCTCATCAAGAACGGAAATGCCCTTTGTCACCACATCCAAGAATGCGTCATAAACAAAATCATATTTTGAAAAAATCGAGTCTTCAAGCTTTTCAAGGTCTTTGTCCGATAGCGCGGCCGCGTCTTTGACTGCCTGCAAGAGCGTCATGCCTTTTTCGATTCTTTTTACCTCGAGGAGCTTTTTCTTTTGCTGCTCCTTTGAGACCTGTTTTAGCGACAGATCGATTTCTGATCTGTTTGGGTTTACCTTTTTGACTAGAAGGACCTTTTTTTCGCCTTCTCTGACAAACTTGTTCACAGAACGGACCCAGCCGGGCGCTATCTCCGATACGTGCAAAAATCCCTGCATGTTGTTATATTCATCAAGTGTCACATATGCCCCATGGTCGGTAAGCTTTGTTATGGTTGCAACTACAATCTCTCCGATTTCCGGCAGCTCTTGTGACTCAGTGGCCAATGCAGCTTTGGCCCGAGCAACATAATTTAATGTTGTTGATCAAAAATCAACGCCTTTTTTTGCCCGTATCCCGCGTTGAAACGGGTGCTTTATCTCCTTCATCTCAGTTACCAAATCCGCAGCGTCAATTACCTGTTGTCTTACATGATTTCCAGTCAGCACCAAGCTTACTTTTTGCGGTTTGATCCTAATCAAATCAAGAACTTGTTGCACGTCGACTAGTCCGAGATTGACTGCATAGTTTATCTCGTCCAAAATCACAATGTCGTATTTTTCTGACATTATCTTCTCTCTGCTGATCTGGATTGCCTCTTGTGCAATTTTCTCATGTATCTCTTTTGGGGTCTTGTCGTCCAGTATGCCAACAAAGCCCTTGCCTACGGCAGTAAGCTCAAAGTCTGGCTCGAGTCTTTTTGATGAGCTCATCTCGCCATAATGCCACGATCCCTTGATGAACTGGATCATGCAGATTTTATGATCGTGTCCTATTGCCCTTAGCGCCATTCCGAGGGCTGCGGTGGTCTTTCCCTTGCCCTTGCCAGTATAAACGATTACCAGGCCGTCTTCTGCCATATCCAAAATCGTCGACGAATACCTAAAAAGATTGGTATACCGCCCATTTCAAAGACTAGGTGATAAAATTGAAGATTCCCAGAATAGTAGTTGCTGGTGCCACAAGCGGGGTGGGAAAGACATCCATTACGTGCTCTATTATTCACGGAATGAAAAGCAAGGGGTACTCCGTCCAGCCCTTCAAGGTCGGCCCCGACTACATTGATCCGACGTATCTTTCGGCAGTCTCTGGCAATCCCGCAAGGAATCTGGACTCTTGGATAATGGGAAAAAAGGCAGTAAAGGAGAGCTTTGTCAAAAACTCTGCCTCGGATATCTCTGTCATAGAGGGCGTAATGGGATTTTACGACGGATTCTCAGGCGGCTCTGACTCTTCAAGCACCCATCACATAGCAAGCATTCTTGAGGCGCCGGTAATTCTGGTACTTGACGCAAGCAGAACCGCTCGCTCTATCGCTGCAACTGCGCTGGGCTTTACGAAATTCCACAGAAACTCTAGAATTTCAGGGCTGATCCTCAACAAGCTGGGAAGCAAAAAACACGAACAGATGTGCAAAGCAGCGCTTGAACCTCTAAAAATCCCTATTCTCGGCTGCATACCAAAAAACCCAGAGATCTCTTTAGAGTCAAGGCACCTCGGGCTAATACCGGTAACAGAACAAACAGATCTAAAGCAGCAAATAAAAAAAATCACAAAAACGGTTTCGGCCTATCTTGACATCGACAAAATAATATCTATCGCAAAAAAAGCGCCAGCACTTGTACGACTAGACAAGGAAAGCCACCAAAAACCCAAAATAACAATAGGCATCGCGCTTGACAGATCCTTTAACTTTTATTATTACGACAACTTTGACGCGCTGCGCAGAAATGGCGCAAAACTAGAGTTTTTCAGCCCAATTTCAGATACTTCGCCTCCGCAGTGCTCAGGGTTATACATCGGCGGCGGCTTTCCGGAGGTCCTAGGGCAGCCCCTTGCAAAAAACCAGCCCATGAAAAAATCAATAAAGAAACTTGCCGAACAAAACATGCCAATCTACGGCGAGTGCGGGGGACTGATGTATCTCACAAAGTCAATCGATTATGCAAACAAAAAATATCCGATGGTCGGGCTCTTTGAGGCGCAAACAAGCATGGAAAAAAAGATGACGCTCAACTACACAAAGGCATGCGCCATTTCAAATTGCACCTTGGCAAAAAAGGGCGCAAGGCTCTTCGGCCACGAGTTTCATTATTCTGAGCTCAGCTCTATTCCAAAGGATTCCAGGTTTGCCTATGATGTGTCGATCGGCGTTGGAATCAAGAACAAAAAAGATGGGCTGGTAGAGTACAACACACTTGCTTCCTACATGCACCTTTATTTTGACCGCGGAATGCACGCAAGAAACTTTGTCAACAATTGTGTGGCTTACCTACGCAGGTGACTCTCGTAATATCTTGTAAATTGCATTTACTATGGCAGAAGCGCTCGGCGTGCCGCCCTTTCTGCCCCTGTTTGTGATGTAAGGGATATCTAGGGACTGGAGCTCCTCCTTTGATTCGGCAGCGGAGACGAATCCGACTGGCATGCCTATTATCAGGCCTGGCCTGGCAGTCTTTTCTTTTACCATCTGGATCACCTCTAAAAGAGCGGTCGGGGCGTTTCCGATTACGACTAGGCCCCCGTTCATCTCAGCTGACCTGATCCGCATGGCTGTCTGCGCGCGTGTCTTGTTTAGCCGCATCGCCTCTTTTACCACCTCTGGATTTGAAATGTCGCAAATTACATTGTTTTTAAAATCTGCCAGATTCTGTTTGTTTAGCAGACCCATGATTCCGTTTACATCGACTATGATGTTTTTGCCCGACTTTAGCGCGTCAAGGCCTGCCCTGACTGCGTCTTTGTGAAATATTATCTGGTTTTGTCGCGCAAAATCAAAGTCTGCAGTAGAGTGAATCACACGCCTTACTATCTGCCATTCGTGTCCGACATAGGGGTGCGTACCTATCTCCCGCTCGATGATCTCCATGCTTTGGTCCTCTATTGACTGGCCCTTCCTAGTTTGCATTCTCCACCTCTTTTGCCCTCTTTATGATGAAATTAATCATTTTATCGTCCGTTCCGATGTGTTCTGTTATCAAGACTTTTTTGAGGCTAAACTTTTCAAGCGCCGGGTTGAGATCGCCGTAAATATCTCTTTTCACGTGTGCCCCCTCATGCAGAAAATAAAACACGATCACTAGTAGCTCCGGCTTGTTCTTGTCGCATTCTTCGATTCCTTGTTGAATGTTCGGCTCTTCGATTTCAAGAAAGCAATAGTCTACGTTTCTGTATTGCGGAGACAAGTTATCGACTACATATTTTATTGAGAGCCTTGCATGTGGATCCCTGCTTCCATGGCCTATCACCAGGACATCAATTTTGTTTCTTGGCAGGGAGACGCTGTTTTTTGACAGCGCCGACTGGATCTTCGAGTCCACAATGTCGACCATGGTCTTGTGCATGCTCATGGGCTTTGTGACCAGAAATTTTATGTCTGTTCTGGATTGGAACCTTATTGCCTCGTTTACCGCAGCCTTTACCTTTTTGCCAGGATACAAAAAATAAGGCACAATAGTCAGCGAATCGATGTCTGTTTTGAGGCAGTTTGCCATCCCTTCTTCGATAAATGGGGGCAGGACCTCCAAAAAACAATAATTTGCAAAGGCGTATCTACCCATTTGCCTTACCTTGCCGCAGATAAAGTCAAGCTCGTCTCTTACCTCGTTTTCCCGGCTTCCCCTGTCGATAAGCAGCAGACCGCGTTTCATTTCTCAATTCTCGCTATTGCTATGGTAAGATCCGGCGGAAATTTCTGTTTTTCAACGACGAGCCTTCCTCGCGATGATCTTATCGCGGCTGCCTCGGAGACACTCGGGGTTCCTTCATAGGCCTGTACCGTCTCAGAGGGGTTTGGTATGCTAATTTGCGCAAGCTCGTCCCGCTCAAAATACTCCAGAGGAATGCCGAGATCTCCTGCCGCATCCACAAGTCCCTGCACCTGTTTTGGTTTTTTGATTGAAACAAGTCTTGCTATTGACTTGGGGCTGAGGCCATATTTTGACAGACAAAACAAAAGCGACTCTATTATCTTTTCTTTGGTGGTGTCTCCATGCAGACCTATTCCGGCCACCAGCGTCTGCGGCCTGTAAATTACAGAGTTTCTTGCAATATCGCCGTCCAAGTTTTTATCCGAAATTATCAGGTAAGCCTTGGTGTCAGATTTTAGTAATTTATCCAGCGTATCATATACTGCGACGTTTTTTGGAAGATCGCCATTCCACCAGTTTTTTTCGCCCGCGTCCTGGTATACTCCAATTTTTTCTTCGTTTACCATCAGCGCGCTAATCCTAGTTACGTTAGAATCACCGTCTATCTTCCAGCCAAACTCCTTGCCTAGCAGGTCCACCGGTATGGTCTTGTTGACGTCGGCGGCAGTCGTAATTACGGCTGTTGCACCAAGTTTTCTGGCGATTTCCTCGCTCAGCTCGTTTGCTCCGCCTAGGTGTCCAGACAATGCAGAAATTACAAAGCTGGCCTTGTCGTCTATTACTATTATAGCAGGATCTGTCTTTTTGTCCTTTAGGTGTGTGGCAATCAGCCTTATCACTGCGCCAAGAGAAAAGAGGCACACGAGGCCGTCATATTTGCCAAACAACTCTGCAAGCTTGGCTGCCGTTTGCTCGTCATACCAACTTGTGGCAACCGAATCGTCCTGAAACTTTGATGGCGCAAAGATCTCCCAGCCTGGAAAAGATTGTTTTAATGTAGACGCTATTTTGATACCATTTTTAGTAATTGCTAAAATGGCTACCTTTTCCATGTTTTGGGGTCTTTGATGTCAAATTAAATCTCTTGCTGCGGATATCTGCCCAGTATGGAGCCGTCAAAATCAAAGAGGATCACCTCAAGGGAAACCTTGTTCTCAGAGTGCAAGCGCATCTGTCTGTGAACCTCTGAGCAGACTGTGGAAAAAAAACCGTTCACTTTGTTCTGTGTAATTATCTCCTGTACATGTCTTGCGGTGTTTGCGGTTCTTATCTGATTTTGTATGTTGTCTGCCGCGCCGCATTTTGCAGCAATGCCTGACAGAAAATCCATGTCCACCTTGGATCCCTTTACATGGGTCTGCTTTACCCCCATTGCCATCTTTGTCAGCTTGCCGATGAATCCGGCAATGTATGCCTTTTTGATGCCTTTTTTGGCGCACTGCTGGATTGCATAGCCGGCAAAGTCGCCCATCTGAACAAAACAGTGATCAGGCAGGCTGATCTCTTTTTTTGAAAACTCTTCGCTTCTTCCGCCGGTTGTTAAAACCACCGTATCGTCTTTCATGGCGATTGTCACATCTAGGCTTTGCCGGATCGCGGCTGCAAATGACGCAGTTGAATACGGGATGACTATTCCAGTTGTTCCAAGAATCGATATTCCATCAGCTATGCCTAGCCTCGGGTTGTCCGTTTTTGCGGCAATCTCCTTGCCTTTTGGCACGGAGATCAGAACCTTGATGCCATTCTTTTTAAGAACATTTTTTCCTATCTCAGAAAGGTTTTCAACAATCATCTTTTTTGGCGTGGGATTTATCGCGGCAGAGCCGATCTCAAGGCCAAGTCCCGGCTTTGTCACCCTGCCGACACCCACACCCCCGTCTATCTCTATTTTGCTTGCGTCCTTTGTAAGTTCCAACTCTACTATTATTTCTGCGCCGTGTGTGACGTCTGGGTCGTCACCTCCGTCCTTTATGACGGAGCATTTTGCGCTTTTAGAGTCGAACTGGCATCTAAAAATCTTAATTGCAAGTTTTTTTTCTTTCGGCAACAACACCTCGACTGATTCAACTTTATTCTGTGTGGTGATGGCGATGAGGCCTGCCTTTGCTGCTGCAGCCGCGCAGGTTCCGGTGGTATAGCCAGTTCGAAGCTTCTGCCTCGGCTTTTCCGTCTCGCTCACAACATAAAGTACAATGTTTGCGTAATAACCTTTAATGCAGTTTTTGCAAAAATTCACTTTAGAATTTCGGAGATAATTATCCACAATGCGATTGCGCCAAGCCCGCCATAAAGAAGCAGATGCGTCATCTTGTGCGAGACAGGCCTTTCGGCATCGCGATTTTCATAACTGTCAGATGCCCCGAAATTGCGCTTGAACTCTTTGTAGTATGCCTGATAGCCATAGCTAACCTCGCCGTCCGAGTTTTTCTCATAATATTTCCAAAACTCTGCCTGGGCTGCATCTGCGTCCCTGTGTCTTGCGTTTTCTCTTTTTTGCTCCATCTTTAGGATCTGGTAGGCTTCGGTTATTTCCCTGAATTTTCGGTCTGCGTTTTTGTCCCTGTTCCTGTCGGGGTGGTACTTGAGAGACAGCTTTCTGTATGCCTGTTTTACTTCCTTAAACGATGCGTCATTTTGCAATCCTAAAACGTCGTAGCACTGCGATGCATTCAACAGCTAAATTACTGCGTTTATACATTTAAAATTACATTTAATGTTCCTAAATCAGTGCGCCAAACCGAACTCAAAATAGCTGTGTGTGGGGCAAGCGGCTTTGTTGGAACGAACCTTCGAAAATTACTCCATTCAAAAAAAATCCATGTCGTCAGCCTAGCTAGAAAAAAACACAGACGCTTTGAGTCAGAAAAAAGTGTGATCTTCTCAGATCTGGCAAACAAGAACCTCCCAAAGAAACTAAGCGGCTGCAACGCATTGGTGCACCTAATTGGCAGTGGCGCACAGACAGCAGATTCTGACTATCAATTAGTAAACGTAGATCAGACAACAAAGATAATCCGGCTGTGCAAAAAGTCAAAAATAAAAAAAATTGTCTACATAAGCGGCCTTGGAGTCAGTAACTCCACCACAATGGGATACTTTATCTCAAAGCTAAAGGCAGAACAACAAATCATCAAGTCAGGCCTTGATTACACAATTTTCAGGGCGTCGCACATAATCGGACAAAACGATCCGCTGACAAAAAACCTGCTAAGGCAGGCGAAGCGAGGCTACCTCACAATACCCGGCTCCGGCTCATATGTGCTGCAGCCAATATCCATAGACGATGTCTCGAAAATTATTCTTCTTTGCATAAACAACAAAAAATTCTCAAACCAAATAATAGATCTGGTCGGCCCAAAAACAATAAGCTTTGAAAAACACGTAAGACAATTTGCGAGAGGAAAGAAAATCAAAATCCGAAAACTGCCTCTGGAAACTGCTTATTCTGCTGCCATCCGTAGCCCAAAAAAGGCAATCTATGGGCTAGATGACCTCAATATCCTCCTTGGTAGTTTCACGTCCAGCCACAAAAAGCTAGAGCGGCTATGCGGCTTTAGGCTAAAGGCCGGCGGCCTTTCTGAGTAGGTCTGCCTTGTCTGTTTTTTCCCACGGAAAAGACACATCCGTTCTGCCAAAATGCCCAAAGGCAGCAGTGTCCTTATAGATCGGCCTCTTGAGATCTAGATGCGATATGATTGCCGCAGGGCGCATATCGAAATGCTTTCTTACCAGGTTTTCAATGTCTTCTTCTGGAATTTTTCCAGTACCAAACGTATTTACCATTAATGAGACAGGTTCTGCAACGCCGATTGCATATGCGACCTGAACCTCGCATCTGTCTGCAAGGCCTGCCGCAACAATGTTCTTTGCGATATATCTGCACATATAGCAGGCTGACCTGTCCACCTTGGAGGGATCTTTGCCAGAAAACGCCCCACCACCGTGCCTCCCCGCACCGCCGTAGGTATCCACAATTATTTTTCTGCCTGTCAGGCCAGAGTCGCCTGGCGGGCCTCCTATCACAAAGCGGCCTGTCGGGTTTACGTGAATTTTGATCTTGTCGTGCCACCACTTGCCGCATACTGGCTTGACAACCTTTTCAATTATCTGCTGCTTTATCTGCTCATTATCAATATCGGGTGAATGCTGCGTAGATATGACTATGGTCTCAATTCTTTTGGGCTTGCCGTCCTCGTATTCCACTGAGACCTGCGACTTCCCGTCGGGTCGTACCCACGGAAGATCCCTGCTCTTTCTAAGCTCTGATAGCCTCCTGGTAAGCTTGTGCGCTATAAGGATGGGCAGCGGCATGAGCTCATCGCTTTCGTTTACGGCATAGCCAAACATCAGTCCCTGATCGCCTGCACCCTGATCCTTGTTATTAGTTGAAGTGACTCCCTGTGATATGTCGGGGCTTTGCGCATGGATTGATACCATCACGCTGCACGAGTCCGCATCAAAGCCATATTCTGGTTTGTCATATCCGATTTCTTTGATCGTGTTTCTGACCACCTGCTGGATGTCGAACTTTGCCTTCGAAGTAACCTCGCCTGCGACAACTACGAGTCCTGTAGTAGTCAGCGTCTCGACGGCGACGCGGGAGTCGGGATCTTGCCTTAGATACTCATCAAGCAATGCGTCTGAAATCTTGTCACAGATCTTGTCCGGATGCCCTTCCGTCACAGATTCAGAAGTAAAGAGAAAACTTCGTGCCATTGAAATCTTTACCTATAATTCGTTTTCTAGCCTGATAAATAGTACATTATTTCCTCTAACTATAACCCGACCGTAGTTTGCAACTATCTTGCCTTCATGGAGCTCTTCGGCATCGGTCATAATCAGATTCATGTAAGAGTCGACATTGTCCATTTTGCCCTTGTACTCTATTTCGTTTTTGAGTCGCACCGTGACTTTCTTTTTAGTGCTTTTTTGTAGTGTCGTTAATGGTTTCTTGGCGCTTACTTGTGACAATGATGTTCTCTTGTCATGCTAGCTAGATACCCTGAATAAAAGCCTTGCCTATATTATGACACAAAGACGAGATTTGTTTATTTTTCTATTTTTTTAAGAGATTGTCATCTATGATTCGAACAGGATTTGGAACACTTGATGATGTCCTTGGCGGCGGCCTAAAAAGCGGCACGATCACAGATGTTTTTGGCGCAAGCGGCACCGGAAAAACCCAGCTGGTGCTGCAAATTGTGACAAACCTGATCTCGCAGGGAGGCACGGTATTTTACCAAGACACGACAGGAAGTTTCAGGCCGGAAAGAATAGTGGAGATGCTCAAAACAAAGAATCTGGACTCGAGTCTCCTTGACAAGGTCACGGTTGGAAGAATAACAAACACTGCAGAGCAGCTGAAAAACATTTCAAAAATCAATGAATCTGATTTTGCCCTTGTAGTAATTGATAACGTCACTGATCTGTTCTCATTTGAATATTTCAAGGAGGATCAAATGCTTGAGAAGGCAAACCAGTTTGCAAAATACATGAAGCAGCTATCTCAGGCAGCGCTGACTAAAAAAATTCCGATAATCATAGTTAACATGGTGCGTAGCATATCTGATGTGGAACAAGAAAACCTAGACTCTGTTATCTCTATTTTCACGCACACCAAGATCAAGCTTGGCAAAAAATCTACAAGCTATGAGGGAGAGGTGTTCGAGCCGTTCAAGAAAAATCGGTTCCAATACAAAATAACAAAAGAAGGGCTCGTTGAGCTAACTTAACCTATTTAACCATGGCAAACACCTACTATTCATGGCAGGCATTTTTGATTCCATTCCAGCTATTTCGGTGATCTTGTTTGCAATTGGAATCATTGGAATAATGGTCTATGAGCGCGCAAAGTCAAGAAAAGACGCACAACAAACAACTTGAGACAGTTCTAGCCAAATTCCACTCTCTTGGTTTTACACAACTAACAGAAATCCAGAAAAAGGCAGTGCCGTACATCGTCCAAAAAAAAGATTCTCTAATAATAGCGCCGACCGGCTCTGGGAAAACCGAGTGCTCGGTGATCCCGGTATTTTCATTTATTGCCAAAACGAAAAAGGCCGGCAAGATAAAGGCACTGTACATAACGCCCCTGAGGGCACTGAACCGCGACGTCTTTAAGCGAATCATCAAATACGCAGAACATGAAAACCTCGCAATAGAGATCCGGCACGGAGACACCTCCCAGTCCATTAGGAAAAAAATCACGGCACATCCGCCAGATGTCCTGATCACGACCCCTGAAACGCTTGTAATCTTGCTGACCCAGCAAAAAATGCTAGACGCGCTATCGGAGCTGGAGTGGATAATAATTGACGAAATCCACGACATACTTTCCAACGAAAGGGGCTCGCAGCTGTCCTTGAGCCTCGAGCGACTCCAGATCAACGCAGAGCTGCCGATTACAAGAATCGGGCTTTCTGCTACAGTTGGGAACTCCGACGACGCAGCCAAGTTCCTGGTTGGCACAAAACGAAAATGCCAGACGATACGGGACAATACGATACGAAAATACGACGTCGAGATAAAGCACGTAAACGGAACCATACACGACGTCGCAGACGTCATAATAGAGCGCCTGGTGGAGCTAAACCTCGATTCCCCAGTGCTGCTTTTTACAAACACGAGGGGCGAAGCAGAGTTTCTGGCATCGATTCTTCGGGAAAAATCCCCAATAGCAGTAGAGCTGCATCACGGCTCGCTGTCACAACAGGTGCGGGAGGAGACGGAGGAAAATCTCAAGGCCGGAAAATCTCGGCTGGTCGTATGCACATCATCGCTTGAGCTAGGCCTTGACATAGGGTCAGTGGAGATAGTCATGCATTATGGGTCGCCAAGACAGGTCTCCAAGTTCATGCAAAGAATTGGAAGAAGCAAGCACAACCGACATTCCTCGGCAAAAGGAATCATCATAACCAACAATGTGGACGACGAGCTGGAAGCAAAAGCAATCTTGGAACGAATCCATGAGGGCTCTATCGAGGAGCAAACAATCCATGACGGCTCGTTGGATGTTCTGGCGCACCACCTTGTTGGACTGTCCATGCAGCTTGGCGCAGTGCCGGTCAGCAAAGCATTTGAAATTTTCAAAAACTCGTATCTCTTTAGGAACCTGACACTGGAAGAGCTGTGCGATGTTCTTGAGCTGCTTGACTCTAACTATCTTGTGCACTTTGACAGGGAAAAAATGGTCTTTAAAAAAACTGCCAAGTGCTACCGTTACTACTTTGAGAACCTGTCCACAATTCCCGACATTCTAAAGTTCAAGGTATTTGATACGATTTCCAAAAAAACAATCGGCACCCTGGACCAGAGGTTCGTAGGTGACTTTGGGGAGGCTGGAAACGTCTTTGTACTGCGTGGTTCGCAGTGGCGTATCGTAAACGTCGACGAAACATCGCAAAAAGTCAACGTAGAGCCTGTTCGGTCAGGCGGCGTCACAGTGCCGTATTGGGAGGGAGAAAACATCCCAGTGGACTACAAGACCACATCAAAGGTCGGCAAGTTCAGAACAAAGATACGAGACGGGGCACTTGAGCTGCCTGGAAACGCAGTTGCGCAGCTCAGCCTGCCTGTAATCCCAGACGAAAAGACACTCGTTGTAGAGTCGGTGCGGGGGCAAGGAATGGTGGTGATTCATTCCTGCCTTGGCACAAAGACCAACGCTACTCTGGCGACAATTCTTTCGTCAATGCTCTCCTCAAAGACGGGATTCCAAGTTGACGCAAGATCCGACGCATACAGAATCGCACTCTCGTCAAAAGGAAGAATTTTGGAAAGCCACGTGCGGCAGATCCTTTCCGACAAATATGATCTGGACGAGATCGTAACTGCCTCTCTTGTCGGAACGCACAATGTGAGCTGGAGAACTTGGAATGTGGCAAAAAAGTTCGGCGTCGTTGGGAGGGGCGCAGTATATGAAAAAAAATCTGCCAAGTTTCTTTACGAACGGTACTCCAAGACGCCACTCGTAAAAGAAGCACTGCGCGAGCTCTTCCACGACAAATATGATCTGAAAAACTCCAGCAAAGTACTCTCAGACATTGCATCAAACAAAATCCAGATCCACTGGTTTGAGGAAAACAAGTTTTCAAGACTGGCAGAGCCCATACTGGATCACACCACAAAATACTACTCGTCGCCTGCGAGCATAGACAAAGGGATACTGGATCTCGTAAAAAACCGACTTTTCAAGACAACACACCGGCTCATTTGCGCAAGGTGTGGCAGGTGGGAAAAAGTAGTCCAAACGCACGAAATAGAAAAAATCCCGAGCTGCCCGCGCTGCAAGGCAAGGCAGATCGCCACCACCTTCTACTCTGATTACGACCTGGCAAAAATCATACAAAAAAAAGTGGCTGGCAAAAAGACCACGCCGGAAGAAAACCACAGGTTTGCGCGAGCCTGGAAGACTGCATCGCTCTTGGCAAATTTTGGCAAGACGGCGCTCGTCGTACTTTCAGGATATGGGGTCGGAGCAGACACCGCCTCAAGGATACTGAGAAACATGATAGACGAAGATGCCCTGTATCACCAGATATACGAGGCAGAAAGGCAATACGTTACTACGCGTGGGTTCTGGGACTAGTTCTTTTTCTTTATGCTTGAATACGGCGTCAGAGACAGCTCCGTTCTTCCCTCGAGGCCTGGCTTTGCCAAAACCCCGCTAAGGGAGATTATCTCACCGATTGCGCACTCGTCTAAGAGCCTTGCCTGGTTTCGCCACCCCTTTACCCAAATTTGCGCAGTGTCGTCTTCGATGAACATCTCTGACAGAGTAATTGATTCGCCGGTTTTTGTCTGGATGTTCCTTCTTTCCGGAGCTTTGAGAATTATGGCCTCGACACAATAATAGTTGTTGTCTGGCTTGATGTCTGCGATTTTTGTCCGAAGGTCTGCAAGTCCTGGCAGCTCGTCATCGACTTTTCTGACAAACGAATCTGTATCAATTGTGATGTTGTTTCCGTACATCTTGGACGGCATGCACTCAAAGACATCGCCCTGTGCGAACGATTTTGTCGCATCCGAGACATCGACTATGTTGAGCAGCTGTTTTTCCTTGTTCACACCGAGAATCATGCGCTGGCCGTTTTCATTTTTTACCGCAGACAACATCCTTACTATGACCGGCTCTACCTGCGTCTCTGTTTGAATCTCAAGCACAGTCGACTCGTTTCCGTGGATCTCAAGCTCCTGCTGGTTCATCTTTATTTTGACGCCAAGCAGCCTTGCCTTTGTCCCGCTTGGTATAACTTTTGGGATCTCTGTGTCGCTTTTGTTCCAAAGAACTACCCGCATGGAGCGGCCGTCCTTGCCCTTTAACCTAAATCGCAAAGCGGTTCCCGGCGCGCCGCGGAAATTCGTAAACTCTGAGAAATTAATACTTCCGTCTATTATTCCAGAAACGACAATGTTGTTTTCGCCCTCCTTGGTTTCAGATACATCCTTTGTAAGAGAATCAATCGACGGGATGGTGCTCTGTGCGCTTGCGCGCTCTATTGTCGAGCCAGAGCCGACGTTGATGGTGAGCTGTCCGTTCAGGTCAGACTTGACATAAGCCTTGATTATTTTTATGAGATCCCCCGGACTGATGTTGGTCATCTCCGGGAGGTTTGCCTTTTCGTCCCACATCTTTACCGTGGCCGCGGACTCGTTGTCATATACGGTCATGCTTCGCAGGAAAAACTGAGAGCCGTCCTTTCTTGAGAACTGTTTTTTTGGGGAAACGTTGAGGACCCTTGTCTGTAAGGTGACCTCCTTTGCCCCTGCGTACAGGTCCTTGATTCCAATCTCGTTCTTTGGCGGCTCTGAAATCACTACCCCAAGATCCGATGCAACTAGGAACAGCGCCCCCTGATCGGTCAGGTATCCTGCGCCGATCTTTTCTTTTTTCATTGCGATCAGCCCTTCGATGTCCTCTTTTGTCAGCTCCGGCTTTTGCTCAAGGAGCTTTGATAGCATGGAATCAAATTCACTCAAGTTAACTTGTAATAAACTGATGTACTAATAAAAATTTCAGTCATCACCTAAATTAGAGCGGCGATCACAAGGATCTATGTCCAGCATAATTGCCAGATCGCTTTTGAAATCGTACGGGGGTCTGCCCGCAGTGGACGGAATAGATCTGGATGTCAAATCAGGACATGTGTTTGGCTTTCTAGGGCCGAACGGCGCAGGCAAGTCAACCACTATGAAGCTTCTCACCACACTGGTGCCGCCGACAAGCGGAACAATTGAAATCCTTGGCATAAATGCGATAAAGCACCCACTCGAGGTGAGAAAAAGAATCGGCGTCGTAATCCAGCAGCCAAGCTACGAGCCAAACCTTTCCGTGGAAAAGTCGCTCGAAAAATACGGAATGATGTGGAATATAGACAAAAAAACAAGAAAGGAAAGGGCAGACGAGCTCATCGACGTATTTGACCTGCAGGAGATACGAAAGCAAAAAAATGAGGAGCTCTCTATAGGCCAAAGAAGGCGTGTCCAAGTCGCTCGCGAGTTCATGCACCAAATGGAGCTGCTGTTCCTAGACGAGCCGACGGTCGGCCTGGACCCGAGCGCACGAAGGAGGCTGCTTGACTATCTAAAAAGCAAGGCAAAGACCGGCCTTACGATATTTTACACAACGCACGTTCTCACCGAGGCTGAATACCTCTGTGACGAGATAGCCGTCATAAACAAGGGAAAAATCCTGGCAGTAGACACACCAGAGCAGCTGAAAAACACGTTTGGGCAGGAAAAAACCATCAAAATTCACCTCATGTACAGGTATGACAATCTCGCAGACCTGCTTTCTGGGGTTGCCGACTGTGCAATTGACTTTAACACCGGAACCGACATCATCATACAATCAAGCAAGTCCGAGCTGGTGCTCTCAAAAATACTTCAAATATTGATCGAAAACAACATACCAGTTGAGGATCTGTCTGCCATGCCTACTACGCTAGAAGAGATATTTCTAAAAATGGTCAAGGATACAAATGCACCCCACAATTAGACTCGTAAACAGAAACCTGACAATCTCGCTAAATCCGGGATTCCTGGTTTGGCAGGTGATCTTTCCAATTGTGTATATTTTTGTCGCAGGCTTTGCATATACATCATTAATAAAATCGGTGCCGTTTGGGAATGAGGATCTGGACTATCCTGCATTTATCGCATCTGGCATGATAGGATTCAACATAATGAACAGCACACTTGTCTCCGGAATAATAATTTGGAATGACAGAAGGCATGGAATGTTTGAGCAGATTCTGGTTGGGCCATTTACCAGGGCAAACTACATACTGAGCAATGTCTATACCATTGCAATAGTCGGCCTCCTCAGCGCCGCGCTAATCACTCTGATTGGCTATCCATTGTTTTTTGAATCTGTAGAATTCAATCTTCTAACAATTCCGTTTATGGTGTTTGCATCGATAGTTGGCTCGATTTTGTTTGGCTCTATTGCCTCAATAATTTCTACGAGGCTCAAGTCAAGCGAGGGCTTTAACGTCATAATAAACACGGTCTTTCTGTTTTTTGCGTTCGTAAGCACCGCATTTTATCCCGCCCAAGGCGCACCAGAGCCCCTCGCCACGGGATTTTACCTCAATCCGCTGACGTACCTAGTCGATATAATACGCGCAGGAATTTTTGGGACGTTTACCGAGTTTGTCATGCTGGAAATGCTGGTGCTGGTGGGTTTGGCAGCCACGCTGTTCGTAGTCGCAATAAAACTTCTCACAAAGCTTGACTTGTAGGATAAAGTAGCCCGGCCCAGACTCGAACTGGGGTCAAGGGCTCCAAAGGCCCCTATGCTTGACCGCTACACTACCGGGCTTCCTGTTAACCCCCTTCAAAAACTCCTATTATTGTTATTTTCTATTTCCAGCTAGCTTGTCTTTATGGCCTTGAGCAATTTCTTGTAAGGATCTTCCATCGACAAAAGCACATTTTTTGCATTCTTTCGCAAAACTTTGTTGTCCGAATGCAGCATCCTGTCTATGGTCAAAACAATTTTGTCAGGGTCTGACTGCAGCACTATCAGCTTCTTTCTGACCAGATAGTCTTGCACCAAGTTGGGTACTGCATTGTACGAAATCGTCGGGATCCCAAGCAGGGCAGCCTCTGCAGTCATCGTGCCGCCAGAGCCAACAAAAACATCGGTGTTCTGCAGCAAGGTGCTGCCAACTACTACCTTGTCTAGGATCTTGGCCCTTTTTCCCAAAACGTGCCTTAACTTGACAATCTGCGATTTGTATCGCGGAAGCACAGATACGTTCGCATCGGAAAATCTTGACGAGACCTTTTCTATTATTTTCAGTACGTGGTTTTGGTTTTTTTGCATGTATGCAGCGTGGGCCTCTTCCATTCTGATCAGAATGTTCTTTTTTCTTTGCTTTGTTGGTGGGATTGTTGGTTTTGCGTGTTTTACAATGACGGATGCGTCGATTGCCCTGTATGGTATGATGTTCTTTTCACTAATCCCGTACTTTGTAAATTCTTTTTTTGGCATGATCCAAGGAATGAGCAGTTTCTGCACAAGCGGCACTGAAAGACGCATCACTGCTTCCGCATGCGGCGAGTCACAAAAGGCAACGTGCCTTATCCCCAACCCAAACGAGACCCTTGCCGCCTCAGGGGAACAAAAGCTAATCGTCAGGTCTGGCCGAAACCTCCGAACCTGCCTTGTGAGGCTGGCAGCTCGCTTTAGACCTGCGTCCAGCTTGCCGACCCTGCTTTGACCCCCATGCCTCCCGACCAGGACAAGCTTCATCTTTTTGAGCTTTGCAAGCTGTGTGACCTCTCTATAGTTTCTTGATGTGCAAAGTATTGTGTTGTTTTTTTGCAATTTACTCACCATTGGTTCAAAAAACAAGATTTGTTTTGGTGTTAGAATGTCAAACCAAATCTTCAAGATAGGTGCTATGTGATAACTGATGCAATAAGTTTTTCTTAGTCCTTATACCAAGCACCAATGAATTGGCAGCAGACAGGGCAGTTGTTTATGGGTTGAGCACAGAGGGATACTCTCTTGCCTGCCAAATGGCAATAAACGGCGCCACGGTCTTTATCATCGACGAGTCGTCCCAGTCTGCCATCTCCCTAAAGTCGGAGATAGCTAAAACCTACCCAAACGTCTCATCACTAAAAGAAGACGAGCCGCTTTTGGCGATGGAGCCAATTGACGTGGCAATATCAAAAGCACAGTTTCTCTTTTTTGCCCCAAGAATCAGAAAGGCAGGCCAAGAAACAAAAACCGAGGTTCACTCAAAATTCAAAGACGCCACATCGTCTCTAAAAAAAGGCAGCTCCGTCATCTACACGCTTCCAACCGGCATTGGAGGAAACAGCGAAAACATATCGCTCTTAGAACATGTCACAGGCCTTGAGGCGGGAAAGTCAGTCTTTTATTATTACTATCCGTTGGGGGGAGGAAACCAACAACCAAAGGTAATAGGATCATACAACAACAAAGAAGACCAGAGCCTCGCAAAGCTTCTAAACCCAAAAAAAGGAATTCCATTTGTAGGCATCTCGGCTGCAGAACACTTTCACGCAATAAACGTGCTCTCTAGATTTTCTGCACTTTGCAGCGTGCTCGAAGTCTGCAAATTCGCGCAAGACGACAACACAAAGACCGATCTCCAGTCAGACGATTTTCAGAACATATTCCTAGACGACATGGTAAACGGCCTCTACGACCTGCGTTCGCTTGGAACCTCCTTTGAGGGAGCCAACACCCTGATGTATCTCATTAACGGAAGCTTAAAGGGAATTGATGGCTACATAAAAAGACTAATTGATGAGATCAGAGCGACACTTAAGAAAAATGATCTAAAGGCAAGCAGAACAAAAATCGCACTCTCGTGGGCCCTTGACCAGCACGAAATGCGCGGAGACAAAATCGAGATGCTTCAAAACCTCATCACAAAACTCCGCGATTACATCGGCGACGTCGAATCGTTTAACGATCCAAACCTGGATCTGTTCCACAACGACAAGACTACAATCCTTGTCATATGCTCCAAGTCGGACTATGAAAATCTCCGGAAAAAGAAAGACAATGACCTCATAATAATAAAGGGAAATCCTCTTTGCGAGATAACACATAAAGAATAGAACCGAAAAAAATCACTGTCTTGTCGGAACAAAATGATGAGGAGCAAAACATCCAAGAAGACCTGGAAATCAACAATGCCGACAGCTCCGATAAAAAAATAAAAGAGCTGGAAGAGAGCCTCGCCTCATGCGAAGACAAGCTCAAGCGATCACTTGCAGATTTTATCAACTTGGAGCGCAAGACAAAAACCAACATTGAAAACGGCGTAAACCAAAAAATGGACAGGTTCATGCTACAATTCATAACAATATACGATGACCTGATAAGGGCAAAAGAAATTCTCAAAAAAGAAAACCCAAACGCACAGGGACTCGACTCCATCCTAAAAAACATTGACTCGTTGTTGTCCGAGTATGGCGTCGCGCCCATCAACGCCCTTGGGGAGATTTTTGATCCAAACCTGCACGAGGCAATAGCTGTCGTGGAGGATGCGGACCTAGACGACAATACAATTACAAAAGAAATAAGGAAAGGATATATTTCTCATAATAGGACGCTTAGACCGGCGCTAGTCGAAATATCAAAAAAGCCGCAATCAAAATAATCTAATGGTGAAAAAATGGCAAAAATAATTGGAATTGATCTTGGAACAAGCAACTCCGCAGCAGCAGTAATGATGGGAGGCAAGCCTGTGCTGATCCCGGCTGCGGAAGGTACCTCGATCGGCGGCAAGGCGTTTCCCTCGGTAGTCGCTTTTACAAAGGACGGCTCACCCCTCGTTGGCGAGCCTGCGCGAAGACAGGCAGTCACAAACCCAGAAAACACTATCATCGCAGCAAAAAGAAAGATGGGAAGCGACCACGTCTACAAAGTACAAGGAAAAGACTACAAGCCGCAACAAATCTCCGCTCTCATTTTACAAAAGATCAAAAAGGACTCAGAGGCCTTTTTGGGAGAAAAGATAGAAAAAGCAGTCATCACAGTTCCCGCATATTTTGATGACAACCAAAGACAGGCAACAAAGGATGCAGGCACCATTGCAGGCCTGGACGTGGTGAGAATTATCAACGAGCCGACGGCAGCGTCGCTTGCCTTTGGCCTAGACAAGGCAGGGCAAGACATGAAGATCCTAGTCTTTGACCTGGGAGGTGGAACACTCGACGTCACAATCATGGAGATGGGTGGCGGGGTCTTTGAGGTCTTGAGCACCTCAGGCGATACACAGCTTGGTGGCACAGACATGGACAAAATTCTCATAGACTATGTGGCAAACGAATTCCGCAAAACCACCGGAATCGACCTGACCAAAGACAACACCGCAATGACAAGAATACGGGAGGCGGCAGAAAAGGCAAAAATCGAACTCTCGACGGTGATGGAAACCGACATCAACCTTCCCTTCATATCGTATGATCCGTCCGCAGGGCCAAAAAACCTCGAGCTAAAACTAACCAGGGCAAAGCTTGAGGATCTCATCAGGCCGATAGTGGAGAGGTGTCGTAGCTCAATTGACAACGCACTACGTGACGCAAAACTTTCCAGCTCCGATGTATCAAAAATCGTCCTAGTAGGAGGCCCTACGAGGATCCCCATGGTAAAAAAATTCGTAGGTGACGTAATAGGCAAGAGCCCCGAGTCGGGCGTGGATCCGATGGAGGCAGTGGCAATGGGAGCTGCAATCCAGGCCGGAATAATTGCCGGGGACGTGACAAGCGACATCGTACTGCTCGATGTGACGCCGCTCACACTGGGCGTAGAAACGCTTGGCGGCCTGCGCGAGCCACTGATTGAAAGAAACACAACAATTCCGACTTCGAAAACTAAAATCTTTACAACTGCGGCGGATAACCAAACCGCAGTGACAATCCATGTAGTGCAGGGCGAAAGGCCAATGGCAGCAGACAATGTCTCCCTTGGAAGCTTCAACCTTACCGGACTTCCGCCAGCACCGAGGGGAATACCGCAAATCGAAGTAAAGTTCGACATTGACGCAAACGGAATCATAAACGTTACCGCAAAGGACCTTGGCACCAAAAAAGAAGCAAAAATCACAATACAGGCAAGCTCCAAGCTCTCAAAAGAAGAAATCGAGAAGCTAAAGCAGGACGCAGAAAAGTTTGCAGAAGACGACAGAAAGAAAAAGGAATCAGTAGACCTAAAAAACGAGGCGGAAAGCTTTGTCTACACCACCGAAAAACTCCTGACGCAGGATCTCAAAGACAAACTGACACAAGAACAGGGAATCAAGATCTCAGAGGCAGTAAAGGAGCTAAAAGAAGTCCTAGACAAGGAGCCGGAGCAAATTAGGCCAAAACTCGACGCCCTAAAAACACTAGTAAACCAAGTCACGACTGAGCTATACAAGAACGTAACGCCGCCGCCAAACCCCGAGCAACAATCAGCAGGCCCATCAGAGCAGGGCGGCCAAAGCACAGGTACAACAAGCTAAATTTACTCACCACACTCTACTAAAATGAGAAAATGTCTGCAAAAAGGGATTATTACGAGGTACTTGGGGTCTCAAAAACCGACTCGGCAGACACCATAAAATCCCAGTACCGAAAGCTTGCGCTAAAATTCCATCCTGACAGAAACAAATCACCCGAGGCAGCAGAGCACTTTAAGGAGATCTCAGAGGCATATGCAGTACTTTCTGATCCAAAAAAGAAGCAGCTCTATGATCAGTACGGCCATGAGGGCGTAGACGGCAGATACTCTACTGAGGACATATTCCAGGGAGCGAGGGGAAACTTTGACGAGGTGTTTTCCAATTTCGGCTTTGGAGGATTTGACTCGATTTTTGAGTCGCTGTTTGGCAGAGGCGGAGGCTTTGGAGGCTTTGCAAGGCAAAAGGGCCGAGACATCCTGTATGAGACAAGCATCACACTTGAAGACGTCTTGCATGGAAAGAGGCTCGATATTGACATAAAGAAAAACGTTGATTGTAACAGCTGCAAAGGAACAGGCTGCGCGCCAGGCACAACCCCGGAGACGTGCCCAAGCTGCCGGGGCCAAGGACAGGTCCGCACTTCGCGAAACATGGGATTTTCGACATTTGTCACGGTGCAACCATGCACAAAATGCCGCGGAGAGGGCAGGCTCATACCAAAACCCTGTTCTAGCTGCAAGGGAACCGGCAAGACAAAGGGCACAAAACATCTGTCATTTGATCTTCCGCCGGGAATTGACAACGGAGACTATTCCATAACGGGTGAGGGAGAATCTGTCCCACACGGAGTAAATGGCGATCTTATAGTCAGAGTCCGCGTAAAGCCGCATCCTCACTTTAAGCGGGATGGCGCAAATGTCTTTTATGACGCAAAAATCTCGATCGTCGACGCATGTCTGGGAAAGACAATCGAGGTTCCAACACTTGAAAAAACAGAAAAGCACAAAGTCGAGGAGGGAACCCAGCCAAACACCATAATAAAGCTCAAAGGAAAGGGGCTGCCACGCCTTCACTCACATGGACGGGGAGACCAGTACGTAAGGCTGGTAGTGGATATACCAACTAGACTAAACAAGCAGCAAAAGGAACTGCTGCAAAAACTGGGCCAGTCCATGGGATGAGTCACTTGGTAATGCGGCGTATGGACAACTCGTGTCCGTTTCTGTAATGACTGGCATAGCTTGATTTTATCAGCTCTGCTATCTTGGCCTCAGAAAAATACCTGACATTGTACCGCCCCAGCGTCTTTTTGCAGTTATTGCAGTAGATTTCCCTGAATTCCAACTATTCAGATAATTTGCGTTGATATTTTTCCCTTTCCAGGCAATGTTGGTAATATCATTATAACCACCGACATATCTCATCAAATCGCCTACCCGAAGAGCACCAAACGATGTTTTGTCCACGTTGCAAAAAATCTGTTGACAGGGACGTCAACGCTGCCAGAAACATTCTCGCAATTGGTCTGGCTGGAGGCACAAAGGTCGTGCCCGACGGTGCTGCAAACGAAGCAATGGTAGAGGAACCTCATACTGGAGTAATCCTCAAAGTCGATGCAGCTCAGTTAGCCTGTCGGTTGAAAAATAGCTGGCAAGTTTACAGAACCTAAAGAACTTATTTTGGCACAAAAAACCCTTGTTGCGGGAGTCGCCAAGCCCGGTCAACGGCGTAAGGTTCAGATCCTTATCTCCTAGGAGTTCGTGGGTTCAAATCCCACCTCCCGCATTATCATAAATTAAATCTCCAACTACGAACAACTTTAAACCTTAGTGAGTTATAGTATCCATAATGGGAAAAATCGTCAAAGTCGGTGGAAGAGGCACCTCCCGCAGAGAATCCGATACTGAGGCCGAAAACTGGTCCGGCGAGAAATTCAAGGAATACCAAAAAAAGATGAAGGAAAAGGCTGGCAACGAGTATGTCTCCACAGGACGGGGCACCGGCAAAAGAAAGCTTAAGGACACTCCAGAAACCACCAGGCCTTCTGCAAAAGGTCGTTACGTTTCGATGGGTAGAGGAACAGGAAGAAGAAAATTAGACTAAACTAATTTTCTGCAGTTTTATTTTTCTACACTAAATGTAATCTATAGTGTGGTTATTTCATAATAACCAACTTTTTTACTACTACAACACCGTCTATGACTCATTGAATCAAGCATAACAATAGCACAGCGTCACAGATCGGCTGTGCTCTCAGAGCTAATGGAAGAGTTCAGATGGATGATTAACGAGTCGATAAGAATTGGAATTCAGCGAAACCTAACCTCGAAGAAATCCTTCACCGATAACCTATACCATTACCTTGCAGATAATACAGAATTTCTCAAACTTTATGTCGCAAGAGCCATTTTGACTGCAAAATCAAAACTGCATTATTTCAGAAAAACCAGAAAAAATAATCCAAAGGCAAAGATCCCATATCATAAAAAACCATATTTGATAGTTGACAAACTATCATACAAAATCATAGGAACGACGCTTTTGATTGGAATCAAACCAGGATGTCCATATGTTGGAATCCCACTAAACCATTATACAATGAAACGACTATCTGAGTCTGGTATCAAGACTGGAACAGTCACAATTACTCCAGACTCCATATCCATATCGATCAAAAAGGATACCAAACTCATTAAACCAACCGAGTTTATAGGAATTGACACAAATCTGAACAACATATCTGCAGTTCATTCCGACAGTAAGATTGAGGTATTCTCAGAGGTATCAAAGATAACAAAAATCAAGGAGAGATACCGCAAAGCAAAATCACATTTTAGAAGAAATGATGTCAGGATTAGAAGAAAAATCTTCCAAAAATACGGCATAAAACAACAACACAAAACCAAGCAAATACTTAACAACATCTCCAAAAAATTGGTATCGCAGAAAAAACAATTGATACTTGAGGATCTAAAAGGTATCAGAAAATTGTACAGAAAAGGTAACGGTCAGGGCAGCAAATACCGATCAAGGCTCAATGGTTGGCCATTTTACGAATTCAGAAGGCAGTTAGAATACAAATCAAAATGGCACAACGGCATTCCAGTAATCAAGATAAAACCAAACAAGACATCTTCGAGGTGTTCGATATGTGGGGCAAGAATAATCCCCGAAGAGAACCGACAGATTAGATGCCGATGCGGTCATGCAGAGGACCGTGATATCAATGCTGCACGAAATATACTGTACAAAGGTGTACCGGTCGTGCAGCTGAGAGGCCTGAGACTCGGGCCCGACGCATCACAAGGTGAAGCAATGAAGCAGTCAAAAGAAGCAGAGCAGATTGTGACGAGTTTGAACTATGAACAATAGATTACACAGAGTCTTTTTCTAATATTTTGGCAACACGTGATTCTAAAAGCTTGCTTATCTTCTCCCCGGAGACCTTTCCGCGAAGCGATTTCATGGCAAGGCCCATTAGCATCCCTGTGGAATGAAGCCCCTGCTCTTTGATCGTCTTGATGTTGTCGCTTATCAAAGAATCCAGGAATTTTTCCAGTTCTTTGTCATCAAGCGTGGATGAGCTCTGCACGAACTGGTCGGGAGACGCAATCTTTGCAGACATTATGCTTTCAAAAATCATCTCGATTGATTCCTTTGTTATCTTGTTTTCCGCCAAAAGCTCAAAGACCCGTATAATGTGTTCTTGTTTTAGTAAGGCAGCATCCAATCCCTTTCTCTGGAGATTCGTTATTGTGGAGCACAAAACCGAGGCTACGAAATTGGGATTTTGCCTGTCTGCGCAAATGGACTCGAACAAATCCATATAATCAGAATCAAAAATCTGCTCTGCCAGCTGTGCGTTGAGGCCGTACTTTTTCTGCAGATCTGAAATTGTCTCATCCCATGATTTTGGAATGTTCTTCTTTGCGTTTTCCAGCTCTTGTGCGCTTACCAGCACAGGAGGAATGTCCGTTTCTGGATACATTCTGGACGCACCAGGCCTTGGCCTCAAAAAGACAGTCTCACCATCTGGTGTGGCAGCGCGCGTCTCTGCCGGCACGCCGTTTTTTGCGTCCTTTATTCTGTTTATGACCGCATCAAGTGCAAACTCGATCTTGTCTTTTGGTCCGGCGATTATCAAAAACCCGTCGTCTTTTTGTAGCTTTAGGAGCTCCCGCAGCCTTTCGACGTCGTCCTTTTCAATTCCATAGTTTGGGAGCTCGTCTGAATGGAATATCCCGCCTATTCCAAAGAACCTTACCTGCTGTCCAAGCTCTTTTCCGAGCCTTATTCCCTCGTATGGCTCGTACCCAAACATTCCTGCAAAGCCCCTGACTCCAAGCGCCCGTATCGTCGCACCTTCCCTGATTGATTTCTGGATTACCTTGGACTTGGAGCCCGCGAAAAACTGCGTCACGTCCATGCTGTCTTTTTTTCCAAGTGCATTGACATCTACATTTTGTAATTTCTGCGCAATCAACTGCAGGCCATGTTGCCGCCTTGCCTCAAAGAAAATAACTTTTTCCAGCTGGTCCAGCTGCTGGACCCCCTTTACCTCCACTATGCCGCCGCCAGAAACTGAGACGTTTACGTCCTGTCTTATGGAGCCGATGCCCCTCGTGACGCGACGCGTGACCCTGAGCAGTCTGCCAAGGCCTAGGGCTATTTCTTTTATCTCGGCCGGCGAGCCGCTCACCGGCTCAAGAGCTATTTCGACAAGCGGTATGCCGAGCCTGTCCAAGGCATACTCTCTAGAGTCCCCGGTGTCCTTGAGCAGCTTTGCGGCATCTTCCTCCAAGCAAATTGTCTGGACTCCTATTTTTTTGCCATCAATTTCTAGATGGCCACCCTGAGATACAAGCATGGTCCGCTGAAAGCCTGAGGTGTTGGAGCCATCTATGACAATTTTCCTCATAACGTATGTCTCATCAAAAATATTCGATTTTAGGGCAGAAGCAATAATCAGCGCAGTCTGTTTTGCGTCCCAGTCCAGCGAATGGGGCGGCTCGTCGTCATATTCCACAAGGCAGCTGCTCTGTGGGTTTGCGTTATAGTAAATCTGCTTTGACTTGGACGATTCAAAGAGGGCCGCAGGATCGTACTTGCCAAACTCGCTTTTTGCCAGCCTGAGCCTCCTGGAAAACCGCATCGAGTAGCTGTCCGACTCGACAGGTTCGCATCTGCAAAAAAGCTTCCTGTTTGTGGCGAGCTGCTGGTGTATCTCCAGTCCGACCTTTAGGCCGATCTCGGCTATGTCTGGCTCTGCCACGACAAACCTACTTGTAGTTACTTTAAATTTTATTCCATGATCTCCGATGCGACGTTTTTGAGCATTATCTCTTTGATGTCCTTTGCGTTTGCCAGCGCCCACATTGCCTTTACCAGCGCCGTTTCGGGGATCATGTTGTATAGTGGAGTTATCCCAAGGTGCATCAGGTCGCGGCCGCTCTCATAGACTGCCATGTTGACCTGGCCGTCGATGCACTGCGACGTCATGCCCAAAAAGACGCCTTTTTCCTTTGCCTTTTTGACCACACCATACATCGTTTTTCCAATGTGCCCAAGGCCCGTGCCTTCAAAAATTATGGCCCTGTATCCGTGGCTTAGCAAATCCTCGACTAGCTTTGGGTCGTATCCGGGATGGTACTTGACTAGGGCCGCCCTTATGTCTATGTTTATTTTCGGGGTGTACTGTTTTTGTCCAAAATAATCTCCGTTGAGGTTTTGCGTTATGGTATCCTGTGAAATCACAAACGCAGGCTTCGCACCTACTGTCTCAAAGGCGTTTCTTTTGCTTGTGTGGTTTTTTCTTACGCGAGTGCCCAGGTGGCACGCAATATCGTCGTCGCTCTCAGAGTTGTGCATGCACACAAAAACTCCACTTGCGCCGCACTTTACAATGAACTTGGCCGCGGAAATTAGATTCTGCGCCGCATCCGATGATGGCCTGTCCGAGGAGCGCTGCGAGCCCACTAGCACTATGGGCTTTGGAAATCCAGCGAGTGCAAATGAAAGAAAGGCCGCAGTATACTGCATGGTGTCTGTTCCGTGCGCTACTAGCATTCCGGCATAGTCGGATTTTGACAAAGTGTCTAGTTTTTTTGCAATTTTTAACCAGTGGTCAGGTGTGATGTTTTCCGAATATTCCGAAAACAATACCTCGGCGTCAATATTTGCAACATCTGCAAGCTCCGGCACCGACGCGTTGAGCTCTTGGGCGGACAGGGCAGGCGTGACGCTGCCGGTCCTGTAGTCGATCCTGCTTGCGATGGTGCCGCCGGTGGAAAGAAGCAAAATTTTTGGCAGGGTTTTGTTTAGCGTAGATACAGTATCTTGTTCTTGGTCTGCCTTGGGCGATGAAACATACTCGACTCTGTTTATCCGCCCAAGCTCGAGGCCGACATTATATCCGCTTTTGAGCTTGATTACAATGTGTCTGTCGTCGCTGTGCTCGTACCTTGGCATTATCGTGCCTGTCTGCTCAGTGTCTGTCGTTATCTTTATGGTGTCGCCGACTTTGAGCTTGTTTTGTTTGAGAAATTCAAGGGCCTTTCCATAATATCCCCTGTGTTCAGACATTAATGAAAACTAGTTCTGTTATTATTTTAAGACTATCTGTAGTAGGGGACTGCTATCTTTTGGCCTATCTTTAGGTCCTTTTGGGTCTTTACCTTCTTGACTGCTTCCTCAAAGTGTCTCATGGTTACCCTAGCGTTGTTTGCTGCTTTTTCCAGCTCCTCCTTTGATGGCTGCTTGTCAAGGCACTCATGAATCACTATGGAGACTGCGGTGTTTGCTATTGCTGCAACATCTGCGCCGCTCATTCCGTCTGTTATCTCGGCTATCTTGTCCAAGTTGACATAGTCAAGATCGTTTTTGTCGGTAACTATCGGAATGTTCTTTGCTGTTATGTCCAGGATCTGTCTCCTGCTGTCCTTGTCTGGCATCGGAATCTGGACAATTTTGTCGAATCTTCCAGGCCTGAGCAGCGCGGGGTCTATCATGTCTGCCCTGTTTGTTGCGGCAAGGACAATTACGCCATGGAGGTTCTCCATGCCATCAAGTTCCGTTAGCAGCTGACTCACTACGCGTTCCGTTACTGCCGTTTCTGCGCCCGCTCCTCGGATCGGCGCAATCGAGTCTATCTCATCAAAAAATATCACACATGGCGATGCCTGCCTTGCACGCCTAAAGATCTCCCTTATTCCGCGCTCTGACTCTCCGACCCACTTTGATAGCAATTCGGGTCCCCTCACTGAGACAAAGTTTGCCTCGCTTTCAGTTGCAACTGCTTTAGCTAGCAAGGTCTTTCCTACCCCACTTGGGCCGTGTAGCAAAATTCCGCGGGGCATCTTGTGTCCAAGCTTGTCGTATAGCGCCGGGTACTTCATAGGCCACTCTACGGCTTCTTGGAGCTGCTGCTTTACCTCCTTTAGTCCGCCGATGTCGTCCCACTTTACGTCTGGGTTTTCGATAAAGACCTCGCGCATTCCGGACGGCGTTACCTCGATTAGCGCTCTCTGAAAGTCGTCGTTGTTTACTACTAGCTTGTCAAGTGTCTCTGGAGGAAGTTTTTCGTCTTCCATGTTTAGTTCCGGCAATAATCGCCTAAGGCACTTCATTGCAGCCTCCTTGCACAGGTATTCCAAGTCAGCGCCTACATAGCCGTGGCTCACTGCAGCTATCTTGTCAATGTTGACATAGTTGGAATCGTTTTCTTCGCTGACTAGCGGCATGTTTCGTGTGTGGATGTTGAGAATGTCTTTTCGTCCCTTCTTGTCTGGAACCTTTATCTCGATTTCCCTGTCAAATCTTCCAGGCCTTCGCAGTGCAGGATCGATTGCGTTTGGCCTGTTTGTTGCCGCAATTACTATGACCTTTCCCCTCGCCTCTAGGCCGTCCATGAGGGAAAGCATCTGCGAAACGACACGTCGCTCGACTTCGCCTGTGACCTCTTCTCTTTTTGGCGCAATAGAATCTATTTCGTCTACGAAAATTATTGATGGTGCCTTTTCCCTTGCCTCTTTGAATATCTCCCTCAGTCTGGCCTCGCTCTCACCGTAAAACTTTGACATTATCTCAGGGCCTGAGATGCTGATAAAGTGGGCATTGCTCTCGTTTGCTACCGCCTTTGCAAGTAACGTCTTGCCGGTTCCCGGCGGACCGTACAGGAGCACGCCCTTTGGAGCCTCGACGCCCAACTTTTCAAAGATCTCCGGGTGTCTTAGCGGAAGCTCTATCATCTCCCTTACCTTTTTGATCTCGTCTGTCAGGCCGCCAATGTCCTCGTATGTGACCTGCGGTACTCCCCTGAGGGTTTCCCCTTTTTCTGCAATGTGGAAAACTGTTTTTTGCGTGACAAGCACTGCATCCGCAGCCGGTGTCACGCCAATTACCTGAAATGTTAATCGTCCGCCGAAATATGGAACCATTACGTTGTCGCCTTTGATCAACGGGACGCTTTCTAGCGCGTCCGCAAGGTATCTTTCGTCAATTGGCGGAATTGCCTCTAGGGGGGCAACAACTACCTTTTCTGCCGCAACCGCCTTGATCTTTCTTACTGTGATGGTGTCGCCTATTGCTATTCCGGCATTGTTTCTACCTAGTCCGTCGATTCTGATGATGCCCTTTCCCTCGTCTGATGGATATAGCGGAAGACACTTGGCAACGGTCCTGCGCTTTCCCTTTATTTCAATGACATCGCCGGTTGAGGCGTTCAGGGTATCCATGGAATCGTAATCGATTCGAGCTACGCCACGACCAACGTCTCTGGTGTATGCCTCAAGTACCTTAAGCGAGAGGGCGTTTTGACTCATACATTTCCTTCTCAGCGTATTTTTTATATCTTTGTCAGATTTGATCCGTGCAAAACACCCATCACTGTCTTGAATCGCCGTTTTGAGTAGCGCAGACGCAATACAAAGCTTAAAATCATAATCACAAGACATCACCAAAAATGGGTAAGCGACCACTAGTTCGAAGACGCGGCCGGGGAGGCAGTCAGTTTAGGGCAGCCTTTACTGGCAAGTTGGCGCCAGCCAAATACCCATACTTTGATCTGGCAGAAGACCACACAGGCCAGGTAGTAGATCTGGTCCACGAAAGGGGCAGAGACGCACCACTTGCGCGGGTCAGATTTGAGGACGGCTCGGTCTCACTGGTTCCAGCAGTTCTTGGCACCAAGATCGGCTCTACGGTCAAGTTTGGCCTCAACGCAGACGTGTCTGCGGGAAACGTAATCAGCATTCAAAACATCCCGGACGGAACCATAGTCTGCAACGTCGAAAAACACTTTGGCGACGGCGGAAGCATCGCAAAATCAGCTGGCGGCTCTGCCACGGTTTTCTCACATAGCGTTGACGGAGTCACAATAAAGCTACCCTCTGGAGCATTTACGACACTTAATCCAAAGAACCGAGCGATGGTCGGGGTCTTGGCAGGCGGCGGAGCATCCGACAGGCCGTTCCTCAACGCCGGAAACAAGTGGCGAAGGTACCTGTCCAAGGGACACAAATACCCAATAGTCAGGGGTGTGGCACAGGCAGCATATGTCCACCCGCACGGGGGAGGAAGACACCAGCACATGGGTGGAAGTGGAACCGTATCAAGGAACGCACCACCTGGAGCCAAAGTCGGTAGCATTGCTGCAAGAAAGACCGGCAGAGCCAGACTCAAAGAAAGAGCTTAGTCGTTTTACTGCAAACCTAATATTGATTAAGACCAACCCAAGACTCTTTTCTAAATGGCAAATCTGCGGGTCCATCTTTTCATCAAGGGCAAGGTCCAAGGCGTGTTTTTCCGCCAGGCAATGAAGGTAAAGGCAAAAAAGAACCACGTCTCCGGCTGGGTCAAAAACCTAAAGGACGGGCGGGTAGAGGCCATACTTGAAGGCGAAGATCTTGATGTAAGCAACGTGGTGGAGTGGTGCCACGCAGGCCCTGCAAACGCCCGCGTAGAGGACGTTGAAATAAGAAACGAAAAATACAAAGAGGAATTTACAAAATTTGATGTGCTGTACTAACGGATGGTGTTGTACGCGTCTAGTATTGCCGCCTTTGCCTCATCAAGGCTGTTTCCGGGCTCTACTACAATGGTCCTAAACGGCTCCTTTCGGCTCCTCTGAATCTTTACTGTTATGGAGTGCTTGTCTGGCGCCATGTCTGCAAACCACCTAAACGACAGCGACTTGCCAAAGACTATCCTGTGCGCGCGGACGTCTTCTACCACATTACTGCCCAGCGAGAGGCAAAACTCTCTTAGCGACTCAAAAACAGGCGCAGCCTCTGGTGGGATCTGTTTTTTAAAATCGTCATAACCTCTTTTCGGCCCAAGGAACAACCCGTCCACGAATGTTTTTCCTTTTCAAGACTAATATGTTTTTGAAAGAGTGGTAGTAGACCTGCCGGTTCCAGTCCAGACAGGTAGCCCCATCTCAAGGCGCACAAGATCCGCCACGTTGACGAAGTAGCGTGGGTACCTTGCCTTAGGATTGCTCCCTCCCGGACCTCATCCATTTCGGCAATTCGGCCTTGAGAGTCATCCCTTCGGACAATCTCAGGCCTGCATCCACCCGCTTCGGCGTGATTTCATTTCAGTACACCAAGCAGGATTTACTCATCTGGAGATTTATCCAGCAGTTACTGACCTCTGCATATAGCCGGTTTCAGAGAAGGGCACGGCTAGCACCCCGATCCTACCTACTACCAAAAACAATTACGAATCTGTGTTATATTTGGATTAAGGTTGATCCTTGAGGTCGACTATCATCTTGCACACAGAGCAGATCCTGCCTGTGCACTCTGCGCCGCAGCTGGCACATGTGGTTTTTTCCTTGTAGTTTGTCTCTTTTACTATCTGGGAGATCCTAAGAACAGAGCGGTACATGCTGTTTTTTATCCCGCTGTGGCTGTTTTCCAGACTGTTCAAAAACTCGCGGATCTCGGTTCGTATTCCCTCGTTCATGTGGGGGCACGGCTCCGTCTGGAACGGCAAGTTGTTTGTAAATGCGTAAAACACTATTTCGGACTCGTAGATCTCGCAGAACGGCTTTATCTTTCGCAGCGAGTTCTCAGACGTGTCAGGATCCATCCAGCCGATCTTGTTGGTATCGCCTGAAAGTGTGTTGATGACAAACGTCTGCAGGGTATCGTCGAGGTTGTGGCCTGTTGCGATTACGTCTGCGCCTATCTGCTTTGCGGCATGATCCATTGCCCTCCTCCTGAATGTCCCGCAAATGGAGCACGAAGATGTCTTCTCATCATGTCTCATTCCAAGTGATTCGTCCAAGGTGAGGCCGAAAAGCTGCTCATAACCATAGACGCTGTGTGACACCCCAAGGCCGTCGCAGAACTTTTTTACAATTTCCAGCGCTTCCTTCCTGTATCCGGGTATCCCTTCGTCGATTGTAATGGCGTGGATTCTAAAGTTGTGACTCTCTGACATTTTTGATAGAATGTGCAGCAGCGCAAGCGAGTCCTTTCCGCCGGAGACTGCGACGCAGACAAGGTCGTCGTTTTGTATCATGTTGTATTTTGAGATGGTCTTTGCGGTCTTGCGCAGGATCGAATCTGAGAAGCACTCCGAACACAGGTTCTCGCCAGAATACTTTCTGGAATATGCCGCCGTATTGTCACACCTGTCGCATTTCATGGGTTTGGTTTTGCGGCCCCAAATTTAACGCCTGCGTTATCTCCCAAGTCATCAGAGTTGTTCGTGTTTTTCCAAACTGGCGATGACTCGTTTTATGAGGCAATCGGTGTAATTAGGCAGCGTCAGTAATATACAATATTTATGTATTACTTTTATGCTAGTATTACTACAAATGACAGAGACCATAATAACAGTCACAAAAAAGGGGCAGGCCACAATACCAAAAAGTCTGAGAGAAAAACACAAGATTGGAAAAAAAGCAATCGCTGTGGACACAAAAGATGGCGTGCTCTTCAAACCTGTCCCTGTGCCAATGATGGAAAGGGGCTCCCTCAAGGCCCTCTTTAAGGGCAAGACATCAAAACAGCTCCTCAAGGAAGCTCGATTAGAAGAAATCAAAAAAGAAAAAAGATTACGAGCTGGCAGGCGATGAGTGTCGTCTTTGACACTCAGGCACTGCTGATCCTCTACATGGATGAAAAGGGGGCAGAGCGTGTCGCAGAACTGCTAAACCAAGTATTGGATCAAAAGATAAACGGGTACATGAACATAGTCAACTTGGCAGAACTGCACTATGTTCTAAGCCGAAAGAGCAGGAAAATCGCCGACGAAAAGGAAAGGGGCATCAAAAATTTTGGAGTCAAAATAGTGCCTGTAAAGGACGATTCGCTATGGAAAGAAGCGGCTACATTAAAGGCAAACCACTCGCTGTCTCTTGCCGATGCGTTTGCGGCAGCAACTGCCAAAACCATGAAATCAATGCTGATCGTTGGGGCCGATCCAGAGTTTGATAATATCGATGGAATCCAGATCGAAAGGATCGGTACTAGATAAAAAGAGCAATTGACAGTTCATCTTGTGTGTTTTTTGCCTTTTCTTTAAAGAAAAAACATCGACTAGATTGTAAACCAGCCGGATTTCATGTATGATAAGGCGATGTTTAGGCCAAAGAGGGCGAACGTAAAGGCGTAGATTGCCCACATGGTCTTGTTTACTGCTGCATCTGAGAGCTTTTTGTCAATTATGGAATAGATGAACTTGCCGCCATCAAGTATTGGCAACGGCAGCATGTTGATTATTCCGATGAAAAACGAGATCATCCAAAGCCAAAGCAGGAACATGGACAGCTCCGGGTTTTTCCATTCTATGAAATTGTAAATCGGCTTGTATGTTCCGGAGTTGTCGCGAATTATCCCAATCAGTCCCTTTTTTGGGTCGTCCGGCGACGGCGTGGCAACCACCTGGTACTGGAGCGATTGTCCGTCCCTTAGGACAGTTACAGTAACCGAGTCGCCCGGTGCGAGCTTGACCTTGGTAAAGTCAAACGGCGTGACTATCGGTATGTCATTAAGAGAAGTTATGATGTCGTTTGGCTTCAGGCCTGCCTTTTCTGCGCCGCTGTCCGGCATTATGGAAATTACAGTGACGCCAAGCGGGATCTCATAAAATGCGCCGCGTATTGGGTCTGGCACTATGATGGCAAAGAGCGGGTTGGTGAGCAAAATCGCGCCAAGGGCTAGCGCAAAAATAACGTTCGATGTGGCGCCTGCCCCAATGACTCTAAGCTTTGAGATCTTTTTTGCCTTGTTGAACTCTTCTTCGTCCGGCTCTACAAAGCCTGCAAACAATGCGATAAAGATGGCAAAGCCTCCGGTCTTTATACGAATTTTTTCCAAAGTAGCAACAATTCCGTGCGCGCCCTCATGTATGACAAGAACTATTGGTATCGAAAGAAGAAAATACAAAATGGCAGACGCAGACGTCAGGGTCACCCCCGGTATGAGGACTGTGAGCTCCGAAAACTCCTCTGGCTTGTCAAAGAACTTTAAAACATTGTCGATCAAAAACCAAAAGGCAAAGCCCATCATGATAAAGCCCGCAACGACACTAACGTCTGCGAACACGCGTATTCCCCTTCTTGTCCTGCCGAGCATTCTGGTCAGCACCGTCTGGACCTGGGCGTTTTTGTAAGTCAGGCTGTACGGCTTCATCTCAAAGCCGTGCTTTTCCAGCTTGAGGGCCTTTGTCACTCCGAGTATGACGCCCCAAGCGATTAGAACGTAAATTATAGCATTTTGCGACAGAAAATCCAAGTTCAAATTAATTGCTACTTTTTTTAATAACGTACATTTATCGTTTGCTATGGGCGCAATAGTGATTTTGTCCACTTATCCGGACAAAAAGTCGATTTCAAAAATCGCAAACAAGCTGGTAAAGGGCAAGATGGCAGCATGCGTGAACGTCACAAAGATCTCGTCGGTTTACTCGTGGCAGGGAAAAATCGAAAACGCAGACGAATATCTGGCATTGTTCAAGACGACGCAAAAAAACAAGGCAAAGCTAAAGGCCGAGATAAAAAAGACACACCCGTACAAGGTCCCGGAGATAGCAGAGATACGTGTCAATGACATCAACAAGTCGTACCTGCAGTGGCTGGCAGACTCGACTAGCTAGGACTCTACTGGGAACCTCAGAAGCGAGACCATCCCGCCGAGCCCTGAGACCTGCAGGCCGATATCCGTAGTGGAGTCCAGCGCGTAAACCTTAACCCCCTTTGACTCTGCCTCGTTTAGGAACTCGATTACCTTTTCTTCGTCATGAGTCTGGATTATCTTTTCTGAAAAAACCAGCGTCTCTACCGCACCGAACCGGTTTGCCTTTTTTGTCTCCTCAAAGCCCATCGTGAATTTCCTGCTCTTGTTGTTTGCCTTTATCATCACTTCTTCTAGGATCGATGTCACCTTTGCCAGCTTGCTTTGGCCAAGTATTTGGCGCATTGCCTTTGATTTGATAAAGGTGTAGATCCCGTCCTCGCCCCCGGAGTCGATTCCTTCGACCAGCTCGATTTTGTGCTTTTTTGCCAAGGGCTCTTTTTGCAGGAAATTGGCAAACTGCCTTTTTGTTTCGCCGGGGCCAAAAAGAATTATCTGATCATTTTCCCTTAGGATGGTCTGAAATGCCTTTGAGACACTCTCAAAAAACATTTGTATGTTGAAGCTTGTCTTGTACTGTTTTCCGCTAGAGCCGGAATACAAATTCTGCATCAGCTGGAGGTGCGTCCCCTTTAGCTTTCCTATGCCGCAGTCACCCCTGTCTATTGCTACTAGAACAAAACCAAAGTTTTCGCCCCTGCTTTTTATCAGTTTCAGCTCAAAGGGCTGCCACCTTTTCTTTATTACGTTAAACGAGTCCCCAATGTTTACCAAAAGGGAGTGGTGTACCCCCTTTGATACTGCCTCGTTGCTTGACTCTAGTATCGTTCCGTGGATTCTTAGCTTGTCAAAGACTGCGTCTAGCGCAATTTTTTCGACTTGTAGCAAAATCCGGATCTTTATGCGCTCGCCCCTGTCAGGCCTTGCAAAGTCTTTTTCCTGTTTTATGACGCGAGTTGTGTCCGAGATAATCTTGTCTTCTTGTTTTATTATTCTCCTTAGGGTGAGAAGATCGTCTGGCTCTTCCACTAGAAACGAAACCGTGGTATCGTCGATAATCTTTGTAATCATTGAATCGCTATGAATTTGTAAAATAATTAAATGGTGCTGGCGTTCTCAAGATTCTTCTTCTTTAGGTAGCTGTCGACCCATTCTGGGGTTATGACGCCCCCCTCTGCCAGATTCACAAGGGAGTTTGGCGACGCCTCGCCTGTGACCTTTCCGCCCCTTTTTCGCAGCTGCCTCCACTTTAGCGCGGTGTTGCCGCTCTTTGAATTGTAGATTATCCCAAGTACGTCCCGTGCGTTTACAAAGGTAATGTCGCGGATTTTCTTTAGCGTGACCTTGTCCGCTGCCTCCACATAAATCGAGCCAAGTGCCTCTTCCCTCTCTGGAAAGACCTCGGGATCCTCGATATAGTTGCGTGGAATGTATGAGCTGCAAGTGCTTGCTATGACGAATCTCCTGAAGCTTTCAAGTGATGCCGGAACGTCGATTGCGACCATTTCCTTTATAGCGCCTAATTACTATTTATCAAGGTTCTTGTGAATTACCAAAATCATAATCGTTGGCTCCCTGATTCAATGACTGAATTGCCGTCTTGTGCAACAAGTAAAGGAACTGTCTCCACAGGCGCGCTTACTTTCATTCATAGTTTTAAAAATCCCTTTTGTTAACTATGCATACAGGCGTTGATGACACTATCCCTTTGACATTGATGAGATAGATCTTGAGTTCTGAGCCTTTCGCCTTGATTGGTGGTGCAGAGTCTGGTACAAGATGTTATAAAGTTGAATTGCCTATGTATGTCGCAAACTCAAAGGATATGGCCAACAAACCGGATGATTCAACTAGTACTGAAATCAAGGATGTTAAAGAATATCATTCAGGAAAAGAAAAACCAATCAAATTCAATACTGCTGACGATCTAATCGAGTACTTGGACGGCTAGAAAATAACACCAAAATGTAATATATCCATTTTCGATTCGTGATCCGTAAATTAAAGAGTTGCTAGATAGTTAAAAACTCTGATTTTTCCTTAATTATTCTGAAATTTAATGAGGAGATTTAACAAATTATTCTGGAAGAATATATGAAAAATCATCTCAATTGACATTTTATGTGATACAATTGTCGTAACGCACGATACGCCAATAATTTCGAGGATCTCAAGATAACTATTTCATCACAGTACTAACTAGACCCATGACCTTTTTGGAGACAGTAGAGAACGAAGGGGGATCATATGGTAAAAGTGGCTGCAAGTCGGTTTTCCAGTCTTTTTCTTTTTCAGCTACCCTATCTAGAAACTTGACCAGCTCAAAATCGGCATTGTAAGCACTCTTCATCTTGGCTCTGACCATATCAGGGTTCAGTTTTACACCCTTCCTATCAAGATACCACACATCATGAAGGTGTCTTGGATGTCTAGTATAGACTATACCTCTTATTTTTTCTACCATGATCTCTTCCAAATGCATAGCTGGAACCTCAAATTTGTTGGTAAAATAATCGTAGAAATGGAGTATGGGTTTTGTTATTGGAGTCATTAGAACGTCACTACGTAAGCTCAAATCCATTCGGATACTTGCAGGAATACCATTAGACTGCAGGTATTTAGCCTTGAATTTGAAACTTTTTTCTGTCTTTTCAACATCGGTTATTTGTGTAAATTGCACATCTAGACTTTTCATTTCTTTTGCTATAAAACGCATAAATTCATCAGAAACATCTTGCAGGCATGTAAAATCAAGATCTTCTGAAAACCTGAACTCTTCAAAATAAATCTTTTTGATGGCAGTACCGCCCTTGAATATCAATGAGTTTAGTCTTGGAAATCTGGAAACAACTGAAAGCAGACTAGTCAGAGCGTAGTCCTTTTCTAGTGTTCCCAGCGGTATTTGCTGTTTGCCTGCTAATCTTCGCAGTGTTTTTTCATCCATTAATATTCCCGCCATCCTAATAGTTCATCTCTTGTTATATTGACTATCAAGCCGTAATCGTTTGAATAACCAATTTTGGTTTTTATAGTACTCGGATCTAGATATTGATATGGATATTGGTTTAGGTTTTGTTTAATAGACTCTGAGATATTGCTTTCTAATTCAAGAATTTGTAATAGGTAACCTAGTCTTCGCAACACTACATTGATGCCAACCTGTTTTGCCATGTCTAAAACTGTATTCCAATTGATCTCTTTTCTTACATTCCACATTGCTTTGGTAACTTCAGTTATTCCACCACAGTATTCAGGATGCATCAACCCATCTACAATTGTTTTTTCCTTGCTAGATATGTTGAATTTTGTTTTTGTTGATTTTTCTTCAACAAATCCAAAAAATTTTTTTCTTGAAAACGTGATAAATTGAAATTTTTGATTCCCAAATTTCAAGATGGTTTTCTTTTTTTGTCTAGTGGTTACTACAAAAACAGTGTACGGAATTTGCTCTGTCATGCCCCAGTAATTCATTGCAGTCCAAAAACCAACATAGTATTCATTAACCAGGTGAGGCACGATGATCCAAGGCTCTTCAGCCCAGAATCTTTCAATTCCGGCCTCTTCTGGGATTAATAGGTATTTTCCCCTCTCTATTCTTTGTAGTCTTCCCTTCTCTGTCAAGCCCATCAATACATGTTTGACAGACGAAATAGTGGAGCCTAGTATCTTTTGAGCCTCATTGATGGTGAACACAGCTTTTCCACTAGCTGCCAAATTAAGCAATAGTCTATTCTCATTTGGCCCTAAAACTATATTTCGTACGACCATAGTTCCTTACAAAGGAACTATATACCTAAGTATTATATATGTTTTATATGATTATAGTTCCTTACAAAGTAACTTTAGTCATACAAAATATACATCTTGAATCCGGGATCCTTACTTTAGATATACACAAACCGCGTCCAAAGTCAGAATGGAATGATTTCAATATCATATCTCTTCAAAACATCATTTGTCTAAATCATCTTGTTTTTCCCAAATTTATTGGAATAATCAATTTTTAACGACGGTGTCATGAGCTGATACGTGTAGGTGATCATAAACAAGCCTATGGAAAAGACTAGTACTGCTTTTTGCCTAATAACTCTAACCCATTTATTTGACTGTCACAAGAGCATATTCGTGAAGACATTCACAGAATATCTTACGTTTAACACAAAGACGCGAGTTGCCTTTGTCAACCTGACGCCGCAAATACGGCAGCTTGTAAAAAAAAGCGGAATACATGAAGGCCTCTGCCTTGTCAACGCAATGCACATCTCTGCAAGCGTCTTTATCAATGATAACGAGTCCGGCCTGCACAAGGACTATGCGAGATGGCTTGAAAGACTTGCGCCGCACGAGCCAACAGACCAATACGAGCATAACAAGACCGGCGAGGACAATGCAGACGCGCACCTAAAACGGCAGGTCATGGGCCGCGAAGTAGTTGTCGCAATTACAGACGGCGAACTGGACTTTGGCCCCTGGGAGCAGATCTTTTACGGGGAATTTGACGGGATGCGGCCAAAAAGGGTCCTGGTAAAAATAATCGGCGAATGATCTATCCAAAGTCTACGTCGCGTTTCTGACTTGCGCTTTCGTTTTTTCTTGCGGCCTCTCTGAACTGATCATCGTGGTTTTGTGGGCCGTGGCTGCACTTTACACAGCCGACCTTGAAGCCGTTCTCGTCTTTTACATACGTCTGACAGCCGCAAAAACACGCCATGCATGATACCTTTCGTTGTGTGATATAACCTTAATTGGTGCAACAGGTTCCGCGGGGAATGGTGTGTCCGTGTGGACATTTCCTTGGATGCTTTAGCATGGTACAGAGTGCGTCTGTGAACTGCTGGTTCATGTGGTGCTCTATTCCGCAAACCATCTCCTCGTCTATCTCAACTTTTAGGGCGCTGTCCATGAGTACCTCCAAAAGCCTGCTGTTTCGCATCATGCTGGAGCCAACTTTTTCGCCTCCCTCGGTCAGCGTGACTCCTGCCTTGGAATAGTTTACCAGGTTCTGCTCGTTTAGCTTCTTTAGCATCTGGACTACGCTTGGCTGCCTTACGTTTAGCATCTTGGCAATCGTGCTTATCTTTACCGGCTCGTTTCTTTCCTTGATGTGCCAGATTGCCTTTAGGTACATTTCCACATGTTCTGCCTCGGCAGTTCCGACAAACAATACCTCATCGTTAACAGAGTCCATTATTGCACACCCTTTGCATCCTTTAGCAAATATTCAAAGTATTCCCTTGCAAATCCCGCAAGCCCCGCATGGTCTGCCCAGATGGCAACTGCCTCGCCTTCTGAGGACTCTGATATGGGGCCAAGCAAAATCACCACGTATCTCTTGTCAGATATTATGCCGCCCCCAAAAAGTCCCTTTTTTACCTTGACTGTTGCCACCCTGGTCAGCGCCTTTAGGGACTCTTTGTCCATCTGGTCTGACATCAGTATGGTGATCACCACTCCCTTGTCGTGCAATTGTCGCAGTTTCGGCAGGGCCTGCTTCATGAGGGCTTCTGTGGCCTTTGGAAGCGCTATTAGGACCTCGCTTCTGCAGCTTTCCACCATCTCCAAAATCTTTGAGGCGATGTTCATTATTCCTGATAAAACCCAGATGTCTGGTCGCTCACTTACGCCGCTTTTCTCGTAAAGCGGCACCAGCTCGCGCAGCACGATGCTTTCGTTTTCCTTAAAATCGGATTCCTGTTTTTGCTTTGTCACCTCAAGTGCGGTGGCAGGCGACTTTGCAAAGTATTTTGTGGGCCTGGAATCGTCAGAGCCTATCCAGCCCTTTTCCTCAAGTGATCCCAGCACCTCGTAGATCTTTGAGTACGGCACGCCGGATTTCTGGCTCAGGTCCGATGCCGTAAGCTCTCCTGCCTTTAGAAGAGACGAGTAGGTCCTTATCTCATAACTTGTGAGGCCTATCTTCTCAAGGGACTTGCGCGTGTTGTCTGAAATGCTCATCCGATCTAGTCGGAGTTTTTCGCTATTTAAACGCCACACGCTTGTATCTGCTAAATCACACGGGGCGTAGTGGGAAATACGTTAAATACAATATCAGAAGAACCCAGTTTGATAAGGTAAATGTCGCTAATTCAGCTGTCTAGGCAATCTAGCAAGTCATTGGGCAAGAAATCAACCATTAGATTTACTCAAAGCATCTGCCCTGACTGCAACATGATACTGGACGCCGAGGTCTTTGAGCGCGACGGACGCGTCTATATGACAAAGACCTGCCCCACGCACGGCGAATGCGAGGAGCTTTACTTTGGTTCTTATGAAATGTACAAGAAATTTAGCACTTATTGGGCAGACGGCAAAGGCGCCCACGCCCCTAACGTAATGATAGAGAAATGCTCGTGCCCAAACAACTGCGGGCTGTGCTCAAACCACCTCTCCCACAGCGGCCTTGCAAACATGATAGTAACAAACAGATGCGACCTAACCTGCTGGTACTGCTTCTTTTACGTAAAGAAGGGCCTCGAGGGCGCATACATGTACGAGCCATCACACGACCAAGTCCGTGCAATGATGAAGACGCTAAAGGCCGAAAGACCAATCCCGGGCAACTCTATCCAAATCACCGGAGGCGAGCCGATGCTCCGAGAAGACATTACAGATCTTATCAAAATAATGAAGCAGGAAGGAGTCGACCATGTTCAGATGAACACAAACGGCATCAGACATGCGATGGACCCAGAGGCAGCAAGAGAGGTAAGGCTCGCAGGCTGCAACAACCTGTACCTAAGCTTTGACGGTGTAACCGCAAGAACAAACCCAAAGAACCACTGGGAGATCCCATATGCGCTTGACAGCTGCAGAAAGACCGGAACTACAGTTGTCTTTGTTCCAACCGTCATCAAATCAATTAATGATCACGAACTAGGCGGAATCATCAGATATGCCCAAAAGAACATGGACGTAGTCCATGCGGTAAACTTCCAGCCGGTATCCCTGACAGGAAGAATGGGCAAGACAGAGCGCGAAAAATACAGAATCACAATCCCCGACTGCATCCAAAGAATCGAAGAGCAGACACAAGGCGAAGTCACAGTCGACGACTGGTTCCCAGTCCCAAGCTGCATGCCGCTTACAAACGTAATCGAGGCATTCTCAAGCAAGCCAAAATACGAGTTATCAATTCACTTTGCATGTGGTGCAGGAACCTATGTCTTTGAGGACGCAGAGACCAAAAAGTTCGTCCCGCTGCCGAGATTTGCAGACATCCAGGGAATGCTGGAGTTATTCGAGGACAAGGCAGAAGAGATCCGCTCAGGCAAAAACAAGTACTTTACCATGCTAGAAGTCGTACGAAAACTATCCAGCTTTATCGATAAAAAGAAGCAGCCGGCAGGGCTCGACCTGGCAAAGATGTTTGGAAACATTTTGATGAAGAGATCATTTGGCGCAGTCGGCTCATGGCACGTAAAGGGCTTGTTCCTTGGCATGATGCACTTCCAGGACAAATACAACGAGGACCTTGAGAGGCTGCAAAGATGCGACATCCACTATTTGACACCGGACCTTAGAATCATTCCCTTCTGCGCATTCAACGTAATCCCGGAATGGTACCGTGACAGAATCCAAAAGAAATACTCCATCACAGTAGAGGAATGGGAGCAAAGAGAGGGCGTAAAACTAGAAGACGGCCTCTACAGGGGCCTCATGAGAAGGGGTGCAGGCGACGAGCTTGCGGCAGGCTGTGCAAAAAGCCAGATGTTCCACCAGGCAGCACAGGCAGTAATGTAAGGGCCTAAAATTTAAAAAATTTCTTTACCAGTCTTCGATTTTTAATTCTGAAATTTTTTCAAAATACTTTCTGTTATGGTGTGAAGTGGCTTTTTGAGATCACACCCTTCTAATTTATTCTTGACTGCGGGATTGCTTCTCAGATAAGAAATCAAAAAATCTGTTTCTAGGCAAATCCACCCTCAGGTTTACCTATGACGAGTTTTGAAGTTTTTACGAAATTCCTTACTTGCAGCCTCGATATTGTCTGCAAGCTTTGGTGAGTGCATCTCATCCATCATCTCAAGCATTCTATGTGCACTACTAGTATTTTCGATCAGTCTGAGTATGACGTCTGTAAACGATTCGCCTTCTCTCTTCTTGGCCCTTAGGGCTTGGTATGCTTCTTCCTTTATTGTAAGTGATCTTGTTTGCATTATACATCATAATGTGCGTACGTGTATTTAATTTGGATTAGACATTCGTTTAGAATAAACACCAGATGTAAAAAGTACTATTACTTTAGACCGTTAATACTGTATCCACTTTCTATTTCGTTAAAGCGGACGATTTTCAGCTTTGCGTCTTTGAACCATTTTCGTACCTCGTCCTCCATATGCCTGTACGAGTATTTGGGAAAGTACCAGTCGAAATTTGTCGCCACGCTTTGGGCAAGGGGTACGTCAGGGGACCACCAGCATTTCAGAAAATTCCAATACAAAAACCGCTGAACGTCATATGTTCCTGCCTTTATCTTCAGTAGTGGGATGTCACGTGATATGGTGATCTTTTTCTTTAGCTGCGAAAGGCTTTTGCCTAGGTATGCCATATCCTTTGAGAACTGCATGCACTCTTTTTCGGACATCTTGACAGTATGCTGACGGATATAATCATCTGCGTATTCCCTTAGCGGCCCCTTCTTTTTGTATACGTAAATCGATATGAGGCCTTTTTTTGCCAAGTGTTTTGTCAGGATCTTAAAAGAGCTCTCAGTGTCCTTTGTGTGGTGAAGTACCTGGTCCGAGCAGATAAAATCAAAAAAATTTTTCTTTAGGGGAAGTTTTCTTATGTCTGCCTGCAGAAAATGGATGTTGGGTGCGTCTCCGTATTTTCTATAGGCAAACTCTATGCTATCGCTTGCATCTATTGCAAAAACCTGCGCGTCGGGGTTTGAAGAAAACAATTTTGCACTATTTCCAACACCGGTTCCGGCATCCAAAATGTTGTGGCGGCTTTTGAGAAACCTATTAAAATTTAATATCGTCTTCCAGCCGAACCTCTGCAAAAACCATTCTTTTTGCATGTCTGCCCAGTTTTTGTCGTGGTATGTCTTGTTGAAGTTCTTCCATTTTGCTGAAAAAGCATCCTCGGTCCTGCGAAAGTCTTGCTCCCTGTCTGTGACCAGCCTCGGTATTCCGTTTTCTATGGGAAATCTGTGCTTTTTGGCACATGTAAGTATGCCTTTTATGACCTCGGTCTTTTTTGACTTTGAGATTTTTAACGAAAACGCAGAAGCGCATACTGGACAGACAAGATGTGGCAAAACCGAAGTTTTCATGAATAACCTGATGCGAAAAAAGAGAAATAAAAACTAGTAAGATGCGCCGTTCTTACTCTAAAACGGTATCTGGACTCATTTCTTTTGTGACAAACAACCTGTACCATATCTCAAATGCGAGCAGACCCAAGAACTTGTTCACATATCTGACGTCTTGATTCGTCTTTAGTTTCAGTAGTTTTTCCTTAACCCACTTACCGTCTATCCATTCGTCTTCCACAGTACGCCCGTTTACCAGAAATCTCTCGCAAAGCCCCTCAACGCTTGACTTCCATAAATTCACAGTGCTGACTGAAAATCCGTGCTTTGCAGTAGAAATCAACTCCTTTGGTACATGCCTGCTCAGCAAGTCCCTTAATGGAATCTTTCCGATTTTCTTTTGCTCGTCGTATTTTGCTTTCGGAGAAAGATGCGTGGCATATGAGACAAGTCTATCAGACAAAATAGGAGACAGGGATCTCACACCAAAATAATCGTGTATTCTCTTGTTCAGCGGAATCCAGTTGTACAAAAGTTTGCCGTTAAAATCTGCCAGAAATACTTGGTTTAACGGAGATAGATCGTTATCAAAATACGGGGTGATGTATTGGTGGACGTCGTCCCAAGCAAACTTTGCCTTTTTGCCAAATACCTTGTCCTGGTCGGGTATCCAGTCTCTTTGGTGGCAATCCAAGTATAGCTTTGTTTTTTCAAGTGCGGACGAGCCTGATCTATAATTGGAAAGAAACTTTTCGTAACGAAATGTGTAGCCGCCAAAAAGCTCGTCTCCGCCGTCACCCGAAACAAGGATCTTTGATGACTTGCTTGCCTCCCTGACTACATAAAACCAGTGGATGTCCCAGAACGGCATCTTGATGACGCTTATTGCCTTTGGCATCTCCGCCAAATATCTCTCAATGTTGACCACCTGTACGCCTGCATCAAAATGTGCGGCAATTTTTTTGGCAGTATCTGACTCGTCTACACTATCTGCAAACCTGACAGAAATCGCGTTTATCTCAGCATCGGGAAGTGTCTTTCGCAATAATGCGATTGCCAGCGTAGAGTCGATGCCGCCGCTGAGTGCCACGGAGTAGCGATTGCCAGGCGAGTCCTCTGCAAAACTTTTGATGGCGCCCTCAATTAGTGATTCGATGTGATCTGCTGAGTAGCTGTCAGATGTCACAACAAAGTCCTGCCAGCTTTTTTTTGCCAAGTGAGTGGTTGTGGTCGGATCATACCGCAGCGTCAAAATGTTTTTCATCGACGTGATGTTTGTGCGTGTCATATCGTTGTTCATAATGTGTTTCTACCAACCCATCCAACTTTTCTTAGCTTATATAATTCGCGTTCAATGGTTCTGCTAACTTATCGAAACCCGTCAAACAGGATCGAATTCTGCTAACTTGCTTCCATCCACTCTGAGGATTAGCGGTTCTTGGTATCTGCCAAGAATCACGTTCCCCCTCATCGCTTCATCTGAAAGCCCTCCAGGATGGGTAAACCTAGCCCACCCCTTGTGGGCAACATTCATGGATGCGACGACGTCGCGATCCATTGTTTTGCCACAATTAATGCACAACAGCTTGCGACGGTTCTGACTGTCCTCTTGGAGTGTCCCTCCGCATATTGGACAGAGCGTGCTTGTGCGCCTTGGATTTACGAAATATACTGGAATGTTTCCATTAATTGTAGCTGTTCAGAATTTGCTGTGTGGTTTTGCCTTACGGATTTGAGAGGCAA
>JBASWV010000011.1:0-92202 GCA_049276655.1 Candidatus Nitrosotenuis sp. | reverse complement strand
CTGCAAGTTCAGAACCCGCGTTGAATCCGAACCAGCCAAACCAGAGCATGCTTGTTCCAAGGACGACTAGTGGAATGTTGTGTGGTTCCATTGGAACCTTGCCATATCCAAGTCTTCTTCCTAGGATCAGTGCTGCAGCTAGAGCCGAGAATCCAGATGATACATGTACCACGGTACCACCTGCAAAGTCAAGCGCCCCCGTTGGCGAGAGATCGGGATTCAGATCTAATGATCCGCCTCCGATGAATCCTCCGCCCCAGACCCAATGTGCGATTGGATCATAGACAAAGGTCGCCCACAAGAGAATAAAGACAACGAATGCGCTGAACTTGATTCTGTCAATTAATCCACCTACGATTAGTGCCGGCGTGATGATTGCGAAAGTCATCTGGAACATCGCAAATAGCTGATGCGGAATTGTTCCAGGCCAAATCGCGCTACACTTTACTTCCGGACTTACAACATATGGCGACCTCAGGGTATAGTAGACTTGGTCAGTACACGCGCTTGGTGAGCCAAGCGGAGCCACGTGAGATACACGGTTCAATCCAACGTATTCTAGTGCTCCCATGAACTTGTTTGCTTCTGTGTCGTTTGGACCAAATGCTAGTGAGTATCCCCACAACACCCATTGTACTGAGATTAGACCCATCACGATGAATGTCATGCCGATTACGTTGGTGGCGTTCTTTGATCTTGTCAAACCGCCGTAGAAAAAGGCAACACCCGGAGTCATGAATAAGACCAACGTTGTTGCGACCGTTACCCACGCGGTGTCACCCGTATCAATCATGCATGGCGTGTATCTGCCTGGTGAGTCTGGAACTGGAACCCAACACTCGTGAGTGTTTCCAGTGTAGATGCCGGCGGTTCCTTCTACATATGCGTCCATGCCATCCGTTATCTGTTGTGCATAGGCTTGTGTCATGACAATTGTTGCTATTATGGCAACCGTCGTGACCAGTAGTAGAGCATATTTTCCGTTTTTTGAATACACGGTATCGTGTATTCGCCTTTGAGGCATTGCCCGTTAATACGTAGCTCAAAATATAAGATATGTTTTGAACAAACCGTAAATTTGTTTAATCTATGTTTAACAATCAACCAAAAACTATGCAATTGTTAAATTGATTGATTCTGTCATTTGATTTGATAAATTTTGAATATAAAAGTACATTACGTTTCTGAGTCGCGTGTTATTTGGCAATGATGAACTTTTCCTAGTTCAGAATATTGGGGTTATGTATAGGTGCCACATTAGGCTGATTCCTCTAGAAAGGTCATGACTAATTGGCTTTCAGATTTGAGGACTTTTACTATCGGTTTTTCCCAAATGGGCCCTGATGGTCAGGCAGACAACATTTGCATTCTTTTAGGTAGCACTCGGCTTGTGTTTCGTGTCCGCACGCACCACACTCGCACAGCTTTTTGTTTTCCATCAAAATACGGATTCTCTTCGTAGCTTTTAATATAGTTGGCAGCAAAACAGTTTTGAGAATCAGGTGTTGATATTAAATAGTTGACAGCCCGTTGCCAGTGTTCACAGTGCAAGTGTGATGAGAGAGTCATTTCGTCAGATAGGGATGGAAAATACATCTGCTCAAGCTGCAGGCTCGGGAAACACGGACATCGGGACTAGATGTCTTCTATTGTGATTTTGATCTGCTTTCCTTCGTAGTTTTTGATTACTTCTTTTACCTTATCCGTTGGAACGATGATTATCCGCCTCTGGTTTCCATTGGTGTCGCTTCCGGACTTTGCAAGCTTTGTAACAAAGGATGTTGCCATATCCAACATAGAACGCACCAGTATATAATTATACATAATTATGCACAATGTATAAATATACAAGATGATGTATAACTATACATATTGATGATCATTAAACAGAAAAAGACAGCCGTCGAATGTCAAGAGCATGTCCTTGTAAACGATGAGCAAAATGGCGAGATCCTCTGCGGAAGGTGTGGCCATGTCATACAAGACAAAATAGAAGAGCATGGCGCCGAGTGGAGATCTTTTGAAAACCAGCCGGATAGGAGCAGAACCGGCGACGGCAGCTACCTTAGCAAACACGACATGGGCTTGGCCACAATAATCAGTCGCACAAACAAGGACGTTACTGGCAAGCCGCTTTCATCAGGCATGAGAAGCACCATCGAACGCCTGCGAATGTGGGATAGTCGAAGCCAGGCGCAAAACGCCGGCGACAGAAACCTGCGACAGGCATTTAGCGAATTGCAGGCACTAAAGGAGAAGCTTGGTATCTCAGATGCCATCGTAGAAAAAACTGCGTACATCTACAGAAAGGCGCACGAAAAGAAACTTACGAGGGGAAGGCCTATTTCGGCATTTATTTGCGCCGCACTGTATGCTGCGTGTAGAGACACCGAGACTCCGAGAACCATAAAAGACATAGGCAGAGTCAGCACGATGAAATTAAAGCAGATCAGCAAGTGCTACCGTCGGATTGTAGAGGGGTTAGATTTGCGAATGCCGACTGTGGATCCTGTCAAGTGTGTTTCAAGTATAGCTAACAAGTTAGGAATTTCCGAGATGACAAAGCGCAATGCCGTTTCCATTCTAAAGGAATATGAAAAGAACGGCAATGCCTCTGGGAAAAGCCCCATGGCAGTAGCTGCAACTGCGATTTATCTTGCTACTACAGAAGGCCGAGAGCAATGCACGCAGCGCGATGTTGCGCGTGCCGCAAACATCACTGAGGTTACGATTAGAAACAGAACTGCTGCGATTAGAAAAGTCGTCAGGTCGTTAAATTAAGCCTGTTTATATTTACGAAAAACTAGATTACGAACTTTCCGCTTTGTTTTGTCGCAATATCAAAGGCTTCTTCCACATTTGTGATAAAGATCTTGCCGTCTCCCGCCATGCCGGTGCTTGCGGCATTGATTATGGTACTTACAACTATGTCTAATTTGGCATCGTCGACTACCGTCATCACGGTGGCAATTCTATTGTAGGCAGCCTCGAACTTGGCAGTTCCCCTAGCTCCTCGTAGTAGGGGCCTTTCTCCGGCACCAATGCCGCGAGACGGCGTTATTGTGACGCCTCCAACCTCACTGATCTTCAACGCATTGATAACGCTGCTTAGCTTGCCTTCCTGTATGATTGCCTCGATTCTTTTCATGATAAAGAATCAGATTTGTAATTTAAAATACCAACTGTCAATTATCAACCAAGATTTTGACTAAAAAAGGGCAAAAACACCGCAAGATTCGGATCGTAGTAATCCTTTGGTTACCCGTTGTCCTCAAAACACATTCCTTGGAGGATGTGTGTTTTTTCTCGAGTGTTATTACCCTGACAATATAGTGTAGTCGTTGAATAAAAAACCCTGCATGATTATCATTTTTGAAGTTCGGCTCTGCGAGTCAAGGAGGCTCAACGCTTTTGGCGCGTTCTAGCCATACGCCGAGATAAGAGGATTTTTTGATTTTTCGCTTGGCTTTATTGAATAGATCTCCTTTATGTTCAAAGCCCAGACTAGTGTAGGGCCAGTCTCAAATCCAAGATCCCTTAGTTTTTGTTTTGCTTGTGCTATGATTTCCTTGTCGGTTATTTCCTCAGCGTCTCCTTTGAGCTGAAAGCCGGCACGGTTTGCCTTGTCAACTATTGCAACTGTGACTCGGGGCCACGTTTTCACATTGGCATAAGTTTTGTTCATGAACGCATCCGCAAATACAATTTTCTCATCATCAAGTATTGCCATCACATATCGAGGAGAGATATTTGGGATTCCCAAGATATCCACGCTTCCAACCAACACAACGTTTTCTTCCCTAATGATCAGCTGGACTATTTCATCGGTTACTTTTACCACAAGCAACATTCTAACATATTGGAAAAATATAAACCCATTACGGGTTTGTTGATTTGCTGAGACTTTTTGTACTCTCTTCATCGAGTTTGAACTCTTCTTCGTCTGCATAGGCACGTTCCGCATGCTCGCCTATATCCAAACCCATTTCCTCTACTTCTTTTGAGACACGTATGCCGATTAAAAAGTTCAGAACTTTGAGTATGGCGTATGTGCCACCAAAACCAAGTCCTCCGGCAACGGTGACGCCAATTGCTTGTGTCAGCAACTGCATCGGATTGCCAAAAAGCAAGCCGTCGGGTCCTGCAGAGTTTATTGCGGCCGATGCAAAGATTCCGATCGACAGTGATCCAATTATTCCTGCGACTCCGTGGACAGAGCTTACGTCAAGTGCATCATCTATCTTTAGACGGTCCTTTATGAGCAGGACTCCGCAGTACGATGCAAGGCCGATTGCTATTCCGATGATAAACGAGTGTTCAACGCTGACATAGCCAGAGGCCGGAGTAATTCCCGCAAGGCCTGCAATCGCCCCGTTGATGGCGGCAACAACACTTGGCTTGCCTGTTCTCATCCACGAGAGGCCGACCCATATCAGTGCAGAAATCGAAGACGCCATGTGTGTTACTATCACGGTGTTGCCGGCAACGCCGCCAGAAGACAGGGCGCTGCCAGCATTGAACCCAAACCAGCCAAGCCACAGCAACGATGAGCCCAAGACCGCAATCGGGATGCTGTGCGGCACCATTATTGCAGGGCCGTAGTTCCTTCTTTTTCCCAAAATCAGTGCTGCTGCCAGTGCTCCCATGCCGACACTTGTGTGAATTACTATTCCGCCAGCAAAGTCAAAGACCCCCAGCTGTCCAAGCCAGCCGCCGCCCCAGATCCAGTGCGTCAGAGGATAGTAGATAAGAACAGACCAGGCTGAGATAAATATCAAAAATGCCGAGAACTTCATTCGCTCGGCAATAACTCCAGTCAGCAGCAACGGTGTGATTGCGGCAAACATTAGCTGGAATTTTGCAAAAAGCACGCCCGGTATGGTTGGGGCAAACGGCAAAGAATCGTTCCAAGGAACGTTTTTCAAAAACACATAGTCAAGATTTCCGACTATGCCGCCCGTATCAGGACCAAAAACGAGGCTAAACCCAAAGATAAACCACATCACACTCAAAAGCGCAAGACCCGTAAAAATCTGCATAAATATTGAAACTGTGTTCTTCCGCCTAAGCAGCCCTGCCTCAAAAAGACCCAGCGCCGGGATCATCAGCAGTACGAGACTGCCTGCAATTAGAATCCATGCGGTGTCACCAGAATCTATTGCCACAGTGGTTCGCAATTTATTCTAGTAATATAATTGTGAGGCTAGTTCTCAACCCGCATTTTTGTTATAGTAAAAATTGGTAATCTTAAAAAGATATTTTACTGTGTGCAAGATTAAAAAAATCCTTGATACGGATCGAAGTAATTTTGCCAAAAAACGAGGTAATGGCAGTAAGCGAGGGGCTCAAAAAAATAAATGTCGGAGGGCTGACCGTCTCTAAAAAACGAGGGAGAGGCAAAAATCCTGCGCCGGAGATTCATGCATCAAAGGGAACCGAGATTTTCATCCCCCAGTTTTCAGACAAGTATGTTCTTGAGATAATTATTCCAGATAACATGGAACAGGACGCACTAAAAATAATTAAAGAAAACGCCACGATGGGAAAGATCTTCATCCATCCTGTTCTTCGCACATATGACATCAAGTCTGGTGCGGAAGGCGAAAAAGCGATCTAAGTCTCTAGCTGTCTGGTTTTATATTCGATTTTGTAGTCTTTTTTACGGTTTTTTCTTTTTTCGACTTTGTGCCCTTTTTGGCGTCGTTTTTGTCGGTTTTATCGGATTTGGTCGTGTCTGCAGAATCTACCTTGGCTTCGCTAATGTCAAACGGCATGCTTGGACAAACAAGTCAAAGTCTACAAGGTCAAGTCCCTCTGGTAATTATTGTACCCACTCTGTGTCCGTATAAAAAATTAATTCGTAATTCATACTGATTTGTGTATGGCCGCTTCTACTCGTTTTATCATCTGTGATAATCAAACTACCAGTTAAAACTCAAACTCACCCTTGCCAGATGTGATGAAGATTGCAGATCGCATGTTAAGGGATCTTTTGCCGCTGTCTTTGACTGCCACCCCATGTGTAAGCATACAAAGACAAAGCAGGGTCGAAGAGGCAATATCGCTGCTCATTCCTTATCTAGAGTCCATGACAGATTCCCTAATTGTCACGGGGGACAAAAACGAGCCAATAGGAATCGTAGGTGGGAGAGAAATAATAGAAGGAGTCTATGCGTCTCCATCAAAGAAGCTCTTTGACGATACAATTGAAAAGATAATGTCTCCCAATCTTACCAAGGTTTCTGGCACAACTACGCTCAGAGATACTGTTGAGGAATGGAAAAAGACAGGTAGGGCGTTTTCCCTAATACCAAATGCGATTGGTGGATATTCTGCAATATCTGCCCGCAAGCTGCTTGAGGTGGGCAAGATTTCGATGACTGACATGAGAATATCGGAGATTCCAAAAAAGAAGATGACCACGTTTAGGATGGACGCCACAGTAAGCGAGATCATAAGTTTGATGCTCAAGCACAACACACGCAAGCTGCTTTTGGAAAACACCAATCAGTTCATCAGCGACCGGATAATAATAGAAAGAATTGCGACGGATCTTAACTATCTCCGCGACACTACGAACTTTCTTGATTTGCCGATAATCGGATTCGGCCTAGAGTATGCCAAGGTCATTACAAAGGACATAATGGTAAACGAGCTTTCAAGCATAATGTCAGGCATGATGCACCCATATGCAGTCTTTAGGGATCAGGCAATAAGTCCTTGGGACATATGCCTTGTTTTGCTTTCAGACAAGATACAGGAATATGCCTAGTGTGCTGGAATTCTGGCTACGGGATTAAAACGACATGATTAACTGAAAGAACCGGAAGGAAAAATGCAATTGACAAAATAATTGGATTTCATTTTACAAAGTAGGCCTTAGAATTTTCTCATGTCGCCCTCAAGAAGCCCAGATCCGTGATGGATTCTGTCTATGTGTTTTGAGAGGTCGTCTTTGTTTTGGAACTTGGATTCGCAGTATGGGCACGTTACCTGTTTTGCCATGATATAGCAACGGTATGAATTTATTTGAAAGAGTCGTTGATTATCAGACTCGATAAACTACACTCAAATTTCATTTCTGATAATGTTGCAGATAATTTAATTACATTAATGATAAATGCCACGTATGATAAAAACAAAATTCAAGAGAATTCTTGTCCCACTGGATGGTTCCAAAAACTCGATTCGTGGATTAGACCATGCAATATACCTGGCAAGACAGTGCCAGGCGACCATTACCGGCATATGTGTCATCGAAAGGATTCCTCCCCGTGCGTTTCGTACCAGTCCATACCCAGAAAAATACCTCCTAAAGAATGCCGAAAACACCATGGCGTTTGCAAAAAAACACTCCGCGCAAAACGGCATCGTATTTGAGAGAAAGATAACATTTGGCGATCCAGGGTACATGATTGTTAAATTTACCAAGGATAAAAAGTTCGACGTCATTGTAATCGGGGCACGCGGCAGGGGATCACTAAAGGAGATCTTCTTTGGCAGTGTATCAAACTACGTCCTGCACAAATCAAACGTGCCTGTGCTTGTAGTAAAGTAACCTACGCAGGATTCCTGTCCCAAACAACGGTGTATGCGATGACTTTTTTTGGGCTCGGCTTTGCTTTGCCCCATTCGTTTTGAGTGTGGCCTGCGTTTAGCTCAGAGATCTCGCCCCACCTGAATTTAGGAAATTGGGTTTCAACCATGCCTACTTCGCTCAAAAATTGAAGATAAGCAACCTGATTGCACTGCAATGCAAAGCAGTCCTACTCATTATATCAAAAATAAGGGTACGTTACGTCATGCAAATTCAGTTTGAGGGAAGAAAAATCGAGGACGAAAAAAAGGACACTCTCCTTGAGATAATGTCCGACAAGTACTGTCGCGCAATAATCGAGTCGACCATGAATGCACCAAAGGCTGCAATTGAGATCAGCGCAGAAACCAAGATCCCAATAAGCACCGTATATAGGAGACTCCAGGCGCTCCACGACAACAAACTGCTTGGTATTTCAGGCTCGATCACGGCAGAGGGGAAAAAGCACTTTCTTTACAAAAGCAAGGTCAAAGCCATGACCTCTAGATTCAATGGTGGCAACCTCGAAGTCGAGATCGTTCCTAACTATTCAAGTTAGGAAAAACACCTAATTTTTAAAACTCAAAGCTGATAATCAGATTCGCCTCTTAAATTCATGACTCACGCATATCGGTTATGAGAGATGGGCAATATTCTACTCCAGTCTTTACTTTGACGGCATCTAATTCCATACATGACACATTAGTCATGATGAAGTCCAACTTTATCAAAAGGGTAGTAGTGGCAAGGGACAAAAAGGCGATCGGAATTCTGACGGAGCGGGATATCAATAGGTTTCTAGGACAAGACACCACCAAAAGATCGCTGGCAGAAATCCCCCTAAAAGAGATCATGAAAAAAGACCTAATCACAGTTACGGCCGGCCAAGAAGACTTTCTTTCCCAATGTGCTACGCGCATGATAACATTCAGGATCGGCTCCATAATAATAACAGACGAAGACGGCAACTTGGCCGGAATTGTCACGCAGACAGACATTACAAAGGCTTTTGCTAGCAGGTATCCAGGAAAATACAAGGTAAGAGACTACATGAGTGCAAAAACCGTCACCTGTAGAGACTCGGATTACCTAAGATATGCCCTTGAGATCCTAAACAAGAACGATGTCTCAAGACTTGTAGTGACCGATAATCAGGGCCATGTAAGGGGCACAATTACTACCAACACCTTTCTAAAGCATAGTGATTATTTCAAACGATCAAACGGTGTGGACAGGAAGTACCTCCTTGGAAATGAAAATACACTAAAAGTAGATAGCTTAATTGGAAAGGAGATCTTGGTTGTAGAGCCGGACTATGATTTGTCAGGCGCCGCCCACCTCATGGTACAAAACAACATTAGCGGAATACCGGTCATTGCAGAAAACCTGCTAGTGGGCGTCATTACGAAATTTGACGTGGTAAGGGCGTTTTGCGATGTTCCTTTTCACAAGGACGTTTTGGAAGAATATCGCGCCCCCACATGATCAGATAAATAAGAGATAACGACACATCCATTATTGGAAACTGACATTCCGAAAAGAAAGCCACATCCTCCAAAAAAAGAAACTACACGAAGCATAACATACAGGCTTCCTGCAAAATTAGTGGAAGAGTTGGAAACAGAGGCAATGCAAAAAAACATTTCGCATAACGTACTGGTAAGGCAGATTCTAGAAAAGTATCTGGTTTGGGACCGATTTGCAGACAAAATCGGGATAATTCCTATCCCAAAAAAGATCCTAGAGACCTTGGGAGTTGATCTTGAGGGAAGTGAGATAAACGAGATAGTTGACGTCATAAAGCCAATAATCAAAGAGTCCGTCTTGTTCATGAAGGGAAGATATGACCTAAAAAGAGCAATTGAGACGCTTGAGGACTATATGCGGGCATCTGGAATGAAGTCCGATCACAGAATCGAAGGCGCTATACACCACTTCATAATTCAGCACGAGCTTGGCATGAAGTGGTCACTCTTTACAGAACAGCTCTTAAAGGAGATATTTTACGAGTTCTTGCCCCAAAAAAACATGAAATGCCAGACTACTGAGAAGACCGTGGTTGCATCAATAGAGCTTGGCTCTGATTTTAGCGAGCACGATTATTAAAAAAGAAAAGAACTACTGAACTTGGATTGATCTGCCCTTTGGTTTTTCCGTGGGCACTGCCTTTGGGATCGTGATGTTCAGGACACCGTCGCTAAGCTTTGCTTGTGTTTTGTCAGACACTACCTTTTCTGGCAGCGGTAATGTCCTGTAATAGGAGACTTCGCTTCTTTCCTTTCTGACATAGTTCTTTTTCTTTTCCTCTTCCTCTTCTTTGTGCTGCGCGGATATCTCCAGCGAGTTGTCAAAGATGTTCAGCTTTATTTCGTCTTTTTTGACGCCGGGTATATCCACCCTGATTAGATATTTGTCGCCTTCGTCGGTTATGTCACATGACATTGACGAGGGTTTTGGCATGGTTGGGAAGGCTGGAAATGAAATGAGCGACTTTTCAAACTCTCTTCTAAAGTTGTCAAAGGCGCGCTCTAGGCCGGACCAGTTGAATGGCCAAACCGGCACAAGTTCAGTTGGTTTTTGTTTGCTTTCGTCTTTTGCCATTGGGGATACATGTCAAATTCTTCTTAATTAGATGAGGTGGTGATTCTCAAAGTTGAATTTTAGATATGCTAAATCAGAAATAAATATTGTAATTCATTTTAGAGGCGGTTGCACTGGTTCTTGTAAAAGATCTTTTCTGACCAGTATCGGTACGTTGTAAAACGTTGCAAGAGCTACCGCATCAGAGGCGCGATAATACTTTAGTATTATCTCTTTTTTGCCCGTAAAATAGAGATTTGCTCTAAATATCCCACCAGTCTCGTAGATTTTGACTTTTACTAGCAATATCTCATTTTCTTCACACATTTGCTCAAACATGTTGTAAATTGTAGGAACCTCCTCACGTTTTCCTTCTACGAAATTTGCGATGTATCTTGCAACCTCTGCAGAAAATGCGGTCATGTGAAACTCCTTGCCGTTAATTGACTTTAGTATCATAGCCCCAGTCATAGGATCGACTAGCCCCAGCTCTGCTATTGTTACTGTCTCATAATCTTCGTCTGGTTTTTCATCAATTTTCATTACTTGATATGATGGTTTTTGAGATAAAATCAGATTCTTGATTTTCAGTCTTGAAAATGATGACGACCGTGTTTTATTTTGGGTATGGTGTGCCTTTAAACGCGATTACAGGTGGATCTGGAACCAATAGGCCATATGTTTTTGTTTGATCAACATTTTATAATACCAAGTGACGATTCGATGGTCTTTTTAATTTCGTTGAAGAGTTCGGTTAGTGTTTGTTCGTTGCCACTGGCTCCTTTTTGCTGCAGTTCGGTGTTATAGTATTTCATCCAAGAGTAAGCATGCTCTAGGCTCTTTATTGTCTCGAACTGGAGCAGTGTTTGTTTGCCCGAAAGTATTACAGAATCCCACACATCGGTAAAAAATGGCTTGTAGTCCTTGTATTTGATAGAGTCATCTATGAATCGCAGCTTCCTAGTCAGGTCTTCTTTTATTAGCAAAAGTATTTTCTTTCTTGCTACGTTGTTCTCATTTTTTTGCATTCTTCTGTAACTCCAATGCTCGACATACACTGCACCAAAAATTATTACCGCCAAAATGACCGATTCTATGATGATTTTATCCCATTCAGTTGCCAAGACAATTCTCCTTTTGCTTGCAAACCATGTTGGCATTTATTGTTAACGATTCAGAAAGGGGATGAATCATTTCGTTATCAAGACTGGGATCTTCGATTTTGTGACCACGTAATTTGCCACACTGCCCAGGAACATTTCTGCTATAGGGTTTGGACCTCTTGATCCCATGACGATCAGATCAAATTGATTATTTTCTGCAAAATTGACAATCTCCCTTCCGACATAGCCATTGGTTGTGATTTTTTCCTTGAATTGGACTCTGGCCTTTTTTGCCACATTTGACGCTGCCCTCATTATTTTTGCTGCATTTTTTTCATATTGCCTTTTTATTTTACTGCCGAACTTTATTGGAATGTGAATTATGTGGATGCCCGTAATCGCTGTGTTTTTGTCCTTTGAGATGAGAATTGCAAGATTCAGCGCTTTTTTTGAATAAGTAGAGCCATCTAGTGGAACTAGAATTTTTTTAATTGCCTTCAACATGTCTTATTTTAAATTCTCGATTAAATATGGCTTTGATGAAAACCAGTTTTGATAATTGTTTAATATGTAAAAATCCCAGCTGCTTGTGAATAACTCATGAAGCTAAAAGTCGATGTTTTAGGCATAGATTCGGGTGGAAAACCCATAGTTTTTTTGAACAAGTCAGATGCCGAAGAAATTGGCGTGGCTGCGTCGGGACGCCTTTCCCTAAAGGCAAGAAAGGAGGTTACTGCAATCGTCAATGTGTCTACAAAGACGATAAAGAAAGGCCACATCGGGATAAGCGAGGAGATAAGATCACTACTTGGGTCGCTGCCAAGGTTTGTCGACGTCGAGATTGCCGCCTTTCCAAAATCACTTCAATTTATTCGAAACAAACTGGAAGGAAGAAAGCTATCCGGTTATGAAATTTATGAAATTGTAAAAGGCGTCGTAGATGGAACGTTGAATGAAAGCGAAATAGCATCGTTTGTCACCGCTTTGCACATTCAAGGAATCGACCTTGATGAGGCGACGGGGTTGTCACTTTCTATGGTCGAGACAGGAAAGCAGCTTAATCTTAGAAATAAAGTCATAGTTGACAAGCACAGCATCGGTGGAGTTCCTGGCGACAAGACAACTTTGCTTGTTGTACCAATAGTTGCAGCCGCAGGCTTGACTATTCCAAAAACATCTTCTAGGGCGATCACTTCTGCTGCAGGAACTGCAGATAGGGCCGAGTCCCTTATGCCAGTCAATCTTTCAAGGGATGAAATGAAAAACGTTGTAAAAAAGACCAATGGTTGTTTGGTATGGGGTGGGGCATTGGAGCTTGCCCCGGCTGACGACATTTTCGTCAGAACCGAATATTCCCTGTACATCGATCCGTTGCTTTTGCCATCTATTATGAGCAAGAAAAAGGCAGTCGGGGCAACCCATCTTGTTTTGGACATACCCACTGGGAGGGGTGCCAAAGTGAAAACAATCAGCGAGGCAGACTATTTGGCAAAGGATCTGATTGAGCTTGGTAAAAGATTGAAAATCCACACGCACTGTGTTTTGAGTTATGGGGAACAGCCAGTCGGCTACACGGTTGGCCCTGCTCTTGAGGCAAGGGAGGCACTAGAGGTATTGATGAATGAGGCCAACGTTCCGGATCTTCTCGATAAGGCATGCAGAATTGCAGGCGCGATTTTTGAGATTACCGGAAGAAAAAATGGTTATTCCCTGGCACGGGAAATTGTTAGCTCGGGAAAGGCAGAAGCAAAGCTCAGGGAAATAATAAAGGCGCAGGGAGGGAAACCGGCAATCAAGCCAAAGGACATTTTCATAGGCGACCAAACAATTCGAATCAAGGCAAAAAACGATGGGAAGCTTTTATGGATAAATAACAATGACATAGTCGAGATAGCACGCATGGCAGGGGCTCCAAAGGACAAGGGTGCAGGGATCGTTTTTAACAAGAAAATAGGAGACATTATAGCAAAAGACGATGTTATTTTTACCGTGCATGCAGAAAAATCCCGTAAGCTGAGCAGAACGCAGGAGTTGCTCAGCGGGCTTGAACCAGTTGGAATAGGCAAGAGCGTAGATATGATAATCCACACAGTACGAGAGATCCCCGATCTTAAGCGAAGTTTTGTTCTTGAGAGATGATTGAGAAGCTATCTAACTGCGTTTGCAAGAATTTCCGAGACGTCGATAATAGAATTTTTGTTTGGAATCGTATTGGTACCAATTATTTTTTTTATTCCGGCCTTTTTGATCCTTTTTTCTGCCTCATTTACCAGTAATGCATGTGTACACGCCGCATAGATATTGCCACAGTTCTGAGCCTGCAAATATTTCGCTGCCTTGATTATACTGTTACCTGTGCTTATCATATCATCAAGCAGAATGATATCCCGACCAGAAAGATCCATTTTTTTCGAAGGTATGATGTGAATTTTGCCTGTTTTTCTATCCCTTTGTTTGTTTAGTGCAGTCGATTCTGCGTCCAGTATTGTTGCAAAGTCTTTTGCGTGATTTGTCCAGAGGAGATCTGGCGATACAACAAGTGGATTTTTGAGCCTCATTTTTTTAAAATATCTTGCAAGGTTTGGCACGGCGCTGGTATTTTTGATCTGCACGCCAAAGTAGTTTAGGGCGATCTTGCTGTGTATGTCCATTACGATTATCTTTGATGCCCCCACATCCCCAAGCAGTTTTGCAATGATCTGACTCGTCACAACCTCACCTTTGCGGAATTCTATGTCTTGCCTCATGTAGGCAAGATATGGGATAATTGCAATTACGTGCGATGACCATTGTTTTGCCTTTGAGATCAGCGAAAAGGCATGGATTAGGTTTGTATCTGCAGGCGGAAATGTGGATTGGACTATGATTACGGTGCCTTTTGGCTTGTCAGGTATGGTGAGCTTACTTTCGCCGTCTGCGAACGTCCGAAGTTGTGATTCTATGTACTTTGCATCAAGCTTTTTTGCGATTTTTTTGGCAAGGACTAGCGAGGCCGGCCCACCAATTACCGTATATGTCATCAGTAAGAGATGTTTTGTTATGATTGAAAAATGTCACGTTTTATCCAGATATGATAATTGCAGCAAGTAGCAGATTAAAATCAAGTTTGATAATTTACCGCCAAGATTTTATAAATTGCATTTGAATCAATTACCTATGCAAAAAGAGATCATGGATTTTATGAAAAAGCACATGGATTTGCTGCTTGCACAGACCAAGTCATATCAGCCGTTCATCAAGAATGCTTTTCCCGGTATAAACCCGGCAGATGCGTGCTTTAATGTGGTTGTAGGAAACGCTTTTTCAGTATTTTTGAGTCAATACACAATGCGGCTGATCTCCCCAACAGAGCAGGACTTTGCTGACTTTGGCAGTCTTGCAAGCCAATACAGGGAAAAGATAAATGAACTTTTTACAAAATAAGTAGACTTCGTTTCTCATTGAGTTCATTATCACGGCTGAGAATCTTGCATCCTGTTAAAATGCTCAAAGGCCAAATCAATCCCCATGACAAAACTCTGTCTTGATGACAACTGCTACAATTTAACAAAACAGCTTGCCAAAAAGTTGGAATTTCTGTCGCATTCAAAGGGCTATCTTGAAGATGCCGCAAAATGCGACAGCGAAGGTTCTGAAAGAGTCTGGAAAACCATCATTGCTGACGAAGAAAAACATGCAGAACTGCTTCGAAATCAACTAGCAGTTGAGCTCAAAAAATAATCAATTCTTTTTTTATTTTTTAGTTGTTTTCCAGATATGGATCGGATGTGGGATATGTGATTTGGTATGCATCCACAATGTCACGCGCAGTTACAATTCCGACCAGAGAGCCGTTTTTTACCAACCCAAGTCTTTTGACCCTGTTTTTTGCCATAATGTCTGCCGCCTCGCTTGCCAAGATTCCATGTTTTGCCGTGATTAGTGGATATGAACAATATCCTTTGAGTGGTTTATTCAGGTCGATATTGTTTGCCAACACATTGACAAGGAGATCACGCTCCGTAAATATCCCAAGACCCTTGTTTTTGACCACCACACTGCCGATCCGTTTTTGATGCATTAGTTTTATCGCTTTAAAAATAGAGTCGTTAGGAGAACAGTAATGGATCTTTTTGCTTATCACCCGCTCAAGTGGAGGCTTTTCGTCGGTTTTCCTAAAAGCCCTTAGCATGTCAGAGGCCGTGATTATTCCCACAAGTTTTGAGTTATCAAAGACCAAAAGCCTCGACCTGTTTTTTATCATTGTTTTAGCAGCCTTGAGAACCGACATGTTTGGTTCTATCGAGATAAATCTCTGATACCCTATGTCCCTTACCTGTATGTCGCTAAAGTCATTTGGATGAGACATAGCGCAGAGTAGTAGTTCTCTTTCTGTGAGGATCCCAATGGGCTTTTTGGCCTCCATAACAACCAGGTTTCCAATTCCACGATTTGTCATAAAATCCACAACATCGCTAAAATACGCAGAAGGCGACGCCTTGACTGGATATGGCGTCATGTAGTTTGCCACAGGCAGGCTGTTTATTTCAAGTCCCATGCATTGGAATTTGCGTATTATTATTTGATTTTAGATAACAAATATCACAATTGATAATCACAAAGTCGGCGCCTAATGGGGGCAAACCGTTCCTATACAGCCTCCCGAGAATTCGGAGTCGGCTACGACTTTGATTCCCTGCCTTGTTTTTTGTCCAAAGGACAGTACTTGGTTTGGCTTGCTGCCGTATCGATAGACGGTTATTCCCTTGCATTTTAGCTTGTGGGCAAGCACGTAAACGTCTCTCACATTCTTTTGTTTGGCATCTTGAGACAGATTGATAGTTTTGCTTACCGCATTATCCGTGTATTTTTGAAAGGCTGCCTGCATCTTTACGTGCCATAATGGAGATATGTCATGGGCCGTCACAAAGACTCGCCTGATCTCCTTTGGAATGCCTTTAATGTGTTGAATGGTGCCGCTTCTTGAGATCTCCTCGATCAGTTTTTTGGAGTAGAATCCATTCTCTTTTGCAGCCTCTTCAAAATACCTGTTTGTTTCATATAATTTCGTGCCCTCCATGACGTTTCTTACATAAGAAACTGCAAAAAGAGGCTCGATCCCCGAGGAACAGCCAGCTATAATCGATATGGTTCCGGTGGGTGCGATTGTTGTGACCGTGGCATTTCTCATGTTTTTGTAATGCATTTTTGTCTTCCAGATGCTTTGCTCAAAGTTAGCAAAGTTTCCACGTTCCTGTCCGAGTTTTTTGGATGCGGTATGTCCCTCTTTTTCGATGAATTTCATGAGCTGCTCTGCCAGAGAAACTGCATCGTTTGAGTCATATGGGATTCCCAGTTGGATGAGTGCTTCTACGAACCCCATTACGCCAAGGCCGATCTTTCTGTTTGATTTGGTTATTTTCTCAATTTGTTGGATTGGGTACTTGTTTACATCAATTACATTATCCAGAAATCTGACGCCGAGTTGGATCAGTCTCTTTAGTTTTGCCCAGTCGATTTTTTTGTCCTTGATTATTTTTGCCAGGTTGATAGAGCCCAGATTGCACGATTCCCAATAAAGTAAAGGCATTTCGCCACATGGATTCGTTGCCTCTATTGTGCCTACCTTCGGCGTTGGGTTGTGTCTGTTTATTTCGTCGATAAAGACCAACCCGGGATCTCCGGTTTTCCATGCACTGTGTACGATCAAATCAAAGACTTTTCTTGCATTGAGTCTTTGTGTTACTTGGCCGGTTCTTGGATTGATCAGGTTGTAGTCTTGGTTTTTTTCCACCATCTTCATAAATTTGTCGGTTACTGCGACGGAGATGTTGAAATTCGAGAGAAAGCCTTCTTTGCTTTTGCATTGTATGAAATCCAGAATGTCGGGATGCTCGACGTTCAATATTCCCATGTTTGCGCCGCGTCTTTTTCCTCCTTGTTTTATGACATCCGTAGTCCTATCAAAGATGGTCATGAATGTGATGGGACCCGAAGCTTTTCCGTCTATGGACTTTACAAGATCGCCCCGCGGCCGCAGTTTGCTAAACGAGAACCCGGTTCCGCCGCCAGTTTGATGGATGAGTGCAGTCCATTTTGCTGCCTCAAAGATCCCAGTCAGGGAGTCTTCTATTGGCACGACAAAACACGCCGCAAGCTGCCCTATTCTTGTGCCGGCATTCATCAAAGTCGGCGTGTTTGGAAGGAATTCGAGATTTAACATTGCCCTAAAAAACTCGCCTTCGATTTTTTTTACATCCACTTTTGAACCATAGTTTAGCTCTGCAAGTGCTATTGCTTTTGCTACGCGCCTAAAGAGATCCACCGGCGTTTCAATTATTTGGTCTTTTTCGTTTCGTAAAAGATACCTTCTTTGAAGTACCTGGATTGTGTTTACGCCAAGCTCGGGGTTTGTCACGTCTATCACCAATGCGTACTACTGGCGTATTGGTATTTCTCTTTGCTAGAAATTCTCAGCTATGGAAATTGGGTTTTTGCAACCCAAATTTACGCGCTGGTCAGAATTGCTCCAGATGAAGAATCTCAATTATGATAATCGTATCTCAGTTAAATTGCATCTGATGCTCATACACACCATGTCGTTTTTTGAGATTGTTTCATCAAGACATTCAATCAGGTCATTTAAGGACAAGGCAGTGCCACAAGACATTATTGATAAAATCCTTGGTGCCGCAACAAGTGCCGCATCTGCGGGAAATCTACAATCATATCGGGTCTTTGTTGTCACTAAAAAAGATCACAAACGTAGACTCGCAAGCGCTGCGCACGATCAGAACTTTATCGGAGGCGCGTCGGTTGTGTTTGTTTTTTGCGCCGATCCCCAGAACTCATCACGGGAATATGGAAAAAGAGGCGAAGAACTGTACTGCATACAGGATGCCACCATTTCATGCACGTATGCACAGCTTGCCACTCACGCACTTGGGTTGGCCTCGGTGTGGGTTGGCTCGTTTGACGAGCAAATGGTATCCGATGTTCTTCAGCAGGATTCTAACCTAAGGCCTGTGGCCATGCTAGTTGTCGGCCATGCGGATGAGGTGCCGGAAATTACGCCAAGAAGACCGTTGACTGAGATAGTTTACAGATTGTAGTAGGATGAATCTTTCTGTGACATGCTATGATGTAAAAAAGGTTGGGAATTTCGAGTATAAGTTAGATGTCAATGAGACATATGGGATGAAAGTTCCAGTGAGGATATTTGCAAACGACGATCTTCTTTCAAGGATGCTTGCAGACAAGACGATTCAACAGGCTGTCAATGTTTCCACGTTACTTGGAGTGCAAAAAAATGTAGTTGTTTTGCCAGATGGTCATCAGGGATATGGTTTTCCTGTTGGCGGAGTAGCTGTAATGGATGTGCAAGAAGGTGTAATCAGTCCAGGAAGTGTTGGAATGGATATTAATTGTGGGGTTCGACTTCTCAAAACAAATCTTTCGGAATACCAAGTCAGACCAAGGCTAAAAGAGTTGGTAGCTGATCTCTTTGCAACCATACCTGCGGGATTGAGCAGAAAAGAGGGCTGCATACACCTAACACGCTCCCAGCTTGATGAGGTTCTTGTGCAGGGAGTAAGATGGCTTGCAGATAACGGGTACGCCACCAAGGAGGATCTTGAGTTTTGTGAGGAGGGCGGCCAGATGCCCGGTGCAGACCCCAGCATGGTATCAGATACGGCGCACAGAAGGGGGGAGCCTCAGCTTGGAAGCCTTGGTTCTGGAAATCATTTCCTTGAGGTTCAGCGAGTCGACAAGATTTTTGACGAAGAAGCCGCCCAGATAATGGACATAAAGGAGGGCGATGTCACTATTCTGATTCATTGCGGCTCACGCGGCCTTGGCCACCAGATTTGCAAGGATTATCTTGCTGTATGCGAAAACTCGTACCAAAAATATGGAATAGACTTGCCAGACAGACAGCTTGCATGCGTTCCTTATGCCTCCGAAGAGGGAAATGCCTACAAAAAGGCAATGACATCTGCAATGAACTACGCTTGGAGTAACAGGCAGGCAATCACGCACTGGGTAAGGGATTCGTTTAGAACTGTTTTTGGTGGATCTGAGGAGGATCTCGGCATAAGACTCGTCTATGATATTGCCCACAATAGCGCCAAGGTAGAAGAGCACGACGTTTTCGGCAAGAAAAAGACCGTCATTGTGCACAGAAAGGGTGCCACACGGGCATTTCCTGCAGGAGATCCAGCAATACCACAAAAATACAGAAGGATAGGCCAGCCGACCTTCATTCCAGGCTCCATGGGATCGGCAAGCTGGATACTGCTTGGTAGGCCAAACTCACTTGAGATGACGTTTGGCTCTACGGTTCATGGAGCTGGAAGATTGATGTCAAGAACTGCTGCCCACAAAAGCTACAACTACAAGCAGGTAGTCGAGCAACTCGAGCAGCAGAACATAGTTCTAAAATCGCAGACCAGATACGACGTAGTAGAAGAAGCCCCCCAAGTTTACAAAGACGTCGATACCATTGCACACATTTCGGATTCGTTGGGAATCGCAACAAAGGTGGCTCGCCTCGTTCCTATTGGTGTCATAAAAGGCTAGGCGACTAGGATTTTTTCCGATACCAGATCCTTGCAGAATTCGTCAATTCCTTCAAGATTTGTAGCGATTACTTGCTGAATTTGCTTTCTGTCAGATTCTGAAATGTCACGGTTTTCCTTTGCAATTGGCTGCACTATTATCGCCTTGGGGTCGTTTACAGGCCTGCCAATGATATTGTACATCCAAACAAAGACCTCGTCCGCGCTTGAGATTTCTTTGTGTATTTCATCTGCTATCTTGAATGATAGCGCGTTGTAGATCTTGCCAATGTGTGATACTGGGTTTTTGCCTGCGATTGCTTCTGCGCTCGCAGGCCTGCTTGGTGATATTACCCGATTTGCCTTGTTCCCACGCCCAACTTCACCAGAGTCCGCGTTGTCAGCAGATGTGCCCAGAACCGTCAGGTACATTCCGTCCATTCCCTTGCCTTCATCATCGAGGCAGTTTATTGCGGTATGAACCTTAAAGTCGCTTTTGTTTTTTGCAAATTCCGTTATTGCATGAACCATCTCATGTTTTTTCTTAAAATAGTCTTTTTCTGAGCTTATGTGCATATCCACAAAGGCAATTGCCACGGTGAGGTCTAGCCAATTGCCGTTTCTAAGGCCCATTACTTTGACGTCCTCGCCGGCTGCCGGAAATTCGGATTTAAACTGGGCCGAGTTTATGAATTGCTCAACGTCTAACACAATTGATTCCGTGTCAGTAAAGGGGGCATACCCGACTAGCACCGAGGTGTCATTTGCCGCAATGTCTTTGGTTTTTTTGAAAATTGATTGCAATTCCCTCGATGTTGGGCCGATCTCTAGCTGAAATTCTACATTTTCTTCTTTTACATATCGCAGATTTTTTTCAAGCCATGACTTTGCGGTTTCTTTTACAAAATCATTGATTGGCAAGATTCTATCATTTACCGAAAAGGTGGCCCTGTCCCCCAGAATCATCTTCATTGGTTTTATGATTTTTCCTCCACCAAACTTGTTTTCAGTCTGGCCTGCGACGAGCATCGTTTTGTCCATGTTATGGTGTTGTATGGCTCCGGTTTCTTTGAGGTATAGTTTTGAGAGCTCTACTGAGACCTTGTTCATCATCAGGTCACATATCGTGTCAGGATGGCCTATTCCCTTTCTTTCTACGATTTCAAACTGTTTTCTAAAGGTAGGAACGCTTTTTATGGATTCGATAAAGACTTTCTGGCTAGTCAACTAGATGTAGGTCTACCATGCGCTAAATTAGATCAGGATATAATTTTCAGATTTGAGAATTGGTTAGCGAGTTAATATCAATCAGCGTCGTTGCTAAGCCAATGGAAAAAGAAGCCGTGCTTTATGAGAGGCTGCCAAATGACAAGGTTCGTTGTTTGGCATGTGCCAGATACTGTGAGATAGGCAAGGGCCAGATAGGATTATGCGGCATCAGGGGCAATAAGGACGGAAAGCTGGTCCTGTACGTATATGGCAAAGTGGCTGCGGTCCATATCGACCCCATTGAGAAAAAGCCCGTCACGCACTACAGACCAGGCACAAAGATATTTTCGATAGGAACTACTGGCTGTAATTGGCTCTGCAAGTACTGCCAAAATTACGATTTGAGCCAGAGGAGAAAGATCGAGGGCGACGACTACACCCCAGAAGAGCTTGTCTCCTCCGCAGTCGAATATGGCTGCCACGGAATTGCCTACACCTACAACGAGCCCACAATATTCATGGAGTTTGCAAGAGACTGTGGAGTGCTTGCAAGAAAAAAAGGTCTGTTTAACATTTTCGTGTCAAATGGCTACTGCACGCCGGAATCAGTAGCCGTAATGAAGGAATTTTTGGATTGCATAACGGTTGATTTTAAGGGAAACGGAGAGCAGCAATTTGTAAGAAGATATGTCGGAATACCAAACTCGCAGCCGGTTTTTGATACGGTGTCTCAGCTGGTAAGCACTACCGACATTCATGTAGAGATAACCGACCTTGTTGTCCCAGAGGTAGGGGATGACTTGGAGCATGCAAAAAAGCTCTGCAAGTTTGTTTATGATACGTGCGGCCCCGAGATGCCGATCCGTTTTCTTAGGTTCCACCCAGACTATAAAATGATGGAGTTTCCTGAGACCCCAGTCAAAACGCTTGAGAATCATTATGACATTGCAAAGCAGGTTGGACTGAAATATGTCTATATAGGAAATGTTCCTGGGCACCCGTACGAGCATACGTATTGTTCTGAATGCAACAAAGTCGTTGTAAGGAGATACAATTTTGATATTTTGGAGTGGAATCTTGATGAGCAAAACAAGTGCAAGTTCTGTGCAAACAAGATTCCAATTGTTGGCGGCTTGGACAAGGGATACAAGGAAAAGCGCTTCGAGTTTGTTCTCTAGGCTAATCTATAGAGACATGTCAGATTAGTTATTCTATTTTTATTTTGGTGCCTTTGTATAGTTTGGGTAACGTTACTGTCAGCCTTCCGTTCGCAAATCGCGCAGAGATGTTTTGCACGTCGACGATTTTTGGCAGTTTGACGCTTTTCTTGAAATATTCATACTCAAATCTCCCACTGCCTTTGGAATCGACGTACGTTTCTTTGAGTTTTGCTTCAATTACTATCATCTCGTTCTCGTCCACGAAGACGTTGACGTCGTTTTTATTTACAAGCGGTAGATCGAACTCCAAGACCCACTTTGATTCGTGTTCTTTCAGACACGATAGCGGTTTGAGAATTTTTTGCTCCTGATCATCTCCAAGTTTTATGATTGGTAGCGACGAGATTGCAATATCAAACCAGTCTTGTGACATGTCAATCATCGGTATATCGGAGGCACCTTGGATGGAAGTTGTTTTTCGTGCTGCGATAGCATGTCAAGCGTTTCCTGCATCAGGCTCCTGTGCTGGATTCGGAGATAGTCGATTCTTTTTTGGATTTCAGTGGTGTCTACTTGTATTTTCAAGACCTTTGCAAGTGAAGTTATTGCAGATATCGAGGCTTGCGGATCCGGAAAAAATGGATGGCATGACGTATAGAGCATCAGTAGTGGTATCCCATAGTTTTTGAGTATCATGATTACCGTTGCGTCAGTCCCAATTATCGAGCCTGCGATGAACTTTGGGATGTCGTTTTCATACATTATTTTGTCAAGCGATGGATCTGTGCCAAGGCCGTATGTTACGATGTCTTTTGCATCTGGGCTTTGTGTGTCCACGCCGCTTGGTACGATCACCTTGCCTATCTTGTTTTTAACGCAAAATTCAGCTATCGATGAAACAAAGTCGTTGGCTATTTCAGGATATATCGGGACATCTGAAATTATCGCATAAATGTCATCTTTTTTGTAAATTCTGACAGGACTGATTATTTCGCCATTTTCGACAAAGACTGTGGGTGGCATGTCAGGATAACTTATGTCCCCTACCATTTTCATTTGCATGTATGAGATAACATAAGATATGGTAAATGTGCCAATCAGACCATTACCTGGAAACCCAAGAAGGAGAGTTTTTCCGTTGGCTTTTTTTTGCGTTCTGTTTTTTGCTTTCATTTTAAGTTGCTTTGATTGGGTTTGGCTCCAGATTCATTCATTACATCATTTTTCTAATGCTCAGCTTGTATCTCTTTTTTGCCCGCTTTGATAGCAACCGCAACAGTCGTCCTGAGATCTCGTCGAAAACCTTGCTGAGATCAAACCCAGTTCTTGAAAACATGTACTTTTGGTGAGGGGTTATTATTGTGGTAGAGACCTCATAGTTGTATCTGCTGCCAACGCCGTGGTTTTTTTTCACATACACTTTGGCTTCTTGTATGTCCGGGTATACTTTTTGCAGTCGATCGAGCACTTTGGCATATTTTTCCGTTATGATATTTGCGTTGTCGTCTTTTGGCATTCCAACTACGAAAAGGGGGATCTTGCTTTTCACTTTGGCGCCAAGCAGGTTAAGGATATCACGGTATGTGATTATTCCCTGCAGTTGATTCCATAACGAGACGAGACAAAATGTGGTATCTGCATGAAGCATCGTGCTCACAACTTCGTTCAGGTCATCAAGTGGCGCACAGCTGGCCATTCGATTTGTGCCAAGATTTCCTACTTGAGACTCCATTCTGTGTATTTGCTTTGAACCAATGTCTCTTTTTCCTACCCGTTCCGGAGGTAAAATCGTGTGTAACAGGTGATACGATGTAAGAACGTTGGTTATCTGGTCGCCTTTTATCACAGGTAGGTGATCAAGTCTTTTGTTTGCCATTATCTTTCTTGCAGTACTTAGAGGTGTGTCTTTTTGTATAACAATAGGATTTGCGGTGAATATTTGGTTTGCCTTTATCCATCTGTTGTCAAGCGTCAGAACCAGCTTTAGGATGTCCTTTGCCTGCACGACTCCTATCACATCTCCGTCTTGAACTACAGGCGCTGCCTTGATGCGGTTATGCGTGAGTATGTCCACTGCCTTTTCTATGGTGTCTCCTTTCTTAAGGCTGGAGACTGGATGTAAAAGCGGCTTGACTTTCATGTTGGTGATGTCTTTGCCCAAGAGAAGATCTCGTGTGTTTATGTTCAGAGTCACGCTTCCTTCCCTGTAAAAAGCATCAAAGGAATCGTATTTTGTGATGGTGTTGATTGCCTCCGAAATCGTCATTGTGGGCTCGATTAGAACAGCTTTGCTGATCAGCGAGTCGATTTTTTTCTTCATGATGTTGCTGAAGTGATCATGTATTACGTCTAGGCTCATATGTAATTTGGATCAGAATACTTGAATTAAATAAACTGTACAATTTTCAATTGTGATATTCATGGATGATATTCTTGTAGTTGTATTTAAAAAGGCAAAATTGAGATTGATATTATGAAGTTAAAGAACGCGAGTTTGGATCAGGTAATCAAAAACTCGATAACCGTACCGCAAACCATGACGCTTCTTGAAGCACGGGATGTCCTTTTAAAACACAGGGTTGGGCGCCTACCAGTGCTTGATGCCAACAAAAAACCTGTAGGGATAATCACCGAAAAAGACTTTGTCAGGGCAATTTACAAGCTGGGAGGCAGGTCAATCGATAAAATCCTAATCAGGGACTTTATGTCAAAGAATCTTATCACCGTAAAAAAAACAGATACTGTTTATGATTGTGCAAATCTGATGCGAGCCCACAAGATAAGCTCGATTTTGGTCGTGGATGATGGAAATCTTGCGGGAATCGTTACAAAAACCGATCTCGCGTCGGTTTTTCTGACGCAGGCGGTAGGCCCACTAAGGGTATCTGAAATCATGACGCCAAAAGTGATAACGGTGATGCCTGCAGACTCGTTGCTTTTAGTGGAAAGCCTTCTTGTAAAACATCGCATTTCACGCATAGTCGTAGAACGAAACAGAAAGCCGGTAGGGATAATCACAAACCGGGACTTTTTGCCCGCAAAGATGCCCAGGTGGGTAAGAGAATTTGCGGATCCAAAAGAGGTCGAAGATTACAGGCTAAATCCGCGCCCCGACGAGTTCCGAATGAATCAGCTTTCCTACATTTTGTCATTTAGGGCAGAGGACATCATGACGCCAAACCCCATCACGGTTGAAGCCAACGAAGACGTTTCAACTGCTGTCCTCATCATGATTCGAAACGGAATAAGTGGTCTTCCAGTTACTAAAAAGTCGATTTTGTGCGGAATTCTGACAAAGTCAGATATTGTAAGGGCTATCGCATCCTAGTGAACAGTTACTAGCCCAACCCGCCATGGGTGTATTGTGCAGAAATAATGGTACGTTCCTGCCTCGTTGAATTTGTGAGCAAATCTTTCCCCCGTCTTTAGTGCTTTGCTGTTAAAGAGTGGAATCACATTGCCTTTTTCGTCTTGGCTTACGACTGTATGCTGTATGTTGTCGTCATTTATCCAGATTACGGTAGTTCCCCTAGATACTTCCAAGTTCAGCGGTATGTAGAAACCGACGTTTCCTGTCTCGGCGTTGCCATTTGGTATTATTATGTTTGCTGTTGCCTGTTTGCTAGTTTGCGGTTTTGGTTCTAAGACAATGATGTTGTTGTCGATTAGATATTTTATCGCGTTTAGAAATTCCGTCTCAGATATCTTCCCTTCCCCATACCATTTTGCGGTATTCTTTATCCAGTCTGGAATAAGTTGCGCGTCGACGGACAAAATTGCGTTAGATGTCAGTGAGAGTATGCCAAAGACTATCAGACAGAATACAGTTTTGTGGTTCAATAGTTTGTGATTATTTGCATCAATTATAACGTCTAAGCAAAAACTCATTCATGATAATCACAAACATATTAAATTAATACAGAATTGCGTGGAGAAATATTATTTTGTAGCAATGATGAGCGTGTTGGATTTATCCTTCCGAGGCCGATTTTCCGCCGTCGATGTTCAGGATGGCTCCAGTTATCCATTTTGCGTCGTCTGATGCCAAAAAGACTGCTGCATTTGAGACGTCCGATGGATCCCCAATTCTGTTGAGCGGTTGCCTTTCCTCCAAGACCTTTCTTGCCTGAGGATCCTCCAAGTATGGCTTTATCATGCCGGCATTGATTATGCCGAGGTTTAGGCAGTTACATCTGATGTTTTTCCTGGCATACTCGACGGCTATCGATTTTGTGAACATCGATAATGCGGCCTTTGTTGCCGAGTATACCGCCAGATGAACCCGTGGAATGGCACGCTCGCTTGATATCGAACCGATATTTATGATACAGCCGCTTTTGGTGTCAAGCATTTTTGCTATGACCGCCTTTGTCATCTTGAAAGTTCCTAAAATGTTGGTATTTACCAGATCCAAAACGTCAGAGTCTTTCATTTGATGAAAGTGAATGGCGTCGTTGATTCTTGCCGCATTGTTTACTAGGATGTCGATTTTTCCGTATTTGTCCAACACTTGTTCTACAACACTGAGTGTCTGAGAATCGTCATTTATGTCACAGGACATCGAGACTGCAGCTTCCTTGTTTTTTATGGAAGCGCGTGCCTTTTCAAGGGATTTAATGTTTCTGCCAAGCATGATTACAGTCGCGCCCTCTTCTACAAACTTTTTTGACATGTCTGCCCCAATGTCGCTTGAAGCACCGGTTATGATTGCTATTTTGTTTTGCAGCCTCATGATTTTACCTACTACTAGATGTTTTAAATCAATTTTGTTTTAACGGGTTCTGCGTCATTTTACGATTGTAACAGGCACTGGTGATTTGTGCAGTACGTAATTTGATACGCTTCCAAGAAAAACTTCTTTTATAGCGCTCCGTCCTCGCGAACCCATTATTACAAGATCTATCTTATTGCCTTTATTTTTGATGAATTTGACTATCACGTACCCAGGTGAGCCATACTCTATGGTTTTTGTAAATGATATGTTGTTTTGCGCTGAAATTGATTCTGCCTTTTGTAGAACATTTTCTGCATATTTTCTTTCTTCGACTTGGCACCTGATTGGATCTATTACCTGGGTTTCTATGCTTGGAAATATGCTTACGCAGTATATCCCAGTTATTTCTGCGTCTAATTTTGTGGCTAGAAAGACTGCAGTGTTTAGTGCCCTAAACGAATTGGCAGAGCCATCCAGCGGCACAAGAATTGTTCGTATTGTGTACACCATAAACACTTGCACGCATCACTAGATAAATGACAGTTTAATTCTCAATGATGAATTTAGTTTTTGAATAGTACCATATAGTACCTATGTTTGTATAAAATCATGAAGGGTCAGGATTATGATCTAAAAGACTGGCAGGAAATAGAAAGCAGTGTAGAACTGCTGGTCGAAAAAATCACAGAAAAAAATCAGAAGTTCAGGTCCATATCCACGGTTAGCCGCGGTGGCCTTGTGCCGGCACGCCTTGTCGCGGATAGGCTAGACATCAAGCAGATTTTCGTTGATATGGAGACGATTCCTGGAGACTCTTTGTTTGTAGATGACATTTATGATACCGGCGAGACGTTTCGAAGAATCATGGAACGTGTAGAGGATCCTGACAATTTGGTTTTTGCGACGCTTTTTGCAAGGAGAAAAAAGCAACATCCGCGGCAGCTGATCTATGCCAAATTAACGAAGAATTGTGAATATGTTGTGTTTCCGTGGGACAGATTTGAGCATAGTGTTAAAGCCCCAAAATAATCACATAGATTTAGAAACCAACGCTTTGTTATTTTTCTTCTGGCTTCATTCGTAGTAAAATTTGATCTATTATGTTTCTCATTTCCGAGTCAGAGCCAATGCTGCACAACTTTACAATGTCAGATGTTGTTACTATGCCCACAAGGCGGTTATCTTTTACTGCCGGTATTCTGTGAATTTTGCGCGTTTTCATAAGCTGTGCGGCCTCCCAGACAGAATCATCAGGATTAATCACAATGAGGGGGGACGACATTACTTCTTTGACGTTGGTTGTAAGGGGTTTTCCCTTTGCTATTACCCTGCGTGTCAAGTCACGCTCGGTTATGATGCCTATGGCAATGCCATTTTCCAGCACAACTATGGCTCCAATAGATGCGTCGTCCATCATTTTTGCTGCGTCTTGAACGGTCATGGACGAGTCAATCGATATGACATTTTTTTTCATAATGCCACTAACAAACGATCTTCCCATGTTCCTATGAAGGCATGATGCATTTTAAAAGAGTAGAGTATGATTATCAAAGATAGTATTGTTTGGGAATCAGCCTTGAGATTTTCCTTATCTGTTAAATACTCTTAATTATTTTCTCATAACTATGGGCATACTTGAAAATCTTGAGGGGTTTGAGCCAAAAAAGGCAAAAGAATCCCTGGACATGCTTCTTATAGATAGAAGCAACGAGTTCAAAGAACTAGCAAGGGGGATGGGGATACCGACGACTTCCAAAAATTGGGAGCACATCATCTTGAAGTTTTGTCTAGAGTTCAACGGTTGCTTTCGTGTATTAACACAGGTCGAAGGTCCAAACGACGCAACCGAGGACAGTCACAACAAGATTCATCAGTGCATGACGCTGATCAGGCAGATAGCACATGGAAAATCAAGCATGATTGAGATAACCCATCTGCAAAACATTGCTTATACTCTAGCTGAAGAGTTCAAGACCATCTACAAGAGACTGCGCTAGATTACGGTAAAATTGTAAGCTGGCTTTCGATCAGGTTTTGATACGCCCAGACCAACAGCTCCTTTTTGGAGTGTGACCACTTTAAATGCCCAGCATATTCTGTTTTGTCCCTGATCAGGCGCGGATATGCTCCAAGCGGGCATCTTTCAAAGTGGTCTACGATATAGCCGATTATTACCTCTCGGTGTGTTGCGAGATGGCGTAGCCACTGGTTTTTATCGGCATAAACAGGTCTTGGGCTCTCGCAGAAGATGCAGGATGCTCTATGGTGCATGCTCATTTTGACATACTACCACTGCATGTCGGCCGCGTTGAGGGATTCATCGTTTGCATCAACGATCAGCGGGGAGTCAGCCAGCTCGTTTGGATTCAACGAAAAGACGATCTTTGCGGTAAATTTGATTACGTTTGGTCTTTTGGTCTTTGATTGCTTGAGGATTCTTTGCTTGTGTAATCGCGTCAATCTATCTATTATTTGTGCACTCGTCTGACTTTTTGTCTTTCTGTCCGAAACAAGTATTGCCTTTCCCTTTAATTGATAGCCTACGAGTTTCTTTTTGTCAAACACTGCAACGGTGCACCATGGGTTTTTCTTGAGATTTCTCAGCGTTTTGTGTTTGAATAGCTCAAGCCAGTAAATCGAGCCGTCCTTATCTACATGTATGGCGGTTCTTGGAGAGACGTTACATATGGCCTCGTTCGAGGTGCCGACTAGGAGGATCTGTTCATGTCGGATCATCTGGATTACTTTATCTGGTACTGACACCATGATTTTATGCCGGCTTTATTTTTAATAAAAGCACGAGCTGATTATCAGTTTTGATACATCATTTTACTATCAGAACGGAGCAAAGCGAGTGGTTTGCAATCTTTGTCGAAATGCTGCCCATCAGGAATTTGAGCACCGCGCCAAGCCCCCTGCTACCAACCACGATTAGATCGGCGTTGTATTTCTTTGAGTAGTCGATGATTTCAATGCCAATGTTTCCTTCCTTTGTCACTATTTTTGGCTCAAAGCCTTCCTTTTTTGCTATTTTTTGTGCTTTTGCAAGCGTTTCTTTTGCATATTTTCTGAGGATCCGCGTATATTCGCCGCCTGCCAAAATGTCTGATTTACGCGTCTTATCAACTACATGTATTAACGTGAGTTCTGAGTTGTATTTTCTTGCCAGATCGCAAGCGACTTTAATTGCCTTCTCAGAGTACTTGGAACCATCGCAGCAAACAAGAATTTTTGAAATGCCGCCTTCCAATAGATATCAACATGGTCATGTATAGAACACATTTAATGTTTGTCTAAATTTTTTAGAGTGAAAAGACGAGAATGCATTAACGTCATACCAGAGTACCACGTTTCGGGTTATCACCCCGCATTCCCGTCCCATGCACAACTGCTTGTGCGATATCACTACACATCTAAAATAATTAAACACGCGTATGATTATCAAGGGTGGAAATTGCTCGATTACTATACCTGATAATCTAAACAAGACGTTTAAATTTTAAAGCAGGAGTCATGTGGTAATGCAAAACAAAATAAAAAAGATTCTTGTTCCGATGGACGGATCAAAGACATCTTTTAAGGCATTAGAACAAGCAGTTGAGATGGCGAGGGCTTGCCACGCCACAATTTTAGGTATTCATGGGATATCGTTTTTGCCAACCGGTTTTATGCCATCGGTAGTGCCATACCAGATTTACCAGAAAAAAGAGGCCGGAGTGTTCATGGAAAAAGCCAAAATCCTTGCAGCAAAAAAGGGAATTTTGTTCAAGTACGCCATAGTTTTTGGCAATCCAGTGGAACAGATTTTGAACATGGCAAAATCTAAGAAATGTGATTTGATAGTTATTGGCGCGAGGGGGAAAGGAAGGGTAAAAGAACTTTTCTTGGGAAGTGTATCAAATGCAGTTCTGCACAACTCCACTGTTCCGGTCCTTTTGGTGAAATAGTGAAAAACATGGCATACCAACGAATACTAGTCCCGTTTGACGGCTCCAAGCACTCAAAAAAGGCACTGGACGAGGCAATAGGCATAGCAAAGCTCACAGGAGGGACAATTTACCTGTGTACTGTCGTAAGTGTCAGCAATGTGGTCCCTCCAGGCTCGCTTCTTGGACTTGTGAAAAGCATCTCAAAGGGCGAGCTCCAAAGAAGGCTCATCAAATCTGCAAAACAAGAGGCGGAGAAATTGGAAAAAGCGCAGATTTCCTATTGCAAATCGAAAGGCGTCAAAGCGTACTATAAGATAATAATTGACGGCAACACGGCAGAAGAGATTTTGCGTGTTGCCAAAAAGACGTCAGTCGATCTTATAGTGATTGGAAGCCAAGGCCTGCATGGCATAAGTAGAATCAAGTCTTTGGGAAGCGTAAGCAGAAAAGTAGCAGAGTTTTCCTACTGCCCAGTTTTGATTGTGAGATAGCTTTTCTATTTTCTGTATTTCTGAAGTATATTGAGCACTGTTTGTTCCGGCACTTGATCAAATTTTCTGTAGAACTGCCCGACTGCGGAAAACTCTGTCGGAATTTCTACCGCTATAATCTGAACGCCAAATCTTCGCAGTACTTCATACGTAGTATACGGAATGATCGGTACTGCCAAAATCACTTCTTTGACCTTTTTTTGCGACAGCCACTTCAAGATAACATGGATTGTAGCACCTGTCGCAACGCCATCGTCCACTAGAATCACAGCCTTGTCGTCAAAATCATAATCTGCACTTCCACGATATGCTTGAATTTGTCTTGTAACTTCGGCCTTCTTTTTGTTTATCTCCTCTTCAAATCTAGGATCTGAGGAATATCGCTCCCAGTCATGGCCGTAATACAGCACCCCGTCGTATGTTATTGCGCCAATTGCGTACTCTGGGTAATCGGGCGGCGTTATTTTTTTAGCGATTATCACGTCGAGTGGCTTTTCGAAGATTCTGGCAAGTTCAGCACCCACTATCACGCCTCCCCTCGGTATTGCCAAAATCACACAGTCCTTGTCCTTTACAAAATCCATTTTTTCGGCAAGAAGTCTTGCCGCATGCAGCCTATCGTGCATCATGGTTGGGTTGTATGCCGGTATGCCCCAGCATAATAATTGTAGTATATAGACTACGCCTCTTTTGCCAAGTCAAATACGATGTCGGATTTTGTGATGATTCCGGCGAGTTTGGATTTTCTTAATACTGGAATTCCGCTTATGTCGTATCGATACATAAGAAGTGCTGCCAGAGAGACATCATAGGTAGCTTCTATTGTTACTGGATTCTTTGTCATAATATCTTCTGCCCTAAAGGTGAGGACATAGCTTAGCTTGTTTGCATTGAATTGGTTTGGATACGGGCTATACCAGATGTCACGTAGCTCATTTGTGTCTGTGAATGTTCCAAGCCTATTTGGTATTTTTGCAGGAATAAAATCCCTGTAGGTGATTATTCCGACAGGGCGCTGATTTTTTACTACGGGAACTCTGGAGATCTTGTTGTTAAGGAGAATGCTTTCGACCAGATAGAGCGAGTCCCCAGGCGAAACTGTGATGACTTTCGTAGTCATTATCCTTGATACTGCAAGCGGCTTGCTTTCTTGAATCAGAAAATTAAACACCAGATCGGTCTTTGTCACTATTCCCTCTAGGGATTTGTCATCATTCACAACAACAAGCGAGCTTATGTTATTATCTTTCATAAGCTTGGCACACTTGTACACCGATTCGCTTTTTTTCACAGTTATCAGGCTTTTTGACATGGCGTCAATTACCTGCATGGAGCCAATCGGTTTGCCTCCGATCGGAAACAACGAACGCAGTATGTCTTTTTCTGTTATGACTCCCACCGGCTTTCGGTTTTTGTCAATGACGACAAGCCTGCTGATTCTGAATTTCTGGAGTATTTCAGTTGCTTCCAAGATGGAGGTGTATGGAGTGACGGTGATTGCTTTTTTTATTAACGAGCTTCGCAGGCCTGGGTTCTTTAGAAGCATGTTTTATTTCGTCATTTGTTGATTAAATACAGAAAACAAGAATATCATGGATGATAATTATGCGTCATTTGACTATCATGACTGGAATTTGGGATTTGTGCGCCACATAGTGAGAAACACTGCCCAAAAAGAACTCCTTGACGTTGCTTCTGCCCCTAGATCCGATTATTATCAGATCGGTTTTTTTGTTTTTTGCAAAAGATACGAGTTTGAATCCCTCATTGCCGCACAATATCTTGCTGTAAAACAGGACGCCATTTTTTGCACAGCGCAACTTTGCTTCGGCCAGAATCTTTTTTCCACCCTCTGCAAAAATCTGCCCCAGCTTCGAGGTAGGCTTTGCAACATTTACCGAAAAAAGCGGTATTACAAAGACTCCTGTAATGGTTCCTTGGCTTTGCCTTGCCAAGTAAATTGCCTGGTCTAGGGCTTGTGATGAAGCCTTTGAGCCATCAAGTGCCACAAGTATGTTTTTTAGATTCGCCAAACTGTTTTTTATGCAGTGTTTCTGGTTAAAAAACACATCATGATTATCCGCCTTGATTTTCAGCGTTGATAATTCGCATTTCACCTCATATAGTTGGATTTTGTTTGGTATGCATGGCGCAGACCCAGCCAATGATACTTGTAAAAGACATAATGACAAAATCACTAGTCACTGTGGATTCATCCGCTACGGTCAATGAAGCCGCAAAGCTGATGGAAAAAGCAAAGGTTGGCTCTGTTCTGGTAATGGAAAAAGATGTGCCGGTAGGCATTATGACTGATAGAGATTTTGCAATACGAATAGCGGCACACGCGTATCCAATTCATACCAAAGTAAAGCAGGTAATGTCGTCTCCGCTGATCCATGTGAATCCAAACGACGAGGTTTGGGTTGCGGCTGACCTTATGTATACAAGAAAGATAAGGAGACTTCCGGTCCTAGACGAGGACGAATTGTTGGGGATTGTGACGGCAACGGACTTTGTCAAGCTTTACACAGTGTGCAATAGAGAAGATATGAGAAAAATGTACTATCATGCACTAACTAGAATCTTTGACGACCAAAATGAGCAGGCAATAGCCAGCTATTAGGCAGTTACGAGTTTACTTAGGACGTTTCCGACCAGATATGCAGCCGTTGCGGCAATACCTCCTATCAATAATGTCACGAGACCGGAGCGCAACAAAGATTTTTTGACAATTTTTCCCTTGATTAGACCAATTAGGAAAAATGCTGCGCTAGTAGAGATAACAGAATAGGTAAAGCTTTCAGAGACGAGGCTCGAGTGCCCTGTCAGGTAGATGAAGATGAACGGTACCATGGGTATTATGCCTATTACGACAAAACCAAACACGGTACTCAGTGCAGTATCAAATGGTTTTCTTCCGTCTTCGAAAAGTCCAAGTTCTTCTTTCATCATGGTATCGACCCAGACCTTTCTTCTTGCGGTAATCACCTTGACTATTTCGTCAAGCAGCTCTGCTGTGAATCCCTTTTTTGCGTAAATGTCGCGGATTTCCTCTTTTTCTGTTTCTGCCATGTTGTCTATTTCCCATTCTTCCCTTTTCCTTTCTTTTTGTACGTATTCGATTTTGGCCTTTGTGGCCTGGTAGTTCCCTATTCCCATAGCAAACCCGTCCGCAAAAAGATTCGCAAAGCCGAGTATTACAACGACCATGGGAGAAAGGGAAGCTCCGATTGCGCCTGCGACTATAGCAAAAGTAGTAACTGAGCCGTCAAATGAGCCATAGATAAAGTCCTCAAAGTGCCATTTCACATTACAAACTTGGAAATATCAAATTAATAATGATTGGGAAAAAATCAAAAATGATAATGTGTTGGCTCGTTATTGGAAGTGTCCTGATTTTTTGCAGTTCTTCTTTGATCGAGTCAATTTTTGCATCTAGCTTGTTTTGTCATTGAAAAATAGCGGAAATTTTTGTATATACAACTAACAATCAATTTTCAGTTCTTATAGGCGTGAACAAAGTAGATTATCAAAATTGAGATTTGTCTTATTCCATAAATACGATTTTTTGGTTCTTTAACCATGTCATCGATTCAGACCACCTCAGAGGGCATCCCAGTAATAGTTCTAAAGGAGGGCTCAAAACAATCAAGAGGCAGAGACGCTCAGAAAAACAATATCAATGCGGCCAAGATCATTGCAGAGATCATAGCATCGAGCCTCGGTCCGCGAGGCATGGACAAGATGCTAGTCGACTCTATTGGAGACATAACCATAACAAACGACGGTGCGACGATTCTAAAGGAGATGGACGTTCAACATCCTGCAGCAAAGATGATGGTCGAAGTAGCAAAAGCCACAGATAGTGAAGTTGGCGACGGCACAACATCGGCAGTCGTGATTGCCGGTGCACTTCTTGAAAAGGCAGAAGGTCTGATTGATAACGATATACATCCAGTCATAATTGCAGACGGTTACAAAAAGGCATCAGGAAAGGCGATTTCGCTTTTATCTGATATTGCAAAAAAAATGGACATCGGTGATACTCAAACTCTGGAAAAAATTGCCCGCACATCGATGCTGACAAAGCTTGTAGCAATAGAGGCAGCGGATCTTGCAAAAATTGTCGTGGAAGCGGTGTTGGCAATAATAGAAAAAAAGGACGGCGAAAACAGAGTGGCGATAAGCAACGTAAAAGTGGAAAAAAAGACAGGCGGATCCATTTCTGACAGCAAGTTGATCAATGGTATAGTGTTAGACAAAGAAGTTGTAAACAACAACATGCCAAAAAAAATTCAAGGCGCTAAAATTGCGTTAATTTCGGCTCCTCTTGAGATAGAAAAAACAGAGTTTGATGCCAAGATCAACATTTCAACTCCAAACCAGATCAAGTCATTTATGGAAGAAGAGAACCAGATCCTGCGGGAACTGGTTGAAAAGATAACAAGAACTGGTGCAAATGTCGTCTTGTGTCAAAAAGGCATAGATGACATCGTACAGCATTATCTTGCAAAGTCAGGCATTTTGGCAGTACGTAGGATCAAGGAAAGTGACATGGCCAAGCTTTCAAAGGCCACTGGCGGAAGGGTTGTTGGGAATGTAGAAGATCTTACCGAAAAAGATCTTGGCTGGGCACAAAATGTCGAGGAAAAACAGATTGAAGAAGACAACTGGACGTTTGTGGAGGGTTGCAAAAATCCAAAGGCTGTGACCTTCCTCATTCGAGGAGGCTCGCAAAGGGTAGTGGATGAAGTAGATCGAGCGATTCACGATGCACTAATGGTGGTAAAAGACGTAATCGAGAGCCCATATTTTGTTCCCGGCGGGGGGTCTCCGGAGGCATATCTTGCTGCAAAGCTTCGAGTGTGGGCCCAGTCGCTCTCAGGAAGAGAGCAGTTGGCGGTAGAAAAATTTGCCGAGGCGTTAGAATCCATACCTCTTTCCCTTGCAAGAAATGCTGGAATGAATCCAATCGACGCCATAACACAGCTCAGAGCGAAGCAAAGCGCTGGTGAAAAATACACCGGTGTCGATGTGATAAACGGCGTGATTGGTGATATTGAGAAGATCGATGTCCTTGAACCAATCAAGGTAAAAGAACAAGTAATCAAATCGGCCACAGAAACTGCAAACATGATACTACGAATAGACAATGTAGTGGCGGTATCAAGAGCACCTTCTCCTACTGGGCAAATGCCTAATCAACCACCAAGCATGTATTAGATTATTGAGAAAAATAATAATCACAAAGGCAAATGGACAAAAGGTGCCGTTTGATGCAAGAAAGGTAGAGTCTACCTGCATCAGAGCCGGAGCAAGCAGTGATTTAGCAAAAAGAATTGCAAGCAAGATTCATTCACGGATTCATTATGGAATGACTACAAAGGAGATCTACCGCATGGTGCTGCAGCTTCTTTCCCAAGATGGCAGCTCAGCCATCAAGCACCGATATCGCCTCAAAGAAGCAATAATGCGGATGGGCCCTGCCGGCTTTCCGTTTGAAACCTATGTCGGACAGATCCTCGAGCAATTTGGATACCGGATAAGACTGGCCGGTGCGGAGCTGGCCGGAAAATGCGTCAGGCATGAGATAGATTTGGTCGTAGAGTCAGTCCAGGACGGCAGAAAATGGCTTGTCGAATGCAAATACCACAACATGCTTGGCAGATACACCGGCCTCAAGGATTCCCTGTACACGCACGCCCGGTTTTTGGATCTTGCAGACAAGGTTGACGAAGAAATGCTGGTTTGCAATACAAAAGTATCGCCAGAGGTTGTCACCTACGCCACATGCATAGGCCAAGAGGTCTTGTCTTGGAGGTATCCCCCAGAGAAAGGCCTAGAAAAAATGATCGAAGACAAAAAGCTGTATCCCATCACAATATTGGGCCCAACAAGGCAAGAGCTCGAGATATTTGCGCAAAACAGGCTGATGGTTGCAAAGGATTTGCTAGATTTGAATGCAGACGAATTCTCGCGCAAGACAAGGATTCCCATTAGGAGACTGCTCGGGCTGCAAAGGCTCACAAGCCAGATTATTGACTAGTTTTTAAAAATTCCAACGCTTTAGCAGTGTTGTTTTTTACGATGTTGGCGGATTTTTGTAACAGATCCATTTCGTTTTCTGTGAGATTTATCTCATGGATTTTTGTAACGCCGTTTTTGTTTATCGTGAGGGGGACTCCGACACACACATCCGAAAGCCCATACTCTCCTCCAAGCAATATTGACGCAGGCACATCGAGTGCTTCGTTTTTTATGACGCATTTTACGATATCAAAAGTGTTTTTTGCAATGCCAAATACCGAATATCCCTTGTATTCACGGAGATACTTCCAGTAATTCCTCACCTCAGAAGTAATCTTTGATTTTTTTTGCTCGTCCAAGAGATTCATGACAGATTTGCCGTTGAACTTTGCCTGTGAAAATATTGTGACCATGGAATCGTCGTGCTCCCCCATAACCAAGGCATTGGTGATTTTGGATTGGTTTGTACCGAATTCCTGTGACAAAATGTACCTGAACCTGCTAGAATCAAGACTTGCGGCCACGCCGATGACATTTTTTGATGGAAAGCCGCCCTCTTTTTGTACGACATACGTCATGGCATCTACTGGATTGGTAACTACGAGAATTTTTGCTCCTGGCGCAAAATTTGCCACGTCTTTGGCAATTTTTCTCATCATGGCTGCTTGCTCTAGCATTATCTCACTTCTGCTTTGAATGTGAACACTGCTGCTTGCCGTAATTACCACTACTTGTGAATCCTTGATTTTGGCATAATTTCCTGTACCAGTTATCGATATTTCTGATGATTTTGGAATAGCGTTTGAGATGTCCAAGGCCTCACCCATTGCCTTTCTCTCATTACGATTCACAAGTACGACGTCATCTAGCCCAAGGGAGCCGCAAAGAAACGCAACTGCTGAGCCAACCTTGCCGCTACCAATTATTGAAATCATTTCAGACACACCCGAGTTTTTGGTACATGTTTATTCAGTTAGAGTCACACGTACTGCACGTATGGTACCAAGAAATTCTTTTCCTTTTGCAATGTCATAGTAGTTGAAGGTCGCTTTGTTTTTGCTTTGTATTATTATTTTGTCACTTTCGTTTGGTTCCAGCAGCTTGGTCTTGAGATCAACGCCATCCACATATAGCTGGTGTTGTATAGTGTCCTTGTTTACAACTGTGATGATGTAGGAATAATCACCCGTTCTCATCACAAGTTCCGGATTTGTGCCGCCGTTTCCCACCGTGCCCACTACCACCGTTCGTCCATTTAGGGCTTGAAATTCCAACGTCTGTCTGACCTCTTCTGGCCAAAAAATGTTGAACTGGCGCACATAGCCCTGACTTGCGTAACCAAAAATTGTAACTAGTGCAAGGCATCCACCCACTATTCCAAGTATGACAAATTTCTTTTCGCTATTCACGAAAGTATTTTTCATTTATTGTATATGTATACACAATACAGTTTTCATTTCTGAAACTCAGTTTTGGAAAAAAGTCTAGGCAGTGCCCATATTGGTGCTTTTTCTACTGCCCGTACCTCGGTTTGTTATGCGTACCATTCCCTCTGTTGAAGGTCTTTTTCGCGGCTCCGGAAGATCCTTTAGGTTTATGGTTCTTCCACCCCGTCCCAAGACAATGGTAAGATTTTTGTCTACTTTGGTAAGGTGTTCTTGCTGGATTTTTCTATAGTTGTCTCCTGCCCAGTTCAGTTCTTCAACGTCGGCCTTTCTTGTTGCGGTGCCTCTTGCTGCAGTTCTTGTTACTCGCATGGACAAGGTTACTCTGACGAGTTATTTAGAAAGTCGGTACACATTGCATTGCACAGCAATACCAAAATAATTAGAAGAGAGGAGGAAGTACTTGGGGAAACAGGAATCAGTTGCCTCCCTTCCAATTAATAATGGAATGGTGTTTTTTGTATTTAACAAAAATTATGATTATCAGGCTTGATAATCACAAGCTTGATTTTGTGATTATCAAGCGTGAATCCTACTACACAGGTAAAATAATTCAAAAAAAGATGTAAACCATGGCAGAACTTCAGCGGCACTTGGGCCTTTTCCACACCACAATATACGGCGTCGGTTTGATCTTGGGTGCAGGAATTTATGCGCTTATTGGCGATGCCGCCGGCGAGACTGGCAATTCCTTGTGGCTTTCGTTTGTTTTGGCCGCAGTCGCCGCTGTGTTTACTGGTCTGAGCTATGCCGAGCTTTCGTCGATGTATCCAAAGGCCGCAGCAGAGTATTCTTATGTAAAAAATGCATTCAAGAGTAATTTTGTCGCATTTATTGTCGGATGGCTTACGTTATTTGTTGCAATAATCTCGGCATCTGCAATCGCGCTTGGGTTTGGCGGCTATTTTACGGAGTTGTTCGGTACACCAATTGTTGTAGCCGCAGCTCTGATAATAGTCGGATTGTCGTTTCTGAACTTTTTTGGTATCCGCGAATCGTCCTCTCTTAACATTGTTTTTACAATGATAGAGGCGGCAGGCCTTGCGCTTGTAATTTGGCTTGGCCTTTCCATTTCAGGCAACGTGCAAGTGGACTATTTTGATATGCCATTTGGTTTTTCCGGAGTATTTTCCGCCTTTACCCTGGTGTTTTTTGCCTACATTGGATTTGAGAACATTGCCAATATCGCAGAGGAGATAAAAAACCCGAAAAAAGTTCTTCCAAGGGCAATAATACTTTCCATCGCCATTACAGCAATCATCTACATTTTGGTTTCAATGTCCGCAGTCAGAGTGATAAGCTGGCAGGAGCTTGATGCATCTGTTGCGCCGATAGCAGAGGTGGTCAAAAGAGGGCTGGGTGATCAGTGGCACTTTACAGTCGTGTTTATCGCGTTGTTTGCAACGACCAACACCGTTCTCATAATGTTGATCTCAGGCTCAAGAATCCTGTATGGGATAGCGCGCGACAATTCACTTCCAGCCATTCTTGGAGTCATACACCACAAGAGAAAGACCCCCTGGGTTGCCACGCTTGTAATCGGGGCATTGTCCATGGCGTTCATTTTTGCGGGCGACATTGCAACGGTTGCAAACATTTCCGTTTTTGCAATAATCATGGTCTTTATCTTGGTGAATTTTTCCTTGATTTGGCTTCGCTTCAAGGAACCTGATGCGGAAAGATCGTTCAAGGTTCCGCTGAATGTGAGAAAATTCCCAGTATTGGCAGCACTTGGAATCATCACGCCAATTCTTGGAGTGATTCAGTTTGATTCGTATGTGTTGCTGATGGGCCTTTTAGTAATAATATCTGGTGTTGCGTTTTATTTTGCGTACAACAAGATGGCTAGGAAAAAGTTGGCATGATGGACTAGCAGGCAGCTCATCGGCCACCCTGTGACAGGATGGCAGAAAGGGTGTTCGTTTCACGTATGTGCGGTGTTTTGCGGATCTTTGTTATCGTGTCTTCGATTTCGTCTCTTGACTCCGCTTGGATTTTGACAAATATATCAAAGACGCCAAGGGTGCCTCTTATCTCTTTTATTTGGTTTATCCCCATCAGGTTTTTTATGATGGCATCCTCGTATCCGAGGTCGCATTGGATTAGGACGTATGCGATTTCCATGCTTGTGTTTTGTAATGAGGTATAATTAAATCATGTAAATTAAACCGAACTTTATGCCAGTGTGTCCAAAATAGATTTAGTATAAGGCGCTGATTCCTGCAATGTCGCCAGAGTTAAGGTCGCGCTTTTTCGTTTCTCCTTCTGTCGCAAAGGCATACATCGTTTCTTCGGTACAGCTGCTGCTTGGGTGCCCCATGCCAAATGCGTGGCCAATCTCATGTGTCGATATATTCTCATAGTCCATTTTGGTTGGATCAGTCAACGCATTCTGGGTCCAGTCAAAGTCAACTTCGTTGTACACCTGATCCCACTCTACCAGTTGTCTTTGTTTTACCGGACCGCTGAATATTCCCCAGACTATCGTTACTGCGATTGTGTTTGGATCATCCGAACCGCCAAAAAGCACCTCGTTTTGTCCGTCCGGGGTTATCTCGTCTGCAGCCAGACCCAGGACTGCCGTTCCAGAGCCGAACATGTTTCCTGCGCCTGCAGACTCCCATTTCTGGATGTTTGCTTCTGTGTTTGCAAGTAAAAATGCAGAACCAAGTCCCTCACCATTTGAGGTGTCAACCAGCCATGGTTCTTGGGATTTCCATTTGGCACCGCTTGCCAAGAACGAAAAACAGGAAGATTTTCCACCCTTTCCGCCGCCGGCGCCGTCGGGTTTTGCTTTTTCTTTTTTGTAATCAATGAACATTATTCCCTCAACCATTTTTCCATCAACGTTTTTTGCTTGCCCTAGGTGAAAGACACCTGGCGAGATCTCGACTGCGTGTTTTGGAATCGAGATTTTTGGTTTGTCCGGCACGGCATCAACCAGTGCCGGCTGGACAGCTGTAGAGGCCATCAGAATTCCGGCAAGCATGACAAAAATGCCGAAATTTTTCATATTGGCCATGAGCCGGTTTTAATTAAAAGCATTACTGTTCACAAGTGAGCAACATAGTCTTGAATCATGGTATGGCCATACCACGATGTAGAAAAATTTCTTAAATCAGCGTCGATTTGCAAAAAATTTGTAATTTCGTGTACGGTTTTGTGACTCAATAAAAAGACTTTTAAAAAGTCACCAGAGGTCTCTGCCTAAGGGGAAAATTGCACAGACAGATAAATCCGCTTGAGGCATGCAACCACATTCTGAGTCTCGATGACTCCATAAGGTTTGTTGGAAGGATCAAGGACAGAAAGGTCATAGCGTTTGCTAGGCACCCAGCTAAAAAGCCACTTTTGGATTCGGAGCTTGGCAATCTGGCCCACTATCATGCTTCTGTCAAGGCAAGCATGGAGGAGATGTTTGATGGTGCCTTGGGAAAGACAAACTGGATGATAACTGCAAAAGAAAAGGTAAAGCTGATAACAATGTTTTTGGACGATGGGCTGCTCATCTTCTCAATCGAGGTTAGCGCAAACCACGACGAGATCATCAAAAAAATTCAAAGCCTAAACATGCCATTATAAAAAAGGAAAGAAGGTACGGGCTACGGCAAGACTGCCCAGCCACGAGCAAGCAAGAGTTCCTTTGTGTTTGGTTTTACACAGGCTGCTGATCCATCAGACGCCTTGAGAACTAGTTCCAGTCCTTGCTTGCATTCAACGTCTTGCGGCGCGACACCGTCGTTCATCTGCATCTTTGGAGGTATTGGTTCGGCCATGTCCTCTATTTCGTCTGCAGGTACTGTGTCTTCCATTTGTGGAGACTCCGATATGGTTTCGATTGGGACTTCGACAAATGGGCAGTTTACGATGAATCCGGCCACTGCTGTGGTTAGCTCCTCGTTTGCTGAGGCCTCGGTGATTTCCTCAGTCGTGGTCAGGAATTGTGCGCTTTCTTCGTCAGCCCACGTTGCGGTTTGAATTCTCCAGAAAGGGCTGTAGAATTCGTCGCCGGCGTTCGTTGAGCCTATGCTTGCCTGGAATCCTGCTGGGCCTGTGCCCGTCATGCCGTTTGTGAAAACGTAAAGGTCAGATGCTGCTGAAGATACCAGTGTGTTTCCAATCTTTTCGACTGCGATGACACCTAGCATATCTGCTACTTCTTGTGTTGATGCATCTGTTGCGATGTAGTAGATGGTTGAGCCATCCGGCGCAAATCCTCTATGTGCAACAAATGTCACTACCATGTTTTCTGTATCGATTTTAAGAACTTGGCCTCCGCCGTATGGAGATTCGTCTGTCAGCTCTGTGTTCTCTCGAATCTGCAGGTTTCCGCCCTTCCACTGTATGAACGGACAGTTTACCACAACTCCAGTCTCTTCGATTGTGAGTTCGCCTGCATCGCGAGCTGCAAGAATATCATCTTCCGATGTGAGCTCTCGTGGTGTAGAATCGTCTGTCCATGTGACACGTTGTACTGCCCATGCTGGACTATACTCCGGATCACCTGGCTGTGAATCTGCCACATTTGGCTGGAATCCGGCAGGGCCTGTGCCCTCAACTCCATTTGTAAACTCGTAGATGTTTGCCAGTGCGGTTTTCGGCGTGTTTGCAAGCGCAGGCGTGTAAACCACTCGAAATCCCGTCAGATCTGTGAGATGGCTTGCCACTCCCTCGTCTGATGCCTCAGTCGTGATGTAAAATACTTCGTTTCCGTCGGCATACCCCCTTACAAGTGGAATGTCTACTGGAACGCTAGTGTTTTTCAGCTCCTGCACTAATGCATCTGAAGGAGCAATACTTGCTGAAAGTAAGATCATCACACTGAAGATAACCAACATTATCTTGGTATTGGTTTTTCGCGTGTCAGTTGTTCTCATTATTAAAGAACAAGAGATTGTCTTTCTATTAAAAGTTCTTTCTAAATCCAGATAATTAAGGAGATCAGAAGCTATTGTCAAACATGCGTGGTGAGTACATGTCAGGCATAAGCGATATTCCAATCGCAAAAGGAACAAAAAATAGTGCAAGCCAAATTGCTGTGAGTATTATTCCCAAAAGCAAACAATCCTTTGCTCTTTTCCCATCATCCTCTTTTATTACAAAATAGGCAATCACTCCTCCAACAACATTAAACAGAATCGGCAAGAGAAACCACCACGCGCTGCGTTTTTTTACTTCCATGATATCATCGGCCTCGGTGGGGGTATTTTAATCAAGTTTTATCTAGACCTGGGATTTTTGCAATCTCAAAGCCTTCTTGTCTTTTTGTGAGGGATCTTGTCGCATCTATGCCAAGCTTGGAAGTCAGGAGGCTTTTTTGGTCACTTGACGGGTCGAGACTGGAGCCGCGGACATTTTTGATGATGGTAAGGCCCCTGTCCGCTTGGAACCTAGTCGCCATTGCATATTCTACCGATACTGGATCCGAGGGGTTTATGTCATCATCCACTACGGTGACCATTTTGAGTGAGCGGTGGGCGGCAAAAGTTTTTTCGATTGCCTTTTTTGCGTCGGATTCCTTTTTCTTTGATATCTGCACTACTGCGTGGAGCCAGTTGCAGCCACCGTTTGTCATGACGACTTGTTTTGTTTGAGGTACTGCCTTTTTGACATCGCGGTTTAGCTTTGCCTCGATTGGCATTCCCATCAGTAACCTATGTTCAGAGTAGCCAGACAGGATGTCATGGAATATTGCATCGTTTCTATAGTATAATTTTTCAAGCTCAAAGACCGGTTGTTGTCTTGCAAAGTCATATGTCCTGAGCATCTCGACCATCCATTCCTTGTGGGTTTTGTCAGCTAGTATCCTGCCCTCCATCACTATTTCTGCCCCCGATGGCACCGCCATGGAGCAATACGGAAGTTTTGTGAGTGTAAGCTTTCCCCCAAGAAGCCTGTTTGCTATCTCTAGCTCGTCTTCTCCCCATTCCGCCTGGTACGCGCCTGCGATAGATATTGCTGGATGCACCCCTACAGTTATTGCCACCTTGAGGTCACCTCCGTGCTCTTTTGCGTCCATGAACGCGCGGTGCAGGTGCCTGCCTTCGACCATCCTTACGGAAAAATGCCTTTTATCAAGCGACATCAGCCTGTGAAATGAAGAGTTTTGGGTCTTTTTTTCTGGGTTTTGTGAGTAGATTATTGATGATGTGATGAACGGCCCTGGTTCTTTTTCAAAATGTGTCACAATCGGTAGTACTGAGAGGTCTTTTGACTTGTTTTCAAAGAATTTTGCATCAGGTACGATTTTTGGCTTTTTTGCGTTTTCAATTGCAGAGATCACCTTGTCGTGGATTGTCGACTCTGTTGCAGCTATTGCCCTTGCAAATCTTGCGCGGGTCCCGACCAGATTCGAAACTAGACGCATCTTGCTTTCCTTTATGTTTTCAAACAGAACAGCGTTGCCTCCGTCGGCTTTGGCAGTCAGCGCGGCGATCTCATATTTTGTAGAAACTCTTTTTTTTATAATTGAGAGATGCCCTGATTTTTTCAGCTGATCCAAGTAGCTGCGGATGTCTGTCAATTTCTGACTGCCCCCGTTATTTTCTCAATTAGAACCTTGCTTGCACCAGGTCCGAGCTCACCTTTTGCAGACAAAGAGACCACGCAGAGGCCTCTTATTTCTGAGGCGATTTTTTGAGAGAGCAGTTTTAAAAAAAGCGAGTCTTGTCGTATTGGAATTATTTCAGACGAGCTTGGTGTCGGCCCTGCGGCCACCGATATCATCATGGCGCCGAGCTTGTTGGTGCCTTCGCTAATTGAAATGAAAAAACCGTTGTCGTACTTTAAGATGGAAACATCAAATTTCCGATTTTCTGTTTCCACAGATATTACCCTGTGGTCAGAACTTGACATTAATTGCTTGGATAGACTTATGCCTTTATTGCTATTGCTTCTGCTTCTTGAGCTTCGGCCTCAACTCTGGCACGTAGCTTGGCTTTGTACTTGAGATTTCGTGGTTTGGTTCTCAGTCTATATCCACAGCATGGGCACCATAGGCCTTCCCATTTGATGAAGATTTCACAAATTTGACAACGTCTTTGACCTGAAGCATAACGTCCAGTTCCTACTGGCTTTTGAGCCTTGTATCTGGAGCATATTCCTTTACATGTCATTTTTTGTCAACATATTATAGGATTCGCAAATATTTAAGGATGGATCCAAATATTCTGCAACTTTCTCTTAGTAAAATTGAAAAAATTACAATATGCCTTGGCGATTTCCGCCAGCAATTTGACAAAAACCCGAAAAGTTGTATAAATATCTAACGATTTTTCCATCCATGGTATATTAGACCCCTGTTACATGGTTTTGGGCTGTTTTTGGTCATTTTTTTGAACATTTTTTGTGTTTTTTGGCTGATTCTTTGGATCAGCCGGTTCTGGAAAGCGGCAAAACAAAGCGGCGGTATCCCTGGCGTTCTGCGATGTATTTTGCAGACATCATGTCACGTTCTCCGCGCTTGTTGAAATTTTTTATCTTCCTTGTGGTTTTCCGCTCGTCTACAAACTCTAGCTCAAAGTGCGAGCAGAATCTCAGGTTCAAAAGGCTCGTGATTTGTTTTGCGACCTGCATGTTGCCGTTGCCTATTTTTACTATTTTTCTTTCGGCTCTTAGTCCACCGAGAATCTTTGCCACGTGTGAGGCAAGCGAATCAGGTGATGTGTGCAGGCTGCGCTCTATTTCCTTTCCAAGGTATATCACGACAAGGCCGATTCGCTGCCCTGGGTCTATACCAACCACAAGTTCGGGCTTGTTTAGGCCACGATCCAGTTTTTCGATTATTATGCCCTGGATAACGGTCGGATCCTCCTTTAGGATCTCCTCGTTCAGGATGGTTTGGCTCGCATATTTTGGCGACTCGTTTTCCGTCGTAAATATGAGACTTCCAGAATAGTCCTGTATTTCTGCAGGTAGTAACGAGTCGTATTTTAGGTTAAGGGATTTGAGTGCCTTGACAAATTGAAAGTAGGGTTTACCGTAGGTGGTGGCAATTCCGATGCGGCAATCATCTAATGCGCTGATACCTATCATTACTGAATTGGCGATTTAAGGCTTTACGGCTTCAATATAGTTGACACGACGCTGTCCACTGCTTCATCGAATTTGGTGTCGATTATGGATTTTAGCTTGTCAAGCTTTGCAGCGCCGTCGGAGGCAATCTTTTTTGCTTGTTGTTCCGCCTTTGATTTGGTTTCAGAGATCATTGTCTCTGCTTCCTTTAATGCCATTTGGGAGACCTTTTCTCTTAGAGATTCGATCTCTTTTTGTGTCTTGGAGTTTAGGCTTTTTTTCATGTCGGCTACCTTGACGTTGAGTGAATCTAGGTCGTTTTCTAGTTCAGCCAAGGATTTGATTATTTTGCTGACTTTGGAATCTGCAACTGCTGTCTGTGCGGCTTCCTTCATATAGCTAAAAACCCCCTAAATTCCATAAATAAATCCTTCATTTTGTGCTCAAAAGCAAGATCGCCCTCGCAAGATCGCCACCAGTCTCCTTTAGTGCATTTGCAGCTACTTCTTGGGTTACGTTTGCCTGCTGACACACCAGCATTATGTCTTCTTCTGAAAAGACAGGCGTTTCCAGTTCTTTTTCCTCGTAGCTGTTTGCGATTACCTGAAAAATCGAATTGTCTTTTGACTTCATTTCCGTTACTGCGGGTTTTGGGATTATGATCTCTTTTTTGTCAGTCTTTATTATTACCTCTTGTACGTTTGCTAGCTCCTTCATGTCAAGGCCCATCCTGTCTAGCATCCTTCGCATTTCGCGATTTCCGCCGCGCATCATGACTGCCTTTCCTCCAAACTTGGCTTTAAACTATCTCGAATTTTTACTGCGACGCCGCGCTTTAGTGACATCATCATTTCAGAGTTTGCGAGGGCGCGCCCGACTGCAACTACCTTGTCCTCATAGAGAACCGGTACGTCTGCGCCGATCAGGATTCTTTTGCCTGCCCATGTCACGTGTTTGCAGAAAACGGACTTGCCCTGCTCCACAAATGGTTTAGAGTCTTCGTCAATGCGGATGCAGTTTTGGTGAAATTTTTTGCTTTTTAGAAGGATTTGTGCAAAATATGGGGTTATTGCCAAGCCGCCATCGATTCTTAGCGTGCACAATAGTTTTTTGTTGTGATACACCTCACGTATCCTTCCGGTTTTTTTGGAAAAAGTGATTTCGATGTCTTTTGGCAGATGTTTTGATACTCCGTTGCCAAACAACGCGTCGATTGTGTGCCTTAGCTTCAGGACTTGGTCCATCATCAAGCTCGTAAATTATCTGATATTTAATGGATGAAAATCCGTTTCGTATATTTTCTCAACAATCTATATAGAAGATATGCCCAATCAAGGCGTGCAAGAACGCGAAGAGACAAGAAGAATCCAGTTTACGGGAAAATCGTCGTACATTGTTTCGCTGCCAAAGCAATGGGTTTTGGATCTGGGCCTAAAACAAGGAGACCAGATCACAATTACGCGTGACGGCAAGTCCTCGCTAAAACTGCTTCCAGCAAAAGAGCAATCAAAATCGACACAGGCTGAAGATGCTGTTTTGGAAATTTCCAGAGACGACGACAATGCGACAATTGTAAGAAAGCTTGTCTCACTTTACTTTCTTGGATACAAGACTATCCAGATAAAACCAAAGGGAGATCGGCTCCAGCCGGGACAGAGAAACGCAATCAAATCGGCTGTCAAGGGAATGTTGATGGGCGCAGAGATAATCTCCGATTCTGTGGAAGGAATAACAATCCAGGTTCTTGTGAATCTGCTTGAGCTGTCAGTGGACGGGGCATTCAAGCGCATGCTGCACCTGGCAAAATCAATGCTAAAGGACTCGCTTCTGGCAGTAAGGGAGGCCAACTTGGATCTTGCAAGGGAGGTAATCGATTCAGATGACGAAGTCGACAGATTTGGATTCTATATTATAAGACAGCTAAAAATTGCAATTCAAAACGAGTTCATGCTAAAGGACATGGGATTTACAAACCCAAGGCAGTGCCTTGGCTACAGGCTTATTGTGAAACACATAGAAAGAACTGGGGACCACGCTGTGCTGATTTCAAAGGATCTGCTGGAGTTCAAAAAATCAGTAAGAAAGGAAGCAATGGAGAAAATTGGCGATCTTAGCGACTTTGCAATAGCGGTTTTAGATCAGGCGTGCCTCGCTCTTTTCAAAGAAGACTTTGCCCAAGCCGAGGCCGCAATAAAAAAGGCTTCCGAGGTATCAAGATACGAAAAAAGGATACTAGAATCCATCAAGTCGATAAAAGACGAGGAAGAGGCATACCGAATAAGGAGAATGTCGGAAAACATCACAAGAATTGCCGAATACGCAAGCGATATTGCTGAAATAGTACTAAACATGAACATAGAAAAGATGCTAAAAAGGACAAAATCGTAAAACCGCTTTTTATGACACAAACTGCGATTTTAATCACATACGACAACGAAGACTCCATAAAGGAGGCACTTGGCCTTTGTGAGGCGGCCGGCTACAAGGCGGTAAGGATAGTCAGGCAAAAAATGCTCAACAAGGCAAAGTATGGAATAGGCGAGGGAAAGATGCTTGAGATTAAAGAGATCTCAGACAAGATCAAGCCAGACGCCATAATTTACGACGAGGTGCTAAAGCCTAGCCAGAACTATAACTTGGCATCCAAGCTAAAAATAAACATCCTTGACAGAGAGTCTCTGATTTTGGAGATCTTTGAGAAGAGATCCTCAAGCTACGAATCGCACCTGCAAATCAAGCTTGCACAGCTCCGATATGAAATGTCAAGAGCAAAGGAAAAGGTGCGACTCTCAAAGATGGGCGAGCAGCCCGGATTCATGGGAATTGGAATGTACGAAGTAGACACGTACTTTAACGACATTCAGAACAGAATGAAAAGCGTCAAGGCAAAGCTTGCAAAGGCAGGAAAGCAAAGAGCATTGCACAGAGAGGCGCGGCGAAGAGTCGGCCTCAAGACCATCTCGCTTGCAGGATACACATCTGCCGGCAAGACCACCTTGTTTAATTTACTGACCGGCGAAAGCAAGGAGCAGAGCCCGGAATTATTCACAACGTTGTCTACCACCACCAGAAAGATTCACATCAAGAAAAATCCCGTTTTGATATCAGACACTGTCGGCTTTATCAGCAAGCTGCCGGCGTACATGATCGAGGCCTTCAAGTCAACCCTCGAGGAGCTCAGGTATGCTGATGTTGTGATTGTAGTAATTGACATAAGCGATTCTGCCATGGAATTGAGGAAAAAGTATCGAAGCTGCCTCAAAACTCTGTCAGACCTTGACGTAGACCAGGAACGGGTCATCTATGCGCTTAACAAGTCTGACCTGATTGTACCGGAAGAAATTGTGCAAAGGGCCGAGTCCATCGGACTTGAAAAGAGCAGAAAATGGGTTCCCATCTCTTCGGTAACTGGTGAAAACGCACAAAAGCTCCTCGATCTGGTTGGGATGATGATTGATAGGCCAAGACCGGAGATAAAGGAGGTACCAAGAAAGCAGAACTTGGAAAAGTTTTATGAAGAAACTGAAGATTGAGGTATTAAGAATAGGACAGAGACTGGTGCGAGACGACCGGGTCACCACACACGTAATGCTCGTTGCGCGGGCGTTTGGCGCATCAAAAATTTTCATGAACGAGGTCAACCCGGAAATCAAAGACACGCTTGAAAAAGTGAACAAGTCGTGGGGTAGCAACTTTGAGCTAGAGTTTATCGAAGACTGGAAGAAGCTGCTAAAGTCAAAGAAAAAGTCTGCCAAAATAGTACACCTTACCATGTATGGTGAGAACATTAACGACGTCCAAGAAAAAATCAGAAACGAGTCCAGCATGCTCATAGTAGTGGGTGCAGAAAAAGTCCCGCGCGAGATCTACGAATATGCAGACTATAATGTGGCAGTGGGAAACCAGCCGCACTCCGAGATAGGAGCACTCGCCATAACCTTGGATAGAATACAGAACGGAAAGCAGTTCGATGCCAAGTACGACAATGCCAGGCTGGAAATAGTCCCGACAAAAAAAGGCAAAAAGGTCATCACAAAAAACGATTGATTAATTATGGTCAGAAGGAACTGAAAATCATTGGTCGAGTCTTACGAAGATCCATTTGTTAGGATCTCTGCGATGATTGGAGGAGACGAATACCTCAAGGTTGCACGAGCGCTGCTCAAGGCAGAAGACGCAACAGATGAAGAGATTGCAAGCTCCACCGGCCTTAGGATAAACATGGTCAGAAAGGTTCTCTATGATCTCTTTGGCAAGGCCCTTATCACAGGAATTCGCGTAAAAGACGAGCGAAAAGGCTGGTTTGTCTACAGGTGGCGCTCACGAAAGGACGAGGTGGAAAACTTTATTGAAAACCAGAAAAAAAAGATCGTCGAGCGACTCCAACAAAGACTAGACTATGAGAACTCGTCCCAGTTTTACCACTGCGGAAACGAGGACTGCCCAAGAATTACCTTTGAGACGGCGCTAGAGCAGTTTTTCAAGTGTCCCCGCTGTGGTGAGGTGGTAAACCTCAAGAAAAACGACAAGCTCAAAAAGGCGCTTGAATCGAAAATCTCCGACATTAGAAACGACATGCGTCGTCAGCTATAATGCAGCACGATTTCATTATTTTGCCTCTGCACTTTTTTCAGTTTTAGCTTAAAGGCGCCGGCGATTTTTGAGAATCCCGACCCCTCGACTAGAGATCTTGCACTGATTCCCCCGACTAGGTATGGCGTGATTGTGACTATTGCCTCGTCTACTAGGTTTTTTTGAATAAACTCCCAGTTGGTGATGCCGCCTCCTTCGAGGAGTATTGTCCTGATTTTTTGCCTGTGCAAAATTTGCAGGAGCTTTTCGATCTCGACTCTATTTTTTCCCGCAGTAATGACCTGGATTGGGTATCTGCCAAGCCTTGCCAGGTTTTTCTTTGGGGCATTTTTTGATACGGCAATTATTGTTGGGACAGATCCTGACGTTTTGATTATTCTTGAGCTTGGCGAGATCTCGGCTCGCGAGTCCAGGATTACTCTAGTTGGGTTTTTGCCTCTTGCGTATCGTACCGTCAGGAGTGGATCGTCGATTTCGACGGTGTTTTTTCCCACAAGTATTGCATCGGATTTTGCACGCAGTTTGTGGATGCGCATTTTGTCCTGCCTTGAGGAAAAAGCCGAGTCTCCGCTCTTTGTGGCTATTTTGCCGTCAAGCGACACTGCTGCGCTAAGTGTTATGTGTGGTCTAGAGCTTGCCATGCACTATTTTGCCTCCGATCATAACTGCCCTAATTGCCGACTCTGATGCCCTGTGTACGATTGCGGCATATGGGTTGTGCATCGGTTCTAGGTCAATTGCGTGCTTGTCCAAAAAGAACCCGTCTGCAGCATATCCTGTTTCGATAGAGCCGATTTTTTTTCCAAGGACAACTCCGCCGTTTACCGTCGCCATCTTTAGCACTTGTTTTGGGTCGATTCTTTGTTTGTGCACGGCCATCTGCACTTTCCAGGCGTAATCCATTTCTCGGAACATGTCAGGCGAGTTTATCATGACATTATCAGTCCCAATTGCCACGGTGCATCTGCTTTTTTCCATTGACACTAGATCCGGTATCCCTTCTGCCAGAGATGCGTTTGCCCTGGGGCAGACAACGATTCCGCGTGTCTTTTTCGCTGCATTTCTCAGGTCATGTGCTGTCGCGTATGTCATGTGGACAACAAAGTGCGGCTTTGCGATCAATGCTCTGGCTGTCTCGGTTTTGCCGGTGATTTTCTTTGACGCATATGAGCTTTCCATAGTTTCTGCGCTATGAATTGCGCGAATTTTGTTTGTTTTGGAATAATGTCTCAGGACAGAGTCGCTGTTTTCGTTTGGACCGCTGATTCCTATCCCGTCAGAGTTTTTTAAAACGGACTCGAGTTCTTGTTTTTGGGAGTTTGTGAGTGGCAGATTTTTTTTAATTTGGCCTGCGTCCTGGTAATACTCGATCCTGCCCAAAACTATTCCGCGGATTGGAACTTGGGTCAGAACTTTTTTTAGCAGTAAAACCCCGTCGAGTCCGCCTTCACGAAAATCGGCAAACGTCGTAATTCCCTTTTTTATCATAGAATGACAAGTGTTTTTCATAAAGCTCGCAATGTGTGTCGGCTCTGTTCTGCTCAGTATGCGCTTTTTTGCGCCTAAAACAGGGTGGATTTTGTTGTCCACCGAGCCTGCAAGCGTTGCATCCTTTGCTATGGAGTCTCCTATGTGGGTGTGCGCGTTTACAAAGCCAGGTACAAGCAAGAACCCTTCGCAGTCGATTGCGTCTTTTTTAGAGCTTGGTTTTGCAAAGAACTGGTTTGCTATCTGCAGATTTGTCGATTTTACGTATTCTAGGTTTTTGCCATACAGGGCGCTGATGTTTTTTAAAAGCATGACAACTCATAGATCTCTGGCTTTTCCTTTCCAGATTTTCGAATTTCCCGTATTGTATCAAGTGACTTTGTCGCAAGCTTGACTGCCTCCCTTGCAGTCCTGCCAGTGCCTATACCACAGTTGAAGGTAATTCCAAACTCTTTTTTTGCGAGCTCAAGGAATTCTTTTGCGTGTTCCTTTGGTTTGTCAGCTATTACCACCATAAAGTTGTCCCCGCCCATGAAAAATGCCAAGGATTTTTTTGCCAAAAAGAACTCTGACATTTTTGCATACAACTTGAAGATAATCGAAGAGATCTCGTATGGGGACTTGGTCTTCCGTGTGGAGGTGATGTTTTCCACATCAAGGTGCAATATTGTCACTTTTTGATCCGACTTGCCATCTACAAACCCGTAGATTGCCTGCTCTTTGTCTAAAACGACTGGCGCCATTTTTCCCTCGTATGCCTTGAGGTTTGCATCAAATGGCGTGTCTGCATATCCGATGGACATAGATAGCTTTAGTGAGGAGACATGAGCCAGCTTCTTTTGGATCTCTATGTGGTCCTCAAGTGTCAGGCCGTTCGTTATTACAAAAAACTCGTCAAACCTGTTGGAAAAGACAAGACAGTTTTTCTCGGAAAACAGTTTTTGGATCTCCCTGTAGAGTCCCGCCTGGAGCATCTGCAGCTCGTGTTCCCTGTCGCTTCCAAGAGTGAGCGTCCAGGGGCCATATTCCGTGATTTTGATTATGGTCAGCTGGATCATTGAATCTTTTGCAGCTCCTTTGAGATCTTGAGAACCGCCTCGACTGCCCTTTCTGCCACGGGCCTTATCCGCGCGTGCGCGTGACGCTCCTGCATTCCGGGGCCGGTTATGCCCAGAGATACGGGTTTTTTGTGCCTGATTGAAAGCTCGGTTAGAAATTTTGCAGTCGAGTTTGCTATTACTTCGTCGTGCTTTGTCTGGCCCTTTATTATGGCTCCAAGCGTTACTACCGCATCGACGTCACTTTTTTGCAAGAGTGCATCGACTATTATCGGCATGTCATAGGAGCCCGGCACCGTGCAGGAATATCGGACATCGAGCTTTAGCGCCTTTGCCTTTTCTAATGCCACGTCAAGCATTCTTGATGTTATCTCCTCATTAAATTCCGCAGTGACAATTGCGATGCGCAAGATCAGTGCACCTTTGAAAACTCTAGGAGTTCTTTGCCATCAACAAATGGGATGGCGTTTTCTTTTGCAAATTTTTGCGCCTTTTCCACAGTCAGCGCAGAATACGTCTGCGAGTCCATCATCTCGCATATGGCAGTAACTGGTGTCAGCTTGGCAAGCTCGGCAAGGTATACGGACATTTCCGTATGGCCTTTTCTGCTGGCAAGCAGTCCATTTGATGCCAAAAGTAGCGGTACGTGCCCAGGCGCGGTAAATGACGAGACAAACTCACTTTTTGGGTTGGCCAAATGGTACAGTTTTGCCATCTCATTGATTGTTAGCGCCCGGTCTCTGTCTGTTATACCAGTGTATGTCTGCTTGTAGTTAATAGAGATTGAAAATGTCGGATGATCGCCGTACGGGGCAGTTCCCATTATCATCTTTTTTGATTCCTCATCCACATCAGAAGAACGGGACAAAATGTTATGCATGTACTGCAAGTTGAGCGTTCTTGCAAAAGAGTCCTTTATTGCCATGCAGATCAGCCCGCCTGCGTTTTGTCGCATTCTCGATATGTGTTCTGGTGTGACAAACTGGGCGGCAACTACCATGTCTACTTCGTTTTCGCGGCTCCCTGAGTCATAAAGGAGGACAAACTCGCCGCGCTTTAGCGAGGAGATTGCTTCTTGAAGGCTCATAATTGAATTTGGTCTCGCTACAATAATAAAGGTTACTAGAAAATTGGTAATTACCACTAAATTGGTAATAATTTATTCCTGTTTTAGAAGATATTTGCCAAGAATGTCGGTTTCAATATTAATCTTGTCGCCGACCTTTCTTGTCTGAAAGTTTGTCACCTGGACGGTATGTGGAATCAAGCAGACGGACGCAAGATTTTTTTCCACGTCGACTACTGTGAGGCTGATTCCATCCAGCGCAATTGAGCCCTTCTGGACTACGAATCTTGCCAGGTGTTTTGGAATCTCAAACCAAATCTTGATCTCTTTTGGTAGCTTTTCAATTTTTTTTATCGTTCCAACTCCGTCGACATGCCCCAAGACAAAGTGGCCCTCCAGACGGTCGCCGACCTTTAGGCTGCGCTCTATGTTGACAATTCCGCCGACCTTCAGGTTCCCTAGATCCGTTTTCTTTGTTGTCTCATCTATCATCTCAAAGTTACATTTTGATTTCGAGATTCCGGTGACGGTAAGGCACACGCCGTTTAATGCCACGCTTTGTCCAAGCTTTAGGCCCTTTGCGTGCTTGCCAAGATCCACTGTCATTTTCAACGCGCTACGGTTTTTGGTATTTTTTTGGAGTGTTTGTATTTTGCCTACCCCCTCTACTATTCCGGTGAACAATTCTGTTGTCTTGATGCGAATATAGTATAAATTGATTTTTTAATTATATAGGAGGTTTTGGATACTTTTTTTACGCCGAAAAACAGAGTTCATTGTATTGGCAGCTACTCCCCTAATGGAAAAAATCCTCTTTGTGGTTGCAAAGCAATGGATTGCCGGAAGCACCATAGATGAGGCATTATTAGCCGCGAAAAGCTCGTACAAAAACGGCATGAGCGTAATCATCAACAGGCTAGGTGAATACCACACATCAAAGCAGATTATCGAAAAAACAATCGACGAGTACAAGACAGTAATGGCCTCATTTAGAAAATGGAAGGTAAGTGGCGGCATCTCAGTCAAGCCCACCCAGATTGGGCTCTTACGGAGCAGAAGGGAATGCTTGCAGAACTATGAGGCCCTCATCAGGACTGCTGCATCTTCGCAGACGTTTGTATGGATAGACATGGAGTCTTCAGACCACACGGACGCGACGATTCAGATTTATGGAAATCTCTTTGCAAAATATGAAAGGCTCGGGATTGCCCTGCAGGCAAACCTGATGAGAACCGAAGTCGACCTTGCGGATTTGCTATCCATGGGCGCAAAAATACGTCTTGTCAAGGGCGCGTACAGGGAAAACTCTGACATTGCGTTCAAATCAAAACGAGATGTTGATAAAAACTATCTGAGGTTACTCAGAGTGCTTTTTGAGGAGGGCAACGAGTTTGGGATTGCAACGCACGATACTGCGATGATCGAAGAGGCAATCACACTATCAAAAAAGCATACGCGAAAATTCGAGTTTCAGATGCTTCGCGGAATACGAGATGAGTTAAAACCAGACCTGATCAAAAAGGGATTTGCTCTTGCTGAGTACATTCCATATGGGACAAACTGGCTGCCTTATTCTATCCGCAGGCTGAAGGAACGGAAAAGAAACATCCTCCTCCTTGGAAGTTCCTTTATTTCACGCCAGAAACTGCGCCGAGAGGCTCGTAGAAATCCTACTTGAACGTTATATAGAAAAAAACCGAGCTTTTACACAATGAAGACAGTAGGAATCGTCTTGATTCTGCTCGTAGCCACACTTGCGGCTCCCATGGAGCACGTATTTGCGCAGGCTGCAGTTTCACAGCCGCCAACAAGCCTAACAGCCCAAGCAGCCTCGGCCTCACAGATTAACCTGAGCTGGGCAGCGCCCGTAAACGCCACCAATAATGGGGTAAACGGATACCAAATTGAGCAGGATGTTGGTTGTGTTGGGATATTTTCAGTTCTTGTTGCAAACACCACGACCACTACAACATCATACCAAAGCACCGGACTGCTAAGCGACTTTTGTTATGCATATAGGGTTTCAGCATTGAATTCCGCAGGGGCTAGTGCACCGTCAAACACCGCATCAGCCACCACACTTTCAACGTCAAATGCACCGACCGGACTTGTCGTGACCCCAGTATCCAGCAGCTCTCTGAGATTAGCTTGGAATGCTCCATCAGACAATGGTGGAAGTGAGATAACTGGTTACCAGATTCAGAGAAACGGAACAATCCTAGTAGCAAACACCGCAAACAACCAAACAACATATCTGAGCACTGGCTTGCTGCCACTACACGAACAAACATACCGAGTTGCAGCATGGAATGGTGTAGGATTAGGTACATTTTCAGCAAACGTTACTGCCAAGACAACAAATCAGACCAGCACGCCGGGACCAATAGACAAAGAAAATCTCGGACAGGCAATATCTGACTTTGTACACAAGCGAAACGAATTACTCAAAAAACAACGTGAGGAAACCCTCAAGATAATCAAAGAGTGCGGCGAAAAGGTACGAAGTGCAAATGGAACCCAGAGAAAACAGATCAGAGAAGACTGCAGGGAAATGCTACAGGACCTAAAGGAAAAGTACAAGGAAACACGAAAGCAGCTCAAAGAAGAATTCAAGACGTTCAGAGAAACCACCAAGTCACTACTCAAAGAGGCAAGAAAGACCAAACTGATAGAAAAAGAGGATGTAAAAGAGATCAAGCGTGAATTCAAGGAGTTCAAGCAAGAGACAAAGAAGGAAGAAAAAGAGTTCAAGCGCGACATCAAAGATGCAAAAAAAGAGTTCAAAAAACAACTAAAAGAACTAAAGAATGAAGAAAAGAAGGAAAAGAAAGACAAGCGCGATGATGACGAGCACGAAGACGACGACTAGGCTTTTACACTACCCACAAATTTTCTTTTTATTACAACGCAGTGTTTACGCACGGGTTTTTCAACAAAGAAGCTTAGGTTTCATCAAATCAGCTGACTAAATTCTATCTAGTCTGCGTACCATACCATAGTCATGGAAACAAAACTAACTCGTTGGAACTACCAAGTCCGAGCACCGTTCAAGAAAGTAATTGCATGGGACACACTCTTTTTCGTCCTTGGCATTGGAGTTGGTACGGGCATCGGTGCATTCCTAGCAACCATCTAGAGATCACCTTTTCTTTTTTATTCTTTTAGCTTGCTTTCCTGGAATATTTCAGATTCATACCAGCAGTACCTGAAATAGTCAAGGCACCACTCGTGAAACATTGGGTCTGTGCTGTAGAACATTTCTGTGATGTCTGGTTCACCATCTATGCTGGGAAAAGAAAGGCTGGCTTCCTTTTCGTTTATTACCATAAGAGTTTCGACTGTTTTTTTCATCTTTCTCTCAACTAGTCCCTTTTCGATGAGCTTATCATAGTTCAGCTTTTGCAGTAGCTTTTTGCGGCCTTTGGGGACGATTGTGGACTCTGATAAGATGTAATTGAACTTGATTCCTTTCTCAATTCTCTTTACCTTCGGCTCGATTATGTCGAGTGGCACTTCGGCAAGTATCTCATAGATGTACTCGTTTGCGTTATTGTAAATTGATTTCCACTGTTCAAGTACCTTTGTGACACCCTTGATATGCTCGGAGTTTGCAAGCTGCCCTATTCTCATTATGAACTTTGGTGGGATGTCTCCGAAGTTGTGGTCCTCAAAATATCTCCTGTTTTCTGAAAGAAACACTATTGACGGTATCTGGGAGCAGATGGTCTTGCCATATGTCGTGAGGGAATAAAATCCATCCATGTCTTTTGCTATAATACCGCCGTCTTCCAGCCTTGCAAAGTTCCTGTGCACTTCCTGGGCGGTTGCGTCGAGCTCCTTTGCCATGGTTGTGACCTTGGATTTTTTGCCCAACAGCCGAAATATGATATGCAGCCTTTGCTGGCTAGATAACTCCAAAAAGTTGTTTGCGGCCTCTTCGTAGTGATCTACCAATTGTATTCAAGCAGTGTAAACGCGAACCGATAAAAAAACGATGAGATGTTTTCCTTTAAACCTAAAACAGCCATTTTTGTTCGTGTGGTTTTCCAGCCATGAATTCAAGAGCCCAGTCCTCACATCAAAGGCTAAAATCGGGCAATGATCAGTGCCTTTTGTTGGGCAACAAAATAAGGATCAATCCGCTCGATGTATTGTTGTGGAATCAGAGACATTCTGGCAGAGATATCATAAAAATTTACACCAAGTTTTCTCCGCTCATGCAGATCGGCGCAGATACGAAAATGCTGAATTTCGGCAGGTGGTCCAAGTCTTCCTCGTTGCCCGATGCACAAAAAGAGATGACCGAATACATTGCCATCTTTGGCGATTTTGCAAGTGCCAAGACGATACTGGATGTCGGCAGCGGTTTTTGTGTTCCGGCCAGCATCTGGAAGCAGAGATTTCCGCACCTTGAGATTTGTTGTCTTGATTTGAATTTCAGTCAGCTTGACCACCAAAGCAAGACAGGTATAGTAGAGCCCATCAACTCCTCATCTGATCACGTTCCATTCTCCGATGGGGTGTTTGACCGGGTGATAGCTCTGGAATCTGCGCAACATTTCACACATCTGAAGGAATTTTTTGCAGAGTCAAAGAGAGTGCTCTCAGACGACGGCACGCTTGTTATTGCCATACCTGTCACCGAGGATTCCGGGCTGCTTGCCCTGAGGCTTGGGATACTTAACATCACGTGGATTTCAAAGAAATATTCTAAAAACCACATACTACAACACGCCAAAATGGCCGGATTTGCTATAGAGCGACAGGAGTCTATCGGGAATTTGGTTTATGGGCCGTTTGCCAACTATTATGTGCAAAACAGGTCTGTACTAAAGCAGAAACTGCACGGTCTTTATCCTGCGAGCCTTGAGAGGTTGATTTATGACTCTATGAAAAAAATGAGATACTTGTCGGAAAAAAAGGTGATAGATTACCTGCTTTTGACCCTCAAAAAAGGCACTTCTGTCTGAGTCTGACCGGTTTTTGCGTAGAAACGACGTATTTTGCTCGAATTTTGACGCATAGTCGCAGCCTCAGTGAATCAGATTATAAAGCGGATCAATTCACCATACATCAAAGTAGATGGGGGTGCAAGAATGAGCTTTAACGATAATTCCGATCGACAGGATAACCGAAGATTCGGTGGCGGATACAGAGGCGGTGGCGGCAGACGTTTTAACAACAACAGACAGTTTGACGATACACCAAAACCAGTAGAAACTGGTAAAGAATACGACGTATCCATTACCGAAACCAGCAGACAAGGCGACGGAATAGCAAGAATAGACGGATTTGTCATATTTGTCAAAGGCGGACAGCCAGGTCAAGAAACAAAAGTCAAGATCACACAAGTTGGCAGACGCTTTGCTATCGCAGAAATCGCATAGACGCGAGATCTAAAATTATTTTGCAGACTAGGTAAAACTGTTCTGTAAGAAATTTTCTTTTTTATATTTTTAATTTATCAAGAACCTATTTTGCCAGATCTAAAAGTGCCTTTGCTCTTTTGTAGTGCACCTCGTCTATCATTTTTCCATCGACTACTGTAGCACCCTTTCCCTTTTTTGTTGATGCCATGTACACATCGCAAACTTTGCGGGCCCACTCGATTTCTGCCTTGTTTGGCGTAAAGAGCTCGTGGGCGATTTGTATCTGGTCTGGGTGTATGATGCTTTTTCCAACATAGCCGAGATTTTTCCCAATGACACAGTCTTCTTTGAGGCCGTCTAGGTCTTGGAGATCCTGCCAGATCGCATCAATGGCATACACCCCTGCGGCCCTTGCGTCGAGCGGGATCTTGGCCCGCGCGTGTTTTGCGCCTTCTGGCTGTTTTGCATATTCTATGCCCATGTCGTTTAGAAGATCAAACACCCCAAAAACTACCGCGGCTATTCTTTTGCCAGACGAGGCTATCTCGTATGTGTTTACCACGCCTTCTGCTGACTCGATTGATGGGATGAGCGATACTGGCCTGAGTTTTCGCTTTTTTTCAAGCCTTGAGATGTTTTTGTAGATTCCAGTCAGCTCCTTTGCGTTGTTTACCTTTGGTATTACGATTCCGTCAAGGCCCTTCTGGATTATTTCCTCCAAGTCTTCTTGGATTTTGCCAGATGCCGGTGAGTTTGTGCGCACATAAATGTCGGCGCCATATGTTGCGCGCGATTTTAACGCCTCTTTGATCAGCTTTCTGGCGTTTTTCTTTTCAGAATCCGGCACCGAGTCCTCCAGATCAAAGCATACAATGTCTGCAGGTATTGTTTTTGCTTTTTCTAGAAACCGCGGGTTGTTTCCTGGCACAAATAAAAGGCTACGAAAAAGCCTCGTCATAGAAAAGACTTAGGCGCCTTCTGGTTTCATCAGGATTTTGCCAAAGAGGCCTTTTCCTGTCAGCATCTTTGTGTGGGCTTCTGCTGCTCTCTCAAACGAATACACAGAGTCAATCACTGCCTTTATCTTTCCTTTGCCCATCCAGTACAATCCGTCTTCGAGTTCTGCTCTCGTTCCCTGCGTTGAGCCAAGGATGTTTGTTCCCTTGAAGAAGATGTGCCTGAGGTCCGTCTTTGCGTCATATCCTGTTGTCGCGCCACACGATACCAGCGTTGCACCGTACTTGAGCAGTGTCAGCTGCTGGTTCCAGTGGGTCTGGCCTATGTGGTCAAACGAAACGTCGATTCCAGGTACTCCGCCTGTAGATTTTGTAATTTCTTTCGTTATCTTGAATACCTCTTTGCTCCAGTCTTCTTTTCTGTGATCCACTGCATAGTCAGCTCCAAGCTGGTGACATTTTTCCAGCTTGTCTCCGCTTGCGGTGGCAATGACTGTGCAGCCATACAGTTTGGCTATCTGGATTCCAAATGATCCCACGCCAGAGCCTCCACCCATGATGAGAACGGTCTGCCCTGGCTTTATCTTGGCCCTGCCTACAAGCATGTGCCATGATGTCAAAAGTGTCATTGATGCGGCGGCCGCATCGTCGTAGCTGACGCCTTCTGGAATTTTTAGAACGTTTACTTCTGGGAGATGAGTTATCTCAGAGTAGGCTCCCCATGTCGGCCCCGTCTGGAATCCCCAGATGGTTCTTTTAGTGCAATCGAATTCGCGTCCGTCGGTGCACGCCTTGCAGACTCGGCACGACATGTTAGAGTGAGAAACTACTCTGTCTCCAACTTTGATGGTGGTGACGTCTTCTCCCACTGCGATGACTTCGCCTGCTGCGTCGGAGCCGGAGATGTGCGGTAGTGGGACTGCGACGGGTTGTCCGCGCATTCCCCAGATATCGTTATAGTTTAGGGCCGCAGCCTTTACCTTGAAGACAACCTCGTTTGGTTTTGGTTTTGGTTCGGCTACTTCCTTTACTTTGAGAATTTTTGCGTAATTATCATCTGGTGCATATTCTTCATAGACTACACCTTTCATGGATTGGTTCCCATGCAACCCCTAATTATATTTTGTTTGGGCTATTTTCTGTTGATTTTAAAATCTCGTTTTGGCTGCTGGACCGACATCAGGATTTGTTTTAGCTGTTCGTCTGTCAGCTGTGAGCTGATTCGCCCCTGCGATGCCATGCCGATCAGATAGTTTTCGACCAATGCGGCCAGGTCCGGCTTTACCATCTTGACGTTGTTTAGTCGAAGCCTTGCCTCTGATGATAACAGCTGCTTTAGTATGATTTCTTTTTGCGCCGAGATCTCAGCGTCTTTGTGAGGATTTTGCCCGTCGTCTCGCTCATAGCTCATAGCGACTCACTACGAGTATATTTTCAGAATCGGGTTTTGCGCTGCCATCTCTTCTAAGATGTCGGATGCGAGTCTGTCGAGTTTTTTCATTCCTTGGTGTGTAACTACTCTGCCTTTTCCCTGTACCTTTTCGACGTAGCCGAGTTTTTCAAGCTCGTGTATTGCGTTTCTGATTATTGCGCCTCCAGCGTCTCGGTGATGAGACAGTGCATATCCTACTGCCTTTGATCCCCCATATTCTGTTCTCAAATCGTTTATTCCTATTGGGCCGTGAAGGTAGATTTTCCTAAAAACAGAAGCACATCTTGTGTACCACCACTCTTTTTCTTGCGGAGGTCTTTGCTTGTGCGAGCCGGTCTTGACATACGCTGCCCAGTCAGGCTTGGCAATGTTTTCGCTTTTTAGCATGTCAGCTAGTCTTGATATCAGAACATCTGCTGGTACATCGTAGGCCTTTGCCATGTGAAAGACAAACTTGCGAGAGGTCTTATATTCATTTAGATTTCTTAGATATAACTTTGCGATATGTGTGATTGCAGAACCGGCAGGTTATTCGTATTGACTTGAGCGCGGATCTGCCAAGACGGATTTTAGAGTTTACTCCCGGAGCGATGAAGCTCTTGCATTTTTTGCAAAACTGCATTCTTATCTCGTATGGCATCTTTACCTTGTATTTGGTGCTGATTTTTCTTGCAAGGCCTGCTTGCCGTTGGGCAAGCTCCGGATTTTTTTTGGCGTTTGAGCGGGCCTCGTTGAGTAGAATATGGATTCGCTCCAGTGCTATTTTCTTTGGATCTGCCCTCATACGGTAAGGACGTCGGGTTTCCTTAAAAATTCGATCTTTGGATTGTAGGTTTATGAGTACCAGATCCTTTTCTAAAACAAAATGCGAACCAAGGTTCTCAAGATAAACCCAAAGAATCCAGATATTTCAAAGATAAGAAAAGCAGCTGAGGCACTCAGGCAAGGAAAACTTGTTGCGTTTCCAACCGAGACAGTTTATGGCCTTGGCGCCAACGCACTTGACCCAAGAGCAGTAAAAAAGATCTTCAGGGCAAAGGGGCGCCCCGCTGACAACCCACTCATAGTTCACATTTCTGATAGAAACGACCTTTTGTTCCTTGTAAGTGACATTACCCCGATGGCAGGCAGGCTAATCGAGGAATTTTGGCCAGGGCCGCTCACAATAGTTTTGAAAAAATCGGAAATTATCCCAAAATTAACAACTGGGGGCCTCGATACCGTTGCAGTCAGGATGCCAGAAAACAAGATCGCGTTACTTTTGATACGGCAAGCCGGCATTCCGATAGCTGCTCCCTCTGCAAACTTTGCTGGAAGGCCTAGCCCCACTACGGCATGGCATGTCCTAGAGGACCTTGGCAAAAGAATAGATCTGATAGTAGATGGCGGCGCTACACGAATTGGGATCGAGTCCACAGTAATTGATCTAAGTGGAAAGACCCCTGTGTTGTTAAGGCCTGGAGGTGTTACGCTGGAGCAGCTGCGCAAAGTGGTTGGAAGGGTCGACGTTCATCCCATCCTTAGGGGAAAAAAGACAAAAACAGTCCATCGCTCTCCAGGTATGAAGTACCGACATTATTCCCCAAACGCCAAAATAATTTTGGTTGAGGGTGCAAAAAACAAGGTAAATGAAAAGATCCTTGAGCTTCTCAGCTCGTTTAAAAAACAACGAAAAAGAGTAGGCATAATGACAACTGAGAAAGACTTCCAGCACAGCGCCGACATGAAAAGATATGTCGGAAGCGATTACGACAAAATAGCTGCGAATTTGTTTGGGGCGTTCCGGGAGTTTGACTCTAATAAAATCGATGTCGTGCTTGCCCAGGGCATTGGCCAGAAGGGCCTTGGATTTGGCATCATGAACCGATTGAGCAAGGCTGCGTACAAAAAGATCAAGGTTTGAAGAGATTCTAGGGCGCTTATCTTGGATACAAGTTTTGAATCAATCGTGTTCTTAATTTCACATGTGATAATCTCTGAGGCATTTTTAAACAAAAAAACACACCTGAATGTTGTCTATGAAAACTTCGACTCGAAGCATTTCTGAGCTGACCTTAAAGGAGCTATTTCCAAAGACGCTTACCGACTCTCCTTGTGTTTATATCGACAAGCAAAGAGAGGTCTGGGTCGCAACTGAGATGTGTGCCCAATATTTGGAATCAGCCGTGGACTCGATCGTTGTCGTAGACGGCGATAACATACCGGTTGGGATAGTAGGTGGGTATGATTTGCTTGACAACCTGCGGGAGAATCCAACTCGGGATTTCCAGTACAAGACCAGAGTCGACGAAATAATGTTTCAAGACGTTCCGGAGGTCGAAAGGGAAACGAAGCTAAAAGATCTGATAGAAAAGTGGCAAAACACGAGGCGCGCATTTGCCATACTGGGTAACGGATCGGACAGCTATTCTGCAATTTCGGCAAGAAAGATGCTAGATATTGGCATGAGGTGTAGGACCGACATCTCGGCTTCCTCGATGCCAAAAAACAAGGTTGTCACTTTTAGGCCAGACGACACATTGGGCAAACTGATCAGCATGATGTTCGCAAACAAAACCAGAAAACTCGTTTTGGAAAACTCTAATCAGTTTGTTAGCGACAGGTTGATTCTTGCGGAAATTTCTAGAATACTGAAATTTGAAAAAAATGTCGAGTCGTTTTTGGACATACCGGCAAAACAACTAAGATTAGACTATGCAAAAACAATTACAGATGATTTGCCGTTTGACTATCTTTGTTCGCTTATGAACCAAATGGAGCACCCGTACCTCCTCTACAAGGACGCTGCGATCACCCCATGGGACGTGTGTCTTGCGTTGGTTTCAGAAGATGTGAAGGGGCCTCTTACGACGGAACCTCAAAAGAAATGCCCGCATTGTGGCAAAGACATTTAGCTAATTCCCCCTAGAATTGACCAGTGGGATGCGATTTCTCGATGAAACCTTTGATCATAGTATCTGAGCGCTGACCCTGATTACATGTGACATGCTATAGATGGCTGGGCAGCGTTCTTCTGCCATTTTTACAATTTGTTGCAGTTGCTGCTTGTCGGCATTTTCTGCTTGTGCATCAATCTGAAAGTTTATTCCTTCTGTGATTGGCTCATCTGAGATGTCAAACGTTTTAGCAAAGTTGATGTTGCATTCTGCGTTTACCGCAAGTTTTGTTAGTTTGATTCCTTTGGATGATGCTATCCCAACAAAGGTCCCAATAAAGCACGAAGTTATGCCTGCAACACAGTATGCCATTGGCCCCAGTCGGTTTCCACCACCGCCAAGAAACGATGGCGAGTCTATCTCGACTACTTGTTTTCCTTTTTCATAGGCAAGCTCGGTTTTGAACTGATACCCTTTTGAGGGATCGAAGTTCCATTGGCCTTGAAGTTTTACCGGCTTTCTTAGAGTGGATTTGTCTTTTTTTGCGTCGTCGATTGTCTTGGAGATTTTGTCCAGATCTACATTATTGAGTATGTTTGTCATGATGTTTTATGGAAATCGTATCTTATAGGAATTTTCGATCATCGGAGCGATAGTGGTTCCTTGTTAAAATAAGAAACAACACCATCCCAAGTACGATTAGGACGTTTTTGGTGATCTTGATTCATTGCATTCGGAAGGCAAACAGTGGCAATCAGCGCACTTTATTTCCATATTTTACGGCATCATTTGGTCGAAATAAGCATTTTTCGTTAAAGTGTTAAGCTAAAAATTGAATTCTCAGAAAGAGCGGGCTTTTTTTAACAATTCAAATTTTGCTTGGTAAATTTCAGAACATCGTTAAATAAATGCAAGACAACTGAGCATTCCATGTCACGTCAAAGTGTTGTAAAGGAAATCTCTGCTCAGGGATGGGAAAATGAGGTGGTAAAAATGGATGGCCCGGTTTTAGTGGATTTTTGGGCTCCTTGGTGCGGACCGTGTAGTATGGTTTCACCAGTAATGGATCAAATTGCATCAGAGCAGAAATTTGCTATCAAATTTGTCAAAGTAAACGTTGATCAAAATCCTTCGGTTGCGGTGGCATACAGCATTCAAAGCATTCCAACCGTTGCCATACTTAAAAAAGGGAAGATCGTAGATGCGACAGTAGGCGCACAATCAAAAGACGCTTTGGAAAAATTTATAGAAAATGTAATTACACACGATTAAGTGTTTTTAATAAAAAATAGTGAAAACTAGGTTCACCAAAATACAACATTAAGAGTATTGGTATTACATCGAAATTTTAACTGTTCTACGATTCATTTTTATTGATATTCGATACCAGATGCAGTATGAAACTTTTCAAAAAAAGTAATACTCAGGATCTAACTCCTGTCTGCAAAATTTGCGGAATGGCATTCACCGAAGTTGAAAGAATGATGCGCCACATGGTAAAAGCACATTCTAAGCCATGCAAAGGTGGCAGCTGTGGCTGCGGCTAGTCTGCAACCGTTAAATTATTACTTGAACGATCTAAAATAATCGATAATAGCTAGATCACAGAAAGTACACTGGAAAAAAACATGTGTGTTGATTGTAAACACAACAAAGGGGAATGCAACTGTTTGTGTTGTTGTTCTATCTCAAAAATTGGCTGTCCCTTTAAACGACAAAGCTAAGGAACTAAGACCAACGGTGCTTCGAGCCCAAAAAAAGCTACTGTCAACATGGCAGAAGGTGCTTCGTCAAACACAAAATGCGATGCCAAGTGCTATACTTCAAACAAGGCCAAAATTACAGTTGGTGGAACTGTAACGTGGAAAAATGTCGATTCAGCTGCTCACACAGTAACTGCGCCTGATGGAAGCTTTGACAGTGGACTAGTGATGGCAGAGAAAACATTTTCCCACAAATTTGGTACTGCCGGTACTTTTAGCTACGCCTGCACTGTTCATCCATGGATGAAAGGCGTTGTAACGGTAAGGTAATTCAAAACCCTCTCTATTTTTTATTGCAAATTTAATCTGTCGATTTAAGTATAGACCGTATCCATAGTAGTGAGATCTGCATTATCGTATTTTGAATTTGCCTAGTGCCATAGTTACAGTTTTTTGTAGATCCTTGTTTCCCATCTCAGGTATGATATGATCATGGCGGAGATCCCTGTCAGATACCGTTTTTGCTATTGATTTTGATGCCGCTAAAAGCAAGCTTAGATCAATTTTTCGTATTCTATGATCCAAGATCGCCCTCATCAAATATGGAAAGACGAGTGCGTTATTTACGCTGTTTGGGTACAGATAGCTGCCAGTTGCAACAATTTTTGCTCCTGATTTTTTCGCAATTTTAGGATCTATTTCGGGATCAGGGTTTGTGAGTGCAAAGATTATGGGATCTTTGTTCATGCTTTTGATATGGTTTGGTGAAAGTAAATTCTTCACCCCAGACACTCCAATGAAAACATCTGCATTTTTTAACACCTGTTCAAGTGTTCCTTTAACTTTTGTAGGGTTTGTGATGTTTGCAAGCTCTTTTTTGTATTTGGTCATGGCGTTTCTTCTGCCTTTGTAAATTGCACCCGTTGAATCGACTACGATGATGTTCTTGAAGCCTGCAAATTGAAGCAGCTTTGCAATCCCATATCCTGCCGATCCTGCCCCGGCCACTATTATTTTAATCAAGTTGAGACGTTTTTTGATTAATCTTAATGAGTTATAGAGAGCGGCCAAGACCACCACAGACGTTCCATGTCTGTCGTCATGAAAAACTGGAATTTCCAATTTCTTTTCTAGTTCTTCAGTTATCTCGATGATTTTTGGAGATTCAATATCTTCCAAGTTTATTGCGCCAAATGCAGGCTCTATTGCCATTATGGTCTGGATTATCATGTCTTTTTTTGTTACGCTAAGACAAATTGGAAACGCGTCAACGTTTCCAAATTTCTTATACAGTAATGCTTTTCCCTCCATTACTGGCATTGCTGCATAAGGACCGACATTACCAAGGCCAAGAAGCCTTGTCCCATCAGTTACTATGGCCACATTATTCGCTTTTGACGTTAAGAAATACTTCTGTGCAGGGTGTTTGGATATCTCTTTGCTTACTGCCGCAACCCCAGGGGTGTAAATGAGGCGTATGTGACTTTTCTTCAAGTTTGGAATCTTACTCGCAATTGAGATTTTGCCGTTGTATTTCCTATGCAGGTATAATGCTTTTTTAGAAATGGTATCTGAGAACAACGATACTTTCAGTAATGAAATTTATTTAAAGCGTTCTAGTTGTGGTATGTGATTTATTAGATGATGTGTAAAGATTTGAAATTATCTACCAAAATAGAATGTGCCCAAAATAAATTCTACCAAGATTAAAATAAAATTGTAGATCCCTTACTGGAAGGGATCAATGAATGGACAGTTTACTATGTGATCGCTATCCATCGGTCTTGCCAGATTGACATCAATCAGGCCTGCCTTTTTGTATGCGTTGATGTCGTCCATTGTTTCAAGTATTGATGCTGATGATGGATCTTTCCATTCGACCATGAATATTCTCCACATCGGACTATAGTTTGCGTCACCTGGTGCTCCTGCTGCAATTCCTGGCTGGAATCCCAGAGGGCCTGTGCCTTTGATCCCGTTACCGAATTGGAACAAGTCAACTGCCGCAGAATTTGCAATCAGCTTTGCAGATGTTGGTGAGCTTGCTACGCCCATCATGGTCGCAGGCATTTCTGGGGTGGCGTCAGTTACGATATAGTAGACAGTTCTCCCGTCGGAACTCCATCCTCTGTGTGCTACAAAAGTTACAGACATCTTTTTGGTGTCAATATCAAGAACTTGACCTCCACCGTATTCCGTTTCATCTGTAAGCGTCTTGTCTGCACGGACCGGTAATTGTCCTCCAGGCCACATTATTTGTGGCATGTTGATTACAACTGGGAGCTCAGTTAGCGTTACCAAGCCTTCTTCCTCCGCAGCAAGTATGGATTCTTCAGAATCTAACAGCTTTGATTTCGCACCTTCATTCCATGTTACATGAACGTGTGATGTGAGTGCACTGTATGTGTCTGGCTGTCCAGGAGTGCTTGTGAAAACCTCGTCTTGGAAGCCATGAATGCCATCACCTTTGATTCCATTGGTGAAGATGTATGTAGTCGATAGCGCTGCTTTTGGCGCATTTGCAAGGAGTGGAGCAAGTTCTACTCTCCAACCCTGTCTTTCAGTTATGATATCGGCGTGTTTTTGTTCGCTGGAATCGGTTATGATAAAGTAGACAGCTTCTCCGTTATACCAACCCTTGTGAAGTGGGATTGTTGCCGGAACGTTTGCACGTGAAAGTCGCAAAGCCATCTCATCCTGAGCCTCGGTTGTGCTCTGTGTGGATTGTTTTGGTTTGGCAGCAGGTGTTTTTGTCATAGTGGATGGTTGTTTTGCACTTGAAATTTCGGAACATAATCTGTCACCGCAAACCTTGCTTGCAGTCTTTGAGCCGTACGAATCGGTCCCTAGTCTGCCAGGTGCGTCGGTTCCTCTACTTTTCGCCGCATCAACATCTATTGGGATGTTGGCTAGTGCAGTGATAAATAGAGGCAGTATCAACAGCAACGATGCTAGTTTGAGTTTCTCGTTCATTGAGTCGATTTGCTTGCAAAAATCTATAAGTTTGATCTAAAATAGTTCAAGTTAATCTTGAATCATTCAACATTTGTTGGTTTGATTAAAAATATCATCCAACCCTTCTGTCACTCAAATTTGTAATCATGACAGATCAAAAAATTAATTTGAAAAATTGGAAAAATCTTTTTATGCAAAATAATTTTTGTGGCTTTCGTGTTAGTTGACGCGCAAATAAAAGAAAACAAATTACATGACATTACTCATTGGGGAATTCGCGCGTCAATTGGTGCGATCTTTATCTTTCACAGTATAAAAAAATTCGATCCAAGCTGGCAGAGTTGGCTCACAAATAATGGACTTCCAGGCGAGCTTCAACTACCAATTGCACTTGTAGAGTTTTTGGGAGGGATATTCCTAATCACTGGCGTCCTTACTAGAATTACGGGTTCAATATTTTCAATCATTCTGCTTGGGGCAATCTTTAAGATAAAAGGTCTGGACAAGTTTGCAGGAGGTCAATTTACTGGGTGGGAATTTGATCTGGTGATGCTTGCAGCCTGCCTGATGATAATTATAACCGGTCCGGGCAAAGCATCCGTATCGCATCTGATTAAACGAATCCCAAGGTTTTTGCAATGATTGTTATGAAATGTGTGATAATGCAAGGTCAGTAAATCTACACTTGTGCGTCCTAATTGCACAAAAACAGAAATGCTGCCGGCATGGAATCAACTCAGTTCGATGATCGTTTTTAGATTTTCTGATGTGAAAAAGACTTGTAATTATTTGGTAGAGATCAACATTCTTCCAAGGGTGTTAAGAGTTATTTTTGAGCGTCCCCGCTGAAGCCTTTCTACATCAACCAAACCAAGATGAACCAACCCTTTAGCTCCTTCATTTCCATGAATGTGATAGCTAAGAAGGGGTTTTCCAAAATCTGTAAGTTTTGTTAGATCTTCGAGGCTCTCGATTGTTCCTCCGGCTTTGTCCAAAGCTTGCAATATCTTGATTTTCGCATCAGAGATTATTTCGTTGTAGCTCATCTTCAATATCGGTAAAAGCATTGGTTTTCCCTCAGCATCGGTCCCAAAGGCCTTAATTCCATTTACAAACGCGCAAGAAAGTGCTGCACAGCCGATCATTTTGTCGCCGGAGCTTACGTTTATGAGCACTTGTTCAAACTGCCCTGACTCTTTTTTTATTATCTCTGCAACGTGTTCCATTGCACTTCTGATGATATCTGGCTTGGCTATCATTTTTAGCGAGATGGGCACCCCCAGTGTTGATCTGATGTTTCGTGAAAACTCCTCGACTTCTTTTTTGTCTTCTTCGTAATGAAGCAAAATCAGTTTGTGTATTGGAAAATTTCGAAATCCTGCCAAAATGCCTTCTCGGTCTTGGCCAAATGTTGCAATCTGGAGAGTTTGCTGTACCATATGGGTTTTTGCTGCATATCCATAGTACTAAAATATTAATTTAAACTGTTCAATTTTTACTTGAATTAAACCATGCATTGAAGTATTCAATAAAACATCATCAGATTTGAAACAATTCTTTAATATTTTATTGAAGCTTATTTTATGTTGAATCTCAAGTATGTTGCAGCTGCCGGTGGCGGCCTTGTTGTTTTAGGACTGGTTTTAGCATCATACACAGGAGGCTTGTTTGCAGTAGACACGACCACGGCAACACCTACGGCACCACAGGTAACACAACAGAGCCCGACGCAGATCGATACTGAAAGAACAGTTCAGATTCAGACAACAAATGGAATAAAGCACATTGTTCCTCTAAATGAGATTAGAAGTGGAGGTCCCCCAAAGGACGGAATTCCATCAATCGATAGCCCCAAGTTTGTGAGTGCGGACAAGGCAGATTTTGTCTCAGATGATGATATTGTTATGGGACTAGAGTTGAATGGTGAGACGAGGGCGTACCCACTTTTCATTTTAGTCTGGCACGAAATAGTAAATGACAGGTTTGGAGACACGCCAGTGGCAGTAACATATTGTCCACTATGCTTTACAATGCAGGTATTTGCTCGTAGGGTAAACGGAGTCGAAACAGAGTTTGGCACGTCTGGCAAGCTTTACAACAGCAACCTAGTAATGTATGACAGAAACACAGATTCGCAGTGGAGTCAGGCTTTGGGCCAATCCATTACCGGCGAGCTTGCAGGACAGAAACTAGCAAGAATTCCATTTGATGTCGCAAAGTGGTCAGACTGGAAAAAGCTCCACCCAGATACCGTAGTCCTGACAACGGAAACTGGGTACCTGCGCCCCTATGGCTCAGACCCATATGGGGACTATTATACAGATCCTAGAGTCATTTTTCCAGTAAAATACCAAGACGACAGGATGCACCCAAAGGAAATAATTCTTGGTTTTGATCATGCGGATTCATACAGGGCCTACAAGCTAACTGATGTGGAAGCCAAAGGTATTGTTAATGATGAATTTGATGAGCAAAAAATCCTTTTGGTGTCGATATCGTCGTTTACGGTAAGAGCATTTGATAGAACAATAGATGGAAAGGCACTCGAGTTTGCAAAAACAGGCGACATAATAACTGACAAACAAACAAGTTCTGAATGGAATGTAGATGGAATGGCAGTATCTGGACCTATGGAAGGAAAACAGCTCGCACGTCTTGTTTACGATCCTGGTTTTTGGTTTTCGTGGGTGGCCTTTCATCCAAACACCGAGGTTTACTGAAAAACTTGAGACCGACTACTAAAGGAGTTTTGTTTGGAGCAGCTACAGTTGCGATCTATCTACTTGTGGTAGTGATTACCACGCCGGCGCTAGAGCCTTCAGTTGCAGTATCGATCGCCATCCAGCTGAATTGGCCAATAATTTCCGGAATGGGAATAGGAATAGGCATGCAGTCGTACCTTGCAGCTTTTGCACAAAGATTTGGATGCCAGCTTAAAATGAAGCGTGGTGCATACGGAGGAAATTCCGGTGGAACTGTACTGACTTCGTTTTTCTCATTTTTTTCGCTAATTCCACTCGGCTGTTGCGGCTGGTGGTTGTATGCGATTTCGTTTCTACCAAGCATTTTTGGCTCCAGTCTTTCTGCCGTACTAGTTAACTACAGTCAGCCACTAGCATATGTCGGTCTTGCTATAATCTTTGGCTTTAACTTGATGACATATTTCAAAATAAGGCAAAAACAAAAACAGTTAACTTCCACTTAAAGAAAAGAAACTTGAACAGCCGAGGAGATTCAAAGCATGTCCAGCATGATCGCAGCTGTTCAAGTTCTGGGAGTCAAGGGTGTCATGGTATGGCTGGAATAGATTTACCATGAACCCCAAAAACTCTTAGTATGTTTAGGTTAAAAACAACATCTTCAACTAGGAAAATTTTAGTTGAACCGTTGAATTTCGACCTGTCATTGGGAAATGATTTTGAAAAACACCAACGAGCCAGCCAATTGTGTCAAGTTGATCCCAAGAAGATAAGGTAGTATCTCAGAGGAGAACAATGTTTCCATCATAACATAAGAATAAAACTGGATTGAATTTTCCGTGAGCAAAAAGCCAGACGCTATCAACAAGCCCAACGTGACGTTAGATTTTGTCGAGTTAAAGATTCGCCAAAGAACTGCAATGACTATCGACATCACAACTACGTTGCTTATCGAGAAGATTGTACTTAGTATCAGCAGTTGTTGCACGACAGACTATCTTTTCAGAATTTATTTGCCTTTTTCCAATTTCAATGGAATAAAATTGAATCATTCAAAGTAAAGTTGAATCATTTTAGAGCAAACTTATAGATTTTTGTCATGCAAATTGATGAAAACGAGCAATTGTTTGCTTCTGTGATCAAAGACGGAATGGTATTTTCTGTTGATCTGCCGGAGAGAGTAAAATACCAAGAGGTTGTCACCAAAGCAGAAGAAAAACCAACAGAAGAAAAGAAATCTGGTTGCTTAATTGCAACTGCAGCATACGGTTCTGAGCTTGCTCCACAAGTCCAATTGCTCAGAGAGGTTAGAGACAATGTCCTATTCAGTACAACTTCAGGAACCAGCTTCATGACTGCGTTTAACTCGGTTTACTATGCATTCAGCCCAACAGTTGCAGACTGGGAAAGAAACAATACGGTATTCAAAGAATTAGTAAAGACTACAATCACTCCAATGCTTTCGACTTTGTCGATTCTGAATTATGTTGATGTAGATTCAGAACAGGAAGTGCTAGGTTATGGAATTGGCATCATAATGTTAAATATTGGAATGTATTTTGTTGCGCCTGCACTAGTTATAATAAAATTAAAACAAAGGCTACAAAACTAGAGTTTCTAGATCCTAATCATCTTTATTTCACTCGTATGGTCTTCAGAGCATTACCCCAAGTAATTACTTGGTCAAGCATTGTATTGACAGATTTTTCATGGTATGGGGCTGGCTTGAACTTTGACATATTTTCAAAATCTGTAAAGAGTGATAGCGCTACTTGAGCACGTACGTCTGCTATGTGAAGCTCTGCCATCACAAGGCGTAAATGTTCTACTGAGCGTACACCACCCGCGCTTCCATAACTTACAAACCCGGCAGATTTGTTGTTCCATTCACGATATAGAAAGTCGATTGCATTCTTCAGGGCACCGGGAATTCCATGATTGTACTCTGGTGTCACAAAAACAAATGCGTCAAGAGAGTCGATTTTTTGCGCCCATTTCTTTGTATGCTCCTTGGAGTACTGCCCCATTGAAGCTGGAATCATTTCGTCCAATAGTGGGAGGTTAAAGTCCTTGATGTCAATATACTCGAATTCTGCATCAGATCGTTTCTTTGCAATTTCAAAAGTCCACTTGGCCACTGCCTCACCATTACGTCCGGGGCGCGTGCTTCCAAGAATGATGCCTACTTTTAGCTTTTGGCCGTCCATAAAGCATCATATGACTCCATTATACTTAAGCGTGATAGTAATTTTTGATATGGATTATTTGCTCAACTGTCGATTGGGTAAAGCTGACATCTCAACCGTATCATTTGTAGAAAATACACGAGAGCAAAATAAGATCTGCAACTCTTATTACAAAGTTTGACGCGTCTTTGGTAATGAGAAATCAATCCATATTGATAGGAGTTGCAGTAAGTGTATTCTTTGCAGGACTCGGAATAGGCTATGCAGTTTTCCAAGTACCAACTCAAGTTAGCACAATGCAGGATCCAGTCGTTGAGGCCAACCTTGCACGCTTTGATGAGCTCGACTTTGATGCATTTAGCAAACAAAACTGGGAATTATTCAACCAGATACACGACCCTAACGTCTTGGTGGTGTGGCCGGATGGAAGGCAGACGAGAGGAATTGAACAACACGATAATGACATCATGGCAATGTTTGTCTATGCTCCCGATACACGAGTCACTTCACATCCAATCAGATTTGGTTCTGGCGATTGGACTGTAGCGACAGGCGTTATCGAAGGCACATTTACGCAACCAATGCCACTGCCCGATGGCAGCTCAATTCCTCCGACTGGAAAAGCATTCAAGGTGACAATGACTACTATTGCACGCTGGGAAGAGGGTAGGATTGCAGAAGAACATCTTTTCTGGGACAATGCTGAAATAATGAAACAGATGGGATTGGCTCAATAGAGTATCCGTCAAACATTTTTTCTTTTTGTTGTGCGTGAAAATGCCATTTAATGACCGGATTTGAGACACTTCAAGAAGAATTGGAAGTTAAATAAGCGATGGAAGTTACTTACGATTAATGTCTATCTCCTCTGAGACACAAGAATCGAAATTTGAAACAGTGTTGATACTTCAAGGTGGGGGCTCCCTTGGTGCCTATGAGTGTGGTGTCTTTAAATCTCTACACCAACATAAAATTAGATTTGATGTGGTTGCAGGCACATCGATTGGAGCTGTAAATGCCGCCATCATAGCAGGAAGTAAAAGTGGCGATCCTGCAAAAGATTTAGAACAATTTTGGCTTACGCTAGCAGAAACAATAACGCCCTCATTTTTGACAGATGACCTCAGGGGGTATTTGGCTGCGCTTAATTCCGCAACTTGGGGAAACCCTCGCGCGTTTGAATCGATTTATGGTTTTTCAACATTTAATTTTTTATATTCCAGTCCTTTTCTTTACAGTTTAGAACCACTTAAAGAAACTCTGCAAGAATTTGTAGATTTTAACAGTTTTGATGAATCTGATAGTCCAAGGTTGATAGTGACCTCGACTGACATCCAAAAAGGCAAGCCAATGATTTTTGATAGCAAACGGGGCAAGATTAAGCCAGAGCACATTCTGGCAAGTGCAGGCTATCCGTTTTATGGAATAAGCTGGACAAAGATTGGAGAACAAAACTTGTGGGATGGAACCCTTTTGAGCAATACGCCACTTCGTGAAGTAATTGATGTTTCTCCAAAATATGACAAAAAAGTCTACCTTGTCAATCTTTTCCCAAAAAGGCACCAAGATCTTCCAAAAAACATGCTAGAGTCATGGCATAGGGCCAGAGACATAATGCACACAGACAAAACAGAACATAATGTGCGCATGTCTAAGATAATCACAAGATACCTAAAAATCATAAAAGAAATGCATAATATTTTACAAGAATCAAATCTGGATGAAAAGCAAAAACAGCGATTCGATCAGATAGAATCAGAATATCATAAACTTGCCTGTGACAGAGGTGCAATAATCAAAGAGATAATCAGAATCGAGAGGCAAGAGGACAAGCACTTTTTATTTGAAGATGCAGATTTTTCCCTAGCCACGATAAAAAAACTAATTGAGGATGGGCAAAACGACGCACAGATCGTATTGCAGATGCTTTCTAATCCGCAAAACAATCAGCAGACCAGATGAATCGATATTTTGTCCTCATCAGATATTTCAAATGAGTCACTCTCATTTTTTGATTCTTTAACGGCTATTTTCTGGGATTCCAATCTACTAATCGCTTCGTCTAGTTTTGCCTTGCTTGAAAATTCGATTGTAAAATAGTCCAGACCTGCAAATTCTGTTGATGCGTTTGGTATGCCTTCCCCAAGCCAGACATTAGTAGCAATATGGTGATGATAGTTTCCAGCCGCAAAAAATAGTGCACCGTGCATGCTGGCAGTGTTGGCAAGACCTAGGATATCAGAATAGAATTTTTTTGCCTTTGCAAGATTTGATACGTGTAGATGAACATGTCCGATGACAGTCTGTGCAGGAAACTCCGTCCAAGGCTTGTCAGATTCTGATAATAGCCCTCGAATATCAAGTAGGTCTAGTGTCATATGTACTTGGTTTTTGTTCCATGTCCATTCGGTATGTGGTCTGTCACGATAAATCTCAATTCCTATATGATCCGGATCACGAATATAGATTGCTTCTGACACAAGATGGTCTGAGAAACCATCAATTTTCACTTCGTCTTTATGTTTTAGTAGATTTGAAAGAAAGTTTCCCAAGTCTTTTCTTTGTGGGAGAAGTATTGCAAAATGATACAGTCCTGCCCTTCTTTGTTGATTGGAATCATTTGATTTTGCTTTGGAAAGTGCAATAAGGTACGGCAGCTTGCCATCGGGTGAAAGAAACACACTCTGAGTGTTCCTTTCAACTATTTTGAAGCCAAGAAACGATTCGTAGAACTGTAAAGATTTATCGATGTCTGATACCTTGAGATGAACTTGCCCTATTCTGGCATTAGAATCAATTGAAAATTTGTTCATACTAATGATTGTAGTCTAATGATATATCCGCAGTGGGAAAAAAACTTCCACCCCTATTTTCTGAATGAAAAGTGCAAAATCTAACTCTCCAACTATATTCCCGGAAAATAGGTGCGGCCGCCGGGATTTGAACCCGGGTAACGGGCTTGGAAGGCCAGCGTACTACCAGACTATACTACGGCCGCATGAAATTGAGACGTTTTCTGCCTACATAAAAATCGTCTTTTCGTATTCGTATAGAATTCGGGCTACTACCACGTGAGCTTCCAGCGGCCTTTGCTCGACGCTGTATATCGAGTCAATTCTTTTTTTGGTAGAGTCCGCAAAGTCGCCTTTTGGAAACCCACCGATGACAAGACAGGTATCATCATCGAAGAGCCGGGCGACCTGCTCGTAGCTACTCTTCTTTCCATCGGAGGACAGGCCGATCACCCTCTCTGGCTGTATCCTGTCGATGAGCTCAGAAAATGTCATGTTTCTTATCTCAAAGAGCACCTTGCCGTCGGATTCGATGGTTTTTTCTGCGAATAGTTTTTCGATTATTCCGGCAAACCGATGGTATGATTTTGGGAGCCTGACTCCAGAACCAACAGAGATTACCTTGTCGTCTATTGTGTGCACGTACACTGCGATTTCGTCTTCCTCATACAGCGGAATGGTGCAGGCCTCAAGAAGGCACAGATGAACAATGTCAGGCCTTCCCCGCTTGATCTCGTTTTTAATTCCCTTCATTGCAGCAAAATGCCACGAGTTGTCAAGGAGTACCTCCGACGGGTTTTTCCCCATCTTTTTGCAGTATGCCGTAACGGAGTTGTGCTTCTGTAGTTCCCTTGGAACCAGCTCAAGTGAGGATTCGGCAATTATCAGCGAAAGCATTCAATGGTTTACTGGGCGGTCTGTATTTGTTTTTTGAGCTCCGCCCAGGCTGTTTTTGGCGAGTTGTCCGTCTTTATGAGACCCGCGCTGCACGTGTAGCTGCCAAGTCTTTCGCGCACGTACTGGTCTCCTGCCACCGCGACCCGGGATTCTGAGAATTCCTGGCTTATTGTACAGCTGCCCTCTGGCCTGTCATACTGCCTGTACCAGTTGAAAAACTCGATTTCCTGGCTGTTCTGCCTGTAAAAGTCGTACGCGGTTTTGACAAATTCCGCCTGGTCTTCTTCGCTTCCGTTGACAAAATCAGATGTGCTCCAGCTTATCTCAAAGAATCCAACTTTTTTTCCTGCCGCCAGCTCAAGTGCCTTTTGCAGATCGTCCCCTCCATCCTTCGGCGTTTTTGAGATGTCGTTTAGCCTGTCTACCGGCAGGTAGGTAAAGGCGACAAAATCTCCGAGCTGCCCGACATCCGTTACATATTGCTCAAGGTTCTTGTTTAGTATGTTGTTTAGCGAAAAGGCGTTTCCCATTTTGACGTTTGGGTGTTTTTGTTTTATTTCAGAGTATACGTTGCCAAAAAACTCCTTGTATTGTTTTGGGCTTCCGTCGGCATCATCAAAGTAAGAGTCTAGGCTTCCTCCAATTATTACGTGATCGATTACGCCGTCATATCTGGATAAGATGGCATCTAGCACTTTGGCGGTTTTTTGCTCGAGGTTCGTGCCAAAGGACGGTGTCCCCATCCACTCGGGGAACGGCCCCAGGATCCTTCCGTTTACCACGGAAAAATACAGCGTCACCTGCAGGCCGTTGTTCTTGTTTAGGCTCATCAGGACGTCGGTGTCCTTCCAGTTGTATTGGTCCGGCTCCGGCTCTATCTGGTTCCAGAAAAGATAGAGGTTGCTCCTACCGGCACCAGTAAGCGATGCCTCCGAGTAGACCTTTGTTAGCTGGTCCAGTGTAACCGCTGAGGTCGGCGTGTTGATGACTAGGCCTAGTTTTTCGTTGCGCAGCGTCTCTATTGGCTCAGGCGCAGTTGGTACAGGCGTAGTCGGGATGAGTGCAAGCACCACCATCGCCACGGCTACTGCTATTCCGATTGCAAAAAAGATCTTCTTGTCCACTGGTCTTGCAACGAAAAATGATAATAAAAGAATTGGGCTCTAGCCGGAGGTACAGCCGGAAAAGCCGCATTCGATGCAAATGCTGCACCCTTCCACAAAGACCAGGTTGTTCTTGCAAGAGGGACACAGCATCTCTTCAGATACTTCTTCTTTTACCGGCTCTTGGAGTGGTTCTTCGGGTATCTTTAGCTCAAGTGCGTTGTTGACCTGCGCTCGGATGTATGGGTTTTTGATGTTCTTTGAGATGTATTCGCGCAGGTATGCGCTTGCCTCGACGTCAAACGTCTTTTTGGCGTTTTCGCTTGTCATGTGGAGTACCTGTGTGTGCCTTGAGCCGTCGCGATACACTGTGATTCCCTTTAGGCCAAGCTCGTGCGCCAAGAGATATGCTGCCTTTACGTCCTCTGCTGAAACGTCGTGCGGCATGTTGATTGTCTTTGCGATTGCATTTCCAATCCACACCTGCCATACTGCTTGGGCCATCAGATGGTCGGACCAGTGTATGTCCATTGCGGTGGCAAAGATGTTTTGCATCCATTCCGGAATTTCCGCCAGTCCCCTGACCGAGCCGTAGTTGTCCGCTATCTTTGCCAACAGCTCATCAGAGTAGAGTCCGTTTTCCCGCAAGACCTGCTCGAAGATCTTGTTTGTGTAGAAGAATCTTCCGACGGTCACGCGTTTTTCGAAGACCAGTGCAAATGTCGGCTCCATTCCGTTTGAGCAGTCCGCGATCATGGAAAGCGTGCCGGTTGGAGCTACTGTCGTTGTCAGAACGTTTCGTATTCCGTGCTTTTGTATCTTGGCAACAAGGGCGTCCCAGTCGTAATAATGCTCGCCTTTTGGTTTTTCATAGTATCCTGCTACTGGAATTTTTCCTTCCGGATATTCGGTCCTGGAGCACAGATCAAACTCGCCTCTGGAGCGGGCAAGCGCTACACTTTCCTCCATGGAGTAATACGTGAGTGCCTCTGCCAGCTTGTACTGGAATTCGTATCCTTCTTTGGAGTTGTACGGGATTCGAAGCTTGTACAGAAGGTCTGCCACTCCCATTACTCCAAGGCCTATTCTTCTTGATTCCTTTGACGCCTTGTCGATTTCCGGAACTGGGTAATGGTTCATGTCAATTACATTGTCCAAGAATCGGGTTGTCTTTCTGATGGTTTCCTCGTATCTCTGCCAGTCAAATTCGTATTGGCCGTCTGCCTTTCTTTTTACGAGGTTTGCCAGGTTTATCGAGCCGAGGTTGCATGATTCGTATGGATATAGAGATTGTTCTCCACAGTTGTGAGCAACTATTCCGTTCGCATCAAATGCGTTTACTCCTGGCACTTGAACATCATATACTTCTTCGATGCCGTCTTCCACCAGCTCTGTTACCGTCGCTACAAATCTTTCTTTGTTGAGACTTTGCTTGTAGTTCCCAAGCAATGATCCTAGACGATCCATTTTTTCCGAGTCTGCAAATCCCACCACATTGTGGAAACGCAGTAGATTTTCTCCAGATATTACAAGCTCGTGTTGCGCTTTGACGTGATACAGTTTTTGATGTCCCTTCCCATCCGGCAAGAGCTTTTCTTGTTCTGTTCGTCTGTTGGTGTATATTCTTGACACAATGCCCAACCTTAGAAGCATGCGTTGAACTGTTTTCAGTATGCCAAGATCACTTTGGGACAGACGTACTGACACGCCTTTTTGCTGGCTTCCAAGCACAGTTCCATCTGCATCAAAGAATCCCTTGAGGAATCCCTTGTAGAAAGCAGATGACGCCATTTCAATTTCTTTGGTTATTGTCTTGTTTTCATGTCTTAATCCGAGAGATTCTGCAAGGCCGCTTATTGACGCCAATGAAAGTCCGTATTCACCTCGTCCTTTGACTTTCATCCAACCATCAAAGTCTGCTCTGTGTGGCATTTGTTGCGCATACTGCAAGACAAGACCCCTCACAGACGTATCGCCTTTACTCTCACCCCATGATGACAGTACGACGTTGTCCTTTTTGATGTGACCGTCGCCGATCATAAGACCCATCAGATATCCTTCTTCTTGACCAAACTTTCCGTCCCACTCATAGTAACGGCAATCATCAAGAACGATTTTTTGGTCTTCTTTTAGATCTCTTGCTGGCGTCCATTCGGACTCCAAAGAGCCCCTGCTCATGTTTTTGACAGATAATACTTTATGATCTTCTGTCAGGCGTAGTTCAAAGCCTTCTTTTGTTATCAGCTTGTAGATCTTCTTTACGCCTGTGGAGAAAAAGCCGTTTGTACTCCATGATCTGCCATTCAAGTGCGTCTTAAAGGGCGCGTCAACCAGATCTCTTACCATTCTTGGTCCTTCAGATGTGGTGACCCACGTATCTGCAGTAACGCATGGGTTGGTTGCCCGCAGTGGCACACCCCTTGCCTTTGCAAAGACATTGTACTTGTTGATGTTATCAAAGAAAATGAGTCCAGGCTCTGCGCTCTTCCATGCAGACAGTGCAATGATGTCGATTAGCTGGTGGGCGTTGATCTCCTGTACAGGTGTCCTGTCTCTTGGGCTTCTAAGGGTGTACTTGCCGTCGGTGCTGTCTACTAGCGATGTCCAAAAGTCCTCCCAGATTCCGACGCTTACGTTAAAGTTCTCAAGGATTCCCGGCTGCGTCTTGTTTGTGATGAACTTTTCAATGTCTGGGTGCCAGACTTCCAGGATGCCCATGTTTGCACCCCTTCGCTTTCCTCCCTGCTTGACTACCTCGGTTACGGTGTTTATGATGTTCATAAACGAGACCGGTCCTGATGCCACGCCGGAAGTGGACGCCACTATGTCGCCTTCGTGTCTGAGATCAGAATAGTTGATTCCGACTCCGCCGCCGGACTTGAAGATGAGTGCGGCATCGGATGTGGACTTCATGATATCGCCCATGTCGTCAGGCATGCCGAGCACAAAGCATGCAGATAGCTGTCCCAGGCGCGCCCCTGCGTTCATCATTGTGGGCGAGTTTGGCAAAAAGTCCTGCTCTGTCATCAGGGTATAGTATTCCGTGATGCGGTCCGCATAGCTGTCAAATTTTTTGGCAGCGATCATTATCAGAACTTCTTTGAAGCTTTTCTTCATCTGGCCGCGTTTTGCCAAGTAGATGTAGTGGTTGATGAGGCCCCTAAAGTGGTACTTGTTCAGATAGTACGTGCCGATTTTGAATTTGTAATCAAAGTCATCAAGCTTTGTAAGATATTTTTTTGCTTCCTCTATATCTTGTGGAGTGGTTCCCTCCCTTGCATACAGCTCAGAGTCATACAGGATGTCTCCCAGTCCGACAAGGATTGCTACTCTCTCGAACATTTGGCTCGGGCTTTCGATTATTTCGTTTTTGTTGTTTCGCAGAAGGTATCTTGATGCGAGTACTCGGAGGCAGTTCAGATCAAATGACTTTGCTACAGGATCCAGCGATTTTGCGTTGAGCACCTTCATTTTGTCCTCACGGAGCTTGCGGCGCTCGTGTCTGTACAAAATGTAGGACTTGGCAATATCACCATAACCCATTTCGATTAGCGTGGATTCGACCATGTCCTGAACGTCCTCGACGCTTGGCGGGCTGGAGGCCGAAAATCCCTGCTGGACGAGCTTTGACAAGACCCCGCTTGTCAGATCCTCCGCTATTTTTCGATCTGGCTGGCCGTTCGCCACCAGAGCCTTGTAGATCGCATTTGTGATCTTTTCTTTGTTAAATTGAGTTACCCGACCGTCTCTTTTCTTAACGTCTACGATCGAACTTTCTATTTGAGAAAAATCTGTTGTCATAATGTCTCCCCCCACTAGGTAAAATCAATTGGGATATAACCCTGACTGCCAAAGATTTCAGATTTTAGCTCAACAATGTTTACACCATTCCAAGAATTTTGGGAATGGTCGTTCCTAGGGAAAAAAACGAATTTAGTTAATTTCACTACTGATCCATTTGCCAATAGAGATTAATTTTTAACTCACAAAAATAGACGTTGCGAAATTCAGAGTTTAGCTAAGGATGTACGGTGATTTGCACGAGGGGCACTTGTCAAATAGTTTTTCGTCCTTGAAGCCGCAGTTTCCGCAGATCGGCACGTCCTTGCTTGGCCTGAACGATCCTACCAGATCGCCTGCCTTTTCGATTGACTTCTTTATATCCTCGGTCTTGGATTCCTTGTCGAATTTGAGCCTGACAAGGAGCCCGCCGTTTAGGAGCCGGGCAGTTTTGTTGGCTTCCACTATCTTTTCGGCTTTGGCGCTTGTGGAATCAAGTTCGGAGGACTCGATAACGACACCTTCCGAATAGCCTTCCCCGTCGAGGGACTTGAGAACGGACATCTTCCCATATTTTTCGCCGTCAAGGGATCCAAAGCGGCTGGTTCCTTCGCTTTCTGTCATGGTGACTATGACGGTGTCTCCCATTTCCTTGCCCTTCTTTTCGGCGACGTCGACTGCGGTCTGGATTACTTTGTGAAGTATCTCCCTGCCCTCCTTGTCGTCGCTGTAGCCAAGGATGCTAAAGACGGCCTCCCTTAGGCCTACCATATTTACGACGAGGCAGACGGAGCTTCGCTGCATGTATTGGGTGTTTGCAGCCAGAACTGGGTTGAGCCCCCTTCTTGTTAGATCAGAAATGTCTTTTTTGCGGAGTGACATTGCGGCAAGCGCCGGCTTCATCAAAAGTGCGAGTCTGGCCCTAAAGTAGGTCTCGTCCTTGTTTGATTCAAAGGCAAGTCTTGGCAGGTTAATAGTCAGGGATTGGAGGTTGATTGATGAGGTGCTGTTTTTGCCCTTGATTCTTACTACGCCACTGTATGAGGTCTCGTCTTTTGAGAAAAGAACTTTGCCTCCAAGTGAAATTATTTCCGCCACGGTTTCTGAGACGTCGGAGATCTTGCCGGCGGAATGATCAATTATGATGCCTATTTGCGGGACAGGCGTCATCTTGACAAAGTTTTTGTACGCGTTAAGAATCGCCTGCACCACCTTTGGCTCGGCTCCTAGCTGGAGCCTAAATGAAACCAGTGTAGGCTCTTTTGTGTATTTTGATGACACCGAAGACGTCGCAAATGCGCCTGTCAGCTTTTCTTCGAGCTCGGAGACGTTCTTTGCGTGCTTTAAGCAGAGCTGGACCAGTCCGTCCATGACTACTTCCTTTGATGCCTCCCTAGACGCAAGCGAGATTATCATAGAAAGCGAAGACATCAGGTTGTCAATGCTCTTGATTGTCTGGATTCTAGTCACGCCGAGGTATTTGCCCTTTAAGTCGATTCCGTCCTCGATAAGCTCCTTTATGTTAAAGAAGATGGTGTCCGGCAAAAGCGACCAGATTCCTGGATTTGATATGTGGATATCGCCAGACAGATGAGAGTCTGCGACGTCCTTTGGAAGCGTGTTAAGAAGGAGGTCTTCGGCAAAGACAGTCTGGCCTGCCTTGAAGAACAAGCCTTGGGAGCCGTTGTCGATGCTGTCCACATTTGTGAGCATTTCCTGTATGTCAAATACAGGCATGCCTAGCCTTGCCAGCTTGTTTCTGTATTCTTCGTGGCCGTGCTCAAGCAGCACGGAATTTACCATTTCACGAATGAGCGAGCCTGTGAGATATGTGGTTTGGTACTTGTAGATGCGGTTTTCTACCTCTTCGGTGATTTTTTGTGCCAGCTCCAGCGGCAGGCTTCCTTCACGGACTAGGGACTGGATTATCTTATGGGAATTGAACTCCTCGATGGATTCGTGCGAAGTCCTTACGTACATTTTGCCGCTTTCTATGATGGAGCGCTCCTCGATCTGCCTTGCAAGGCTGAGTACCAGCTTGCCCAGATTCGTGATGGTGTAACGTCTTTCTGATTTGTTTAGTGCCACAAGCGACTGCCTGAGTAGTTTTCTTAGGTGGTACGCAAATTTGCCGCTTTCCTTTTTTGACTTGAATCCCGCAAGGGACTTTAGCTCAGAATACGTCAGGGGCCCCTTTGAGTTTAAAATTCTTAAAATGTCTATCCTGTTTGGACTTGCCATAACAGAGAAGATCATCCTTACGCGCTTTGACGTGGACTGCAAGATGCCGCCACTCTTCTTTGGGTCTACTACCCCAGTGGCTGCCTCCATAGTCATGATTATGCGTAGAGATCAGGAGTAAATAAGACTTGTGACGGAATTCGCAACAAACTTTTTTGATCAGTTCTTGTTTACTTCGACGGAGAACTCTGACGTAGACAGGGTCTGCCCGCAGGAGGGGCACTTGTTGTTATAGTGCTTCATCACGTCTTTGATCGATTTGAGCATCTTCATGTTGGATATCTTGGCCCCACACTTTCCACAGATCACATCAACGGACAATGAAAAAAGAAATATTTTGAAACTATTAAAAAATTTTTTTTAATTTTGTTAATTAACTCGGTAAAATTGATTCACTGCTTTTCTAAGAGAATCCCGCGATCATCGTATCCGGTGATCTTGACTTTGGATCCAATTGGGAGCTGTGATGGCGAGCCTATGCCTCCCAGAAATCCAGATATCCTTAGATCGTAGCCGTCTATTTTCATCACAACCCAGGCATACGGCGTGTATTTTTCAAAGCCCGCCGGCGGAACTGTGATTATCGTGTATGTAGCAACGGTTCCGTTTCCATCTAGGGGCTTGCTCTCAAACTCCTTGTGGCCGCAATTTTGACAGAAATAGACCGTAGCAAGGTGCAGATGACCGCACTTGGTACACTTTCTTGTTAGAACCTTGCCTGATTTTACTGCGTCTATGAACTCTTGCTTGACTGTCAAGTCTCTACACGCTTTTGAATATGTGGACTGCACAACTTGCCCCGGTTGCGCCAAAATTATGAGTAAGACCAATGTGGGCATCCTTGACCGTTCTTTCTCCTGCTTTTCCCGTGAGCTGCTCAAATACTTCGACTACCTGTCCCACGCCGGTTGCGCCAATTGGGTGGCCCTTTGACTTTAGTCCTCCGGAGGGATTGATTGGTATGTCGCCGTTGAGGGCGGTTCGTCCCTCTCGTATGGCTTGCACCCCCTGTCCTTTTTCAAAAAAGCCGAGATCCTCCGTGTCTACTATTTCTGCAATTGTAAAGCAGTCATGGACTTCGGCAAAATCTATATCCTTTGGAGTTATTCCAGCCATCTTGTATGCAGCTTGTGCGGCCAACCTTGTGCTTGGAATGGTGGTTATATGGTCACGCCCCTGCAGGGTTGCAGGTGATCCGCCCCTCCCTGATCCCACTACTTCGACATAGTTCTTGGAGTGGGCCTTTGCAAACTTTTCATTGCATAGAATGACTGCGCTTGCGCCATCAGAGAATGGGCAACAGTCATAGAGCTTCAGTGGGCTTGCCACCACTGCGGACTTCATTACGTCATCGACTGTGATTTTTTTTCTGAGGTGTGCCTTTGGGTTTAGCAAGCCATTGTCGTGGTTTTTTACTGCAACACGGGCCAGGTCTTCCTCTGTTGCCTTGAATTCGTTTAGATATGCTCTTGCCATTGACGCAAAGAGTCCTGGGAATGATGCACCTGCACCACCCTCATAGAAAAAGTCAGAGCAATATGAAAAATACGTAGTGGTCCACTCGGTACCTGTGTGGGTCACCTTTTCCACTCCCACAACAAGTACTGCGTCATAAAATCCCGCTGCGACATTTGCAAACGCTTCCCTAAATGAGACAGAACCACTGCCGCATGCAGACTCGATGGACAAAGATGGTTTTTCTGGGATTCCGAGGTTGCTCATGATTACTGGTCCTAGGTGAACCTGCTTGTCTGCTACGCCAAAGACGTTTGAGATGTATCCTGCCTGAATCTCCTTTGGATCGATGCCGGCGCTTTCAATTGCGCCTACTGATGCCTGAATGGTGATATCTGTAATACTGTCATCGAGTTTTCCGTATTTGGTGCTACCAGCGCCAAGAACACAAACCTTTTCCACAACAGTCCCTGACCCGTTCCATATAAAAATTCTTCAACCAATAATTTATTGAATTGCATGACTCAGTAGGGATAGCTTTGGCCAAGTCCGTCCGCACAAAAGGCAAGAGGGATAGAGTACGAATCACAAAGAAGGGAGTAGGTTTGCTCCAAGCCGAAATTCGACAGTATTTTGACAAAAACAGCTACCTTTCATGGTCTGCAAGCAAAAAAAAATATGTCGTACTAGGCTCAAATGAGCCAAAAAACGGACTGGTTGCCTGCCCAAGCTGCAAGATAGGCAAGCTTATGATAATACGATCTAGGAAAACGAAAAAGCGGTTCATGGGATGCTCCAACTACTACAACGGCTGCAAGGCCTCATCGCCGTTGCTGCAAAAGGCAATGCTGTGTGCAATAAAAATCCCGTGCAGCCATTGCATGTGGCCTCAGATACTATTCCGATATTCCAGAAGACAGAAGTGGACAAGACAGTGCGCAAACATCAATTGCCCAAGTAGAAGGCCTAAAGTCTGAGGTTTGGATACACGTCAGTTCTTCGATTTTGCAAAAGCGGCAAGGCCTTTCTAGTCTGTCTTACTTTGGCTGGTGCAATGTCTGCAAATCCGATTCCCTTTCTTTTTTTCATGTCCAACAGGATTTTTCCAAAAGGATCCACCACCAGACTTCTTCCGCAGTAAATGTTTCCCACCTGATCCGGCGCAATCACATAGCAGCCGTTTTCTATTGCGCGTGTCTTGTTTATTGTGAGCCAGTGCTCTTCTTTCCTATGTCCTTTTACCCATGCGGAGGGGACTATCAAGACTTCAGAGCCCGAAGACGCCAGCGTGCGCGACATTTCCGGAAATCTCAGATCATAGCAAAGCAGCATGCCCATTTTGCCGATGCTCGTTTTGACTGGATGCGCAATCTTTGAGCCTGCGGCAAGTTTTTTTGATTCTTTAAAGCCAAGCGCATCATATAGATGGATCTTCCGATAAGTCGCTGCCAGTCTGCCTGACTCGGTTATGAAAAACGAGGTGTCAAAGACCCTGTCCTTTCTGTTGCTTTTTTCATACAGGGTGCCGACTACCTGTATCTTGTTTTGTTTTGCAGCGCCGGCGATCGTTTTAACAAAGTTTCCGTTTGTCGATTCTGCAAGAGACGCGAGCTCGGCAGGCGATTGTTTTGAGGTGGTATAGAACATCATGAACTCCGGAAATGCACACAGATGTGCGCCCCTGTCTGAGGCAAATTTTATCGAGTCGAGTATTTTTTGCAGATTCTCAGTTTTGTCAGTCGATGCCTTGAGCTGCACTACTGCTATTTTGGCCATGCTGTGGCTACAAGTAATTAAAATAAAAAGACTGGCACTTAGAGGGGGCTTCCTGCCATATACCAGTTTTCTTTGGGATTTTCCTCAAAGACGACAATTACGTGCGCTTCCTTTGTCTTGAGGATTTCAACAGCGGACTTTGTGATTGCTTTTGCAAATTCTTCTTTTTGCTGCTGTGTTCTGCCTGGATACATTGATACCGTGACTAGTGGCATGAGAAAAGTTTTGTGACGTTTGATTTATGCTTATGGAGCCTACTCGCCCTTCCACCCATATCTTGAGCCGTATCTTGAGCCATACATGAATTCGGATTGATGTGTTTTTTTGTAGAGGAATCCCGTCGCAAGGCCTATGACAAAGCCGCCTATGTGTGCCAAGTATGCTACCCCTCCCGCACCAAAACCGAATCCTCCAATCAGAAACGGGATGATGTTTTGGAAGATGAGCCAGAACGGCAGGAACCACTTTGCTGGAATATGCGACATTCTCGCGAAAAATCCCATCATGATAAAGGTCGTTATTTTTGCGCGTGAAAACATCACCAAGTACGCTCCAAGCACGCCGGAGATTGCGCCTGATGCGCCTACTGCTGGAATTGGGCTGTTAAAGTCGCCTGCAATGTTGGCAAGGCCTGCAACTATTCCCCAAATTATATAGATTCCGAGAAATTTTGCCCTGCCAAACTTTAGCTCGATGTTGTCGCCGAAGATCCACAAAAACAACATGTTTCCTGCAAGGTGCATTAAGCCACCATGCAAAAAGATGGAGCTCAAAAGTCCCACTGCAGGTATGCCAGGGCATGAAACCTGGAACTCTTGCAGCGTTATGGAGCGCTCGCCCATAATGCAGGCAGGAACCGTACCCCAATCATAAAACAGGGCAGCCGCCCTGTCGTTGCTAAACTCAAAAAACTGCCCTGTTATTGCCACCTCAAAAAAGAACACAATCACGTTTATCACAATGAGAGCGATGGTTACCTTGGGTTTGTACCCTGGAGGTTTTGGGTTTTCGTCCCTTATTGGAAGCATGAATAATCAGAACTCGGTATCGTATAATAATGTAAAACTCGTTTTACGAAAAAATGTTGTCCAACTACATTTTTTGGTTATATCTTGATTATTACTTGCTTTATCAAATATTGGATTTCCTGCGCAAGTCCGTGTCAAATCCGCCTGGTGCGATCGTAAACGACTGATCTAAAAGCAGCAAAGACAAAGTTGCGACAAAAGCCTTTTTGTAATTCACTAGCTCCGGCCTAGGTTTTACACATTTAACTTTTAAGCAGGTTTTCAGAGCTGAACTTATGGGCTGAATTGCGGCTTGACTACATACAATGATATTGCGTGATCATCTAGCAGGGCTCCGACTCCGATCGAGATGCTCTTTACTCGGATCCGTACTTTGTCAATTTCTTTTTTGTCAAGCCCAAACTTTTTTGCAATCGACAATTTTACTTTTTGTTCTGTATCGGATATGTCGTTTAGTGTCGAGGGTAGCGTGACATCAAGCAGCTTGCGAAAAGAGTCCTTTGGTATCTTTCCAGTCCCGTCCTGAATTATGTAAAACGCGATTTTTTCTTGAGCTACTTCGTGCGGAGGTGTATCAAGGGCGTTTGCGGTGTAAAATGCTTGTACGTCAAGGATGTTAAGCTGGTCTTGCGTGTCCGGTATGACTTGTTCACTGCCAAATCCTTTCAAGGACGATAGTGGTATTTTTACGAGGGCAAAGCCTTCTAGCATTTCTTTTGTTTCTATTCCGAACACATCTTTGATGTCTCTGCAGCTGAAGCCAGTAGACGTTTGCGGCTCGAGCCTTTTGAATATGGAAATTGAGGCAGGCCCGTCATTAATCACCGCATTCCACAGAATGCTGACTGGGTAGCTTTTCTTGTTGAATATGTTTACCGATGTGTCGTAGTGGCCCGGCCGCAGCGGCCCGCTTCCGTCATATATTGAGCCGCAGACAAACTTTGCGGTGTAAACTACGTCCTGAGTGGAGTTTGTCGATTGCGCACTTGCAAAATTTGTAGTCAGCCCCAAAAGTGAAAAAACACACACGGTACTCGTAATCATTACAAGTTTGTTCAATTTGGAATTGTTTTTAGGGAATCAACATTATAATGTTAGGGTCTAAAAGAACCTAGAAAATTATTAATGCGTTCTAGAGGCGATCTACTTTATGAGGTGTTTGTTTTTGTTATTATTGATATCTGTTTAGTTATTCCGGCTTTTGGGGAACAGCTGCCAAAATGGAATTACTTAATCGTGAGTAGATGGAAATGTGAATAAGGATTTTTATGTGCCCATATTTGAACACTGTCAATGAAAGCAATAATCGCAGGCTCCATCTTTGCAGTACTTGCTTTGACGGTATTTGCTCCATCAGCCTTTGCAGATCATGCAACAGTTGAGATAAGCATTGCTGCTGGTTCATCATCGCCTGGTTGTGAGACAACCAACGAATGCTTCATTCCATCCGAAGTCACAACAGACGTTGGAAGTGAAGTGGTTTGGACAAACGATGACACCGCAGGACATACCGTAACAAGCGGAACTTTGGATGGAGGTCCCGATGGAATATTTGACAGCAGCCTTTTCATGGCAGGAAAAACCTTCTCATACAAGTTTGAGGAAACAGGCGAGTTTCCGTACTTTTGTGTGGTGCACCCATGGATGCAGGGAACTGTAATAGTTCAGGAAGCTGGTGCAGAGGAAGTTGAAGAAACCGAGGAGTCAGAGGAAAGTGAAAGCTATGCAACTGCCGCATCGGCCGACGGTTCGATACTGGTAAAGGTAGGTTCCGGCAAGCCAACGAGCGGAGAGGAGCTCTCCTTAGAAGTTGAGTTCGAGGGAGCCGATGGAAACCTGATTGAACACGTCAATTACGACATCAGCGCAACACAGGACGGTGCCGAAGTACTCAGCGAGGCCGGAATGCACGCAATGAGTGGTACTGATATGCTCACAACAGCCGCACTAAGTTCTGACAGCCCA
>JBASWV010000010.1:0-419309 GCA_049276655.1 Candidatus Nitrosotenuis sp. | reverse complement strand
TGGGCTGTCAGAACTTAGTGCGGCTGTTGTGAGCATATCAGTACCACTCATTGCGTGCATTCCGGCCTCGCTGAGTACTTCGGCACCGTCCTGTGTTGCGCTGATGTCGTAATTGACGTGTTCAATCTCTATCATTTGGGCTTCAATAAACGTCCCTACAAGCAAGAGTCAGGGGTTGAATCTGTCGCTTCTTTTTGAATGTCAGGAATCGTTTGAAGCATTTTTTCTGTTCAAAAAAACCCTGTTTTCTAACATTCAAAAGAGTCGTCGTTGCCATTCATCATGTCAAAAAACTCAGCCCCACCATAATTTTTTGATATCGTGTATGGTATGATGCCAAAAAGATTAGTCTTAAGCTCAGTTGCAATCTCAAGTTTTTCTGCATTGATTCGTGACACATCTGCACCCTGTATTTCTGAATCAAGAAATAGTGACATGATGTTGGCAGTTTTCTTGTCCTCTGCATCAAATTCGCCTTGTAAAACTATGGATGATTTTGGCAGGATCTGGCTTCCTTCTAAATGAAATGTTCCTAACCTGCCACCGTTATAGGTGGAACTTATCTCATAACTATTAAACATTATTGGCAAATCCGAAGGATTGCAAACTTTTAGTTTTGCGCCAGATATCAAAGAAAACAAATTGAATTCCTCTTTGCCCGCAATTCTAAATTGCAAATTTTCCGCATTTAACAAATTAAAAATAGAATAGCCTATCGTAGAAGCAATAACAACACAAGAGATAATGATGATGATTGTATGCCGGTTCATTTTTATTTCTAAATCGGAGACGACCTCTCATGTGGTTTCGGCTTTGCTCTTGATTTTCTAAGGGCCATGACCACACCTATTACTAGTACTGCGGGCGCTGCTAGGATGAGCCACAGACTTGCCTGATATATGTATGGCTCTCCTTTGTTTTTTGAGATTATTGCGTTTGCCTGTATTTGAGATTCTTCCCCATACACCATGGTGCTGAATTCTGAAACGCTGAACTTGTCTCCGCCTATGTTTTCAAACCTTATTTTTACCGGACCGGGTTCTGAAAATACAAAATATTTCAAATCACTCCCATTTTCAGAATACCCGTTTGAGCGGTGTATTTCCTTTCCATTCTGGATTAGGACAAAGTCATATGTAACAAAGTGGAGCTTAGTCGAGCCAGACTTGTCAAAAAAATCAAGCGTAAAGAGTATCTGCTGTCCTGTTTTTATGACCGACGGATCCCAATAGAGCCCGGTGTGATACCTTCTGTCCCCGGTTACTGTCATTAAGGGAAACTTGACCTTGTTTCCTTCTGCATCATGCGGGTAATTCGGAATGTTCTCCACCACAAAGATGCCATACATCCATGGATGAATCGAACAAAAGTACGGAAAGGTTCCAGACTGTGTGAAGGTGTGTGACCAGCTTTGGCCCATCCCAAATAGGCCGCTGTCAAAAATTCCGTCTGGTTTTCCGGGCTTGCCGGAAACACCAGCCCTGCCGCTTGACTCCCCGCTAGTCACAGAATGCTTTTCTTGGTCCTGATTCGTCCACGTAACTGTGTCGTTTGTAGCTATCGTGAGCTTGGTTGGCAAGTACCACTGATCAGAAAACAGATCTTTTTTGAACTGGGGATCAAAAGACGGATTGCCTGCGCCCTTTGGAATTACAACATCATATGATTCTGCCATAGCATATGAGGATCCGATCAAAATTGTGATGACTGCGAGAAAAAGAACTGCAGTAAGAGCATGCACAAAGAAAATCAGCTAAAATTCCATATTAATCTAGTCATATTAGCTAATTGTACCAGTATCCGTAACTACATAAATCAATGACGCATTATCAGAGCGAGAGTAATCTTATGCGGCCTCTGTGTTCATCACTCGCTCCTTTTTTCCCTAAACCGATTCCGACTGTGCTTTTTACGTTTTTGATTGTTTTAGTGTCATCGACACCATTTGCAAATGCGCACTCGCTTTTGAATTCGGCCGAATCCACAATCGGAAACAACCGGATTCAGATCGCCACAGACCCTGAAATACCGACAGTTGGCGAGAAAGGCAAGATCCGGCTGCACGTATCGGATCTTGACCTAAAGGATGTTGAGCGCTTTAAGGTAGGAATCAGGATATTTTTTGATGATCAGCAGGTGGACGTAATACCGCCACAACAGATTGAGGGGGCGTATTGGGATTTTGACTACGCGTTCAAAAGATCGGGGAACCACATCTTTCGAGTGGATCTCTATGATTCCGACGGCAAAGTGATCACACACACGTTCAACATGAGCACGCAAAACCCGTTTGGCTACATCTTCTTTTATGTCATCATGTCTGGCGCAGTAGGCCTTGCTGTCTTGGTAGGCTATATCTACCTACCAAAAAGGTTCAGGTCGTCTAAACTCCATCAGAAATAATTGAACAATAACACAATATGAAAATTAGATTTAATGATAAACGAGTCTTTTTCGTAGTTTTGTGCTGATATAGTCCATACCGAGCGTTACCAATAGTATCGCAAGTATGAACGGTGCGGCTTTTCCATAATTGAGACTTTCAAGATGTTGTATTATGTAGAACCCAATACCTCCTGCCCCAACAAGGCCTAGGATTGCCGACTCCCTTACACTGTATGCAAGCAAAAATAGATACTGATTGCTCATGTGTGGTAGCGCTTCTGGAATAGTCACAAACTTGGCGATCTGCATTCGTGTTGCGCCGATTACATGCATGGCGTCGTATGCAGAAATATTCTGTGATTCGTATATTTCGTATAGATATTTTCCACTCAAGCCCATGATGAAGAGTGCTATGGCAAATATTCCGGCGGTAGGCCCCAACCCCACAATCACAACTAGCAGTATTGCCCAAAGTAGTGGCGGCATGGACCACAATATTGCAAGAAAGCCTCTGAAAATAGCACTGATGAAAAACGGCGAGACGTTTCTTGCTGCAAGCAATGCGGCAGGAATTGATAACGCAAATCCCACGCTTGAACCAATCAAAGCCATTTCGAGTGTCTCCACAAGTGAGGCAATTACCTTGTCACCCACACTGAAGTCAAATGCGAATAACTCTTGAATTATTGTTAAAGAATTGCCAGTATCCTGTATTATTGAAAGTGGGTTGAACCCAAGGTGTACGGAACTGCCTATTATTATCAGCAATAATACAATCCATGCGTATTGAAAACGACTAGGTTTCATAAAGACCCGATATTGTGTCATCGTTGATTTCCTTTGATTCCATACTCTTTTCGATTCTGCCATTGAGCATAATGAAAACAATATCACTGTACATTTTTGCAATGTTTGGATTGTGATGAGTCATTAATAATGTGATTCCTTTTTTCTTTCTTATCTCCGCAAAAATATCCATCACTGCGACTGCAGCCTTGAAATCAAGACTGGCAGTCATCTCGTCTGCCAAAATCATGGATGGTTTTTGAATTAGGGTTCTTGCTATTGCTACTCTTTGTTTTTCCCCGCCACTCAGTTTTTTCACCTTGACGTCTTTGAGATGGGTCAACTTTAGTTCGTACATCAGCGAATACGCTTCATCTAAGAGTTCTTTTGGATATGCACCCACAATGGAACGCCAACGTGGCATCCGTCGAAGCGCGCCCATCATTATATTTGAAAAGACACTAAGCTCGCTAACAAGTCCCAGATTTTGTGGAATATAGCCAAGAAGGTTACGTCTTTGCTTATCTATGCCTTTTTTTCCAAACAAGTACAAGTCTCCTGAAGTAGGCTGCAAAAGGCCCAAGGCGATTTTCAAAAGAGTAGTTTTTCCAGCACCATTAGGACCCATTATTGTTACTGCGCTGTTTTGTTTTACATTCATTGAAAGATTGTTGAGAATTCTCCTATCATTAATAATCAGCCGAACTTGGTTCATGCTGAGAACATCCGACATGATGTTGTCAGCTATACTTTCTCTGTATATTTCAAACCCGTTATCTGTAAGGCAGATTCTAGATTTCCAATGTGTTGCTCGGCTGTGGTTTCTTCAAAACCCACAAATATTGCAGAAACAAGCTTTCGCATTATCTGCCTAGAGTTGTCGTCTTTGCCCATCTCTAGCAATGCATTTTTGATTTTTTGCTTTGCCTCCGGATCCATGTCTTTGCTAAATACTACGCCGTGCGATGGGATTGGTCCCTGCTCACGAATTACTCTGGTGTTATCGCGTACTTCACGGTATAGTTTTTCGCTCACATCGCCAGCTATGACGCTGACGTCTACCTTGTTGTTCTTTAGTGCTTCCCAGGCTTGGCCGTAACCCCCTGCAAATACAACCCCTGAAAAGTATGTTTTTGGATCAATTTCTTTACCGGACTCTACAGTGACCAGCCCAGTTTCCACCAATGATTTCATTGGCACTACATATCCGGAAGTAGAAAGCGGACTTGGGAATGCTGCTCTTTTTCCTCTAAGATCTTCAAGTGTGTTATATGGAGAATCTTTTAGCACCACCCAGTAAGAGTAATAGTATGATTCCGTCGTCATGGTGTCGCCAATTGCTACCTCTCTTATCTCGGCCAGTTCCAGTGTGGCACCGGCTTTTTGAACAGCGAGGTATGACGGCCATGCACTCATAAATGCCATGTCTGCCTTTCCAAACCTCAAGGCTTCAACTACTCCCGCATATGAAGTTGGAACATAGAGTTCAACATCATAGTTTGTTCTTTCCTCCAAAAATTGTTCTAACTCGTTTGCTTGAGCTTCGATGTCGCTTGCTTGTGTTGTCGGTAGTATTGCTAGAGTGACAGTTTTTTTAGTTGGGATTTGCGTTGAGGCTGGGTATTCACTGTCCGACAATGCAAATATTCCAAAACCCACGCCTATTCCAACTGCCAACACGATTGGGATGATGGCATAAAGTTTGTTCATGTCAGCATCAATTACTTGTTGTCATTTAAACTAAAAACAAAAATCTCCGTTCACAGAACATGATTTTAGAACGACGCAATGGAATGTTTTGCAGTCAAATTCCGACTGGTTTTGAAAGGCCTACTAGTTACGTAAATGGCACTCGTGTTCAGAAACGACTAAAACATGCTCAGGCGGTGCACACTTTGGCTGAATGGAACCCAGTTTGCCTGCGCCTTGTTTTACAATCATACCAGTTTCTTTAAAAATGCAAGTTGGAAAAATAGATCGATGCAAAGGTTACTTGACTATAGAACAAAATCAAAGCTGCTCATAATCTCATCTTTGTTGATATGGTTATCCTCATTGCCGTTTGCGTTTCCACACGTTTTGGCTGGTCACGGGGTCTATTTTGTCATGCATGTGGCAAGTATATCCATCGGTGCATTTCTTTCGCTTGTAGGGTTTTTCACATATCGGGAATTCCATACCACAAAGCTATTTATGGTGACGTGCGCGTTTTTAGCAATAACAGTGGGTGAAACATTTTCGTTCATCAACAACATGATAATGCCACTCATCCCGTCCAGTTTTGGGCCAGACGCGTTGATATCGCATGGATTAATACTGCTAACTCTCTCATTTTTTGCGTTGGGGATATTTAGGTCGAACTAGATGAAGTACATCAGCTATCAGCACAACCCCAGAGTATCGAATCTCTTGCAGATTATTTCAGAGTCGCCTGGGCTCACATTTACTGAGATCATGCGGCGCTCCGGTCTTGCGAATGGAGTCCTGAGCCACTACCTTGCCAACATGGAAAAACGATCCATGGTAAGATCAAAGAAAAGTAAAAAAATGACATGGTACTTTTTACCACACGACCCAATCGAGGAAGACTCGATAATAATCAGCCTGAGAAAGGAAACCAGCAAAAACATCCTGGCTTTTCTTTTAACAAAAAGGCAGGCAACATTTGTAGAAATAACAAGGGCTGCAAAAAAATCACCGCCCGTAGTTTCAATAACACTTTCACAATTGCAAGATTTTGGCCTTGTCAAATCGACCAACGGATTTGTGAAAAAGTACGAAATTACGGAGCCTGGCACAGTAATGAGATTAGGTGAGAGGATAGACTCAACGATGTTTGAGAAAGTCAAGGACAGGTTCGAAGATACGTTCTCATACTTTTAGAAAATTGAAAGTAGTACTCGCCGTGGCATTTACACCGCTCTCGTTCATCTTGTTGTTTGCCAAATTTAGAAAGAGCTCATTACCTGGTTTATACGGCAGCCCAACATGACAACTAAGGCGTGTGCTGTTGAATTCTTTCGGGATCTAATCTATTTATGGAAACAACCTAACTTGAACTCAGGGATGGGAATGCATTGAATGAATCAAGAAACAACATGTCATTAAAGCGAATAAAGAAGCTCAAGATGGCGCTTTTGCTTACTGCAGGATATTTGGTTGCTGAAGTCGTCGGTGGCATTCTGACAAATAGTCTTGCGTTGCTTGCAGACGCTGGACACATGCTTACTGATGTAGGCGGTCTTGCACTTGCCCTGTTTGCGATAAATTATGCCAGAAGGCCTGCGACCCCACAAAGAACATACGGATTTTATCGCATGGAGATACTTGCATCTCTGGTAAACAGCGTGGTTTTGGTGCTGCTCTCCATTTACATCTTTTATGAGGCCTACAGGAGGATCATGGAACCTTCCGAAGTCCAAAGCATATCGATGACAATAGTTGCAGGGATAGGTCTTGTGGTAAACTTTGTTGGCATGAGATTGTTGGGAGGTGGGCATTCCCACTCAAGCGGGAGACACAAACACGGCGAGGATGAAAGTCTCAACATGGAGGGGGCAAGACTGGAGCTTTTCAGCGACATGCTCGGCTCAATCGGCGTGATTGCTGCCGGCATCATAATCATGATTACCAAGTTCTATTTGGCAGATCCAATAGTCAGCATCGGTTTGGCGGCCTTTATCCTTCCAAGAACGTGGCGACTGTTAAAAAAATCAACACACATTCTGATGGAAGGTGCTCCAATCGACATATCATACGAGGATGTTAAGGAGGCAATACTGCAGATAAAAGGAGTGACCGGAGTCTTTCAACTGCACATCTGGACCATAACTTCGGGCTTTGACGCACTGTCTGCACATGTGGTGGTAATGGACACAAGCAAATCTGACCTGATTCTAAAAGAGATCACCTCCCTGCTTGAGAACCGCTTTAAGATAAGCCACATCACGATTCAAATAGAAGCATACCACTCGGAATCCAATTTCTTTGAGGATGATAGCAAAAGTAAGTATTAATATTATAATATCATTAATTAATGATATGTCGATGCGATATGAAAAGCTAAAGCTCAAGGCAAAGCTCTTCCGCGGATTAGGTGACTCAACAAGGCTTACAATTCTCGAAATACTGCGGAAGAAGGGGGAAACGACTGCCTCGCAAATAGTGGAAGAGACAGGACAGGGCCAGTCAAATATATCAAATCACTTGGCATGTCTTTTGGACTGTGGCCTAGTGAAAAACAGGCGCGACGGGAAAAATGCCCTCTATTCCCTTAGTGACAAAAAGGTCTCAAAGCTCCTAGAAGAAGGCGACACGATCCTATCGGATGTTGCAGACAGGATCTATTCCTGCGTAAACTATAATGAAAAATCCAAAGAGTGAAAAAATGCAAAAACAGGAATACGTTAGCTGTTCGTGCAGCGAGGAGATGGAAGGGCCGGATCTTGGCAAAACAAAACACCTCATCGTTTTTGGACTGGCCATCACAATACTGATAGTAATTCTTGAAACGCTTTTTGATTCATTAACAATCGATGTCGTACTGCTAGCTTTGGCAACGCCGATTCAGGTATTTCTTGGCAGGCCGTTCTATGAAAGATTCTACAGGATGCTGGTACACAGACACCGACTCACAACCGATACCCTGGTTGTTCTAAGCACGACCACTGCGTATGTGTACGGTGTTGTTTCAATGGTTACTGGAGCTCATGCGCCGTTTTTTGAGGCTTCCGCATCGGTTCTGACCATATTCACAATAGGTGAATACATCGAAAATAGGGTCAAAAAAACAACCACCGGCACAATCAGGAGCCTTTTGGAATTAAAGCCAAAGACTGCGACCGTACTAAGAAACGGCAGCGAGGAGACCATTTCAGCTGATGCCATAGAGGTTGGTGACACTGTCATAGTAACGACACTCGGTGCTTTCTTTTTTGCAGCATTGCTAGAAATCGGAGGTGGTTATCTGGTATGGAGGTGGCTGCGTGAACACAAAAGCAAGATATTCGGTTGATTGGTGGGTTAGTTCTCTTTGCGTACGGCATCATACCAACTTTGCAGCCAGCCGAATTTGGACGAGTATATGCAACATATGGTGGAATATTCGTTGTCATGTCAGTTATTTGGGGATATTGGATAGATAAGGAAAAGCCAGACAGATTTGAGATTATAGGTTCACTGGTTGTGTTAATCGGAGTTGCAGTAATGTTTTATTTTCCACGGTGAATAATGTTTACTACTGCAAAAAACTGAGAAGGTGTACTGTAAACCTACCTGTGGATTTCCGCCGGTTTTAGATGCTAGAGATTTGAGACCAATGACCTCTCTGGCCCCCTCTGACGAGTATGAGACTCTAGTCTGGAGTGGCACCTGACACAAAAAAGGTAATCCAAGCTAAATTCATGCAAACTAGATCTCAAAGGAAAATGGCATCAGTACTTAATTTCTATCAAATACCCAGTTACCGTTAAATTGGCACAAAAACGGCCAAACCACGATGAGCGAGCTTGAGGAGTTTGCCGACGCGCTTTTGGACCAGATCTCAGTCGAGATAAACGAAGAGCAAGACATTGCAAAACTTTCAGCAAAGATAGACGAGGACGCCGCCTTTGGGGTCAAGTTTGACTCACCTGCGCAAATCTCTGATAAAGTGACACCGGAATTAAAGCAAAAGGTGGCAGATTTTACCGGACTCGAGGTGCCAAAAGAGGTAAAAATCGAGTTTCCAGGGCTTGAGGATCTCAAGCAGATCAAGGGCAAAAAGGTGTTTGCCACAGGCGGCTCTCGAGATTTTGTGGACGGGCTTTTTTCGGCACTGGCAAAGCAGGACAAGTGGGCAATTGTAAGTGTAATAAAAGAGGACGCGGCCAAGTTTCTTGTTTATTCCACATATGCAAAGGCCTACATCTCAAAGATTTCAACTACATACGGTGACTATCTGGATTCCACCATCATTATCAACAACTTTGTCCTGTCCAGCTACCCAAAGATAATACTGTACAAGCAGGGCCCGCCATACAACACGCACTACGAGTCGGTAAGGTCCGGCTATGTCGGCGCTCTTAAGATGACACTCCTTGAGGAGCTGGTGCACTCGATTCAAAAAAATCTCTACGACGAAAATAAAGCTGCGGTAATCGAGGTAAACAAGATCAACGAGGATCTAGCAAAAATAATCCTGGGGCTGGATGACAATACCGCCACAAAGCTGTCCGAATACCTGCGACTATCGCCAGTTCCAGACGAGTTTCCGCTGGCAAAGCGCGCAAACCTGTTTTTCACACTAAACCCGGACAACTTTATCGTAAATGTTTTGGGCCCAGACGTCATGACGTTTAACAAGGTGGAGATTGACCCGACCATATCTGGGATGGTCCATCAGCTCCTTGACACATACCAAAGATGGCTCGGCCCGATTCAAAAGCATCATGCGGCCTTTTCCACGATGGAGGGCATGGCGGAGTTTTGTGTTCAGAAAATACTTGGCAATGACGACGATTTTGCGCAGTATCTGACTACGTTTATGGGGACGGATCTTTCCTCATACCAGGTTAGAAAGCACATGGGAAAAGATCTTGTCGCGATGACATTTGAGAGGCTGGGAAACGCAACGTTCGAGTTTATGATAAAAAATCCCCCGACTACGCGCGAGCTAAAGGATCCAGAACCATACCTAAAGAAGATCCCAGGGTGATACGGTGAGCCAAAACTTTGATCCATTTGTAGCGGAATGGACTGCGTTTGCGTCTGACCCAAAATACAACCTCGTTGAAAAATGCCTAAAACTTGCCCAGATCCTCGAGTACCCAAACCTGGTCATACAGGAATACATAGACAGAATAAACGAAATCGCAAGATCCCTTGAGGTCTTGCTCTCCGATGTGAAAAACCCGACATACCTGGTATCGATGCTAAACGAGCATTTGTTCACAAGACTTGGTTTCCACGGCGACACGGACGACTATTACGACCCAAAAAACAACTTTCTAAACTATGTCCTTGATAAGAAAAACGGAATACCGATCACGCTGTCGATAATTTACACCGAGGTGGCAAGGCGCATAGGTCTCGACCTGAGAATATGCGGCTTTCCAAGCCACGTCGTGGTAAAATATGGCGAGGAGCTTGTGCTGGATCCATTCGAGGGGGGGCGGCTTTTGGGAATCGAGGATCTTGAGGAGATACTGTACAGGAATTTTGGCGAAGAGATCGAGTTCTCGCCGGAATTTCTAGACGAGCTGCCGCAAGACAAGATATTGATTCGAATACTGAGAAATCTGAAGAACTCGTACGCCCAGTCGTACGCATACGAAAAGGCGCTAAAATGCACAAACATGATCCTTGCATCAGAGCCGGACTCGCCTGACGAAATACGCGACAAGGGGATAATACTTGATAGGCTCCTAAACCACAAAGACGCCCTGGAGTACCTAAACCGGTACCTGGTGGTGGCACCGGAAGCCCCGGACGTCGACTTTGTGCTGGAGCTTATCCATAGCGTAAGGGAAAAACTTAGTCAATAATTGAGGAGATGTCTTGGCCCTTTTTGATTTGCGCAATCTCGTGCCTTGCCAGCTTGTTGCGCAGCGCCCTTTTGAGGACATCTACTTCGTTTCTTAGCGTGGCGACCTCGTCTTCGAGCTTGGCTACGCGCTCGTAAATAGTCTCGCCTTCGGTCGAACTCATCTAATCTAGGATTAAGAAAAGAACTTAAAAATTTATGGGTAAAGAGGTTCTGCTAAAGGTCGAACTCTTGGTTGCAAGAGGCACACTTTGCGTGCTCGGCACCAACCTGACCTAAAAGGAATATGCGTCCAACCGTCTGACATTTTGGGCACAAGCCCGTGGTGACGTTTTTTGGGGCGGTACGGATTATTTTTTGGGTTTTTCTGCGTCCCATCGTAGGATCAATTCTTGGATGGTCTATTAAGTTTAAGGATTGTTAGGCAAGCTGATTTCTATATCGAGACAAGATGAACTAATTGTTAAATTAAGTAAAGTCTTGAATTATTTAAATACAGAATATTACTTAATTCGTGGTTTCGCTATCTATTGAAGAAACTAAAACGTTTGTCGAAAGGCTGCTTACCGTGGGAAAAGGCGATCCAGGCCGACTAAACCACATACTTGCCCTGCTAAAGGAGGGCCGGAAGCTATTCCAATCGGATGAGAGATATCTGGACTTTAAGCTTGCCCAGGAGCTTGGCATAGTACCAAAACCAAAAAGAGACGAGAACCTAATCGACAGAATCCAGAGACTTGTGGATGCAAGACACGGCGACACTGGAAGGCTCAAGTTCATCCTGGAGGTTTTGCGACACGGAAGGCCTCTCTACAAGACTGACCAGTTATACCTGGAAAGACAGTTTGGGGAAAAATTCGCCGACATCTCATCCAAATTCAAGATAGCAAAAAATGCAGAGTTTGAGCACCTGCGCAACGAGAGATTCTCGGAGATAATCACAAAGCTGGCAGACCTGGAATACCAAACGGCTCTGGGAAATCAAAGGGTTATCTCCGTGGAGTCGCTGGTATGCCAGACAAACGAAAAGTTCTCCAACATGGAGACTGCACTGACACAAACCAATGAAAAATTCACGTCGATGGCCACTGCAATTGAAGATACCAACGGCAAGGTCTCATCGATAGAGTCGTCCCTTTCCCAAACCAACGACAAGTTCTCCACGCTGGAATCGGCACTGACACAAACCAATGAAAAATTCTCTTCTCTTGCGTCGGCAATTGCGGACACAAACAGCAAGGTCTCATCGATAGAGTCGTCCCTTTCCCAAACCAACGACAAGTTCTCCACGCTGGAATCGGCACTGACACAAACCAACGACAAGTTCTCGTCGCTTGCGACGGTGATCACTGATGCGGGTGACAAGGTGTCTACTATGAGCTCAACTATTTCGCTGACATATACGAAGATCTCTAGTCTTGGCTCCGATATCACTGTGATCAAAAATAAAGTGTCCTCACTTGAGCTCAAAACGGCGACTGCGATGACTGGGCTTTCTTCTGCACTCAGCCAGGTGTCCAGCATGGAGGCAAAACTCAACCAAATAAACGACGAGCTGTCAAAATTTACGGCAGGCCTCTCAGCTAACAGCGAAAAGATAGCGTCGCTTGAGACGAAGGTGGCAAAGCCCCCCGAAAAGGGCGTGGATTTGGATGCCGTAAAAGAAGGGCATTGCAAGAACTGTGGCAAAAAATTGGCCAAAAAATCATCACAGTTCTGCTCTACAGAATGCGCACTGCAGCACATCAACAAGGAAAACAACGAGTAATCGCAACTTCTTATTATGGCAAAAACGATCCAGACACATGGGTGACGGAATTGGCGGACCTGTGATTGGCTGCCTTTCTGGAAATACGTTTGAAATGGCAGTCACGCATTTTAGAAAAGACAACAAAGAGGAATACGGCAAAGTCGAGCGAATAATGATTGCAAAGGTGGACAACCCCGACGATCCGTACCAAGAGCGAACCCCTGACGATCTTGTTCTTGCACTCAAGGGGAAATTCGTAACATGCAACGTTCAGTACCGCGACAAAAAGACGGATGTCTTAGTTTGCAACGTCTTTGTCCAAAATCCGCCCGAAGGGTTCTAAACTCTTGCACCAGAACAAGACCTATCAATATGTCACGTAATGCTTCAAACTGTCAACAATTTTTTCCACATCATTTTCAGACAAAATGTCTTGTCTGTTTTCAAGGAATCTGTTAATTCTTTCTAAACTAGACACAAAAACAGTTTTATAATTTTGATCATATTGCATATTGTCATGAACAGTTAGCAATACGTTTGTGACTCGAATGTTCACCGTGACATATTTTAGAGTAATCCACAGGACTCGACCCGCTCTATCTGTCTGTTCATATGGGCTGAATCCATTATGGTTTTTTACAAAATCATTACTCCAGTTTTTGACCTCAATCACAAAAACTCCTTTTTTTGACACAACAACAAAATCAATCTGTGCTGATCTGAGGTTCATAAATCCGTTGTATCTTACAGTGTACGGCAACCATATCCGCAAACCGCAAAAAACGTGATAGGCATCATTTAATGCTGATAACTGCACAATGACTTTATTTTCTCCTTTTGCACCTACGTGGAGTGGGTCATTTCTGATTTTCTTGAACTTGTTGAACTTTCTTTTGTTGACCCACTTTGTACTAAATACCCAAAAACCGTCGTCTTTTACTTCGACTTTAGCTTCTAGTTCCTTGTACACTTTGGGAATGTTCTCGATTTTTTTCCCATGCTTTTGAATATGCAGTTCAGTTAATGATGGAAAAATCAGAGTAAAACTTTGAACTAATTTATAAACAAGCTTTTTAACCACTTGCAAAGCCAAAAGACCATGGAATCTACAAAAGATGGTGATTTAGCTGAGATTCATGAGAAAGTGGAAATTCTATCAACCGACGATGAAAAAATAAAACTAATCGGTAGTTTGTTGAGCAATGATGCTAGCAGAAGTATTCTAAAATTATTATTTGAGCAAGAAATGACTGCAAACGATATTGCTAAAAAAACAGGAATGCTTCTTTCGTTAGTAATATTTCATTTGCAAAAAATGCAAGAATCTGGAATTGTAACAATAAGCAAAATTGGAAAAAACAGTAAGGGTCACGATATGAAATATTATGGTACAACCAAGCTTGCAGTAATTATTTTACCTTCAAAATTTTCTGACAAAGCAAAGAACAGTAAATCACTAAACAATTCTTTGAACAAGATATTTAGATTTACAGCTATAGGTATAGCTGGATTAGTATCATGGTTAATTGCAAAATCAACTATATTTCCGATCACAGAATGGAATACAGGTCAGGAAATACCAATCACGACAGTAGATCAATTTCTGTCAATAATAATTGGATTGAGCGTAATTATAATTGGCATGATGATTGAAAGAGCAATTACAGCTCTGAAAAAATAATTTGAGAAATATTCAATAAATAATATTTTTGGTTCAATGGCCATTGAATCAATCCTTATCTTCTTTCCATAGTTGGAAATTACAATGACTTACAAAAACGACAAACCGAAAATGTTCATTGCATTGATGCTAGCATTGATTCTGGTTATACCATCAGTAGGAATCGATGTATGGCATATGGTGTATGGCGCTACCGTTAACAACGAACAAAAACCTTCTAACGGATTTCCTGAACAGCGATTATATGAACCACCACAACTTTCCGAGATAAAAAAATCTCAGATAATAAGTAAGGCACTTAGTCATCAAGGAATAAAGTCATGGTCTCCCACAGGATGGGAAGTTGCGTCACTGGCTTTTGCCGGTTCAACAGAACCAACCATCAAATGGGATACTGTAAATGTGATCTTAAAACTACCGTCAGGCAAAGGTCAACCCCTTGCAACATGTGCCACAGGATGGGATGCGACCATAACCATGAATTTGGAAACGCTTGAAATAATCGATGCATGGTATCCAAAGGACAAATCACTACCATGTGATGGTGACTACAATAAGAGCGGCCCATTACCTGAATCCGTAGTAATGCCTTCTTTTATTCCACAAGCTGATGCCATAAATGCATATTTGGTTGCAAGAGAAAATGATGTTTCAGGAACACCAAGTTTGCGAAGCAATCTGGCATACATAAAAACACCAAGCTTCAACACCGCAATTTATTCCAACATGGACAAACATGTAACACACTTGCTTAACCAGAAATGGAATAATGACGCATTCACTCAGGAAGGATACGACATAACCCACAGTAGCCCTTGCCCTACCTGTGGTTATTCTGCAGATAGTGCAGCTATAGTCTATGTCGATACAGCCACATACGGGAACACATTCTTACGAAGAGTAGGTGATCCTCTGATGACATACACTGGCAATAACTCAAATTTGCTGGTACAATCCACTTGCGAATATACTAGTCCAACCAACTACAGACTACAATTCACATATAATGGCAGAACGTGGGTGTATCCATCAGGCGTTCCTTGTACGGCGATCTTGAAGACGACAGATTCCTACAACAATAGTGTTTTCTTTGAAAACGCAAACACTGTATCATCGAGTGGTTGGGCAAGCCAAATCACTGGTTCAATCCAAGCATCAAATGCCAAAGAACAAACAACAACAGGAGTTCTACAAAACTGGGTTACATCAACAAACAGTTATGTTAAATGTAATGGATCTATGGGTACTGCAACCTCATCAAATATGACAGGCACGTTAGCCGGTGCAAGTACTGCTACATGGTTACCATCAACAATGGCAAGAGCTTGTTGACAACACTCTTTTTCTTTTTTTGGTGAACAATATTGTTAAGATTTTCAACTAACAAAACCCAACTTCGAAAAACCGAACTAGCAATCTTTTATCAACATATGGCATGATGCAAGTATTGACTACTGCTGCCGTCATTGATGACGACAAAGACACGGTGGAGGTTTTTGCAGAATACCTACAAATATGCAAAGTAAATGTGGTTGCAGTTGGACATGATGGTAAAAATGCAATTGATATTTACAAAAAATACAGACCCGATATCGTGTTTTTGGATATGCTCATGCCTCAGTACGATGGAATTTACGCCTTGAAAGAGATTAGAACCATAAATCCAAACGCCAAAGTAGTTGTAATTACTGCGGATTTGGATAAGAATGCCGAGGAAAGACTAAGTAATCTGAGGCCAACTGAGATAATTTTCAAGCCTTTTGATATGGATAAGATCACCATTTTCCTCGATAGAATTAAAATATCAATGCACAAACAAAGTCATAGATTTTAGCGTAAAATTTCTATGTTAGAGAAAAGCAATGAGGCATTTTACAGATTTAATCCACAATCGTGATTTTATCAAATGTTGTAAGCATGTATCCGGCTGGATGCAAAACAGCTTTGCATATTCCACTATTTGACACAGTAGGCTGAAACATTCCAGCTACAACTACGTTTTTGTCCTTCAAATCTGGCGGAAGCCTTTCCCAATCTACGAATTTGTATTCTTTGCCAGATTCCAATCTAATTCCCAGCCGTGCATCTACAGCAACATCGTTATCATGAACGATTCCTTCCAAAACATAGGGACTTCGGAATGCCTCAAACCTGAATTCTTGACTCTCTTCAAAATTAACGCTTATGCATTCTATTGATGGAACCCCAACAGCCCCACGCTCTTTTAGTAATCCCTTGACAGAAACCTGTTTCCAATAATATTTTGCTGGGTTTTGGAATAATTCATTCATTGTCACCATTTCGGTTTTTCCATCTGATCGTTCAATTTCCATATAATCGGTGATGTTATAGCTCAGGGCTGGAATCAAATCTCTTACTATTTGAAGATCTTCTACAAATATTTTGGAAAACGGTTCTAAAAACATCTGACCCCTTAACTTGATGACTTTTCCGTGTAGATCAGTAGGTATTGTCTTGTCCTGATTTATTTCTAAAGGTATTCCAGTTGCTCCCGTCTTGACACTTCCAATGTTGTCGTTAGTAAAAAAATAATAAGTTGATTCATGTCTATCTGGCATCGATTTTAAGATAACCCCTTCAACCGAGATGGTGCACATGTTTTGGTTTGGACAAGAAATTGTAGGGGGTTCAAACGATATGGCCCCAGAACTGCTAGGCCCGCACGGATTGCCTCTTACTTCAACTGGACTTCCAGTACATTTTGTCCAGCCTTGCTCCAGCAGTTTTTTGCCAGTTTCAGGTTTTACGCATGCGGGAGCTGCATCGGTTGATTTTATGACAAGAACTAGCCTATTGTTGCATCTTACCTGTTCTGCCTTCATTCCATGCTCAATCTGGAATTTTGGTGGCAGAAACAAAGAATCAAAGCCCATGACAACGCCACAGTATTGAGCCGGTGAGGGGTCAGGCAATATAGTAAATCCAACAAACTCTATTGTATGAACTCCTTTAGAAAATTCAACTGTGATAATATTGTCCTTTTTGGTGTGAATTGATTTTGCAGGCAATACTTCTTCATTATCCAACAATATCATTAGATCAGAGTCTTCTGCACAATCAGTACTTGACAGAGAATAGATGACTTTTTTTGGAATCGTGATTGTTATTTGACCGTCAGATTCTGCATCAATTTTTGTGACTACCGAGTTTGTGTCTTCGACTTTGCAATTGCTGACAACTATTCCACCAATAATGTCATGTTCCAAATTGATTGGAGTACCATATTTTATGCCAGGATTGGTCTGACTGCATTTTTGTGCAATATTGGTTGATTCTGATTTCCCAGTGTCGATAGAGATAGAATCACTCCATGCGCTTTTGTATGAATTTCCATACGCATCTTTTCCATTAAAGTAAACATTGATGAATATTTTCTTGTATGGTATTTGAGGATCGACTGTTATGGTGCCTTGAATTCTCCCAACATCATTATGATACAAACCCTCAATAGGTTTGGCATTAATCTGCACGTATGATTTTGCATTCTCTGGGCTCACATCGAAAACAGGAGTCAATTTTGTTATTGCGTATGGGCCTTCGGTATATCGTATCTTTATTTCAAAAGCTGATGGTGTATCGAATACTGTCGGAGGAAGTTTTTCAAAACTAGAGTAGCCATAAAACATCTTTTCTGTCGCTTGCCAAGACTCTTCTAAAATAAAGGACAAAAACAGAATTGATGCAATTATTGAAGCAAAAAACAGAGTTTTCATTTTACAGATTCAAGGCATTTTGTTATTTCTAGAAATGGTTTCACAGAGACATCATCAGCATTATATCTAATTCCTGATTTTATAGACATTACATCACATTGTGCTGATTTGTATATTCTATTGTCGTTAAAGTTTGTATTCATCCTCAGTATCAGGATGTTTTGAGTGTCTGGGTTTGTCGCAGATGCGCTAAACTGGGCATCCCACTTGTTCATCCAAAAATCAGTCGAGTGATCTGGAAATCTTTCCTTAAATGTCTGGTATTCAGGGGACTGCAAGAATTTCTGCCTGACTGAATCTTCACTTGGTGGGAAAACGAAATACTGCTGGTAATTATTGATAGAATATGGCAATATGCTGAAAACTATCACGATGCCAACCAAAACAATCACAGAAAGTATTCCTGCCTTGATGTATCGCTCTAGTGTCAATTAGTCTCTATAAGACGAATTTTAGATACTGTTCATAAAGCCTACTGATCTTTTGTTCTAGACCTACCTGGTCTATTGTTTGAGAATGAATTAGTGCAAAATCAGTAAACCCAACTATACTCCCAAATGAAAAGCGCGGGGAATATAGTTGGGGTTTAAGATCTTGCACTAAATCTGGCTTTAATTAGTGATGGGATTTTTTAACGATTGGTTGTTGTGATGTGTCGTAATTCATATCGAAAAAAACCTCCTTCCTGCCTATTAGAACTCGAAAATTCTGGCTACAATAATCTTAAAAATCTTGTAAAAAAACAAATGTTATGGGATATTTTTGGCTCTTTCTAGTTTTGTCAGTTTTGTTTTCAGGCTCTAATTTAGTCTCGTACTCGTTTGCGAGTTCAACTACCGTTCAAACTGATAAAACAATGTACTTTGCAAGAGACACCATAATTTTAGATGGTACAGTTGAACAACTAGTCAAAGATTTAGACAATGTACGAATTGAGTTTGTAAATCCTAATGACAAGATAATTTCCGAACAAAATGTAAAATTGGACAAAGACCGGCTAACTTTTCGAACTAGTATTTCTCTAGTGGAGAATTACTGGAATACCGAAGGGTTATACAGGATCAAAGTATCTTATGGCGATCAACACGCATCGAGTTATTTTCATTTTTTCCAATCAAGTAGTGGCATCCCACAGGTAATTCTTTCAACTATCGGTCTTGACAAAAGACATTACACATGGACGGATAGTGTAGAGATTTTCGTAGTGGCCCCGTCATTTAATAAAAACAACCAAGTTGACTATATTGGTTCAGGTGGAGATTTCGGTAAAATCGAAATAAAAACTGGCAAAGGCAAATTGGAAAACTATCAGCTAATTGAGACTGCCGGAAATTCCGGTATTTTCAAGGGCAATGTTGTATTGACAGGCGATTCACGAGTAGATGCTGATGGAAATGGACAAGCATACGAAGCCGAAGAAATTACTAGTGGGTCTGGCCCATCTGGCGGAAAACTTGCAGCTGGTAAAAGAGATGTGATCAAGGTAACTTTTTCAAATTCTAAAGAATCAGTTTCAGATTTAGCAAACATTGACTGGACTAGGGGCGAAATCTTGTGGTATTTTGATGTCGCAGAGCCACGAAGCGAGGTTACTATAAGCGTAAAAGATCCTGACATGAATATCAAGCAAAATATTCCAGATTACTTGAATGTCTTGGTTTGGTCTAATACCGACAAGAAACCAAAGATTATTCGATTGGCCGAGACTACTGGAAATTCTGGAGTATTTGAGAAGTTGATTCTGCTATCAGATCAATCAGGCAGCTCTAGAATCAAGGCAGTGGATAAGGACACACTTTATGTCCGATATGAAGATCGAACCGCACCATCGGATCTAAAATCTACCATCGTTTCAGTAGATTCAAGCATACCAATCCACTCTGCCGATTCGATTCAATCTACAACGACGCCAAAAACACCAAAGACCAACCCAACAACATCAGAAAATTATGAAAAATCAGCTACAAGTGAATCATTTGGTTCACTATCTGTCGACTCGTCACGATACAAGGTGTTTCACGGCAAGTCCACAATGGTGAAGATAGAAGGAACTGTCAAATGGCAAACAAAAGGATCGACTGTCTACCTTACAATACAAGATCCAAACGGAAAGAGTCAAGAATTAAAAGCTCTTGTTGGGAATACTAAAAAATTCACCGCATATCTAAATCTAAATCCAGATTCTCCTACAGGCAAGTACGTTGTAAGTGCCACATATGGCGATGCCGGACAAACAATAGGATTTGAGGTTGTAAAAAATACTGATTTGTCTATAGACAAATACAAAACAAAAGATCCGATAAAGAAATCCACTAAAATAACCAAGAAAATAAAGTAGTTTCTGTCAACTGTAGATGATTTATTTATTCTTGGCTCTCGTAATCACTGCGGTTCCAGTTGCAATTACCATCAGCATCTGTTTGTTTTTTCCCTCAATCGGATTAAAATTAATATGAACTCCTATCACTGCATTTGCACCCATCTTTCGTGCTTCTTCCGCCATCTGTTTTATTGCAATGTCCTTTGCGGTTCTAAAGTTTCTCTCAAGAATTCCTGATCTCCCACCAATAACATCCGTTATCTTCATTATGGCATCTTTTAGAAACATCAGTCCTATTACTGCTTGACCACTGACAATTCCTAAATAAGAAATGATTTCTCTACCTTCAACAAAATATGTGGTAGTTATGACGCCTTCGTCTCGTTCTCTTTGTTTAGCATACAGATATTCAAATTCTATTTTATCAAGATTCTGACCATCTTGGAGCTTCTTGGCCATTTTATTCCAATATTCGTCTTCACCAATCCCATCATTTTGTAACTCTTTTATCTGTTCTAATCGTTCTTCTCTTTTTTTTGCTTGAAATTTTTTGTGCTCTTTAGCATGTTGGAAAAAATACTCTCTTTCTGTTTCTTCTAATGGTTTACCATGAATGATTTTCTTTTTGATTTTATCCCATTCTTTATTATCGCCAAATCCAGCTTCCTGAAGTATGTGTATATTTTCAATCGATATTGGGATATTATTAACATCAATAGGATTATCTTCCATGAATTAGAAGATCCTATCTAGGCATTATCTTTTACTTGAATTGTAGAACTATGAAAACCGAAATTTAATACAAAGAATAATTTTAACAGTTGCTCTAACCGTCTATTGTTTTGTAACTACGCCCAGTTCCTAACAATGGAATTAGTTTGTCAAGGCTTAGTGGAGTATAACCAACAACCTCGGCACATACGTTGACTGTTTTATTTTTTTGATTGATAAATGGATAGTGCTTCAGATCATTGTTGTGCTTGTCACCATGTATGATCCAACCATCATATCCAAATGGCCTGTGCGGATTATGCATTAAGAGGAACTTGTAATCTTTGTATTTGATGCCATATCTGTCTGGTATTACAGTGGCACGTGTAATTGCGTCACTGTCGTGGTTTCCACGAATATAGAAAATCGTACCACTTAGTCTGTCAAGCCAGTAATCTATTGGGTGTCTGCGTCGTCCAAAAGTCATATCCCCAAGGTAGTAAATCGTACCGTTTTCCTTAACAGTGTGATTCCAGCCTGCAAGTAATTCGCGATTCATGTGCATTATTGAGTTAAATGGTCTAAAAACAAATTTTTTAATTATGTTATCATGATCAAAATGTGCATCACTAAACACATGGACTTTTCCCTTGTTGGTAACATCTTCAAATTCAATTTCTGGAATTTCTCTTTTCTTTTCTAGTTTTTCTATTGTTTTATGGAATGTTTTTCTGTCAAGTGACTTTGAACGATCCAGTGTTTTTCTTTGCATGAGATCATATTCTGCAAGAATTTTTCTTCTCTCGTTTAATATGGTGATTCTGATCACATATTGATCCATTTTTGGTACCTCCCAAGACTGTAGGTACTCCCAAATGCGATTGAATTTTCTTTGAATATCCTTCATGACGAGCGTGGCATGAAAGGTAAAGTGCGATTCTTTGTCAAATTCCGATAATTCACAGAATCCTTCTAGTTTCTCAGCTAGTTCTAAGCGAAGTTTCTTGAGTTCATCTGATGGTTTTATTCTTACATAAATTACACGATTTTCAAAGTTGTCAAAACCATCCAATTTGAATTTGACCAACTCGTATTTTTTACAAACATCCTTGACTGTGTCGACTAGACGTTTTTCATCAAATGTGCGTAATGGCCCAACAAGTGTTATGTGTGGAACTATTTTCTGTCTTGATACGCCGAAGGTTCTCGATATGCTGCTTTTTAATTCCTTGATTGTTTCTTTTGCGTATCCTGAAAATCTAAACTCTATTAGATAGCTTGATGGAGTCCAATATTTTCTCATCACTTTTCTGTAATGTGGGTCACTTGGGCCTCCGTTTGGCATCACTTATCTAAAATCTTCTTTGTTTTTCTCTTTTGCTTGGCTAGTTCCAATGATATTTGACGCTTGACTTCTTGTTTTATTAGATCAGAAAGATTTCCTATCGGTTGATGTTTTACCCTTGTTTCAGGCATAGTTTCAAATTTTTTAATTAATCTTGTAATTAGTTCTTTTAATACATCAGTAAGATAATTCTGGATTAGAAATTTTGCCTCATATTTGTGTCCCTCAAAGGCTTGAATGTTTTTGTGCCAATTGTGCCAGTTTTGTGTCCAATCATGTTTGTCAAAGTTTTCGGCCTGATTCGATAGTTCTTTCCAAATGTCAAACAAAGAATTAACTGGAATGGTTTCTTTGTTTTTATAAAACTCGATATGTGCGTCTGCCGTTTTGCTTGTTAGATCGTAGAGGCTTTTGTAATTTACAAAAATATCATTTTTTTGCATTTTGGATATATTATAGGGGTCTAAATTGTAAAAATCTTGCTTGAATTAACACGGTAATTTTTTTAATTAGATTATACCACAGTATCTTTTATGAAGTATTGTCCAAGATGCGGAAAACAAAACACAATGGTACTTTCGAATATGGAAGGAGCGCCATTTACGTTAGAAAATAATCCGTCAATTCCTAGAGGCGATGCTCTATATGCCGCCATAGATGAATCAGGGCCTTCAGTACTCTTTAGTCCATGTTACTGTCTTGATTGTAGTGGTTGGTTTGCTGTTCTTGGAATAGCACCAGATGATTACAAGCCTTCAGAATAAAATGTTATAACGTAAGTTTTTTTCGATATCTTATGCCCTATTGCCCAAACTGCGGAAAACAAAATACATCGCTTTTGAAGGATCCAAATGGGAAACTGTATCAACTAGAAGATGATCTTAATCTACATAGTTATGATCCTGCAATACGCGCAATGGGAAAAAATCCTATAACCTATACTGTTTTTGTTTGTGGCGACTGCGGAAATCTATTTGCTCTTGGGGAAACCGAGGCTACTCAAGCAAGCTAATAACACACAATGCCTTTTTTGATGTATGGAATATCTAAGAGACTATCTAAATAAAAAAGGCAAAGAAGGAAACCATTGGATGAAGTATCACATCATTATGGGCCACATCAGAGAATATGAAGAACAGTATGGAATCAAAATACTACTGATTGTTGACGATAAAAAATAAGCCTACGATCACCTTTTGTGCCAATTCCCAGAAATAAACTGAATTAAATTGTAAATTAATCTAACATTACCTATGCACAACATGGGGTTTTTTATCTAGTAAGAGTAAAACATCCTCAATTAACAATATCAACATATCACACTCTCGCTCAAATTTTGTTAATGATGAATCATTTGCTGAACAAGGAAACCTAATGCCCTTTTCACAAATATTTGATATGTCCTGACTTAATTCTTTACTATAATGAAGACGAAGTGAATCAGCAAGATTGCTAATGATAACTAGTCTAGAATTTTTCTGATTCATAATGATAAAAATATGTGCATTTTTTACATATTTCATTTGCTCATAATCATGTTTTAGTGCGGTTAATTGTTTTTTTAGTTCAGCACAACGTTCAGAATCCTCAACACGATTATTGATTTTTTTAAAAAGATATTGAATTAGAGGTACCCCTGTAGCAAGAGCAATACCAATAATGGCTATAGTCAATGGATCATCAATTTTACCAAATTTTGTGAAATCACAATCTGATCTATGGACACAATCGCGAACAAAAAGAACAAAATATGCCGTATAGAAAACTGAAAAAATTAAAAATCCGGCGTAAATTACACCTATGATGCCAATAGCCTTTATCCTTGTGCGGGTAGTACTCAAAATGGCCATTTGATATGTTGATTGATAAACAATTTCATTATTTCAAGTTAGTTGCATGGGAATCATTTGAAATTCTTAATTAAATCTCGACTAGGACTATTATTCCATTCTTATGAAAAAATAAAAGTAACTTTTACATTCCAGTGACTAAAAACATCTGTCGTTATGAGTGATTGGAAGGTGTACATACCAGTAGCCATACTATTTGTCGCCACAATTACTATTGTGTTCACTATTTTTATAGGAGGGCCGGCAATGCAAGCTACAATAAAAGAAAGTAATCAAGAAACACAAAAAACGATAAAAGAGAGCAACGAAGAGATTCGTAATAAAATCGACGCCTTATTAGAAAGAGATTTTAAAAATTTTAAACCTGAGTTAAAGTATAGGGTTCAAAGCATAGGATTTGAACAGTATAAACCAAATTCAATTTGGTATCACATTACGAGTGTGGGAGACGATGATGTTTTTGTCAAGAATAAATGGACAATAGAGAATCAGATTTGTAATAAAGACGGCCAACAACAATTTATTGCTTATGAGTTTTCTAATAGAACATCGGCAAATTTAGAAAAAAGTGACGGCGAGCAGGATTACAATGTAAAAATTCCTGATGAATTTTTTACAAGGATTTTTCCTGATAAGAAATCTTTCCTCTTAAAATTAGAACTTGAGATAAATCCATACACTGATGCGTCAGGCCCTTTTGAAGGCAAAAAGTATCCGAAAAAGACATTCATTCAATACGATCTAGATCAAGAACGTCGAGGATGGATGGCATGGAAGAATCCTTCCGGAGATCTGAATTGTACAATGGAACCAAATAAAATGGGTCAAACATTTCTTAATACTTCGAGTGTTTATGATTTTTACAATGAACGTGGTTATGAGTTTCCAGAAGAATAATTGCAAATTTAGATTTATTCTGATTTTTTTGATAATTGTTTGAGATATTCAGTAACTTTTTCAAGTGTTCGTTCGGGCACATCTATTTCGACCTGGCCTATATTTTCTACATCAAATTTTATAGTCCGAGTTTTCATCAATAAACCTGTTAACATTGCAGGTTTTAACACCTAGGTTATTACACAATTACCACGTTTGGTCTATTTTATTTTGTATTTTTTAGCGATCTCATCAGTTACCTTACCAGCCTCTTTTACATCGCTCAAAAACTCTGAGATCATATCTGACCCCTTGAATCGTGGTTTGGGGTACAACTGTTCTTCGTTTTGACAGATTAACGCATACAATTCTCCAAATTCTCTCATAGTGATTGGCTTTCCATGATAGTGGAAGATCTTGTCATTTGGGCCTTTTCTCCCCTGAGTCATCGTTATTCCTAACTTTTCGAGATAATCATGATCCATTCTAGCGACTCCTATAGTTGCATAATGAAACAGGTTCTAACATTAATGTGGTTTTTGTTAGTTTTATGCTCAACACAATAAAAAAGAAAGGGGATTATGCTGCAACTTGCTCTGCGATATCTTCGAGTTCGTCGAGAAGATCCATTTTGATAATGAGGAATCCTTTTTGTCCTGTCATTCTGCTATATTCACCATTTGGACTTTGCCATTTTGAGTTATTCTTGATAGAGTCCATCTTGGATAGAATCTTTACAAAGTCGCTTTTTTGTGGTGAATCTATTCCTATTATCTGAACAATCCGAGGTAGAATCGCATGTAGTGTGACTACGCCTGTTGTTTTTAGCATGACATAGTTTTCTGGTTCAGCAAACGGCTCTGGGTAGACTTCTTTTATCGCTTCCCAATACCTATTTAAGATTGGGGTCACGTACGAAGCATTTTTGCGGAAATATTTCCCGTCATCTTTTAGAAGTGGCTTTAGTGAATCACTAAATGCTTTTTGGCTTACGATGGTTGGGCCCTTTGGCTCATTTGGCAATTTTATCAGATTGTGCCATATGCTATGATCATCATTGTTGAGTTGATCAACAATTGCAATGGCGGTTGGTGTCCATTCTATATTTCTGATTCCTTTGTTCACAAGGCTATCCAGTCCTTCAACTTTTACAAGTTTTTGTAAGAAGCGTTCTGCCAAATCGGTTCTAATTCGTTTCTGGGAATTATTAACAATGACAAACTGTTTTGCCTCTTGGTGTAAAGATTGGCCTACCATTATTACTACAGGTAATTCAATATCCTGATATTTTTCACCAGATACTGCCAATAATTCGCGTAATCCTGCAACTCGATGTTGGCCGTCTACTAACCACAGTAAAACATTCTCAGGAATTTCTAATTTGCCATTTTCGTATTTGGTGGCATCTTTATCCTCTGTTCTGATATTTGCAAGAATTGCGGGTGGAGAAACCTCAGTTGTGATGTAGTTGCCAAACTTCTTTGCTCTGGGCAATGAAACATCTCTCTGATAGCCATCCTCGTTTGTTGGATGCCAAACATCTACCTTTGTTTGTGAAGCTAGATCTTTGGCAGTAAGTACAGCATTGTACATGGTTATTCCATGTTGTTTGAAAGGTATTGCTCTGACTTTCATGTTATTGCATTCTATACAAAGTCCCAGTATAAAATCTTTGTGTAAAATCCAAGTATAAAATCCACCTTACTGATCAGGCCTAAAGCAGAAATTAGGCACAAATTATCCGACTCAAAAGCGATTTTGGGTTAAATTCTCGTGTTCCTCTGTCTGGGATTTTCTAAAGTTTTGCCTTTTCGATCTTTTCAACCAACAACTTCATGATAGCTTTTTCCATGTTTTCATTGGTTGTAATGGAATTAACTTTTAAGCCGAATACTTGTATTTGCGTATTTTTTATTTTGCATAGAAATGCAGTCTCATCCTTATACACCCCAAAATTATAACTCTCCTTTATTGTAAAACAATCAGCTTTACCTATCTTAATTTCTTCAACGCAATCGTTGCATGGGATGTCCCTCATTTCAGTAGGAACCATACTTTCATTCTTGAAAATCTCTACTATTGAATAAAATGTGTACGGTTCTTTTGAGCTAAAAATCTTACTGTCTATGGCAAATGTTTGCTCAACTCGATTTTTTATTCCAGCAATTGAATCCATGTTTATGTTGTTGAATTGGAGTCCTTTTCTTCCCTGAAATGTTTGCACTTTCCAGTCTCTGCTATCTGGAATCTCTTCTTTGGAAATGACAATGGCGTCAAGAGGATTGATTTTCTTTACGGTGTTTTTGGTCTTGACACTATTCGTGGTTTTTGATTTTGTAGGCTTGTTTTGAGTGTCTTTAGTATTTTTCTTATCGGTCTTTACATCTTTTCCTGTAATTAGCTTTTTGAGTTCAGCGATTTCTTTTTCCAATTCTTTTAATTTTTTAGAGTCGGATTCCTCAGTATCTGAAAAACCCACTTGAATAGATGTAGGATCATTGGCCTTGATAGTATAGTCCCTATAAGTACACGAGTTTTTGGCTATTGCCGCCTTTACTACGATTGGAATTTTTGTTACAAGGTCTGATGATAAATAAATCTGTGGAGCTTCAAATCTCTCTGATCCGGCACAAATCTTTACTGCAACAAGATACTGATTTGGGATGCCGCTTTCAATCACGCCATAAACCTCAACTGCGGGTTCACTTGCAAAAACTGGATTAATTGTAAACAATGATGCCAAAAGAATGGCAACTAACACAACAGAATAACAGTAAAGTTTCATGGAAAATTATGTTTTATCAAAAATTTAACATTTACTAACATTGAGATTACTTGTTCATTTCCTATTACGAACCTTCCAAATTACCAGGCCAATTCCAATTAAAAAAATCACAATCATTCCAATTTTTGACAAATTCACGCCTGAATTCACGGCTGGATTTACGCTAGGAATCGATTTTTGATACTGTTTTAGGTTCAAAAGCGACTTTGGGTTAAACTCCCTAGGCTCTTTGTCTGTGCCTCTTTGACCTATTCCACGCTCAGTTTTTTCTGAAATATCAAATTCATTCATAATAGTATAGATAAAAAACGAATACTTAACACCAGATCTTTTTGTAGTATACTATTACTCTTTGAGCTTGTCCAGTATCTTGTCGTAGATTTTGACTTTATCCTTTGATATGATGTTCTTTTTGAGATACCACAAAGTAGACTTGTTTATTCCTAGTCTTTTTCGCTCCTGAGGCATCATGGATAGGATTTTCTCCCTCAATAGAGTAGTATCATCACGGATAATCTCTATTTTTGGCACAACAAACTTGATGCTCTTCTTCCTCTCAGAAATAAAATGAGCAAGCTGCTGCATGTTGTCATACAGAATGTTCTGATATGTGAAATTCTTGGCCTTGTATGGAGCCTTGCCATTAAAGTTGAATCGAATCTTGTCAACTAGTCGTTTTGCAGTATCTTCACGTAATCGGATATGATAATTTTCAGTCACAATAAAATCAGTCTTTTTTAGTTTGGGTGTTTCTTCTAGTAATTGTATGACGGATAAATCAATCATCCATCGGAATAATTCTTGAAAATCATATACTAGTGGCGTTCTGCTAGATAGAATCTCATGTAAAAATCCAATCTGAGGATCAAGGCCAATAGAGTTCAGGAATTTTCTAATTTCAGAGGCCAAAATAGAATAGCCGTAATTCAATAATGCATTAATCTCATCAGAGGCGTGATCAGCTCTTTTGTGGTCATAGTTGGAACGAGATTCAAATGAAAACTCTGGTGCAATTTTATCAAAAATTGCCTTGATGTTATCAAAGTAGATTCGAGCGATTCTGCCCTCGTAGCCTAGTAATTCGGTAAAATCATGCCCCTTCTGTCTTTTAGCCTCAAAAAATGCAGTTTCTGAGGCAAATCCCTTCTGGACTTTTTTGTAGTCAATAGGGTAGAATCGTGATAGTTCCTTGAGTGAGTGTAGCGACGAATCTACCTTTGATTGAACGATTTTATGCGCTATTTCGTGCCTAGTTATGATATCAAGGTACTTTTGGTATTGTTTTATGCGTAATTTCCCAGATATGGTTGACTCTGGGATGGTCGTAGCAAGTAGGTTTCCGTCCCAGTTTAGCAAGGTAAGGTGAATATTGTGTTTCATCAACCATCGCATCGACTCAAATGAAATATTCCCAGTATGGCCATCAATGATTATAGAATCATGTTCTATTCTGTGTGGGTTAAACTCTAGTCTCTGATTTTTCAGTCTATTTGTGACTACTAGTTTTCTCTTGTCCACGTTAATCGATGTACCGAATCCAGAAATTAGCAACGGATTCATCGTAATCTCACTCCGCGTTTTGCCTTTTCTTGTTTTCTTAGCTCGGCAAGCTCTTCTCTTTCCTTTTCAGTCATTGTTCTGTCTCCTATTCTATGGAAAAGATCGCGCTCCTTTTCTGACATGTTTTCCAAATGATACAGAGATTGTTCATTGAACGATTTTACAAGATCTGCATAATCGATCATAAAGCCCAAAATTATTTTGCCGTCTTTTGTTGAATCAAGTTGAATTTTTCCTGATTTAATGTCTTCTTTGATACAGTTGTATAGAAATTTGTGGACACTGTCTGCTGTTTGCTCGCTTATTGGAAGTATCTTTTTGAGAGTCTTGTCATATGTGATATCGTCTTGGATTCCCCAAGGCAATTCATAGTAATATGACATTTTGGAAAATCTACTCGAATAATCGTCATGGTATGATCCACCCTGTCTCATTATCTGCATGGCAGTCATGCCCAAAATGCCAAACTCTAGTATGGTATCCTTTCCTTTCTTGGTTATCCCATATGCGATTTTTCCTTTATGTGGGATTTTCTCTATATTGCGTTCAACCTCTTCTAATTCATCGAGCAAGCTGCTAAGTGTTGATGGAACGTAGTTGGTCAGCCTTTGAAGTTCGTTGAATGGATGTGGGCCTTTCTCGTTTAGGATGTTCAAAATGTTCACTTTACGGACGTCTCTAATGTCTGATTTACGCTTGGGTTTTGATATCAAGTAATAGTATACTATGAATTAATAGTGTTTTAAGTATTTCGTAGCCTATCTTTTAATTTAGATGAAGTCGAAAATATTCAAAAAACCATGGGACGAACTGACCCCAAAGCAAAAGGCTTTGAGAGAAAGGTCACTTGCTGTACTGGTTGAGGCAAAGCGCACTAGAAAATCTGCTGCCAAAATAGCAAAAGATCATGGTATTCCATTTAGGACTGTATTGAGTCATACCAATGCTTTCAAGAAAGTGAATGGTAGATGGGCCCCAAAGAGATTCGACAAGGTATCTCGCTCTATGCTGATTAGTGAAAACGGCAAGTTACAATCTGTTCTGATGTCTGATTCAAGACATGCAAGAACCATAGGAAAATACCACAATGCAGTAAAACAATATCTGAATACAGGCGATAAGACCAAGCTAAATCAATTCTCTAAAAAACAGATTAGAGATTCATCTGGCAAACTACATTCCTTTGAGACCAATCCCAAACTAGTCCTAGAGATTAACGAAAAAATCGAAGAGATTGAATTTTTCAAGGTGTATGATTCTTGAGTATTTCTGATTTTGATCCGCTAGTCGCAGTAAATGAGAAACTTAGGATAATCAGCGATTCCTATCAACTTTTGATTAATCAGTTAAACACACTACTAAATGGAATAATCAACCAAACCGAAAAAAAATCTGAAACTAGAAAAGACCACTGTGAGATTTGCCTTGTCAAAAGTGTAAAGCTTCAAGGCCATCATATTGCTGGACGTTACAATGACTTTAGGCAAATTACAGTCTGTACTGGTTGTCATGACGCCCTAACAGCAAAGCAACATCTAGATGCAAGGGTATGGATGAAAAACAATCCCGACTTTCTAAAAATGGCCTTCTTTTTGAGAGGCTTGTACGATGTTTTGATTTTGATGGCAGAAAAGAAAAACAATACTCTTTACGCACAAATCGCCCACACCCTTACGCCTACCATATATGCACTACAAAGGAGTGCCCAAAATTGAGCCTAGATCCTGTGTATTTGCGCTGTTTTGTAGATACGCACAAAGCTGATTTTGAGCCTGAATATACGATTGAGCCCAAAGCCAATCAAACCATAGAACTAGTCCTTTTTGTGCCTACGTCAAAGAATCTAGCCTATGGAATATGTGGAATCTGGGTCAATGGTAGATTGTTCAAATTATACGCCTTTTATGGTGACGATACAAAACCATCTGAAATTGCAAAACTGCGCCAAATCTGCGCTTCTTATCAAATTACAATTCTTTCAAGAAAGGACTTTGTCAAAAAAATATTCTTTCCATATGTTTTTAGAGCAAGAGCAAAGTGTATCGGGTTTGATTTACCATATATCATATCTAGACTGGCAATCGATGTTACTGATTCTCGTAGATATCAAAACGGATTTTCATTTACCCTATCAAATAGAACGAAATTCCCACATGTCGTCATAAAAAGCATAGATTCAAAATCACAGTTCATAGAATTTAACAAGACATTCAGAAAGAAAACTAGGCAAAATGATACCTATTTCAGAGGCAGTTTTGTTGACACCAAAACTCTGGCATTTGTCCTAACTAACGACAAGTACGATCTAGAATCCGCACTATCCGACTTTGATTGCCCAATCAAATTAACTCCAACCAGAAATGAAATAACTAGACAAAATTTCAAGTCAGGTCTTGGCAGGATGCTTGCATGTCATGTTTTGTATAAGCAACAAGTCAAAAGACTGGAATCATTTTTTGTATCAAAACAAGAGCATAAGCTGGTTTCGCCTGCCTCTATTGGTAAGGCCTATCTAGAGAAAATTGGAATCAAACCATTTTTGGAACAAAACCCGCAATTTCCACCAGAACTGCTTGGATATGTAATGTCTACGTATTATGGTGGAAGGGTAGAGGCAAGAATCACAAAACCGACACTTGTTACAAATCTTGATTTTACCAGCACCTATCCGACTTTATTTGCCCTTTTTGGAATGTACCAGTTTTTGATTGCTGATAAAATCACTCACCATACCAGTACAAAAGAGGCTCAGGATTTGCTAGATATGGTCACTATTTCAGATATCAACAAGCCTGAATTTTGGCCAAAAATGCTCACAATCTGCAAAATCGTGCCTGATGGAGAGGTTTTGCCAGTACGCTCTGACTATGGAAAAAAGATTCCAAGCATACGTGTATGCACACTAGAATCAGCCGATGGAACTGCTATTTGGTTTACCATGCCTGATTTGATAGCCTCAAAACTGCTCACTGGAAAGACGCCTAAAATCCTAGAGGCAATTACGTTTGTTCCAGAGGGAGTACAGGCTGGATTAAGGGATATTGAGATCCTAAATAGCGTCACATTACAGAAAGGCGAAGATCTATTCAAAAAGCTAGTAGAACAGCGCTTTGAGATTGCCGAGAAAATTAAGAATTTGGATGGAGAGCAGAAAAATCAAGTAGAACAGATACACAAAGTCATCAAAACCATAGCAAACTCGTCTGCTTATGGTATATCCATTCAGCTAAATACAAGAAAAACAATGCTGGAAAAAGAGGTAACAGTTCATGGTCTGGAATCATTTGATACTAAAACCAGACACATTGAAAATCCCGGCCAGTTTTTCAATCCGATAATTTCTGTATTTTTGACTGCTGGAGCTAGGTTGGTTTTGGCAACTGTAGAGCATTTACTTGAACAAAATAATGGCTATTTGATTTATTGCGATACCGATGCAGTTTTTGTATCGCCACAACATGTAAAAATGATTCAAGATTTTTTCAAGCCACTAAATCCGTATTCTCATGATGTAGAGTTGTTCAAAATCCAAAAAGAAAATGGAAAAGAGCTAAAAAATATTCTAGTCTATGCGATTGCCGCAAAAAGATATGTGATTTACGAGAAAAAGAACAACAAGATTGTCATTTACAAATATTCTAATCATGCATTAGGACATTTACTTGGAATTGATCATGAAGAGTTTTGGCGTGATATTTTACTAGCGTATTATAATCCTAAAAAAGAACAGGAAAGTCTGGCAAAATATTCTACAAAATATGCAGAATCAGAACTTGGTATAACAAATTACGACTTTTTCAGACGCTTTGATGTTCTAAATGATGGAAAACCATATTCTGAGAGGGTCAAGCCATATGATTCGGTCTTGATTGGTAATGCCTACAAAAAAGACCCCAAAACAGGCGTGCCAATCGTACCCTTTGTGCCCAAAACTGAGAATCTAGACGATGCTCCGTTTGGTGAGTTTATCGACTACAAGTCAGGTGTTTTGTATCCAAATTCTGGTTCGCTTGATTCTCAGCATTACTGGAAGCCGATTTCTGAGATTTTTTCTGAATATGGAAAATCTGATGATTCTGATAATGTTTTGAAAAGAAAATGTCTAGTTTTTGATAAAGGATCTGTCAAATATGTTGGAAAAGAGATCAATGAATTAGAATCATCTACTGTGTTTGGTGTTTCAACAGACGATTCTATAGAATATGAGAATCAAGATGAGAAAATTCGTAGAATAATTGAGAATTTAACTGAGGAACAAGCCAGAGAATTAGGAATACCAAGAAGGACGTATTTTGATTGGAAAAAGAAATTGAGAGAAAAACAACTATTAAAATTAAAAAAGCAACTTTACAATAAATTACTTAGCATGATTTGACATTACAAATATGTTTTCCACAATTTGTTAATCAAAACCAATATCTGGGAATATTTCTTTAACTTCGTTTTCTTTTGTACTGGTGAGATGTTTTCTTAATTCTTTAAGTATTTTTTTGCATTTTTCTTTTGTATCGTTTTCTTGTGCTACTCTTGCAAGTTCTATCACAGAATTTAGAATGTTTTTTCTATTAATCTCGGTTACTAGTGTTGAAATGAATTCTAATGATAACAATCGCATAGGATTAGGTTTATTCAGATCAAGTTGTTCTTTAATGAGATTGGTAAGTTTTGTTTGTTGTTTATCTGTCAAATTATTTAAATGACGAAAAACATAATCGAGTAAAGGTTTTACATTTACATCGTTGTTATTAAGAAGAGTCTCCACATGCTCAAAACATTCTTTGATGCCGAAAGGTTCTTCTAGAATTCGTTTTTTGTTAATCGTTTCTAAAAACTCAATTGTGTTATTTCTAACAATTGGATTTTCATTTGTAATATTTTGTAGTACTATCTTTGAAATTGTGCTAAATTGTTCATCAGAGAGTTTTTCTAGTGTAGCTAAAACTGTTTGATACAGTAAAGAATTATCTGGAAAGTTCATGTCATTCGCGACCTTTAGACAAATATCTTGAATATGAGTAACAAGATCATTAGGCCATGATGAATAATTCTCCGAGAATGTTTTGAGTAATGTGGAATATTTTGTTTGATCCTTTGTGGAGATTAAATCAGAAAATAATTCAATTATGATTTGAGATAATTGTTTTGGAGTTTTAGTTGCAAGATACTGAAAAATTCTATCACTGTGAGGCCCATTACGTACAAAAACGTCCCAGAATTTTTTCAGTATGTTCTCAGACGATAAGAGATTTGATTGATATTTCTCATCAATGTCCAGCAACCAGTTTAATATCGGAGGGCCGCAAGATTCCAAGAAACTCATTATTGAGTTTTCAAACATTTGTTTTTGTGATTTGCTAATCATTTTCCACTCCCAATTTTACCAAGAATTTGATTAGAATCTCAACAACAGTCTTCTTTTGTTCTAAGTCTTGGATTGTGTTCAATGCTTTGGTTAAAGAAGAAAATAAACTAACAATGGGCGACTCTAAATCTTTATCATTCAAATCTATCCTTTCAATCTCTTCTATGCATTTGATTGGGATAGGCGTTGGTGGTTCAATATGACTAATGATGGATTTTTTCAAATGTGTTAGGAAAATAATAACTTCACTAATGTCTTTATTAATTGTATGATAAATCTCTAAACGTTTATTGTCTATTTCGCTTCCATCGAACACTATACGTGCAATAAATTCTTGAATAAATTTTGGTGGTTTGCTAAATTTATTGGAAGTCCATTTATCAGAACTACAAATTTGCTTGATTATGTCAAGTAATTGTGCTTCATGTCCTGCAAATAATGTGATAATGGTAGCATCCAGATTATCCAAAATGGATGATGGGATACTGATATTGTTCTCAAGAAATTTTTTTAATAATGGTTCATTTATGACATCATTTACTACTAATAATTTCACATAGATCTCATAAATCCGTGAGGCGTAATATTTTTCCATATTATTCAATTTATCAAATATTTTATTTAGATCAAATTGCTGAAGTGCATCTGGAATAAGGCCAGAGCAAATACATTGTCCTAAATTATTTGATGCATCATGAATAAGACTACTGTCTTCAATATTTTCTAAAGCAGTTAGAAGTGCTTGGGTAGTATTGAGAAGATTTGGGCCAGATTTTTCTTTTTCTATAATTCTCTTGTTGATTGAAATTATTTTTTTAATATATTTTGATTTTTCTTCATCATTAGCTTGTTTTAGCGTGTCAAGAATAGCTTTCGTATTATTAGTTCTAACATTAATTTCAAATCTATCAACATCTGGCAAATGTGCGTCAAAAGCCTCTTGGTTTAGTCGGATAAATGGCCCAATATCATCTACGAAATAAGGCTGAGTTGCATTAAGAAAATCATTTAACCCATCTACCTGTGGCTCATTCTCACTACTCATTTTATTTATCCAATCTTGGTATTCTTTTTTAGTTACATCTAACATAGTTGGGTCTTTTTCTAGGGCTTTGTGAAAAACAGGCCATTCATGACGAATGATTATCATTTTCACCATTATATCGGGATGACTAGTTAATGTCCCACTTCGTAATTGTGTCCCGTCCTTACTTTCTTTAAATTCTGCTAACCTATATGACGCAACTAGGTTATTGAGAAACTGATTTACTTTCCTTGGATTTCTAACCGCCCCAGCTATCAAGATCCCTTTCACGTTTTGATTAAATGGGATACTACGTTGCTTCATCAAGTCAACTACATATGACTCTAAATTTTCTGGAATAAATTGCGGTATCCTGATTGTGACTTGAAAAAACTTACTTAGGAATTCATTACCCTCTCTTTCTGTGTATGATGACCCTTTAACACGACGTAGGTGATTTACTATAGCTTCATCATCACAGGCAAGAATATTGATACAGTTTTCTCTGGTCATAAAAGTTTGAATTAAACCTAAGAGATTAACCGCCATTTTATCTTCACAGCGATCTAGATTATCAATAACTACTATCAGTTTCCTTCTTTTTTTCATTTCTTTATTGATCATTTTTTGATAGATTTGTGAAAAATGGAATGACGATTCTTTTTGTGGAACTATTCTTTTTGATGGCCTGATAACAAAATTAAGTATTGAAACTGCAATAGTTGCTAGAGATGAATAACCTATAATCGGTATGATATTTTCAGGCTTCCACAGGTTTTGACTAGAGAGTATTACATAACCAAGAATCATACTGATTGTAAAAACTCCAAAAAGTGTGATCAGTCTTTTCCATGATGATCTAATATCTAGAAACGTACCCTCTTCAATTCCATACAGTTTATTCTCAATTGTTGCATATGGTAAAGATTTCAGACTTTCATTTATTGCAACAAGAACCTCTTGTTTTAAAGAGCGGCTTGAAAGCCCCCATGCATCTACTTTGACATATCGGAACTGTGATGACAAAGTTCCATTTTTAATTTCATCTTCTAACATATCGAGAATTGAAGATTTACCTACTCCCCATCTACCATACAATCCAACATTTATGGGAGTTTCACATTTTGTGATTATATCTATCAGAACCTTGACATAATGTTTATGATTAAATTTATCGTCTGATAATCGTGTTAAGGATTTATCTCGAAAATAGTCAATTTTGATATTGTTTTCATTATCTGGTGTGTGATTTTTTTTAAAATCTGGAAATAGAAAGCCTAACCAATTCCAACTCATACTGTTATTTTGTTTGTATAAATATAAAGTTCAATTCAATTAAAAACAAATTATGTAAATGCCGAAGATATGAAATTATTTAATTTCTAGTACTATGATTAATAATTATGAATTTTGAAGAACTGGATGACAAGACAAGAAAATACATGCTTGAAGAATTTCACAAAGAACAAAGCAACAATCCCTATCGAAGTGGTAGAATGACCTCAGAAGGTTTGAAAAACGTTATACGTCATATTGAGGACGCAATAAAATCTGGTAACGAAGTTACTCTTATCAAATCTCTTTCTAACCCCAGTTATTGGAAATCAGAAGAAACTCGCCACAAAGGGAACACAACCCATCAAGCAAGAATTGATCCTAATGAGGCTGCAAAAACATTTGGTTTAACCGAATTTAATACTTGGTATGTCAGAGGATTGGCAAAAAGATTGATGGATGAAGGGCAAGAAGAATGCGAAATCTATCGTGCACAATATGCAGAAGAGCCGAGGTGTACTTGTTCAAAATTAGAAAGACACCGATTCAAGGTAAAAGATGTTTATGATGGGCACAGAGCTAAGTATCATCCAACAGCAAATTATGCTGCTTTTTCAATACCATCAGGCCCAAACTGCCACCATACAATACGTGGAATTAAGAAATAAGATAATTGGAGATTTTAAATTAATTATTTAATCATAATAAAAGAAATGTATTGAAACGAATTACCATCAATAGTTAATAATACAATATTGAAAAATATATCAAATGAATACAAAGTTAGACAAAGAAACTCAATCATTTTTCGTTACGGGCTTATGTTCAATTTTGGGGGCACTTCTCACCGCTGCAATAATACCCAGCAATACGACAATCTCAACTTTAAGTGGTTTTTTGTTTGGTCTCGGAGTTAGTTATTTAACTCTCAGTTATACTTCTAATCGAAATAAAGCAAACACAGAAAAATTGAATATTTTAGATGAAAAGATCAACAACATGTCGAAAGACATCAAGAAAATCCTAACCCATTTTAACATATCAATAGAAAGTGAGAAGCCTAGAAAATATTTTAGAAATTGTTTAAGTTATGATGTTTCTGATTAAATAAATATTAATTTGTGTCTGAGAGCACTAAAATATCATAAAATGTCGTTTTTGGTATATTTTTCGGCATCTTTTCGGTATCGAGTATCGTGAAATCAGTAATTTTAGCTTACAAGTAACAAATCCGCCCCGAAAAAATCAATGATTTTGCAACTACGATATCAAAAATTACCGAAAAGATACACCCTCAAAATAGATTCTAAATTATATTTTTGAGGTATATTTTATTCAAGAATAGTTTTGAAATATTATTTTAATTATAATATCCTAAAAATAGATATTTTTTATTATATTTTAGATATATTTCCATTTTGGATATCTTTCGATATTTTACCTGCTTATAATTGAGGCTAGAATTAGTGCAAAATAACCAACACTAACTATTATCCCAAATGAAAAGCGCGGGGGATGGGATTTGAACCCACGGGTCCTTACGGACATGGGATTAGCAATCCCACGCCCTACCAGGCTAGGCGACCCCCGCTCAAAGGGGCTTGGGCTGGTTCTGTAAATAAATGGCACTGTAAGTCTCCTTAGACTTGACAAAACCAAATAAAGTCATTCTTCGCCGGATCTGGTATAGTTCTCGACAATGCTCTCAAGGCGCATTCTTTTTCCGCCGACTATTTTCAAATCGATTGAGATCTTTTTGTTTTTGATTGTGATAATATTGTACGTGTTCTCAAAGAGGCCGCGGACCCGCTCAGAGGAAGCGGTGCCGGCATTTACTATCGCAAGCTCCTTGAAGCTCCAAATCCAGGGCCGATGCTTGTGGCCACACAATACCATGTTGACCTTTGTGGCAAGAATCGTCCGTAACACATCGCCGGCATCGATTACCTCCACCCGCGCCGAGCCGGTGTCAGGAATTCCTACCAAATGGTGGTGCATCGCCAGAATCTTTATCTTGTTTTCGTATTTTTTCATGGTTCTCTCAAGCCAGAGGTTCTGCCTGTATCCGACTTCGCCCTCGTCCCTGTCGGGCCTTGCGGTCCCAAGAGTCACGACTACGACGTCGCCCCCAAGCTCGTTTACTGTTTCAAACGGAAAATACTTCTTAAACAAAAGGTATCCTGTGTTTCTATAGTCGTGGTTTCCAGATATTGCGATTATTTTTTTGGTCTCGAGCCTGGAGAGGAGCTTTTTTGCCTTTTCATACTCCTTTGACAGGCCCTCGTTTGTCAGATCCCCAGTAACAATTACGGCGTCTGGCTTGAGTGCGTTTACCTCCCTTATGACCTGCTCAAAGACGTCCTCTCTGAACTGCGAGCCGACATGAATGTCTGATATCTGGACAATTAACATGGACTGGTATGCAAAATTTGCGGTAATCTACTTTTCGACAATTCTTGCCGATTAAGAGTTAAATAATGATCGCAGATTCAATTCAATGGTTTGGGCAAAAAAGCAACCGTGATCCGCGGCGACGGGATAGGCCCCGAGGTGGTAGATTCCATGACAAAGGTTCTCAAAGAATGCAACATGCAGGCCGAGCTCATACTGGCAGACGCCGGCTCTGAGCAGTGGCAAAAAAACGGAGAAAAAGACCCATCCTATATACCAGATTCCACAATGCGTCTTTTGGAAAGCTCAGACGCCTGCTTCAAGGGCCCGACAAGCACCATACCAAAGCCAGGCGCCCCAAGGAGCGTTGCAGTAACACTGCGGCAAAAGTTCGAGCTGTACTCCAACATACGCCCCATCAAGACATACAAGCGGGTAACGCCAAACTATGACCTGGACTTTGTGTGCTTTAGGGAGGCGACGGAGGGCCTCTACGCCGGAATCGAGGTCCAGCTGACAAACGACGCTGCAATCGCAATCCGCAAAATAACTCGGCAGGGCTGCCAGAGATTCGCAAATTCCGCAGTAGGGTGGGCAAAAAAATACCACATGAAAAAGTTAGTGGCAATAACAAAGCGCAACATTTTGAAAATAACCGACGGCATCTTCCTAGACGAAATCCAAAAGGCGGCACAAAAGGTGCCCGGCCTCGAAGTCCAGGAGCTGTACATTGACAACATGATGCAGCAGCTGGTGGTAAACCCATCCCAGTTCAACGGCGCGGTCCTTGCAAGCACCAATCTCTTTATGGACATAGTGTCCGAGCTGGCATCTGGAATAATAGGCTCAATCGGCCTTGTGTATTCGTCGAACATGGGCGACAGATACGCAATGTTTGAGGCTGCGCACGGAAGCGCGCCCTCCTTTAAGGGCCAAAACAAGGTAAACCCGACTGCGGCGGTCCTGTCCGGCGCATGGATGGCAGAGTATCTTGGCGAGCCGCACATCCGGGACGCCGTGTTTGCGGCAACAGAACAGGTCATAAACGACGGAAAATACGTCACATTTGACATCGGCGGAAGCGCTACCACCACACAGATGACTGATGAAATCTGCAAGCTTGCAAAAAACAAATTACGCAAGTAATATTGAAATAAAATATAGGCTCTCGGCCCCACAGGACTTTAACTCGTCTTATTGAGTTGAGAACCGTACTCTATACGTCATATGATCTAATAAACACCACTCGATTCGAAAGGCGTCGTAAGTGGGATTCGAACCCACGTGCCTGTGGAGCACTGGGCCATAAGACGAGCCCAATTGGCCATTCTATGGGACTACGACAAGAAATCAAACCTGATTTAGTATTAAGGAGAGGATTTGACCGACTCGAGTATTGCCATTCCTTAAAGAAGATGGAGAATGTGAAAAAAGATTCGGTTACTAAACTATAGTGGCACTGAGTTGCGTCTCAGTTTTTTCAACTTTGCATTATTTGCATGTATCCAAACTATCGAGCCGTCTTTATCATAAATTATCTTACATGACTCTTCAAGATAGTCCAAAACTGCCTTAAATGTCGGATACTGGACTTGTTTTGGGAGTGCCCTCCAGAGCCTGTTCTTTGATGGATAATCTCCAGCACTAAGAATTGTCTGCTCTACCATCTTGATTGTTTCTAGTGTGGGGTTTGCAGTGCCTGCCTTTGAAGGAGTTTTGTACTTTTTGCCTTGTAAAACCTTGCTCATCATTCTTTATTATGTACACATACATATATGTATAACTATAATATGTATACGTACATATTTACAACTCTTGATTTTTAGTCGCTTCCAGTATTATCAATTCCTCAAAGAACATCTTCTTTTTTGCCAGGATTCTTACTGCAAGCCCTCTCTTTTTTGTCTCTTCGATCATTTTTTCATAGTTTGCAAGCGACGATGTCAGCAGGAGCATCTTTGCGCCAGGCTTGAGGCAAGCACTCGCAGACTCGATTATCCCCAATGGAATGACGAGGCCTTCTGGGCCGCCATCAACTGCTCTATCCTGTATCTTTTCTGACGGAAGATATGGCAAATTGCACACGACCAGATCAAACTTTGCGCCAATTGCGGACGCACCATCGCAGCAAATTAGGTTCTGTGTGTTTCCTTGGCTTTTGAGGGGAAAAAAATCAATGTCTGTTGCAACTACAACTGCAAAGTTCTTCTCAAGAATCTCCATGAGGTAGCCAGAGGCGGTGCCTATCTCAAGTGCGGACTGCCCGCGCTCCTTTGCGACGTGCTCTGCCAGAAAGAACGTGTCCTCTGCAGGGGAATATGTCTCAGCTGATCTGTTTTGCAAGCCTGATTATCTCGTCTCCGTCTAGCTCCTCTAGCCTTTTATCTGATTGGATGGTTTTTCCGAATTTCTTTAGTATGTTGCCTATTGTCTTGCGCCTGTATGAAAATAACTTGTTTACCGACTCGATGGTCTTGGCAGGAATCGTCCTTTTTTTCTTGAGGCGCAATACCACGGAATCGACCTTTGGCGGGGGCTCAAAGTTGTTCTTGCCAACAGACATGATTTTTTCTATCTCAAATGCGTGGTTTGCAATTACCGATATTGCCCGCATCTCTTTTTTTCCCATGGATAGGATCTTTTCGGCAAACTCCGCCTGGACCATTATCACTGCGCGCAAAAACCTCTGCTGCGCAAGCCACTCTATTGCCCTTTTGCTCTCAGAATAGGGAAGGTTTGACACAAAAATGGTAAACTCTGTGTCTGCCGAAAACCCATCCCCGTACATCAGCTCAAGGTTTGGGATTTGCGAGAGCCTGAGGATTGCCTCGGAGTAAAGGACTTCGTCTTTTTCCACCGATACTACCGACTTTGCCTTCTGGCACAAATGTGTAGTAAGGATTCCCCTGCCGGTGCCGACCTCCAAAACTGTGTTCTTTTTGGTGATTTGGGCCGAGTCGACTATTTTTTTTGCGATGTTTTGTGATAATAAAAAGTGCTGTCCCAGTCTTTGCCTTTTCATTTTTTGACAAAGAGCGTTACTTTTACCTCGCCGGTAAGCTCGTCCATTATTCTTTCGGTGATCTGTTTTTGCGGCTCTTTTAGGCCGACCCTGTCTTGCAGGTCGTTAAAGTCCACAAATCTCTGCTTTTCGCGCTCCTCCAAGATGGTCTTCATGTACGTTTTTCCTATTCCCGGAATCAACTCCAGCGCGTGTATTCTTGGTGTGAGTGGCTGTGCGTTGTTGATATAGTCGACAAACCTTTTTTCGTTGTTTTTGACTATTGCGTTTACCACGTTTCGCAGCTCGCTTTGTGCAGCAGCAGAAATGCTGTTGTAGTCGAGCTTGCCAAGAACCGACATTATCTTTGTCCTGCCTTCCTTTCCGATGTATATCCTCTCGCCAATCTCGAATGTGGTGTTTTCCATGCCGAGCACCTCAAGTAACGTGAGCCTGTCTTCGCCGATTGCAGTTATTATGATTCCCTCGCGGCCGCGCACAGTCGTAGATTTTCCGCGCGTGACATAATCTAGTACATATGCATACTCTTCATACTTACGTGGTGGGCTAGAACTCCTTTCCAAGAAAAATCACTTGCCTTACTAGTTCCCCTTGAGTATCTGTAGAATTTTTTCTAGTGTTTCAGCAAGGATCAGCTTTTTCCATCCGAATGTGAATGCCCTCAGCTCTGCCAGCGAGGTTGGCATTATGTTTATGATCTCGACTGCCTCTTCGTCTGTCAGACCGCACTCTTTTTTGAGCTCCTGCTTCATCTTCTTTGCAGTCTTTGAGTCAACTTTGGCAAACTTGGTTACATAATCATAAGTCCAGCGCTGAATTTGGTCCATTTTTTCAGCGTCCTCTTTTTCCAAAATCTCTTTTACTTCGGCTAGCGATATTGGCTGGCTTTTCTTTACTTGTTCCATTTACTTTACCCCGAACGGTTTGATATGGTCCAATCTAGTGATTAAGGTTTTCGTCTTGTTGCCAAGTTTTACGTCCATTGTAACTGCCCTTCTCCCTACGGCGCGAATGGTTCCTACCTTTCCGTGGTACCTTCGGTGCGGCAGCGATTTGTGTTGCCTTGGATCAATGATTACCAAAGCCTGGTCTCCTACACTATACTCTCTCATCAAAAACGATACTCCTCGCGGGGCATCCTTTGTGAGCGATGATCGTGATTTGTGCCTAAAACCATGGGAGTGTCCAGATGGCTTCTTTGTAGTCATAAAAAAGAGGGCTTTGTGCCCTTATTTTAAACTTAGACCTATTCTTCTTCGGACTTTTTCTTCTTTTTGGACTCGTCCTCAGGATCGGCTACTCCAGCTTCGGTAACCGTAAAGATCACCTCTTCTTCTGGGTGATGTGGGCTGTCGACCATTCTTGCAATTCTCTTCTTGCCGGACTTTTTGAAGTAAATCCTGTATGTGCTGGTGTGGGCAACGACGTTTCCGCCAATCGGCTTTGTTGGATCGCCAAAGAAGACATCCGGTGATGCCATGACCTGATTTGTGGCAATTGCCGCGCAGTTGTAGGTCTCAGCGGTCCTGACCAGCAGGTGCATGAACCTGTTTAGTCGCTGCTGTCTTTCCGACAACGTTCCACGTCCAAGGTATTCTGCTCTGAACAGTCCTACTGCCGAGTCCGCAATGATCAGCTTTATGTTGTGCTGCTCGATTATTGGACCTGCTTCTTCTAGAATTAATATCTGGTGAGCACTGTTGTATGCTCTTGCTACGATGATGTTGTCTAGAACCTTTTCTGGGTCTAGCCCCTTTGCTTTTGCAATTGAAACGATTCTTTCTGGTCGGAAGGTGTTTTCAGTATCGACGTACAAAACTCCACCACCTAGTCCGCCTTCCTCTTTTGTCTTTTGGCACATGACGCACATTGTCAGACAAAACTGCGTTTTGCCAGAACCAAACTCGCCATAAACCTCAGTCAGTGCCTGGGTCTCGATTCCTCCGTCGAGGAGTTGATCTAGGCACTGGGTAGCAGTAGAGATCTTGCCAATGTCTTGTCTTCTTTTGTAAATCTCGGTTGCGGTAACAAAATCCTTTGTTATGAGACCCTGTTCCATCAGCGTCTGTCGCGCCTTGGTCACGATCTTTTCTGCCGTCTCCTTATCCATGCCAGTCACTTCTGCTACATCGATTGGACCTCTGACAATCAGATCCATTATGTTGTGTATGCCTGCATCTGTTAGTTTTCTTGTAGTTACAGGACCTACGCCTTCAAGGCTGTCTAATCTTAAATCATCTACCATACCGTATGGTACGGTACCTGTACTTTATAAAGCTGTTGTTTGACGATTTTTGTCACCGCCATGTGTTGTGGATCTATTTTCAACGCAGAGTCCGGCCGGCAGCTCTACATCCTTTATTTGATAGTGTACTAGCTTTGCCTCGACCAATTTTTTTATTTTGGACTCGCCGGGTTTTAAATCGGCGCCTTTTTTCTTGAACTCGATAAAGTCTATTCCGTCGCTTTTGATTCCTATCATGTCTACAGACATTTGTTTTGATGCAGTTGAGATAAAGCCAAGCTGATCATAGTCTGCAAGTATAGAAAAGGTGCCGAGGATCTGGTAGATGTCTCCCCTTGCTTGGTTTGCGCCCAGTTGGTGCGCAATTGTCTGTTTTTTGCCTAATGCAATTTGCTGCGATTTGGTTTTTCCGTGCAGGTAAATTATCACAACTATGAGGACTGCCATCACAACAACCGCTGGCAAAAAGAGATGTACTACCTGTATCTCCATGACTTGTATTGCCACTGTGAAATTAAAGAACCACAACTGTATGGTATCCTTAAAAAAGACAGGCCTTTTGTTTTTGTGAAACTTTCATTAATTCACCAGCAAGCAAAGCGCCAAAAGCACACCTATGAAATCAAGCCGACCAATTTCGGCACTCTCCCAGACGAAAAAAAGCTTGCGGCCCTGACCAAATTCTATCGACTTCTTGCCGCAATACAAAAACCGGTAAGAATAATCATGCAAAAAGACTCGCTGCAGCTGCAGGTGGGAAACGACAAAAAACTTGTGCCTGTCCCACGAACGTTTCTTGTCTCAAACGAGCCTATTGAACAAATACTGGACCAAGTCGGCCTCGAATACTCCATGGTCGCAAAACCGCCCCAATGGGAGGTAAAATCAGAAGGTCTTAGGCATCTGACAATTGCCGATTCGACCCTTACTAGGTGCTACGCGATGTACAAAGTTCCTGCCACGCTTCCACCTGCCTGGGTGCATTCACTACTTTCAAAATCCGACATAGTCTCGGTGTGGATAAAACCGATTGAAAACCACAGGGCAATCTCACAACTACACAGGTATGTCGGCCTCGTGTCGTCTGGAGCAGCAAGGTCACACGAACTAAAATACCGCACAGAAAAAGGACTCGCAGTGCTCGACGCTCTAACAAAACAACAAACAAAACTCTTCTCCGTCTCATTGGTGTCGGTGATCAAGGCAAAAAGTCTGTCTGGCCTGAAGCTTCAGGACAAGGACTTTAAGGCCGCAATGAGGGCGGCGCTGGTTTCATTTGATCCTACCATGACGATTCAAAAACAAATGCTCATTGATGGCATTGGCAAGACACTTTATTTTGATCTTGTCTCCTGTGGTGTGTTCTATCCCTTTGTCAGCGCCGACATGATCGAAGTACCAAACGGAGTTGTCCTAGGCCTAAACATCCGCACCGGCGCACCAATCATTTATGATTACATGCTGCGGGAAAACTATAACATTTTGCTGCTTGCGTCATCTGGCGCCGGAAAGTCCGTGACTGCAAAGATACTTCTCAAAAGACTCGACAACAAGTTCCCCGACGCAAAAATCTTCGTAGTCGACCCAAACGGCGAATATGAAAGGGTCGCCGAGTTTCTGGGTTTGGATGTGCTCAAAGTAACAGGCGAGGAAACCCTGGGGCTAGACCCATTCGTGCTTTTTGACGCCACCGATGCTGCGGATGTTTTGGCCGACCTCAAAAACGTAAACGAAGTAATACGCACGGAGTTTCGCGCAAAAGCCATAGGCTGCAAATCCATCAAAGAGTTCCATAGCAGGGTCAACGACAAGGCAAAAGAATACCTAAGCGACCTCGTACAGGGAAAAATGTCGTCGGTTCTTGAGGGTGAACCGACGATCTCAGATAGGACGATAATCTCGCTTCGCGGGACGGACGGACAGGACAGGGTGTTTCTGTTGTTATTGCTAGTACTTGGCAAAATCTGGAAAAAAATAAACGCCATGGAACAAAGAATTCCAAAAATTCTACTAATTGACGAAGGTTGGATGCTCTTTATGAAAAATACGTCTGGCAAATTCCTAAACATGCTGGCACGTGTGGGCAGAAAGTTTAACGTGATCTTTGTGTTTGTTACGCAGAGGCCTGAGGATATAATCGAAAATGACTTTGGTCGTGCCATCGCAGACAATGCCGGCACAAAAATTTTTCTACAAAACACTGAACAAGCCACCGATAAAATAAAAACAGCCATGTCGCTTTCCGACGAAGAGGCCGATCTCATCAAATCCCTCCAGAGGGGACAGTGTCTGATGCTTACCAAAGATTATCGCTTGTTTTGCCAGATAACGCCATCCAACGAGGAGCTCATGATGTTTTCGACTACGCCGCCGCGCAGCTAATTTTTACATAAAAACGACAGGCCGTACTGGCAACGATTACAATCGCACAACTACGTTTTTTCGATCTTGGACGATGCGCCTTTTTCTTGGTTGAGGGCCTTGATTAACGAGGCAATGCATCGAATGTAGAATGCCTCACTTGCTAGGTTCACACCACGTTGCTTCATACACTAAAATGGCTCAATTTTGTTTTAAGGGGTCGGACAATAGGATAACCAAACTCTCTACTCTATTGGATCGAAGACGCGATCAACATGCCTATGTATCCCACAAATGACACATACAAGCACCGCCATAGCCCCTTTGGCAAAGAGAAAAACTAGATAATCCATCTAGGATAAAAAATAATCGTACTTGGAAAACAATTATGACATCTTAGGCGTAAAGCATGGCGCATCGGAAAAAGAGATCCGTAATGCGTTTCGCAAGCTCGTCCTGGATCATCATTCCGACAGAGGCGGCGACGAAGAAAAGATAAAAAAAATAATCCAGGCGTACGAGGACCTCAAAGTAGGAAAGATCTATCCAGATACGGAAGATGAAAAGCTCAAAAAGGCCCGCGTTTATGCCGGAGACTCCGAAGAGGAACGAAAAAGGCGAAACCTGATCCTCTCAGTAGATGTCGCAAGGGAGATGAAGCTTGCGCAGGACTGGGCAGCACTCTTGCAAAAAAGTAACACCGCCGGCTCTAGGCTCTTTGGCTCAAAGGAGCTTGGCGAGATGGAATTTGAAATAAAACAATCCGGTGATCTTTTCATGAAGGGCAAGTACTGGGCCGGAGGCTTTGCATATGACGACAACGTCGTAATGGCAGGAAGCATAACCAGCCCATATTTTGCAAAGGAGGAGGAAGCAAAAACAAACATCACGATAACAAACGGAAACTTTGTAATGCTTGATCCTATCCAAAACAACTTTACAGTAGAACATGGCGCAAAAATAACGGCGCAAAACGGCGACATCATCGCAGGTAATCTATTAGGAATAAAAGAAGTTCTGCAGGATCCGCAGGGACGAGTTGGAATATACATCACAAAAGAACACTTTACTGAGCTGCATGCCCCAAAAGGAAAAATCATTGCCGGAACTGCAAGGGAAACGGTACTCCTTGACGCAGATACCGTCGTTGTGAATAATCTTGTAAATAACGTCAAGGTTAAGGCAAAGAACATCACGGTTTTTGGGACTACTGTAAACTATAACTGCGAGCTTGAGCTGAAAGCGGGAGGCTCGCTCGTATTCCATGACGAAGGATCCGGCTTTGCACTGGCAGATGATGCGCTAATAAAGCTTGAAAATGGAAAATGGTTCAATCTCAGAGACCTAAAAACCTCAAACATGGTTGGTCATGGCAGAAAAATAACATATGATTATCTGAATGGTCTTGGCAAAAAGCAGGAAAAAACCCAAAAATCTTTTAAATTCGGCCTCGGATTCCTCAAGAAATAAAGTCCGCACTCACGTTCTCGCATTTAAACAAATTCAACAAGTGTTCATTTTTGATTTTCTATCTTGACAAATGTTCAAAATATTGGTGATCATCTTTAATTGATCCGCGTGCGTTCGAACGGGCAGGATAGTATCAAGTAAGTTAACACCGATGCGCTCGTACCGGGTCGATGGGCAGGGAACTTGAGTTCCAGAGCACTACTTGCACTACTATCCTTATTTTATTAAACTCACATTTGTTTGATATTTTTGAGGCATGACTCAATTTTTCAATAGATTTACTTCCATACCTTTCCAAATTAAACAAATTTTAGTTATTTTTACAATATGTGTTATATTTGTTTGATGCATAACAAAATGGTTGAAAAGCGCACAGATTTGCTGCACAGGCGCACAGAGTCCTTTCGGTGGTGCGCAATGACGAGTAGTGCAGAAATCTACCATATGGCCAAAACCGGCTGTGTCGCGGGACTAGTCGGAGGCTTTGCGCTTTTCAGCTCGTTTTTCTGGATAGACAGTGAGATAGGTGTTCCATTTGGCACCTTTTACAAAGTAATCGGAACACTTGTGGGTCTTGACGGACTGTCTGCGATCACATTTGGATTCTTTGCACACATGATAACGGCAGCAGTGATAGGTTCGATATTTTGCATGTGCTCAACGCTGCACCGATACTTGCGCATAACTAGCGTTCCAAAAGGAATCGTCGGCGGCGCAGTGACAGGCATCGAAGTCTATGCAATATTTTTCATGCCGATCACACTATACATGATGTTTCCAGTCATTTCCTCCTATGCGTCCGGCCTTGTCATGACATCGCAAGAAGATATGAGGATAGCATCTATACTGGTAGATACATTTGACAAGATCCTGTGGGGTTCACTGGTACTACACATCCTGTATGGTTCCATAATGGGATTGTTCAGCTCAATTATGTTGTATGATGAGTATCGTATGAAAGGAAAAGCAAAAAAGGAAAAAAAAGAAACTTGGAAAGAATTTGAGAGCGAACACTGGCCATCCACATGACCATTAACTCTCAGCTCACTTTTTCAAAAAGAGCACAGATCGGATGCGTAGCAGGCCTTGTCGGCGGCTTTGCGATCTTTGTTAGCATATTTGTAATTGATCTAGGACTTGGGGCAGACCAAGGGACATTTTACAAGGTGGTGGGGCTTGCCGTTGGAATGCGTGGACTGGAGGCAACGCTATTCGGCATGGTCTCTCACATGCTTACGGCATCGCTAATAGGCATGGTCTTTGGCTTGGGTTCCGGCATCCATAAAAAACTCGAGGTTCTCTCAATCAAAAAAGGCGCAGTTGCGGGCGTGACTACTGGACTTGTGGTGTTTTCTGTCTTTTTCGTGCCCATTAGTACATTTCTGATGATTCCTCTGATTCAGTCAAACAGCATAGCTGGCGAAGCAGGATTGCTGCTATCAAACACCAATCTGATAATGATCGGCGCCATCGAACTACATGCTGTATTTGGACTCGTAATGGGTTCGTTTTTTGCGATTGCGGCCCAACAAGAATCAAAAAAAATTGCATCGCAAGCTGTGGTGAACTAACAATGTTGAGGACAGTCACACTTTCTGTAATAATTGGAACCTTTCTTATCGGCATGTACTACGTGGTGGCAGCAACATATGTGCAGCCGGCACAACAAGACCGTCTCTCGGCAGCGCTTATGGCCTATCAAGAAGGACTCACATATGACAAATTAGTATCGCTGGATGAGGCGACCAGATATGATCTGATACAGAAAATGCCGTCTGCCACCACACTGATGATCATACAAGAGGCAAGAAACCACCCGAGCTTTATTGCCGAAAGCAAAGACGAGATAAAAGAAATATCTGGCTCAAACGATCTGAGAATGGTCAAGCTAACGCCGATTGCTGGACTGAAGGGATTTTCTGCCAAGGGCACAGCCGCAATATTTGTCTCTGACCAGATGACGTTTTTGAGACTGGAAGACTTTGGCGTTACCAGCGGAATTGATCAGCACCTCTACCTAACGAAGGACGGCTCGATCTCTACTGGAATTGATCTGGGGCGGCTCAAGGCATCACAGGGCTCGCAAAACTATGACATCACGGGAGTAGACACCGAAACCTATGACATTCTGATAATCTACAGCAAGCCCTTTGACACATATTACACACACGCCAGATTTCTCAAGGCTCAATAGCGAACAATCTTAAAAAGAACTACCCGTTTTAGCGTGTGAAATCACTCTTAGCGGGAGAAAAAATCCTAGCTACGTTTCCAGCTGCATCAAAGTTTGGGGCATGCACGGTATACCTGACAAATCTTGGACTTGCGGTAGAAAACAACAGATCCGGCCTTGTCCTGACTCTAGAACATGGAGAGATTTTGAGCTATCTCCCAATAGACAAGCACTCGACTAGGCTGGTCTGGTCAGAAAACCAGTCCCTTTCAGAGCTGATCATTCGTTGCAACAAGCCAGATATCACATGCTCGATGTATCGGCAAATAAAACAAGACCATATTGATTTGTTAAAAAGGATGGGGGTGACCTCCGATGCGACAACAGAAAAAATCACAATCAAAAACCCACTAGTAGAAAGTCGATTTGCGAAAATCCCAAGTGCGGTGGCAGACCATGAAATCTGGAACGATTGCTGGTTTGATAGAAAAAAAAGCATCTACATTACTCATAACACGTTTTTCAAGTCTTGGCCTGAACTAAAGACGAGGCCACACCAAATAAAATATCAACTAGAGTCAGGTGATGGCGGCGTGGCAATATTGGGAGAAAAGGTAGTCTTCAAGTTCGGACTTCCGGCGATAAAACTACCTGCAGACAAAGGTGGCGTCTGGTTTTTGCTTCCGACAGTTGGCAAGGGCGAATCTTGGAAAATTGATGCAGCCAGGTTCGCAAAAGATCCGAAACAAAGAATCGACTTTACCGTTCAGTAAAATGATACCGTTATCGCCAAACGAAAAAATTGTGAAAACCTTCGAGGTAAAGGCGAGCAGTCATGGAAAAGGAATGTTGTATGTCACGTCTCTTGGCATCGCATTTGAATCGCTAAGGTATGGCCTTGTCTTGGATCTCTCATTTGAGTGGCTGAGGAGCTATGTGGCCACAAAGAATGACAGATTTGAAATAATCTGGGACACATGGCAGGGTGAGAGATTCAGATATGCATTCAAACTCGAGTCTGGCAGGCGTGCCGCAAGCACATATGCTATAGCAAACAGCCAATATGCCGGCTCTGTCTCGGAAACCGAATCACTGGCTAGAAGGAGAAATTTTGAAAGAAAAGACGTCTCGCCAGATTTACTTTGACGATCTCTTGGTTCTTGTAAACTTGTTAACAAAGTCGCCAAACGAGGATCCGTGCCTCCCTTCTCTCTTGACTGTCTTGGAAGAGATATCGTTACTTTCGTTGTAGGGCGGGCTCATACCAAGTGAGTCATAAATTGCCCTTGGCGGAGAAAAAACATCTCCCACGTCGGCAACACGTCCCGGCTCTTGGTCTGCAGGATCGCTTGCCGAGCTTAGTGACGCCCTAGACATGTCCCTCTCAACGACCGAATCAATGATTGCCTGTGGAACCTTGCCAAAACCTTCGCCGGCTCCGGGTGGAGTTTTGAACTCTTTGTCTGCAGATTTAGCAAGGCCTGTCATCTCTTGAGCATTTTGTACTATTGAGGTGACGCCAGACCCAAGGATGCTTGATTTCGGATCTGAAATACCATCTACCCTTCTACCCTGAATAGTCCCAGTTATCGATGCGATGCCACGGCTCACGCCAAGCCCAGATATGCTGGCAATCATCCCACCGGTGCTGAGTGCAGCGCCAGCCATTCCATGCGCCATGCCGACCAAGGGTCCAATCATGGGGACGGTCATAGCAGGAACAAGCGACGCAAGTATCATTATTGCAAGCGCTGCAAACCACTCCATGATTGGATCGGGGCCGTTTATTGTCCCAAGGTATGCCACGCCGGCAACAATCACAAGCGATGAGAATATTGGCGCGATCAAAAGGCCCAGCATCGCGTCGATGAATCTATCTACGACCCGCTTGAAAAACGGCAACAAGGAGAGTATCAGCAAGACGGGCAATCCTACGATGACAATTGCAGTAAGCACCTGCCTTATGGTGCCCATCAAAAACGACATGAACATAAACGACAGAAATGCTATTGCTTTGAACACACCCAAAAACGAGGTCTGAAAAATGTTCTTGAGCGCCCCGAAGGGGTCTGTCATGCCGGCCACGAGCTTATCCAGCGTAAAGTGACAATTGCCCTTCGGGTCGTTGGGGTCGACACACTCGATGCTTCCAAGTTTCTTTAGAAGGATCTCGATGTTTCTGGACGGGTTTTCAATATCTTGTGGGTTTAAGATCCAGACCGATAGCTGCTCTACCGCAGTAGACGAGATATCCCACAGAGGCGGAAAGAAAAAGAAAAAGAAAACAAAATAGATGCTCTTTGAGATTATCTTAAACGCAGTCTCGGCAGGCATGATGTTTATTCTCTCAAACATTACGGAGAGGCCTGCAAACATCAACACAAAGACGATCAGAAAAAACGAAATCGTCCGCAAGGTCGCATAAATCTCAAAGTTTTTGTTCCCCGACTCGCTTCCGCCATGGACTTGGTAGTCAAACTTGGGAATCTTTGTGATGAGGCTCACATATGCAACCTGCAAAACATCGCTCCACGCCAAAGTGGCAGAAATTATTGCCACTATTACTATGATTATGCCAAGTATTATGATGCCTGCATCAAAAATTCCGCGGCGGCTCTTTGTCGGTATCTTCACAAAAGCTATAATTCCTCAGGATAAAAGGCGGCGAGTCAGGCAGACACCAAAAGGTGATCACAAATCACCGCTTACTGTCACCTGAGGCAGACATTTTTTTGTTAGAGTAAAACGCAAGCAGGTGCGATGCGCCAAACATGGCAGCCACAATCGAGCTTGCAGAGACACCGATGGTGCCGATAAAAAGAAACGGCAAAAATGCCACCACGACTGTCTCCATCAAAAACTGTATGGTGCAGCCTCCGCGCAGGCCAAACCTTGAGTACAGGGCCGGAAATATGACGTTGGTCTCATGTTTTGGTATGAGCTGCGACATGCTGGCAGTGATTCTTGCATCCAACAAAAAGCCCAAAAACCATAGCGCAAAAAATACGACCACAAAAAGCCCGACTGCAGGCAGGAAATAAAAATACAAAACGACTCCAGCCACAAGAGGCAAAGCAGTGCGGGCCTGGACAAAAAAGTATGGAGGCAATCAACTCATGCAGGGCCAGGAGTTTGCGCCCTCGTATCGCGCATTGCAAATTGTAGCTTTCCGACTCCTATTAGTATGGCAAAAACCACCAGCACACCTCCTATCCACTTTGCAAATGGAAGCATCCTTCCAAGCAGCGTAACTATGCTTGCCGGCACATCACTGCTTGTGGCCGAGGGGTTTTCAAAATCGACTCCCATGAACCACTCTGTGACGTCCTGCGCCAGAAACATTATTGCCGCACCTATGATTGCGCCCACTACAATATTGATGTATTTTGAGCGGTCTTGGATGTCAAGTTCTTGTGTGTTTAGCATTGCCCTCAAAGCTGGCGCTGAATTTAAGGCAAAAAAGAATTTTCGGTTAGGTATCCCTAATAACTTGCAAAAAAATTTCGGCGTTTTGAAAACCGACCTATCTTTAAATAATGTAAACGGAGTTTTTTTTGCATGGTTGGAGTAGACCAAGTACTTGCAAAACTTGCGACTGTAATTGATCCTGACCTCAAAAAAGACATCGTGTCTATGGGGATGATAAAGGATTTGGAATTAAACGACGGTAATCTCAAATTCACGTTGGAACTTACAACTCCCGCATGTCCATTTAATGATCAAATAGAGCAAGACGTCAGGCGCGCAGTGGCAGAACTCGATGGCGTAAAGAACTTTGAGATGAACGTCACTGCCAAAGTGATGGAAGGACGTGCGCTAGATGCGGACGAAGCGATGGCAACAGTCAAAAACATAATCGGCGTCGCAAGCGGCAAGGGCGGCGTAGGCAAGTCCACAGTCTCACTAAACCTGGCTCTGGCACTCGCACAGTCCGGCGCCAAAGTCGGACTGCTGGACGCAGACATATACGGTCCAAGCATACCTCTAATGCTTGGAATGCAAAAGGCATTCATGGAAGTTGACAACAACAAACTCCAGCCCGTGGAGTCTCACGGCATTAGGGTAGTCTCGTTTGGGTTTTTTGCAGAACAAGAGCACCAGGCGGCAATATACCGCGGGCCGATAATTTCCGGAATTCTAAAACAGTTTCTAGTAGACACAAACTGGTCAAACCTCGACTATCTGATAGTCGACCTGCCGCCGGGAACCGGCGACATACCACTGACGTTGGCACAAACCATCCCAATTACTGGAATTTTGGTCGTAACGACGCCGCAGGACGTTGCAAGCAATGTAGCAGTAAAGGCCATCGGCATGTTCAACAAGCTGAACGTGCCGCTGATTGGTGTTATTGAAAACATGAGCTATTTCGTGTGTCCAAAATGCAGCGAAAAGCACTATGTCTTTGGCGAGGGCGGGGCAAAAAGAATAAGTGAAAAATATAACATTCCGTTCATAGGCGAGATCCCACTAAACTCTGGAATAATGGAAGGCTCTGACAAGGGCAAGCCAGTCATAATAACAGATCCTGCATCGCCAAGCGCAGAAGCGATACGAATGGCCGCAAAAAACGTTGCGGCGCAGTGTAGCATTTTGGCCGCAAAGCTAAAAGAAGAAATGCAGGCAACTACACAGGCATAACTTTGAAGCTACCTGAAAACCTGCGAAACACCCTGAAAAACCCAATTGGGATTCTACTAAAAGACAAAAACGTGACAAAAGAAAACATTTTGAAGTTTCTGTCGCCGGACTCGTACATAGTTACGGTAGGGGATGCAACAACCGAAAAAATGCTGGAGTTTGGGCTGTTTCCATCTGTGCAGATAGTGGACGGGCTAGAAAAAAGAGAAAAGAGAACACCGCCACAAGGTGTTTCCGCGACAAAGTTTTCCTGCAAAAACCCTGCGGGAGAGATCACTGAAGAGAGCATCGAGACGATAAAGGAGGCGTTTGGGGCAAAGCCGCCTGCACAAATTCTGGTGCATGGTGAAGAAGACCTACTTGTAATCCCAGTCTGCATCAATGCGCCACCAAATGCGGTGGTATTTTATGGGCAGCCAAACGAGGGACTGGTAGTAGTCAAGGTAACGGAAGAAATTAGAAATAAAACAAAAGAAATTCTGAATCTGATGGAATAGGGGTATGATGAGACGGTGGCTGTATGATACATGATTACACACTAAACTCTGACCCTTCTCAAATCATACAAATCCCAAATTTCTGAAACATATTAACAAGCAACGTCATAGTGATGCCGGCCCGTAAGGGGTGGGATTTGAACCCACGAATCTGGGGTGTACTCAAACAGCGTTTTCAAACTCTCGGCCTACCACACTGGCCAGTCCTTACGAGTGCTAAAATCCATAAAAGTCCCATATGGGACGCGGACTACTCGTCAAGCTTTTTTATTCTCACGTCACTTCCACGCAGCTCTAGGAAATGGCCCAAAAAGTTCTTTAGCTGCTCCGCAATCCTGTACCCAAGTGCCCCCTCCATCATGCCTGATTTTTCTATTACTGCAGTCATCTCCACGCTCAGCTCCACATTAAAAAAAGTCCAGCCTGCTTTTGCAAAAGGCTCGCCTATCGTGTATCCGTTTTTTACACCGCATTTTTGTTCCAGCTCCGCCATTGCCTTTCTGACCAATTCTATTTCCTCGGCATATTTTCTGGTGCTGAGCTGAAACGCCGCTCTCATACAAATTGTTAGCGGCTGCTTACAATATAATTACATGATGTGTGCTTTGATCAAAAGATAATAACGAGTAGTGCCTTAGATGAACCTGTCAGGGATGGCATTTGAACCACGCATCCGCGGCAACGGATAAGCGTTTTTCAAACTCTTGGCATACCGGACTTGCCGACCCTGACATGTACTATTTTGAGCAAAAACAAAGCCAGTTCGATGTGACATACATATGCATTTTCGACAAGTCTTTGCACAAGAATTGACACCATGCCATAATACGAAACTTTTTCAAAACCACACCAAATGCAACTGGACCCCGATCTGCGGCTTGGCATATTGGAAAAAATAGGAATCTACTCAAGCCGACTTTCCATTCCGGAACCAAAGGCACTCCTCACATCAAAGGAAGTGCTCGACATGCCAAAAGAAATCACGGCAGGACGGCGAACCACAGCATACAAGTATTACGGGGTGTCGTACATGCAACACAACCTTGTTTTTATCAACGTCAAAAAAATCCCGGACGAAAAAGCACTCGATGACACAATAGCACACGAACTTGTACATCTGAGGTTTCCATATCTTAGCCACGGCAAGAGGTTTAACAAACTTGTGCGCCAAGTCCTAAAGGGCAAAACCTTTGCCCAATATCAAAAAAGAAAACGCTGATTTTTTGCCTCAATCATTTATATTTACCAGAAATCGGCATGCAGTTGTAAAATGGAGCTGCAACAAATAATTCCACTCGGTGCAGCTGTTGCTTCCTTTGCTGTCGCCGCGGGGTTTGCCGTCTGGGTTGGCAGACAAAAGGCAGGAACCAAGGAAATGATGGATATTTCAGATGCCGTTAGAGTCGGCGCGTCGGCGTTTCTAAGACGTGAAATGAAGATAATCATCCCAATAGCGATTGGACTGTCTGTGATTATTGGATACTTTATCGGTTTTTCAAACGGTATTGCGTTTGCAGTAGGGGCCGCGCTTTCGGCAGTCGCGGGCCTCATCTCACTTAAAATCACAGTAAAAGCAGCAGTCCGGGCTGCAAATGCGACAGGCAGCGGAATTGGCAAGACATTTGCGCTTGCGTTCAGAGGCGGGGCGACGGTAGGCCTTGCAGTCCCAGCAATGGCACTTTTGGCACTGGCGTTACTTTACCTGGCGTTTCCCGACCCAATCACAATTGCCGGAGTCGGAATCGGGGCAAGCCTCATCGCACTCTTCATTAGAATCGGCGGAGGGATATTCACAAAGGCAGCCGACATGGGCGCCGACCTGGTAGGAAAGGTAGAGGCAAACATCCCAGAAGACGACCCGCGAAACCCAGCCACTATTGCGGACAATGTAGGCGATAACGTAGGCGACGCCGCAGGGATGGGCTCTGACGTTTATGAATCATACATAGTCACAGTTTTGGCATCGATTCTGATTGGCGCACTGATTGGGATGCCAAAGATTGTCATCTATCCGATTCTGGTCGGAGCATCAGGCCTGATCGCATCAATTATCGGTTCTGCGACAATAGGCTCAAAGGACGTACCTGACATAATGAAGCCGCTCAACCGCTCATTTTACGTTACTGCGGCAGTTGCAATCGCACTAAACTTTGCATTCACATACGCCTTCATAGGCCAAGACACTCTCTCATACGCTCTCTTTGGCAGCACGGTGATAGGTGTGATACTGGTGCCGGTAATTCAGAGAATCACGGATTACTATACCAATTACAGATTCAAACCAGTCAAAGAAATCAGCGAGTCCGCCAAGTGGGGGTATGCGTCGCTTATCTTGACTGGAATAATCAAGGGAATGCAGTCTACCGGACCTTTCATGATTGCGCTTGTAATAGCTATAATCGTGTCATTTTCAATTTCATCCTCGGCAGCGCCAGACCCGTCGCAGGCTCTGCTCTACGGAATATTTGGAACCTCGCTTACCGCAATGGCGATGCTGAGCCTTGCGGGAATCGTACTCTCAATTGACGCCTTTGGGCCGATTGCGGACAATGCTGGGGGAATAGTGGAAATGACTGGAATGGGCGAGGAAAACCGCAAGGTAACCGACCAAATCGATGCGGTTGGAAACACGACAAAAGCCGTAACCAAGGGATTTGCCATCGCAAGCGCAGCCCTTGCCGCACTTGCTATGATCCAGGCATTCCAGTACGAGGCAAAGCAATTCCTAGAAGAGAACGCAAGCACATCGTTTTCACACCTCTCACCGGAAAACTTTGCCAAACTCTCAGATTATACTCTTACAAACCCTACTATCATAGTTGGGTTGCTTGTTGGCTCGCTGCTTCCGTTCATAATTACTGGCCAGCTGATCAGCGGTGTTTCCCGTGCTGCGTCAAAAATGGTAGACGAGGTAAGGAGGCAGTTCAAGCAAGACCCTGAAATCTTGACGGGAAAATCCAAGCCGGACTATGCAAAATGCGTTGACATTGCGACGGTGGCGTCTCTCAAAGAATTATGGAAGTCCGCAAGCATGGCAATTGCGGCCCCAATAGTGCTCGGAGTTTTGTTGGGCCCACCTGCAGTGGCTGGACTGCTCACAGGAGCAGTGGTGACTGGGATATTTCTGGCGTTCCACCTTGCAAACACCGGCGGTGCATGGGATAACGCCAAAAAATTGGTAGAGATGCAGGGCAGAAAAGGAAGCGAGGAGCACAAAGTGGCAGTAGTCGGCGACATAATTGGCGACCCATACAAGGACACTGCAGGCCCTGCACTGAACACAGTCATAAAACTGCTCAACACAGTGGCAATAGTGTTCGTTAGCGCGTTTGTGGCAGTACTAGTTTTGTAACCTTATTTTATTCCAAGACCCGAGTCATGTCCAACTCATCGATTTGGGCCTCTATTGTTTTCTTTAGGGTGTCTTTGTGCTCGTCGCAGAACCAAAAATAATTGTCAATTGTCTCAAAACAGCCGCAGATCCACTGTGTTTTCTTGTCCCCTTCCACCGTTAGCTTGTTGTAGGCAGACTTTTTTGTCACTGGTGTTTTTGGCATGTCACCATATTTGAAAATATGCCATATCTGACGAAATGGTAAAAAGGAAAAAAAGAGTTTATGGACAGCCTTCCATCTTTTGGATGAAAAACCCGTCTGCCTTGATTGCGTCCTCTACTGGTTTTGGTGCACTCTGTGAGTGGCAAAACTGGCACTCTTCGGTTGTTACCTTTGCGTCGCCCTCACCTACGGACTTGAGCCACTGCCTGGCATATTCTATTGCCTTGCCGTGATCTTTTGCCGATGTGATAACATCAAAGTGCATCGTATGTCCATCTTTTGCCTCTACATAGGTATCGTAGACATGTATTTCCATGGGTTTTCTAAGAAAAAAGGGATATTTAATTCAAGAAAGCAAACACTACATGAAGCACCTCATCAAAGTAGAAATTCCAAAAACTGATAACATAATTCTGGAACTGGACTGCCAGCTTGCCCCAAAAACGGTCGACCTTTTTATCAAAAGCATTCCATTCAAAGTGGGAATAAATGTGTGGGGGCAAGAAATCTATACAGATCCGTCTCCAGTAAAGACAGACAAAGAAAATGCCAAAGCAGTAGTTGATCTTTTTGATGTAGCGTACTGGCCTAGCGGCGATGCGATATGCCTTTTTTATGGCCCAACACCAATTGGCACAAAAAACCAGATCAAGCCGTACTCGCCAGTCAATGTAATTGGGAAAATAAAAAACCCGGATGTCTCAATTATTTCAAAAGTAAAGGCCGGCACAAAGGCCACATTTTCCAAGGCCTAGACTGTTCTGATTGGGACGGATCTTATCTCTGACTCTAGGACGTATGCCTCAAACCCATCAAACTCGTTTGAAAAAATAACCCAGACCACTGGGTTGACCTCCATGAATTTCTTGTCGGTTGCGGATGGCACCGCCCTGGAGTGTGGGTGGGAATGGAAAATTCCTATGACGTCGAGGTTTTTGCTCTCTGCTTCTTGGTACCCCTTTAGAAGCTCTTCATTTGGAATCGTAAAGTTGATGGGGGAACTGTCTGCGTTGGAGGCAAGAAAGACCTCCTTTACAGTGTATGTGCCAGAGTCCTCCTTGCCGAACAAAAGCGCGCACGACTCGTTTGGCGCATGTTTTTTTGCATGTTCGATGAGGACTTGTTTTTGATTTTTTGTGATCGTGAGTGTTTTTTCCAATCTTATTCTACTGTGACGGTTCCCGCCATCCATGGATGAACAAGGCAGTAATATGGATATTCGCCTGCTGACTCGAACTTGTGTGAAAATGTTTTGCCTACCATGAAAAGGCCGCTGTCAAATGCTCCGTCCGGGGTTGCGTCTTTGCCGCTTGTGACGGTGTGTGCTGCGGTGTCGTCGTTTGTCCAAGTTATTGTACTGCCAAGCGGTATGGTAGTGGAGCTTGGGCTGAAGCACTCGTTTGTCTGTTCACAACCAGGAGTTGATACTCCGGCGGGAATTGATATTGTGAACTCTGTTGGTGTTGCTGGTGGTTCTTCTGTTTGCACTACTGGTTCTTCGAGCGGCGCTTCTTGTGGGGCCGGCTCTTCCATTGACATCTCCGGCTCTTCCACTACTGGTTCTTCGACTGGGGACTCTCCTATTTTTTCTACTCCGGAACGTACCGGCATCTCTTCTGGGGGCATAAAGTTGGGATCAATGGCAGTCGCGCCCTCCTCAAGTCTCTCACCTGATGCTGCATCGCCACCCAAGACAAAGGATGCTGTCATCCATGGGTGTACTATGCACAAATAGTCGTAGGTTCTTGGCTGCAGCTTTGCGGTGTCTAGTCTGTATGTGGCACCTGAAGATAACAGGCCTGAATCAAACGTGCCCCCGGCATCTGCCGCACTTGTCACGGTATGTGACACGTCATCGTTGTTGGTCCATTCTATGATGTTTCCAAGTGGCACCTGCGCAACGTCTGGGTCGTAGTCAGGGTTTCCTTGAGTTGCTGAGCCCTTTAGAATCGAGATTGCAAATACTGGAGCGGTGGATGCCGGGGCCTCCGGCTCCTCCACCATCTCTTCTTCCACTGGTGGCGCAACGAGATACTGCGATGGGCCATAAAGGCCAAATCCGACGTAGGCAGCAATTGCCGCACCTACAGCTATTATGAAAATTATGGATATTGGTTTTGTATATTGGGGCATCTTCATAGAAACATATGCAGTAACTATTGCGGGTATTGTCACTATGAGCATCACTCCCGCAAAGGTCGGAATCGTGGTAATTGCGTTAAAGGTCAGTGCGGCAATGCCAAACGAAAATGAAATTCCTAAAACAACCAAAGTCGTGGCCTTTGCTCTGTTGCTGGTGGAGACGCCGCCCTCCAAAATGCCTGCGGCCAAAATTATGAGGCCGAAAAACATCGTAAGCCCTGTCAGGGCATGCATTCCATCGACAAAGGTGCGTGCTATTCCTGCATATGAGATGGTTACTCCTGCCACGCCTATTGCAGTTAGGCCCATTCCGGGCATCATGAGGTCCCAATTGCTCATTTGTGCTTGATGCTTAAGGTGAGGTACTTATTCCTTTTGCAGAAGATCGAATAAATCGTATGCTTTGGCAAATGCCTCAAGATCCTTAATACAATTTTGCTGCATTATTGGCATGAAAAGGCGAGGAATCTCCCCTGCAATCACAACAATACTTTTGATTGGTGTAGCAGTGGCTGGCGGTATCTCGGCCGGAGTAGCAATGCGCAACCAAACCGAAATTATTTCAAAAACAACCAAAATCGACGTCATAAAGGTGGATTTGATTGCCATGTATCTGACTAACAAAACCTTCTTTGCAACAAGCTTGAAAAACACGGGAACAATAACTATACTGTCTGGCGATGTCGGGTTTTACAACGACGGTGTCTTTTACTCGCTAGACATTCCAAGGCTTGAGCCGGGACAAACATTTGGTGCAAAACAAGTCTTCGACACCGGCGTTGTCATGAACCAAAAGTATCTGATCAATGTCAGAATTGTTGCGTCTGATGGCTCTACATATGAGTGGGCTGAGACGCAAACTGCAGCCGGTGCGTGACTTTCCTTAAGTCCAACGCTGCCATGGTACGGATGGGAAAACGCGGAATAAGCGAGATAGTGGCCTCGATTCTGCTGATTGCAGTCATAGCCACCGCCTCATTTTTAGCCGTGACTGTATCTTCAAAGCAAATCATGGAAAGCAAAACGACCGTATCTGAGGCATTGCATGAAAAAGGTGTGCAGATACAAGAACTCGTAAGCGTCATAACAAGCAAGGCAGATTCAAAAAAGATATCGCTGGAGCTGCTAAACTATGGGATGAAAGAGATCATAGTCGACGATGTATTTGTCGATGGAAAAAAATCAGCGTTCGTTCTCAAAGAAAATGGGATGGCCCTATCCGATACAATCCCAAAAAAGAAAATAGTTGTTCTGGAGACAAACACGACTGGGAACTCTGTCCAGCTCGTCACTGGGACTGGCAATCTGATTGGAATAAAAATCCAATAAAAGACTTTGGCTTTTTAATTTAAGATTGTTTTAGATTGTGCAAAAATACGCGTTTTATGTCGTGGTACTGCTAGGAATTGTATTTGCGTTTGCAGACGATGCGTCCGCAAACCACTCTCAAAAAATAACAAAAAGACCTGAATATGAAGCTCCGCCTCAGATCACGAGCTATCTGGTTCCCACAACTGATCCGAACACGGTCTACAACCATTATACCCAAACAGGTGGCCGGGAAATACGCACAAAAGACTCGTATTTTGCGCATTGCCAAGTCTGGGTGCAGACAACAATCTCAAAATCGTTTGCAAACGGCGCTCCAAGAATAAATCCAGATAACACATACTATCCTGGAGACGCATTTGCGTATTCATTTTCTTACGGCTGGGACGGAAGCAAGGGGTGCAGAAACCTCAGGGTCTGTCCAGTGGAATCAAACCTGGCAGGCGGCGCCGCAATAAAGTGCGACTATTCAAAACTCAAACCGATACAAAGCTTGGTCACAACGCCATGGTCTTCATCTGTAGGGGGTGTAGGAGAAATCTCAACAGGCGACACTTCCGGTCATTTTGTGCAATTGACAATAGCGGCAGAGCGTTATTTTTGCGTCTATCCAAAAAAATCCAAAGTGACCTGTGGCTGGTCCAGCATCTCAGCTACTGGTGTCTATCTGCCAAACGTCCTCAAACCAAAAACCTCACTGACAATAACGCAGGAATATCTCAAAGACACGGACGGATTCGTCTCTGGGAATCTGGATAAAACGTATTATTTGTGGGACGCCATAAACCTAGTCCATAACCCAACCTACAAATGGAAACAAGAGCGACTAGGAACGATCACAGTCCTGATCACAAAGAAATATGATCTGAATCTAGAAAAAGAGTTCCAGTGCGAGTCTGCCGCCTGTGCCCACACCATATCTTTGCAGGGATTTGAGCCGTGGTATAGGGTGTACCAGTATGGCGGCGGCACTACACTGATGAACGCAACGACAAATAATGAAATCAAAAAACACCGCATACACTATACCGTAGAACTGCTCAACCTTGGCAGGCCAATCCACAAGCAAGAAAACACAACAAATGTTCTTGTGGTGCGGTATGAGCCGGTATATGACAACTATCCATACCTTGTCCTAAAAGACGGACATGCATATGGCTGGGGCGACAGGCCTGCCGTGGCGTTGTACTATCTTGGCTCCTACGGGGGCGGCCAAGACGATCTTTTGGGGATACACGAAAAAAGGCGTAGCAAGATAAACTCGTTTGACTATCGGGGATATGCGTTTGATCCTATTCTGAAAAGGCCACTGGACGAATCCTTGGTATGGGCAGAGTCGAGCCCAGCAGTGCCGCCGAAAAAAAGAATGTGCTCTGGCACCGATATTGATTCCGGCTCGTTTGAGAGCGGCAGTGCAAACACGGCGATGTTTGTCAAAAAAGGATATGGGAAAGTCGTCTTTGGTTATACAATACTTCACACGATGCTTGCTAAACGACTTGTAAACGCCACTGTTGATAACACACTGCAATCGTCGGATTTCGCAGGCAACAAAATCAAAAATTTAACCACATACAAATACCAATATCCGGACGTAAAATTTGGAAACCCAATCAAAATCCTGACCTATGGCTCAGACGGCAAAAGGACAGGCCTGCCGGTTTCTGTGGAGATGAAACCAGACCTGGAAAGGGGCGCGCAGTACACACATGATTACGTGTGCAGCAAAGTACTCCGAGACACAAAATGGGATGGATTTGCGGAAATGGTCGTAAATGACATGTATGACAAAACGAACCGACAAAACGGCATGGGACAGGCGACACTAAAATCAAAGCTCACCTCGACGTGGTTCCCAGACCCCTATTCGGTCGTTGCGCCAGACGTGATGAGATTGGATCTAAATGTGGGATATGGCGCACCGTCCCCATACGAAATCACAATAACGGTGGGAGAAAAAACAAGAACGATAAAAAGAATCGTGAACTTTCTTTCACCGTTTACTCACATTGTGAATCTTGATGCGGACAACTCACTTAACGTGACAAATGAACATGGCCTTCTTAGAATACATCCGGACGTAAAATTTGGAGAAATAGTCAGGGTTTCTGTGAATGGCAACGATTTGGGTAAGGACTGCACGGATGGGTGTACCATAACTGCTACTGCAGAAGAAATAAAAATCGAGGCCTGGAACTTGTGGGGAGGCCACGCAGCGGCCAGAATCATCAAGTCAGAAGCGCCTAGAGACGACGTTTCCTATGACTGGAACCTTGGAGTCATAGCAGTCTTTGTTGCAATAATGGGGTGGCTGCTCCATGGGCTTGCCAGACAGGCGCTGAACCGTTTTCAAAATATCGATTTGTAGTCACTTGGGCAAAGGAGGTGAAACGGGATAACACGTCTTGTTGTCGAGATTTTGGTAGCTGAGCATCTGAAACTCAAAACTCGGCAGCGCGTCCTTATGTGTAGAAACCGGCCTGTATATGGTGGCCTTGAGTGGAAACGGAAACTCGTCCTTGATCTGTATTTGGCTATTTCTGATAAGTGAATATCCAAGCAAATACACTTTTTCAAATTCGCCCGAATCTATTTTGTTTACCAATATCTTGATGGGCGTGTTTGTGTCTCCCGGCATGGTGCCCCAAGACCTGCCGACAACCAAGGCCTGCGGCTCGTTCACATTAGAAAACTGTCGTATCCAGCCGATAGTCCTCTCAACGGAATCTGCATATTGGATGTTAAAGCCATCGGTCCTTATCTTAAACGAATTTGCGGAAATCTGAAAAAGCATGTCGACGGTTCTTGGCTCGTGGTTTACGTGTGCTGCGACGACCCACGTCTTGCCTTCGCGGGTTGGAACGAGCGCAAGAAACCTCATCGTAATGGTATAGCAGTGATCAGGCGATTGGGGAATGATTAGTGCATAGTCACATATGTGAAAAGTAAATTCGTCTCCTAAGCCCAGGCCTTCGCCAAAATACCACGTACGTTGTTTTTGTGGCTCTATGCCATATGCAACCAAGGCCGGCGCTAACAAAAAAACAACGACAAGTACGAACGGGCAAAAAACCCTCATCAAAAGATAACGAGGGTGCCTTATTAAGCAAAATCTTCTAGATGGCTGTCTGCATATGTAGTATAGCGAAAATTGATTAATTGACCAAATGATTTTCCGTCATTTTCTTTAATCTGATTTTACGCACATCCAGAAATGTACAATTGGGATGCAAATCTGTACGAGCCACGCAGCTCCTCGCGTCTGAACTTGGCGCTCTTTGGGGGCGGTGCCCTCATGGCAATACTTTTGTTTCTGGTGTTTGCCCCACAAATTCAAAAACTGACTACTGACTTTCCATATGTTGTTGAAATGATGTATTTCCCAACCATTTCTGTGGGCTTTGTCTTTGGCCTAAAACTCACCGAACGCGCAATCAACCCTGCCGAGACCCGCAGCCCAGTAAAACGCGCACTGATCAAATTGTTGTTGTTTTTCTTTATAATAGGCGGGCTGTTCAGCTCGGTAAGTTTTGCATTCAACGGTGGGATATATCTGCCAGAAAAACCAATGCTTGAGATAGGACTGGCAGAATGGACGACGCAGTTTATCTCGCAAAACGGCGGCCTTACATTTCTTATCGTATCGAGCATATCGCTTATGGCAGTGGCCACAAGAAGAATAATCGGCCTTGCCGGAATAGTAAACAGCATCGCCACCTTTGTTGGCGCCTTTATCTTTTTTTCAATGATCTCGTTTAGTCTTTCCCATACGGAACCGTCTGCATCTCAGGTGCTGTTGTATACATTTTACCATGCCGGAATAATCGGTGGCGCGCTATACAAGATGAACAAGCTTACCTCAAACCTGAACCTTTGGGAAGACTACAACAACGGATATAGATAATCTAGGGAGTCTCTATCTGCACTTTCTCGCTTAGAGAGACCGAGAGGTCTTTTCCTTCTTGGATGGATGCAGCTTCTTCCATTTTCCTCTTTGCTTCTTCCAAAAACTGTTGGTATTCGTACTGTTTTTGCTTTCCTACGCGGTCCGAATAAAGGACGTCGTCTCCTATCGCAAGATACAAAAGCGCAATTACAACAAGTGATGCGGACACTAGAATCATCGAATAGCCTACTGCTCGGTAATTGTGGGGCTGCGTCTCTGCCATAATTAGTTCAGCTTTTGAGGGAAATTTATCCCTTTAAATCATTTTGCATTCAAACGATCAGGATAAATGAAAAACCATGCTACCTAGTGCATGACAATGCAGATCCTCCAGTACGAGTTTTTGGGCCCAATCAAATTGTCAGAATGGGGTCCGCCAATGTCCGAAGTCATATATCTTGTCTTGAGGCGCACGAAAGACACCTTTGAGATAATTTATGCAAACGAATCAGACAAAACCGACGAAATCGGCTTTTTCACAAAAAACGACAAGTTTGGCTGTTGGGTTAAAAGTGCGGGCTCTGAGCAAGACCTCTACCTGTCGATTTACCCGATGTGGAATTCAAAACAGGAAGACAGGAAAAGAATCCTTGAGAAAGTAATACAAAGATACCAGCCCAATTGTAATGTGGAATCCTCAAATAACATTTGATGATACATATGACATGAACTGTCCGTGCTGCGGCTCTAAAATGGAAAAAGTCAAGGATTTGGGCCAAAGCGTTCTGATGAAGTGTACCGGCTGCGGCATATCGGACACCTTGCTAAAATCATGATCTTTTGTTTTTCAGCTCAAATATCTCCAAGGTGAGCAAGTCTAGTGCTTTTTTGAGGTGCTCAAACTCGTTTATTGAATGGATTTGTCCTTCCACAAGCCTTCGAAGTGTCTTGACTGTTCCTTTTTGGAACTCGTCGTTTGCTATTATCTCCAAGGCGTTGAGCTTCGACAGAAGGTTGTCTAGTTCCTTTTTCAGCTCATCAGATGAGCGGTGCTCATTCATTCACATGAATCATCCGACGTTGATATATGAACCTAAAATTACAATAACTCTTCGTCAAGCTGCTCAAACTCTTGATACTGCTTGCAGGCGCAGTGGGGAATTGAGCACTTGCCTAGTTTGACTAGAGAACTGCTGTCATTTGATGGTTGATGCGCATATGATGTATGGTGGCAACGTTTGCAATTCAATGGTTTGTCGAGAAATTTCTCTTATTTAAGGTCAAGTGCGTATTCGAATTCATGGAACGAGTACTGCCCTTGCATCTATTTTTGAGTGCTTAAGGTCGGTTAGTACCTCGTTTGCGCTTTCCAAGGGAAACGTCTTGTATACTATCTTGAGTTGGTTCTGCTCTGCGATTTTTACTACTTGGCTCATATCTGATCTAGAGCCAATCACAGAGCCGCGAATTGTTTTTTCTGAAAACGTGTCAAAGTTTGGAAGATTTACCAAAACTCCAAGTACCAACATGCCGCCCTTTTTGATGGAATTAAGAGCCGCTTCTGTAACTGCATCTGAGGGGGCAAAAACAATTGCACAATCCAGCAAACCTTCCTCCTTTTTGAGTGACGCGAGAAATTCCGGCTGATCTTCTGTGTATCTGACTATGTTGTCTGCGCCGACCTTTTTTGCGACTTCGAGATGGTTGGTGTTCCTTGCTATGCCAATAACCCTGCAGCCGCTAATTTTTGCGAATTCAACCGCTAGATGGCCAACGCCGCCTACGCCAAAAATTCCAACCTTCTTTCCTCTTGCGGGCTCTGAGGCCATTACTGCCTTGTATGCCGTTATTCCGGCACAAAACAATGGGGCGGCGTATTCGGATTTCATCGAATCGGGAATTGGCGTTGCAAAGTCCTCAGATACGGTGACGTATTCGGCATATCCTCCCCGAAGCGATTCGCCTGTTATCTCTGCCAGATCACAGAGGTGTTCCTTTCCTTCTTTGCAGTAACCACACCTCATACATGACTCCAATAACGGGGAGATTCCGGCCCTTTGTCCTACTTTGAGCTTGGTAACTTTACTGCCAGTCTCAATTATGGTGCCGGCTATCTCGTGTCCTGGAATTGTAGGCAGGCCAGGAGGAAGACCATATTTTACCCACTCGCCCTCAATGCTGTGAAGCTGTGAATGGCAAACGCCGCACGCCTCGATTTTCATTAACACCTCATTTGGTTTTTTGATTTCGTGCCTTGGAATCTCTGCCAGTCTAAGCGGCTTTGTCTCAATCGAGCCTAGTTTTTCAAGAAGCATCGCGCGCATATGGGTCACTTACAGAACATCACCTTCACAAAAATTAAACCTGTGCACTCTGATTTAATTTTGTGGAAGATATAACTGCAGACGATCGCAGGCGAATTGAGCTTTTAGAAGTGGTCTCAAAGAAGGGTCTTAAGATGCTCGGACTTGCAGATCTCAAAGAACTAATGGTTCTAGTTGAGAAAAAAGATTATTCCCACAACAAAAAGGCACAAAAATCCAAGATACGCCTTTTGGCGCAAATAAACGCCAGAATATATGATCTGGAGGAAAAAAGATGGCCCTAATCAAAAATACAAATACTCTACATTGACAAAAAATCCGTGGCAGAAAACCATCTCATCCAAGAATCCAGCCCGTATCTCTTGCAGCATGCGCACAACCCAGTGGACTGGTATCCGTGGGGCGACGAGGCGATAAAAAAAGCAAGAGACGAAAACAAACCGATCTTCCTAAGCGTCGGATACAGCTCGTGTCACTGGTGTCATGTGATGGAGCACGAGTCCTTTGAAAACGACGAGATTGCAAAACTTATGAACGAGAACTTTGTCAGCATCAAAGTCGACAGGGAGGAAAGGCCAGACCTTGACGACATCTATCAAAAGGTCTGCCAGATGGTCACAGGCCAGGGAGGGTGGCCGCTTAGCGTCTTTTTGACTCCGGACCAAAAACCATTCTATGTGGGCACGTACTTTCCGATACTTGACAGCTACGGAAGGCCTGGCTTTGGAAGCATCTTGGCGCAGCTTGCGCAGGCGTGGAAGGAAAAGCCGGGTGATATCAAAAAGGCAGCGGAGAACTTTATGTCAAACCTGCAACAGGCGGAGTTTGTCACAACTCCTGCGAAGCTTGAAAAATCGATACTCGACGAGGCAGCTATAAACCTCTTCCAAATAGCAGATACCACATACGGCGGCTTTGGGAGTGCACCGAAATTTCCAAATGCGGCAAATCTTTCGTTTCTTTTGCGGTACTCTAAAACATCAAAGATTACCAAGTTCTCCGAATTTGTGTTCAAGACCCTAAACAGGATGGGAAAAGGCGGGATCTTTGATCAGATAGGTGGTGGGTTCCACAGGTACTCGACAGACGCAAGGTGGCTTGTACCGCACTTTGAAAAAATGTTGTACGACAACGCACTGCTACCAACCGTGTATGCGGAGGCGTATCAAATAACAAAGGATCCGTTCTACCTTGACGTGATAAAAAAAACACTAGGATTTGTCATAAGGGAGATGACCTCGCCGGAGGGCGGTTTTTACTCCGCGCTTGATGCAGACTCTGAGGGAGAGGAAGGCAAGTTCTATGTATGGAAAAAAAAAGAGATTGCAGAAATACTTGGTAAGGATGCCGATGTTTTTTGTCTATACTTTGACGTAACCGACGGCGGCAACTTTGAGGGCCACACCATTCTAAACAACAACATCGCCGCTTCTACAGTCGCGTTTCATTTTGGCATAACCGAGGATCAGGTGCGCAAAATAATCTCAGATGGCTCACAAAAACTGCTCGAGGTTCGCGCAAAAAGGGTAAGGCCTGGGCTTGACGACAAAATTCTCATGTCCTGGAATGCCCTTATGGCATCTGCGTTTACCAGGGGTTACAGGGTAACTGGCGAAAAATCGTACCTGGATGCGGCAGAAAAATGCGTTACATTCCTAGAAAAAAACCTCGTCTCCGGTACGAACCTAATGCGCACATACAAAAACGGCAAGGCAAAACTGCAGGCGTATCTTGAAGACTATGCTTATTTTATCAATGCACTGGTGGATGTCTTTGAGATCACGGCAGAGCCTAGGCGCCTGGAACTTGCAGCAAATCTCACAAATCACCTAATTGATCATTTCTGGGATGAAAAAAGCAACAGCTTTTACTTTACGGCTGACAACCATGAGCGGCTCATAATCAGGCCGAAAAGTAGCTACGACCTGTCGATACCGTCTGGGAATTCTGTTGCGGCAAGCTGCCTCCTAAAACTACATCATCTGACGCAACAAAAGCGGTTTTTGGAAATCGCCACAAAAACAATGGAGTCATTTGCAATAGCGGCAGCGGAAAATCCATTTGGGTTTGGGTATCTCCTAAATACCATCTATCTATATCTGCAGGGTCCCACTGAGATAACGGTGCTCAACCAAAAGAACAAGGCTGTATGTGACCATCTGTCAAAAAAATTTCTCCCGGAAGCAATTTTGGTCGTGGTGCCAGACGAATCCAAATTAAAGGAGCTTGCAAAGTACCAGTTTTTTGCAGGAAAAGAGTTTCCAGATGACGATACCTCGGTATTTGTATGCAAGAACTTTGCATGCTCTCTGCCTTTGCGCGAAATATCGGAAATAGAAAAATCACTTTCTTGAAATGTTGATCTCTAGGGCCTCACCCACCTGGGGCCTTCCCATCCTCTCATATCGTGCCCTTGGCATTGCAATGGAGATTGTGGTCTGGTCGTAGCTCTTTATCTTGATTGTGGGCTGGGCCTGCAAGATGGCCTCCAATAACGGCTGCACCTGCTCCCGCATCTCTGGGTCGAGCTTTTTTGCAACCGAATCCATGATAAGCTGTTTTTGCGAAAGCGGCTCTGTCTGGACGTCCTCTGCCAGAGACAGCTGGACTATTTGGCCGTTGTCTATTATCTGCTGCACTCGGTAGCGCGTAATTTCTGACAATATTGAGATCCTGCTTGGTGCAAATTTAACTCATTCTGGCAAAAAGCTAGGCGCCCATTACTGCCTTTTTTATGAGCGACGCCTTTTCCTTTAGCATGGTGTTGAACTCCTGTATGTCGTCAAGCTCGACGCTTTTGTTTTCGTTCTCGTATGCCCTCAAAAACGCCGAGTACACACAGCCTGCTATTATGCCAAACGCCGCATCGTCGACTGCGGCTATTTCTGGTGAGTACGATTCGGCAATCTGGCGGTAGGACTGGGCCTCGCTGATATAATAGTCGATCAAGCCCTCCAAAAAATCCCTGGTATGCTTTGTGATTGCCATTTTGTTTTAGCTGTGGCTCCATGGTTTATAATATTTGGCGAAAAATTTAGTGCATGTGGAAGCTCGAACAAGACGAGGATTTTTTTAGAATTTTTGACAAAAACCACAACATCGCAGGATACTTTGTTCCTGACTATGGAAGTCTCTCACCTGAGGACAAGGCAGACGAAATCATCGAGCAGATGCACAAAAACCACGACCAGATTCCTGGCGGGTTTATCACGGTGCCGATGGTAAAGTTTGGGATATTTGACACAAAAGAGGACATGGACATTTTGTATCTGCAGAGCCACTTGTCTGACGCAGAGGCCAGAATTGAGGCGTGGAAAGAGTTCTTGCTGGAAAACCAGATGCAGCACGCAATCAACATGTCCCACACCGACCGCGACATGCTCAGCCTGACATTTCCTATCAAGTTCTCACAAAACGTGCCTCTTGACAAAAAGCTTGTTCTGGAGACGTTATCGCCTACACTTGATCTGTTATCGCAGAAGGGCCTTCTCTAGCCGGCACTGTTTTTTGCCTTGGTAAATGACGCAAGGGCGGCCATTTCATCTTCAAATGATTCCTGGAGCAAAAGATCCGAGCGAACTTTGCTTGCTGTGTCGTTTGTCCTTATCCACTCAATTAGAAATTCGTCGCTTTCAATCTGTTTCTGTGTAGATGACTTGAAAAGCTTGACTGAGCTTGCAAACGAATCTGGAGGCAGCAAGTCATCATATCTTAAGAATATCTGTCGCATTTTCTGGAAGTGGTTCTCAGAAAAGGCCAAAAACTCGTCTTTTGATATGGTTTTTTCATCAAGCATTGTCTTTTTAGAGTAAAACTCGGTCTGGACCCGCTTTAACTCATCCTGGATTGTCTGCAGTTCGTTTCCAAAATTAAAGCCTCTGAGCCTTGCTTGGTCGGAGGAATATATGAAAAACATGGACAGTGTCACGATTATCACTCCTACTACGATCGCAATGTATGTGGTTTTTGTGCCCGACTTCAAATCACTGAATATGATTTTTGAGGCTTGATATTAACCAGCTGAAAACCATGATAAAAAAATCAAGAGCATACCTAAATGTTATTAGCTATGGGCGGAAATTAGATCCGATGAACGCATTCGTAGTGTTTTATGTTTTTATCGCAAGTCTCATTGTCATGATTCCGATCCAATCCTATTCGGCATCTGCCTCCTACGTCTTTATTGGAAATGGATATGGGACAATAGGAAATATGGTGCAAGATGCCATGATTGAATTGGCATTAAGCAGAGATGGTGATAAAATCACGTTTCAAAGCGGGCAAATCCTGCTGGGCAATGAAATCCACACCATAAAGAAATACGACATGTTATATTCGAAAAATAACAAATCCTTTACAATTAATGCTGTAACAAATGACGGTATTACAATAAAAGGAAAAGGCAAGTTAGTGGCATCAAACGAAGGCGGTTTGATATACCAACTAAGTGGCAAAACAAGCAAAGACAACAACTCGCAGAAGCTAGCCATGTACGCAATGCTTATGCCGCAAAAAACAATCAAACAGACTGAACTCGACGACAAGAAAGACATTTTGTTGCTAGTAAAACACTACGATCGTGTCGAATGGAAAAACCCATACAAATTTGTCGTCAGAACGTTTGATCCGGCATTAAATCCGGGATCTGACTTCTATGCTTCCTCAGGCTATCTGGAAAAAATAAGGATTCATGCCAGAGTGATCGATCCTCTGGGTTCCACAATCAAAGTTTCTGACGGCATCACGCAGAAATTCGGCTACTATGAAGACAGTGTCGTAATCCAAGACAATGCGAGGACCGGTAATTATGTATTAAACGTAACCGCATCTGGTGAAAATTTCAAAACTGTGTCAAAAGAGCTGACATTTGTGGTAATCCCGCTTTTGCCATCTTCTAATGCAACCCCATAAACTTTTTTCCAATTCTGGAAATGTTTGTGGAGATATTCTGAACAATCTTAATATATCAACAGCCGAACTCGGTGAGTAATAATGAATACCAAATTACTTGCAAGTATTGCAGTATTTGCGTTGTTGACAAGCGTGGTTGTCACTTCGATTGAATCTGCTTTTGCAGCAGAGCCAACGAAGGACGAGCTAAAGGCCAAAAAGGACGCGATGAAGGCCGAAATGAAGGCCAAAAAAGACGCGATGAAGGCCGATACAAAGGCAAAGAAGGACGCGATGAAGGCCGAAATGAAGGCCAAAAAAGACGCGATGAAGGCCGATACAAAGGCAAAGAAGGACGCGATGAAGGCCGATACAAAGGCAAAGAAGGACGCGATGAAGGCCGATACAAAGGCAAAGAAGGACGCGATGAAGGCCGAAATGAAGGCCAAAGTAGCTGAAAAGAAAGAATCTTCAGGAACCACAGGAACATCTAGCGTAACCGTGGAGATGGCAAAAGGCACCGCAACGAATACCGAATGTGGCGATCAATGTTACGTTCCAAATAATGTCAAAATCCCAGTGGGCGGAACTGTCGTGTGGAAAAATGCAGATTCGGCAGCACACACCGCAACCGATGTAAACGGCTCCTTTGACTCTAGTCTTGTCAATGCAGGCAAATCATTCAAACAAAAGTTTGATGCTGCAGGAACATACGAATACATGTGCATAGTTCATCCTTGGATGAAAGGCACAGTAACAGTCACTTAATCAGAAGAAATTCTGATTTCTATTTATTTTTCAACTGTTATTTGAGGCTAGTTTAATTTTTTCTACAAAATGTGTGCTGATCAATCACCACATCAGATAATTATTTGCAAGCCCAAACAAAAACCAGGCGTTTGGGGCTGTCGCCATTATACTTGCCGTTTTTGGCCTTAAGCCTTAGATGCCATTTTTTTACCGTCTCAGATCTCTGACCATTCATAAATCGAAAAAGCAAGACCTTCCCTTTCTGCAGAACTGACGATCGTTTTCTCAAACACGTATCTATAGATAGTCAAATCATCACCTATGATGCCTAATCCTGCCTCCTTTTTTGCGCCCATCTCCTTTGATAATACTGCAAGTAGTACGTTTGATAGCCCATCTAGGTCCTTTTTTGCGTGGGTCGAATCCCCCTGTAAATAGAATGTGACATTTATGGAAAGAGGTTTGTCTGCACATCGCTTTCTTACGTTGTCGATGTTCTTCCCAAGCTTGGTTTCTACAGCATCGCGGATCTTCTTTTTGCCATCCATGACATTTTTGCCTGCGGTGGCAGGAACAAAACCCCGCACCTGTATGTTCTGGAGCAAAACATCCCCTTTCATCACTAGGCTGGTATTCTATCAAAATTTAACTTGAGACTGCAAAAAAATTCGAGTCCCAAGTCTGCCTTTTTGAATGTGTCCGCCTGTAAGATTGCAAGATTTTTGCTAAAATATCTAACTAGTTGCAAATTAATGACATCTTCTTGCCAAAATGACACAATTGTTTAGGCAAAGATGAGATTTTTAAAAAAATTTGGTCTGAGTGACAAGCTCCATTTTTTAAACAACAAAATAGGAAAAAATCGATATTCCAACTTAAGGTGCAAAAACAAAACCGACAAAAGTGAAATCTTTTCTCATAATGTTGGTTGCAGTCGGCTGCGTTTTTAGTGTCGCAAGCGCACAATCCCCTGAAAAACTACTCATTACCGTAAAGTTAGAACAAAATGAAACTTTTGTCATATCTGGAGTGGTTAGAGACGTGGGCCAAAACCCGGTACAAAACGCCGGCGTTTTTATCACAACCTGGTCTGGAACCATAGAAACCGCATCTGACTCTAATGGGATGTTTTCGTATGAATTGCCATCTGCGCCGCTGTCTGGCAAGTTTAGTGTAAATGTCAAGGCGCAAAAGGATGGCTATGTTGATGGGCATACAAATACCTCGTTTTTTGTAAACGACAAGCGGAACGAAAATCCGCCTCTGGGCGCCACATTTAAAATCGTGACTGCCGACAAGATGCGCGATGACCCACTCGCATTGAAAATTCTCCAAAACATTGAGCAAAACAAACAACAAGAGTCTGAGAGGTTAAAAAAACTACAGGAAATGGATGAGAAACAAAAATTCATAGAAAAACAACGAGAGATTGCAAATCAAAATCTGCTCGCTGACCTGGGGGCATTGTTGGTTCAGTTTGATCCGTTCAACCCAAGGAATGCATTTGTGTCTTTTGTTTCACAAATGGACGCGACCGTGCAAGACATCTATTGGGCCCAGTTTAATTTCACTGAGACAAAAACAAAAGAAGGGCTTGCGGCTCTACAGGCAGTGCTGGATGGCGGTGGAACCGAACAAGAGGCAAGAAAGGCGTTTTATGAAAAGGCTGCAACTCCGAGAGACCAGCTGCTCAAAGCAAACAATGACTTTAACACGTCCAACCGTCTAAAAAACAATAACACCGATTAGACAGCAAAAACTCAAAACTTGATCGGTCTTTGCCCAAAATGGGTCAACGTTTCGTTTACCCCTTCGAGCAGTCTGTCTATGCCGGGGGTCTTTGGTTTGTTTTCAGCAATTTTATCTTTTAACACGTTAAGGTGGTGGATGTTTTGTTTTAGCAGCTTGCCGCGCTTTGTTTTGGTTAGGCTTGATTCCTTGATGACCTTGAGGTTTGCAGATATCTCGCACAACTTTATCAGAACCGCCTCCCACGGTGCCTCTTGTAGTTGTTTTGTGTACTGCGTACCTTGGAGCTGTTTTGGGAGGTTTTTGTCCTTGCTCAGAGATGCTACTAGAACTGCTATTTCCCTGCCAAACCTGGCATGGATCTCATCAAAACTTGAGTTGGCATTGCACAAAAAAGCCGCGCATAAAACGGTCTCATCTATTACGCCTACTGATTTTAGCCGAAACAATACGCCATTACAAAACGCAATATCTGCATTTTTTGACCTCGCGTAGGCCTCGGCTTCCTCTATTGCGACCATGTGAGTGTGGGAAAGATCAAACGATTATTTCTTTTCTTTCAAGTGTGGCATGACCTTTGAGGCAAACTTGTCAATTGAGCCGAAATAGTTTGAACCCCAGAACCTGATCACAAAATGGTTTACGCCAGCCTTCATAAATCTCTCAAAAACCGGGATCACGTCGTCTGGAGTTCCAACCGCTACTGAGGAACGTGCAACAGAGTCTGGAATTGTTGTTGCACCCTCTCTCATCTTTACAATCCATTCTTGGTTTGACATGGAGTATTCCGTGAAATATTTCTTAAAGTCAAATCCTTCTATCTGTTTTATTCCGTGAACCCTCAGCACCTCTGGCTTGAACAGCGATACTTTTACAGCTTCTTTCATTTTTGCCCACGACTCTTCAGCGTCTTCAGAAAAATACACGTCGATGTCAAGAGCGTACTGGAAGTTTTTTTGCTCTTCTTCGTTCCTGCCGTTTTCTTTCATTGACTGTTTGATTGTCTTTGCATGATCTTCGAACAGCTCAGGGGTGTAGCCAATCGGAAGCCAACCATCTCCATACTTGCCGGTCATCTGAAGGGTACGCTGTCCCCCAGCTGCCATATAGATAGGTGGGTGTGGCTTTCTAATCGGACTTGCCTGAAGACATGCCTCTGACAGCTGATAATATTTTCCGTTAAAACTAACGCGGTGTTCAGGTGTGGATTGATACAATAATTTGATTACTTGTAATTGCTCTTCCCACTTTGAAACCGGATTGTCAAATGAGATATTGAACTCTTTTAGGTTCTGTGCCTCGCCTGCCCCTATGCCTAGAGTGCCCCTTCCCTTTGAAACCCTGTCGAGTGTGATTGCGGCAAGAGCGATGTTCGATGGATGCCGTCTGATGGCATCTGTCACGCAGGTTCCAAGCTCGACGTGCTGTGTAGTGGCCGCAATTGCTGAAAGCATGACCCATGGATCCAAAACCGTTGCCTTTGACCACTGCGGGACATTGGAGTGGTCCATGTACCAAATCGAGTCATAGCCGACCCTGTCTGCTAGGAGGCAAGCAGTGAGGATTTGATCTTCAGAAAATCCAGCTCGGGCCACATTCAAACCGTTTTGAATTCCAAACTTTAGCATCTTTTATGTGATCTGATCCTTGCTGTATTTAAGCATAATAAAATGAGACGAAATTAGTTGGCAAGTAAATTAGACAAAAGAAAATAATCAGAGTTTTCCGTCTACGATGTCTTTCAGACACTGAATTACGTCTTGTTTTGTGACGGGAAGTGGGTTTGGGTCTAGGTGACCTCTGTCTGTCATGACTACATCAGCTGCCTGATCAAGGGGGGCTTTGAGTGTCATTCTGTCGAACTTTAGCTTCTCGATTACCTCTTTGAACTGCTCGTAAAAGATTGACTTGTTGAACTTGTGTGCCACCGTCGTACATGATGAAAGCGAGTATCCATGTGGGACTCCCTCGTTTGAGAAAACATAGGAAAGCGCATGTCCAAGTGTTGTTGAACAGTTGCCAAAGCCTATTCCGGAAAGCATCGAGCCATATGGGTAGTTTTCTGGTTTGTTGTTCATTATTGCGTCATACAACACCTCAAAGGCCTGCTTGCACATCGTCCGCGTGAACTCGTTTCCGAGCTTGCTGTCATATCCTTCCGTTGCCTGTGCGCATGCGTCGCAGACGGAGTTTTTGACTATTTGTTCTGGAGTTCCATCCATGAAGTAGGCGTCAACTACTGCCCTGTCTGCTAAGAACCTGTCTTCGCGCAAGAGCTTCTTTTTTCCGTCGAACTTTAATACGCAGTACGTGGTCATCTCCGCCCCCGTTCCAAACGTGGTTGGGATAAGAATTTTTTCAAGCTTCATCTCTGCTGCGGAATATTTTGCAACATCTAAAGAGCTTCCGCCACCCAGTCCAATAACACATGAAGGATTTTTCGATTTGAATTCTGAGATGACCGTGTTGACGGTTTCAATTGATGGTTCTGGTTCTACCTTGTCATACAACATGTAGTCTTTTATGCCCATCTTGCCGAGCCACTTCGATGAGATTGGCGGCGGTGCAGTAGTTATGACGAGCGCATTTTTTGGGTATTCAGCTTCGGAAAGTGCGTTTTCACCAAAATGAATAATCTTTGGAATTTTCACCGTGTGCATATTTGGTGCTATTCTTATAGCTTACTTATACTTTACACGCTGAAATGACTTCGCCGACAAGTCTCGACGCGAGATGCGACGTGACATCGTTTAGATCGTGTGCAGGGGAGACTTCCATTATGTCCATTCCGACGATCCCTTTTTGCGCAATTTTTCTAATCATGTATATGACGTCTTGGCTCTGAAGTCCGAACGGGACTGGAACCGAAACTCCTGGCGCATGTGCGGGATCGAGGCAATCCATGTCAAACGAAACGTAGACATCTTTCTTAATGGTGGAAAGAAGCATCGTTGTGACTTGTTTTGCGCCCCTTTCAACTAGATCCAAGGGCGTAATGACACGAATGCCGTATGACTTGATTCTGTCGATTTCTTCTTGCTCGGGGCTACGAATGCCCACAAGCACACTTGATTTTACGTCGATGTATGGTAATGAATCAAAAACAACCGAGCCGTAGTACCTTCCTCTACTGCCGATTAGATCTGGGTGGGCATCAAAGTACACAAGCGAGACAGGCCCGTGTCTTTTTCCAAGGGTCTCTATGATAGGAGCAGTATTGGAGTGATCCCCTCCTATTGCTACTGGGATCTTTGAGAGACGATCTATCTTGTCAAAGACTTGAGGGATCTGTTTTTTCTGAATATTGCCATAATCATAAACACGTCGCCCCAACGTGCCGCTGATTGGAAGCGCAAGCGACGTGGTATTTTTGTGGGTGTAGACATCCAGCTGGTTTGAGACCTTTCGTATCATGTCCGGTGCCTTGGATGCACCTCTCCTTCTGGCATGGGAGCCGACCTCGTCTGGTATTCCCACTATAGTAATGTCGGAATGCTCAAGGCTTTTTGCGTTTGCCCAGCAAATTTTCTTTCTAACTGTCATTTTCCTGTTGTGCAACTTGAATTATGATATACAACAAAATATCTAGACAATAACTCTTTCAGTTGTTAGGGATCGTAAATTAATAAGGCAATGCATAACGTTCATGTGTGTCGTTGATTCAAAATCGGAGTGACCTACTTAACAAAAAGACAAAAGACGCCCTTGATTGTCTGGAAGCAGGGCTGGAAGCTGCAAGACCAGAAACATTTCTTGCCAAATTCATAAAACACGATACAATACTTGCGCCAAAAAAGATCTACCTTTCAAAATATGATAAAATCTACATCGTTGCTGTTGGCAAGGCAGCAGATGCCATGGCAAAATTTGTTCACACCAAAATAAATTCAGACGGTGGGATTGTTGTTGTTCCACAAACTCATACACCAACTTTTGCCGATAAGAAATTTAAAATAATTCGCGCATCGCACCCGATTCCAAACAATGCTGGAATTGTCGCGGCAAAATCAATAATTCGTTTATTAAAAACCGCCAAAAAAAATGATTTTATCATATTTCTTGTATCTGGGGGAACCTCGTCGCTTGTCTGCTTGCCAGACGGCATAACGCTCAAAGAAAAACAAGCCTTGACACAAAAGCTGCTAAACTGCGGTGCATCAATTAAGGAAATTAACGCACTCAGAAAACATCTTTCCTCAGTAAAGGGGGGCAAAATCCTAGAAACCCTTGGCTGCGGGGCAGTCTCGTATGTCATGTCCGATGTTATAGGTGATGACCTGTCCTCAATCGCGTCTGGTCTTACCTACTGCGACAAGACGACCTTTTCAGACTGTCTTAAAGTAATTACAAAGTACCGCCTGGAAGGCCAAATCCACAAAAAAATTCTTAGACATTTCAAATTGGGCGCGCAAGGAAAAATACCAGAGACTCCAAAGGCGCCAAAAATACAAAACGTCTTGATTGCGTCAAACAAAGACTGCATCACCGCAGTGGCAAAAAAGGCAAAAAATCTTGGGTATAAAACAAAAACACTGCATCCGCTGTCTGGCAATGTCAGATCCGCCGCTGCAAAAATTCTGCATAGTTTCCCAAACGGACAAAAAGCCTGTTTGGTCTTTGGCGGCGAAACCACCGTCAAAGTCACTGGAAGCGGCAAAGGCGGAAGAAACCAGGAACTGGTGCTGCGAATTTTAAAAAGATCAGAGCCCGGTGTCGTAGTGGCATCTATAGGCACTGACGGAATAGACGGAAACACAAAACACGCCGGCGCAGTATCCTGGTTAACGCCAAAAAAATCTGAAATTGATCATTATCTGAGGGACAACGACTCGCACTCGTTTTTCAAAAAATACGGCGGACTTGTAATGACTGGAGCTACACACACAAACCTGCTTGACATCGGCCTGATCCTAAAACCACAGCATCTTTGATGAGATGTTTGACTCGTGAGGCATCTTTTCATATTTTAGCTTCAAATTTCTCTGTTCTGCGAGCTGATTTATGAACCGTTTTCTGTTCTCAGCAAAACCGTCTTGTGATGTGATATCTGCCGACAGGTGAGAGATCATTTCGTCAGAATCCAGCATTATTTTCACGACGTCGTCGTTTTTGACAATGAAGACTCCGATTGACCAGAACAACCCAACATGCAATGCGATGTATTTTGATTGCAGATCTGTGACCTTGTCTAGAAAAATATCTGCGTGTTCTCGAAACTGATCCACTGTGGTGCTGTCAGTTTTGATTGTCCAGCAGATCCTTTTTGCATTTCCATCGGAATACAGAACATGTTCCATTGTCAATCAAAAGCGTCTCGTTTGTCTATATAATTTGAATTCAGGTCTGAATAATCAAACATAAAACATACCACTGATGCAAAAGTCCTTTGTCTTCTTTACGAGGATGGTAGACGAACTGGTCCAGTTTTCAGACTCTGATCCAGAGTTGGCAGAAGGCATCAAGTGGCTTGATGCGCAGGCACAAAAAAAGGGAATCTCATTTTATGAGATGGTCTTCCAAGTGTTGTACAAGCACGATGTGTCTAACCGAGCAAAACAGTGGCTTCACTCTAGAAACTAGTCAAGCTCGCTTGCTTTTTTGAACTCTGCTTTGTGTTTTCCTGGAATGATTTTCACAGGCGGCTCGATTTTCGGTCTCGTATTTTTCTTTTTTTTCTTTCTTGGTTTTGCTTTGCCGTAATCATCCCACCTGATCCAGACCATGCTGTGGTTTTGAAATATCGCAATAAATGACTATTGCCTGAGTTCTATTGGTTTGTACTCGCACCCTTGCGGTCCGCAGTACTTTCCGACATATTTTGCCTTTGGCCTGTACAGCACCGGCTTTGGCGCAGCGCGTGCAAATTTCTCCTCGATTACATGTGCAGTCCATCCGGCCACGCGCGATATTGCGAAAATTGGCGTGTTGATGTCTGGTGGAATCTTTAGCATGTAGTACAGTGACGCGGAATAAAGATCAACGTTTGGGTAGATGTCGACGCCTTTTTGTTTTTTCATCTCGCGTATTGCTGTTTCTTCGACCCTTTCTGTAATGTCAAACCAGGGCTGGCCTGTCTTTTTTGCAAGTCTTTTAGATAATTCCTTTAGCACCTGCGCACGCGGGTCATAAGTCTTGTACACTGCATGGCCCATGCCCATTATCTTTTCTCCCCTCGCAAGCCTTTCTTTGACCCACCTCTCTGCATTGTCCGCTGTTTTTATCTCCAAAAGCATCTTCATCACTTCGTGGTTTGCGCCACCGTGCAGCGGCCCAGACAGGGCGCCAATTGCGGCGCTTACTGCGGAATACATGTGGGCCCCAGTGGAGGCGACCTCCCTTGCGGCAAACGTAGACGCGTTAAAAGTGTGGTCTGCATGCAAAATCAGGCAGATGTCAAATATTCTCTCGGTTTCGGCATCGGGCCTTTCCCCTACGAGCATGTTGAGAAAGTTGGCAGCATGGCTTAGCCTCGGGTCTGGGTCCACAATGTCCTTTCCAGTTCTTACCCGCTCCCAGCTTGCCACTATTGTGGGTGTTTTGGAAATCAGGCTGATTGCGCTCTGGTAGTTGATCTCTTCCTCATTTGCTCCCTTGTCGTCATAGTATCCTGACAGAGCCACAACAAATGCCTGCATCATGACCATGGGGTCTGCGTTTTTCTTCCAGTTTCTCATGTTCGACTGCATCTGCCTTGGCATGTCACGGGCGTCGATTAGGCGCTGCTTAAAATCCTCAAGCTCCACGCGCGTAGGCAGATCATCGTTTAGGAGCAAATACGCCGTCTCCTCAAAGGTGGAGTTTTTTGTCAGGTCTAAAATATCATATCCGCGGTAAATGAGCTTGCCACGCTCGCCGTCTATGTCGGAGATCTTGGTATCTGCAACCTCGATGTCGCGAAGCCCTATGTTTTTTGTCTCCAATTCGGTATTTGTGCTCAAAATTTGACTATTAAGTTTTCCATTAAATTTAGCATTTGGTCTAATCTGACAAAGCTCGTTACTATAGACTTGTTTTTCACTAAAAATTATGACTCCGGCAGAACGTGAATTCATAAGACAGATAGACAACATGATACTTGGCGCCTCACCACAAGCTCTGCAAAAGCTCGCAGAGATCGACAAGAAAACACAGCTCCAAGGCACCACGTTTTACGACGTTTACTCGTCACTATCAGACGAGGACAGAAAACAAATCTTGGTTACATCGCACAGCTCAAAAAACCAATAATTTTGTTTAAATTAGGTCGCAATCGAGGCCGAGTGTGACTGCCGCAAAAAAGCCAAAAACAACAAAACCTGCAAAAAAACTGGTCTGCATCTCTCACATGGAAGACGCAGATGGAATCAGCTCCGCTGCGCTGATCAAAGAGGCCTTTGGGGGCGATACGATCCTAGTGGATTATCCTGGAATGATGCCTGCGATTGAGGCTGTGGCAAAAGACGACAAGCTCAAAACACTCTTCATATGCGATGTCGGGTTGAGCAAAAACAACCAGGAAAGGTTTGCCGAGATCCTATCGGATCTTAGAAAAAAAAAGGTAGCAGTCACGTACATAGACCACCACGACATCGATCTGGAAATAGTCAAAAAACTACAAAAGGCCAAAGTCAAACTAATCCATGACGTAAACGAGTGTACCTCGGTTCTGGTTTATGATGCGTTCAAGTCAAAGCTCTCAGATCACTCCTCGTTTATTGCCGCCTGCGGGGCAATTACCGACTATATGGAGGACAGGCCAAAGGCATCAAAACTTTTACAAATTTACGATAGACAGTTTGCGCTGATCTCGGCAACCGTGCTGACATACAACATTGTGGGTCATCAAAAAGATCTTGACTATCTACTTTACCTCGTAGAAATGCTGAGCGAATCGAAATACCCGCACGAGATCCCAAATTCGTTTGAGTTTGCGCAGATCCAAGTCGAAAAACTCGCAGGGATGATAGCCAAGGTCAAGAAATCACTCAAGACAATGAAGAACTTGGGGTACATGGAAATTCTCGATGCCGGTGCGAGTGGCGCTGTGAACTTTGTTTTAGGTCTTTCCGGAAAAGATGTTGGCGTTGCATACAAGGAGCGAGTTGATCATGGAATTTATGCGGTGTCGATCAGGGGCTCCAAGTCCTGTAAGATTCACCTTGGCAGATTGGTTAACTCTCTTGCGCAAGAGTTCGGTGGCTCTGGCGGCGGACACGACAAGGCTTGCGGCGCGGTAATCCCAAAAGACAGGATCCTACCATTCGTCAAAGAGTTTAACGCAAGACTCAGCCAGAAGTGAACTCTACTATAGCATCAATCTCTACTGTGGAGCCCAAAGGAAGGCTCGCCACCCCAACTGCGATTCTGGTGTGTTTTGCCTTTTCTCCAAAAATCTCAAAGAAAAAATCCGACGCCGCATTGATTATCTTTGGCTGCTCTGCAAAGTCTGGAGCCGAATTCACAAAACCTGAGATGCGAACAATTCTCGTTATCCTGTCAAGACTCCCGAGGCTTGCCTTTAGCTGCGCCAAAATGTTGATTGCACAAATCTTTGCCGCCTTTTGGGCATCTTCTATTGATTTTTCTGTTGGAACCTTACCTGTGACTGCTACCTTTCCGTCCTGCATTGGAATCTGTCCGGAGACAAACGCCAGATTTCCAGAAGTTACAACGGGCACATAAGATCCTGCCGGCTTGGGCGGAACCGGAAGCACTACTTTCAGCTCTTCTAATTTTTTATCAATCACAAAAAACCAAAGAATCACGATGGATTTATCTCTTAACCGGAGATGTGCTGTGCACTAGGTGCGAAGTTTGTATTATTTTCGTAATTTTGTCAAAACTTCCACGCTAGTTCTTGTAAATGTTTATGCGTGGTTAGTCTTGATATTGTGATATGCCTCCAAGCGAACAAGACCTGATAGACCGCATTGTAAACATAAGAAACCTAAACGCAAACTGCTTCAAGTATCTCGAAGAGTCGTCAAAAAACCTCCTTACCCAGCAAATCATCTATGCCGTTGCCAATCTGGTTGCAAAAAAAATGGAACCAGTCAAACTATCTGAGATTTCCCAGAACATCTCAAACAGTACCGAAAAGGCGCAGCAGGATAACATCCGCATCACGATTGAAAAAACACTACTCAAGTGCGGAATCATCGAAAAACTCCGATATTCGGTAAAAGACGTCAGGTACATTCTGACCGGCTACCGCTTCCAAAAAACCCAAAGCATCGACAGCTTCCGAGGCGACCGTGTGGACCATGTGGGCGAGGTTTTTGAGCTGCCACGGGCGACGTGGCCTATCCCCGACGAATACTTTATGCTAAAGGCAACCAAGGCAGCGATAGAATCCACACTAAAAAAAATAAACTCTGACTTTGATGCGGGACTGATTCAAAGGGGGAAATTTGAGAGCCTCACGCTGGATCTGAACAACCGTCTGGAGCAGACAACACTACAGATTCGTGCCAAGTACGAAAAGCTCGACTCACTGGTGATGAAATGAAGCTAGTGGCGATTCTTTTGATCGTGGGCTTGATTCTGGCGAGCCATGACGCTTTTTCTCAGACAAAAAACAAGCTTACTGTAAGCTATTCTGATAACTCTGTGGAACCATATGAGCTGGAACTTGACTCCGACAAAACACACAGCCTCTCACAAGACTATTCTTGGATTAGAGACGACTTTAGCAGGTACAACCTTGTGGGATACTCGATAGATGGCGGTGAGATGGTCCAAATCGAGAGAAACCCGCGAGGTGATTTTAGCATTGACATAAAAATGGACAAGGATCGCTCTGTAAGGTTTTTTTCAGTCGTACAGTTTCCACTAGTTCCGACAGGCATCTCGCAGTACAAGTTTGAACCAGAATCTCCAACTAGTGATGAGTGGTTTGATGCGGGAACCGAAGCGAAAATAGTTTTTTCGGGAGTAATTCCGACCTCCGATGACACAAGACAGGTGATTCTGAGGTGGGTCCTTGACAACAGCGAAGTCCACCTGATAAAAGAGGGGGCGCCAGAAATGTCCACCAGCACGGTCCGCATGGCGGATTCGCACAAAATTGAGTTCTTTTCAAAGACACAGTATAGGGTTGACGTCTTTTCGGATTTTGGACAGCCTTACGGGAGCGGGTGGTATGATAAGGGCTCCCTTACGTCATTTGGCGTAAAGACAGATGGGGTGTTTGGGAATACGTTTGAGGGGTGGGAAGGGCAGGGAGTAGAGATTGCCGAAAATCCGGCCGCGATATTGGTTGATTCGCCTAAAAAAATAACTGCCAGGTGGAGCGCAGATTATTCGGTCATTGCAGCCCCAGTCATAATCGGGGTTGCCGCAGTCGTCGTAGTCATATATATGAAAAGGCCAAAGACGGCAAAAACCCAAAAATCGCAGGAAAATCTAGCTTTTGCCAAAATCTCGGAGGCGTCGGACCTGTATGATTCTGAAATTGCCAAGTTTCTTGAGAGCAAAGCCATTGACGAGCTGGACTCGTATCTCTCTGCGGGACTTGTTGATCAAGAAAGGCACTCGCGGCTAAAACAGGTAATTTCAAAAAACCAATAGGTCGGCGTAAGGCATCAGCCGAAATAGCCGCAGGTACGATACTAACCGCTTAGCCAAATATCGCAAATACGGGATATGCTCCATGATAAGAGAATACCCATTGACACCAGACACTCTGGCAAATATGGCCTCGTTGGACACTGCCTGTCAGACGGGCAAATACGCGTCAGGTGGAGAGATTCCCGGACTGGACATATCTGAAGAAAGCATGGATAGGTTAGAGGTTGGATGCGGCTACTGCGGTAGGCCGATTCGCATTCGAAGCCTTGCAGACCATATCCTGGCAATCCATTCAAATATTGCATAAAGACCGGCTTTAACCCGGCCGTTCTGGCATTGGAAACTTGAACTGATCAAAGGCTTGTAAAGTTCAGGTTCGCTCAAAAACCGATAATCTTGCAGAAAACCTCGCCGGTTGGCTATTTTGCCCGTATCAGAAATGACCATACGCACGATGCTAACCATTCGATGATATATCGTAAATACGAAAGACAGGCATAATGAGCACGGCATGCCTTACTGCATATGACACTCAAGACGGGATGTCTATATCACGCCTAAGAGTCAAGCATATGGAAGGCCTTGACCGACTGCTGGCTAGAGCCCTTGCCACTGCAATCCGGGAAAACCTGGGAGACAGGACAGTACAAAAAATCGAAGAGAGACTATTTGAAAAGTTCGGAATCTCTCTAACACAGTCGATTGGGCAGTTTAAAAAGCTGGACTCGATATTGAGGGAGTTTTTTGGCGCAGGCGCAGACGGAATTGAGCAGCGATTCCTCAAGCAAATCTGTGAGATAAAGAAAATCGGTGAAGAAACCTGGCTCCACATAGAGAACCAAGAACTTACAAAAATGATACTAGAGTCGCTTGGAGACGACGACAAAAAGAAGATACTTGGAGCGCTAGACGAGCAAGCCATGGTGATATCGGAAATAATTGAAAGCTGCCACATCCCACAGACATCTGGATACAGAAAGGTACACGCGTTAATTGACGAAGGGATGTTGGTCCCATCTGGGCACACCATAACACCGGACGGAAAAAAAGTGACAAAATACAAGGCAATTTCTGATAATATAAAAATCGATATTGTAAAAAACAGGGTAACTGTCGCACTGCGACTGAAAAAAGAGATTTACCTAGGCACGATTCTGGCAGTCTGCGCATAGCCTGAAAAATTCTATTAGATTTCCATTCTGAACATATAAAATAAAATCCGATTTTGGGTTTTGGTGATGTGTCCGAACAAATCTTCCCTAAAAACGCCAATTTTTGACAAAGTCATCCGATTTGTGCCTATTTCGCATCATCCGAAATGCCTATGGGCGTGTTACTAACCCCTTAGCCAAATATCGTAAATACAAAAGATAGGCGTCATGACAAGAGAATCACTCTCAACGTCCCATGCTCTGGCAAACAAGATATCTGCAACCCTTGCCAAAGCCAGATTCTTAATTATAGCTGGAGGATGGGCCGTTTGAAGGATTCTATTTTTTCCTTATCCCAAAAGATGTTCTATGATATATCGGACAGCACGCCTGAGAAAACAGGTGTCTTTTTTGCCGACTCGCTGGACTATCCGGTGGTAAAATACGACTCTAAACTAGTTGGAATCCCGCTGCCTAGGGAAAACAAGGGCAGGATCTTCTATGAGGGAAACGCATTTCCAGGCTACGAATCTTCCTACAAGACCATCTGGCACCTGTACCTGGCAACAATTGCGCACGTTGCGGGGCACATAAAAGTCACGGATTATGCCAAATACCAAAAATGGATGCAAGGCAAACAAAAGGAACGTGCCAGCAGGGTCATGGAATACATCGAGAATATACGGGTAAACGAGTTTTTAAAAGACACATATCCGGAATATCACGAGGTAATTGCGCGCATCGTGGATGCAACAAACAGGACCGTGCCTCATGACAGAAAAACCAGAGATTTTGTGGTAAAAAGATTCGCAGACACGTTCAGACGCACCACGACAATCAGCATCCCTGAAATAGAAAAACAGATACAAAATTCACAATGCGCAAATCTTCTAGAAATAGCTGACAAATTATACACAGAACACCCACAGAACATTCAGCACACCTTCCCATTCACAGAAATCGCCCCGTCTCACAAATTGGTAAAACCGGTTACCGGCCTGACACTAAACTCGCACGGCGCATTTGCTGGCATGATAGAGTCACTAAATGAGCTGTGGCATACGGAAACCTCACTAAAGAACAAAATGAAGACAGTCTGCGCAGAAATGGCAAAAGACCTTCATTTTGACAAACTGGATTTTGTGCCGGAGAGATTTTCAGAGTATCTGGTAGTGGAAAGCCAAATAGGCCCAATTGTAAGGCAAATGTCGTCACAGCTAAAACACATCCCAAACGCAATAGATGATTCCATTCCTGAAGACATGGGAATCCTGGAGATGCAAAAGGCAATCCAGGCAATAGCGAGCCAGAACGCAAGCATACAGATGTTCGAACAAGACGACCAGCGGAGATACATGGAAGAATGGGCAATAGTCGTCGATACCAGCAGCAGCATGAAGATAAAATTCAAAGACATGAAAAAACTGATCCTGTGCTTTGCGGAGGCCGCAAATGATCTGGTGTCAAAGAACGGCAAATGGGGCTTGTTCTGCTTTAACAATAATTTCAACGTCGTAAAATCCGAGTCGGAAAGGTACGACCAAGTAGTAAAAGCAAGAATCGGTGGAATTGAGATGAGGGGTCTGTCGTATCTGCCTGATGCTATCACTCTGGCCGGCAGAATGCTTGATAAGAGTAGCACCGAAAGAAAGTACCTCTTTGTAATCACCGATGGGCTGTCGTTAGGATATGATAAAATCGACAAAAGCCTCGAAGATGCAATACATCATGCAAGCAGGAAAAACATAAACGTGGTAGGAATAGGCATACCAAAGTACAAGCCGAACTATTTTTCACTCTCAGTACCATACGACGAAATGCGCAAGCTAGTGTCAAAATTCATTAGCATGTACACCCAAATAGCCACATCATCATTATGAGCGCAAGACATCAACCATTTTTAGGAACCGCGTCACAGTATGTGGTGTTGAAAAAAGGATGGCTTTTTGCCTTGGTGGCAGTGGCAAGTATCCTTGGCACAATTCCTGCATTTGCAGAGCTTGATACCTCAGACATACTAAAATCTGTACTGGAACAGTCACATGACCAACTCGAGCAAAAAATAGAGGACCTAAAATCGGATGGAGTCCAAATCCCTGATTCGATAAGTACATCATATGATCAGGGCAATTCGGAATATGAGGCAGCGCTTGCAGCAATTGAGCAAGGCGACCTTGAGGCAGCCCAGCAACATGCCCTGAACGCAATGTCGTTTTTTGAGGATGGATATGAAACAGTCGTAGTGTCTGAGAGCTCAGAAGTGGGTCAGGCCGAAGATATCTTTGTAATAACTGAAGAGTTAGAGGACTCGCAGGCCGAAGCAGACAACATTAGAACCCTAGTGGCAGAAAATGACTTTGAGATTAGCTTTGCAGAATATGATGAAGCAATAAGCCAAGCAGAAGAAGATCTAAGGGACGGTAAATTTGTCTCAGCCAATAATTACCTTGATACTGCAAACAACTTTTTAGACAAAATTACTCGAACTATTGATGAGGACATTGGAGCCAATCAAGAGCCGAGAATAGACGCTTTTGTTAAAAACTCTATCAAGCAACTCGACAAGATCTTAGAAAATGCAAATGAAATAGGATTATCCCAGTCCGTAGTGGATTCCCTGGAAAATACAATCGAATTGCTTCAGAGTGCAGAAGATCCGTTGTCACTGCTAGACGCAATAGATAACTCTAATCTTAATGAGTTGGTCTTGGAGCTGGAAGAGACACCACCGGAAGAGGAAACCCCACCGGAAGAGGAGACACCACCGGAAGAGGAAACACCGCCAGAAGAGGAGACACCACCAGAAGAAACTACATCAGAAGAATTCAGCATAGAAGAATTTGGAGCAAGTTCTATTGACGATGTGGTGGATGACGGAGTTGGTGATTCAGTAGACGACGAATTTGATGATGTTAAAGGTAAGGGAGTAGACAAAGGCATCGGTAAAGGCAAAGACAAAGACAAGGATAACAACAAGGACAAAAGTAAAAACAGCAGCGGCGGAGGTAAAAACAAAGGCCAAGGACAAGGCCAAGGTGGAGGCCAAGGTGGAGGCCAAGGTGGAGGCCAAGGACAAGGCCAAGGTGGCGGCCAAGGTGGAGGCCAAGGACAAGGCCAAGGTGGCGGCCAGTAAGAAAGCAGAACTTAGACCACTAGCCATGATCAAGCAGCATTTCCATTTTTGAAACCACAATCGTTTTTATATCTAGATTGTGCAATCAACAAACTGGGTTGCAGATAAAACCAACGACACTATTACTTATAGTTGGGATCATAGGGATTGGACTATTATCGATAAATACACTAGATGTATTTTCTGTTGACAAAAAAAACCTAGCTACGGGCTTCAACGAGGAAGCAAGTGCTCAGGCAGTCTTTCTTACCATCAAGGATACAAACAGCTACAAGGAATTCACCTTTAACACATTTTCGCGAATCGGGGTTGTCAGAAGTGATACCCCGCAATTCCTAGTTGAATCGATTCCAAGCGCTGAAAACAAAGAGTTTTTGAAATTTGTAGCACAAAGCGTTCATGAATCCCAAGGAAACCGCGTTAATCCTAACAAAAACTTCTTTGATGTGACGCTTGAGGTGCTAGCAAAGGATGGCAGCGTCATTGAAACCATACAGTACAAACGGTGCACAATAGAATCCTATTTCGTCTACATCAACGATTCTAAGGGTACATACAGCCTACTGGGACGCGATTCTGCAAGGGCAGAGATCAGAGATGTCACTAAATTTGACTGTACTTACTTAACTATCGAAGTCTAAATCTAGACCCTGATGAGAAAATACCTCCTAGTATTGATCTTAGTCGCCGGTCTGTCGTTTTTCTTAAATTACTCGGAATCACCAAAAGAGCAAATAATCATTGCCGTTGACAATGACGGCACGGCCAAAGTAATCCATAAGATAGATGCTGATCCATTCCTGTCAAATATCTTGGTTCGGCCGATCTCAGACAATATATCAAAAATATTGGCACTGGATGAAAATAATATTTTTTTGAAAACTCGAGCCGGCGAAGACCAATTAAGAATTGATACCCTTGGGGCATCGCAGGTAACTTTATCGTATGATGCAGATCTTGTTACAAAAAGCGGCAGTCTCTGGAAGCTAGTGTATTCCGCCGATGTGGAATCGACCGTTGTCCTGCCACCGTCATCCAAAATTATCGGTCTTAACAAAATACCGCTAGACATTGCCAATGATGATTATGTCATGCCTGCTGGAGACGTCTCGATGAGCTTTACAATCGAGCCGTTGAGAGCATACGAGTTTTCAGTAGATGAGGGCGGCAGCAGCTATCGTGTCAGTGTGGTGACCGCTGCTGGCATTACAAACCTTATCTACAACAATAATCTGCAATTTGACGTTGACGACAACGTACCACTTTTGGTAATAGTGCCTCAATCGCTTTTTTCAAACATCAAACAAGTTATGTTCAATAATGATAAAGTTTTGTTTGATCAGTTCAACCAGAACGCGACTCACTACTGGCTAAGAATGGAGGCCCCAACGACCGGAACATTTCTTATCATACCATCTGTAAAATCCGCACCACCAATTTGTGGCCCTGGAACAATAGAGGTAGAAAACCTTTGCATCCCAGAAGAAAAGCCTCGACTACAAAAAAACGGGGGATGTCTAATTGCGACTGCAACGTATGGCTCGGAGCTGGCCCCGCAAGTACAAGCCTTGCGCGAAATCAAACAAGAAAAAGTGCTGCAAACAAAATCTGGCGCCGCCTTCATGGATGCGTTTAATCTGGTTTATTACTCATTCAGCCCGACAATCGCAGACTGGGAAAGGCAAAATCCGGCATTTAGAGAAGCAACAAAAATAACAATTACGCCAATGATCACATCGCTCTCAATTCTAAACTATGCCGATACCGATGAAAAAATACTTGTCTTTGGAGTGGGTGTGATTCTCTTAAACATCGTAATGTATCTTGTAATCCCTGCATTTCTGGTGATAAGGCTGCAACGATATCTTGCTAGATAATTTTTAGGTGTACCGTCTCGCCCTTGTGTGAATCGGAATGATAAATTAACTTGGCGTTGTTGCCCTTCTGTTCAAGATAGCTCTCTATCAGCATTGCCCACGGCAACGAGTGTCCACTGTTTGCCTTTGACTCTATGATGATGTTGCTTGTCTTTGAATCGTACTGAACTCTGCCTGAGCATGTCATCTCAAGCGTGGAGTTCACAATGTCTAAAACCTCTTCTAATGACTTGTCTTTTAGCGAGATGCCGTTTTTTTCCAGGCACTTGATGAAGTCGACAAACTTGGCCTTTGAGTTGATTATGGAATGAAGCGCAAACCCAAGCCCATTTTCGTTTATGATGTTAATTATCTTGCACACCTCAAGTGCCTGACTTTTTGTCATTTCGGACAGGTTGTCAATTTTCAACGCGCCCTTCCAAATCTGGGCAAAAAGCCTAGTTTGGTTTCCACCTAGGATGTCGGTTGCAGAAAATATCGCACCCCTCCCATTCGTGCCGTCGATCAAAAGAAGCTCGGTATCGTCAAAAATAAAACAGTTTTGAACCATTTCAGAAGATCTGATCTTTACACCATCTGGAATGGTTCTAAATGACTCGCTGCCTATGACCTGCGTCGGAATGATTAGTCTGACTTCGAGATTTCGCCTAAGGACGGAAAGCAGCTCTTCTTTGCATTCTGCCAAAATGCTCAATCCCCACGAGTCCGTCATGACATGAATCGATGATTTTGCACCGTCGATCATTGTCCTGAGCTGGCTTACAACATAGTTTGGGTGGAGGTGAAAGTACCGCTTTTCTTCTGCTCCACGCGCTTTCTTACTATCCTCACTAATACTCTTTAGCTTTGAGACAAGTACATTCATTGCCTCGACCTTGTTTATCTGCTCGTGAACCACTTCGTCAAAAGCGTCCTCTGGCGCAATACCAGTGCACATCACCGGTTTGCTCTTTGAGAGCATGGCGAGTTTTTTTTGCTGCAATTTGAGCAAGACTGGATAAACCTTCGTCCTTGGAAGCTCCGAATAATAGGCAACCTCGCTTGCCGAGATGGTTCCCTTTGTGATCAGCGTTACATAGGCACGAGCCTCGTACTTTGAGAGGCCAAATTCCTCAAGACTAACAGTAAGCTCGTGCTCTTTTCCCATGATTGACATGCTAAGATCCTTAGGTAAGATCGATAGTCAAATTCATTGAACAAACTCTTGCAAAAAAGTGTAACTCCTGGGTGCTGTTACTGCGGTCAAACCAAAATTCGTGACACCGTTCTAATAAACAAAAACCTTGTTTGTGATCAGACATGGTTGCAAGCTCAGTATTTGTAAATGAAGTCATGCAGGTATTGCCAACGCCATACTCGCACTCTATAACCCCAAGACTGGAATATTGCGCCTATCTGGTCAAAGTAATCTTGGAAAAACTAGAAAAAGAACACCGCTTCGCCCTAAGAACAAACCTTCAAACCTACTCAAAAGGCGAGGATTTGACAAAAAGCACAGAGTTCAAAAAACAAGTAGAGGCAGAAACGAGCCTAGCCTGTGCAATCGAAGCTCTAAAGACTGTCAAAGGCAGACTTGAGTCAATATCCCAGATTGGCAACATTGCAACTGAAGTGTCGCCACTAATCTCGATAATCAGAGTGATAAACTCAAACATTTACGCAAACATGCCGCACTCAAGCCACGACCTCATAGAACTATCGACTACATTGGGCAGCATCGTGATGGATTCGGGTAGTCTGGTTGAGGCCAAGCTGGACTTTAAGCAGACCAACCTCGAGTCCACACGTATCTTTGCTGAAGTAAATTTGATAGCAGAATCTAAAATTCGCACGCAGTACCCTAATCTAAATTTCTAGCAAGGGAGCCTTGCTCATGAGGTCCTTCGAAACAAACGGCTTTGAAAAAGATCTGGACAAAGTCAGGAGCGTCTCAGCCCTAGTAAAAAGGAAAATCTTAGAATCAAACCCAAAATACGAGAGAAAAATAACAGACCTGACCCAGGAAGAACTAGAGGATCTCGACAAAGTTCTGGCGCTGGCAGAGCAAATCCTGCTCAAGCACCAGCATAAAAAAGAGGCATATGGGATTTTAAAGGAATTTTCCGACCTGATCCGTAACTGGACAGGCTCACTTGTCGAGATAAACGACGAAATCCAGGAGCTAATCATCTTGGCAAAATCGTCGGTCTGTGAAATAACGACGGCACAAAACGATGTGTCTGCAAACTTTTCATTTGACGACTCGAAAAAAGAAGGTAGAATAAATTTAACCAAATCTGCTACACCTGTTTACACCCAAGCATACCAACAAAGTCCTGAACCCAAATACGAGCAGGTAGTGTAAAATGAGTCTGGCACCACAGGAACTAGAAAATAATGCAAGCAGGTATGCCTCCGATGCGATTAGACTTGATTCGCAAGGCGCAAGGGGGATGGCAATCGCAAATTACCAGCGGGCAATCGACTCACTAGTCAAACTAATCCAATTATATCCAGATAACAAACTCAATAAGATTTACACCGAAAGGTGCAGGGCATACGAAAACCGAATCAAGGCACTGCAGATGTCGCATGGTGTGGGACTTGAGCCGGCAGTTGATCCAAACGCCCCACCTGCAGAACAAAAGGCCCAGCTTGAAAAGAAAAAGGACGAAGATGATTTTGATGAGATGGTAATGAAAGAAAAGCCAGACGTGAGCTGGAATGAGGTAATTGGCCTAGACGACGCAAAAAACGCTCTGCGAGAATCAATTGTATATCCTACACAAAGGCCCGACCTGTTTCCGCTCGGATGGCCGCGTGGCATACTCTTGTATGGTCCTCCAGGATGTGGAAAGACAATTCTTGCGGCAGCCACTGCAAACGAGCTTGATGGCTATTTCATCGTGGTAGATGCGGCGTCCATGATGAGCAAGTGGCTTGGGGAAGCAGAAAAAAACGTCTCCAAAGTGTTCAGGCTGGCTCGAAGCTATGCAGAAAAGGAAAACAAACCAGTCATATTATTCATTGACGAAATTGACTCTCTTTTAGGAAACAGAAACTCCGAAGTCGGAGGCGAGGTAAGAACTAGGAACCAATTCCTTACAGAAATGGACGGAATCGGCGGCAAGGGAAAGTCGCTCAAAATGTATGTTGTGGGTGCAACAAACAAGCCTTGGAGTCTTGACATGCCGTTTTTGCGAAGATTCCAGAAAAGAGTCTACGTCCCATTGCCGACTCTTGAGGCAAGAGAAAAACTCTTTGAGCTTTATACTCATCCACTCAAAAAGGACGACAAAGTAAGGCCAAATGAGCTCGCAAAGATCTTCGATGGTTACTCGGCAAGCGACATAAAGGACGTCTGCCAGGGAGCGCAGCTAAAGGTAGTAAACGATCTGTTTAACAGTCCTGACTATCACGAGCCAGTAGCGGGAGAAACATCGCCGCAACCTCGTGACCTGTCGATGGCCGACTTTAAGGAGATGATGCTAAGAAGAAAGCCGAGCGTCACAATGGATATGATAAGAGCTTACTACAAGTGGAGCGAGCAGTTCAAGGCTCTATAACTATACGATATAGTGTCAATAAAGAATCGGTCTTTAAGTAACTCAGACGAGCAAACCAAGCCGAAAATGCTAATTGAGGTAAACGGTGCCAAGATTCAAAGGTTTCTTGAGCGTAAATTCAGGCTCTCAAAGAGCCATTTCACCAAAATAGCCTACAAAACAGCATTAAAGAGATTTGAAGAATTTCTAAGGATCAGATACAACTTTGACATAGACCAGCTGATTAGCCAGGTAAATGATACCAAAAGGTTTGATCCCATCGATGTTCTAGATGAGTATTACACGTATCTTACACAATACAAGAAAAGCGACGGTTCTGCCATTAGAAATGCCACGGTTGTAAACTACCTTGTTACCGCAAAAGAGTTTCTCAACGGTGAAGGATGCAAAGTCTACAAAGAAGATCTACAGCAAAAATTCAGATTACCAAAAATCACCAAAGTCTATGAAAAGGGTCTAACCAAGGAAAATATCAACCGTGTTCTGCGATTTGCAAACCCAAAACTTGCCACTGCAATATTGATGGCATGTGCAAGCGGAATGAGAATAGCAGAAATAATACAGATTAGAATTTCTGACATTGATTTTAACACAAATCCAACAATAATAATGGTAAGGGCAGATACCGCAAAGACCAGGGAAACAAGAATAACTCATCTTACGTCCGAGGCCACAAAAGCCCTCAAGGATTATCTTGCAAGACAGAATCCGCCGCTAAAAAATGATGACTATATTTTTCTCATCTCGCCAGAGGAGCGATTAAAGCAACTAAAGGAACGTCTTGCAAAAAACGATTACACCAATTCCAGTTTTAGAGTTAAAGACGAAAACCGATTGCCAAAACTAGAACTTCAGATAAAGATTATGCAAAAAGACGAATTGCACGCAAGAAGTGTTAAAATCTCTAGGCATAATCTGGAAAGCCAATTATTACATCTACTGCGAAACATTCCAGAACTGAATGCAAAAAATGAAAACGGGCGATTTTCCATCCATTTTCATGCTTTTCGAGCATGGTTCAAAACTCAGGTTACTGATGCGCATCAATCAGATTTTGCAGAAGCCTTGATGGGTCATAAAAGCATCAAATTGGTTTACTATAGGCAGAATGACAAAACCAGGGCCCAGACATATCTTCAGGTTGAGCACGCCTTAACGATAGCAGATACTGAAAAAATTGACAAGGATTTTTCAGAATTACAAAAAGATAATCTCGAGCTTAGGGGAATTGTTGATTCACTATCAAGACAATTAAGAGACTTGGAAAGAAGAATTACTGAAAATACTAGTTAACTAAAGGTATCAAACGAGTTTATTGATTAAGAGTAAAAATGCAATCCTCCCGCTCGTTCGGGAAAACACACCACACAGTCATTACGTTAGTTAGGATTTGTTGGAGAGAGCTGATCAAGTTTTAAGATCGAACTATTATAGATTCTTATGCCTATAGTAGACGTCAATGAAGAAGTATGGAAAAAACTTCAGGAATTCAAAAAAGTTGTTGAAGCGATTTTAGAGGACAATTCAGTAGCTAATGATGACGACTATATCAACCTCGTATTAAAACTAGGACTAGAAAAAATGATTATAGATATTCTCCCAAAAGAAGAACCTACTTTAACAAAAGACATCCTTAACATGTTTAACGAAAATCCTGTATATGTATCTCAACACATCTTAGATAATCTGAATCGCGGTAAAGAAAATGAACCAGCAGATAAAATAAAGGAAAAGTGGTTACCTTACGGTTGAATGTAAAACTAACATTTTTCCCACACCTTTTTTCTGATTCGCTTAGAATTTTACACGAACCTTTCGTTGTGGTCTTCTTCTTGCCTTAAATGAAACTGTACCAGACTTAGTCCTAAACTTCACTGGTCGTTTAGTTCTGGTCTTCTTTGGCCTTGCTAAAAATTCAGGCATCATTGTTTATGGCATGATCTATGATTTAACTATTTTATTAGCATAAGAAAAGATTATGTATAATTTTTTGCTTGATAAGTCGAATTTGAGACAGATTGTAATTTCGATTCTCTGTACGATTTTCCTTATTTTACCGATTTTTCTTAATGCATCGGGCCAGCTAGGGAGTAGAGATCTCGAAGCAGAATATTGTATCAATAATTGGCAGCGAGACCCAGTAAGATGTGCTGAATATGTTCCAAAAGACTATGAAGAAAAGAAATCAGAATATCAGGCTCAAGAGCTTGGAAAGGTAAAACAGGAAACTGCTCAATCAAAATTAACACAAGAATCACAAAGACTTTGTCCATTGGGAAGTCATCTAGGAAAGGATAGCTTTGGCAATCAAGTTTGTTTGGATTCTAAAACAAATGAATTCGTGAGCTATCCAAACACCGGTCAAGGCAATTTTGGTAACAGTATGATTATTGGAATTGTAATTGTGGTAATTATGATAATTGTCGGAGGAATTGCAATAGCAAGAAGAAAGACAGCAATAGGTGCATCGGTGGAATCTTTGCCTAGAAGAGGTTGGACAAATGCCCAGCATAAAGAAATACTAAGAAGACAAAATGGAGTATGTGCTATGTGTGGAGAATATTCTGGAAGCTATCACTTTGATCATATAGATGGCAATAGTTATAACAACGATTTGGGTAATGCACAGGCTCTTTGTCCTAATTGTCATGATAGAAAAACCAGAGGATTGAACTAGCCATTTACAAGAAATTTAATGAAATTGGCATTGAATTAATTTTTAACATTTTTTGGATTAACCTGGCAAACCCAGATCTTTCTTTGTAGGTCATAATGCCAATAGTTTCCATAACTATCGTAATGAGGTTTAAACTTGACAACATCATCATCTTTTTTGTTACCATTTAGGGCTGATTCTATGGCGTTTTTGATAAAGTCATTTCTGCAACAGCCTTCTCTAACACAATATTCGTCTATTCGGTCATAGAGTGTTTTTTCCAGTCTTACAGATGCTGTCTTTGTAGGCATGTATACATCATACGTGTTTTTGCCGTGTTAGTTAAACACCGGCTGTGTCACAAAAGGCCCTCACATCAATAATACCTCTTACTTTGTCTATTGATGAAGCGTCAATAACACAATTTAGGTACTTTTTTGCAGTTCTTGAGTCTACTTCCCCTATTGCGACTTTAATGAAGGCACTTAGTTGTTTTGGATTAAAATTTGGATACAATTCGGATTGATTCTGAAGAACTCTTGCGATTTCTTGAACATTTGACAAAACATCGGCTCTCGTAATAGATCTGCCATCAAACCGTAAAGATGATGATGTTGCATTGGATTTGCGGCCTACGTATTTCCAATTAGGAAACATTTTCCACTGATATGCTTTGTAAATGGAACTTAGGATTTGTTTTATCTCATCCATTTTTGAAGGTGGTATATCGTTGTGCACTCTTTTGATATGCCGCCATGCTCCAGGAAAATTAGTGAATATTTTACAATGCCTTAGAATTTTGGATTCTGTACATTCTGGACACCGTAAAGGAAACTCATCATTGCACTGTGTGAAATAGAGTCGGTCTTTATCTAATTCATCGTTGTAACTCATTTAGCGACCTCCTCACTAGACGTTGCTACGGTCTCTCTAGGGGATTGGTTTCTGCCTATGAGAGACAATCTATTGTTTTCAAAAACTAGGTCAAATTCTAATCCTGATGAATTGATTCCTGCCTTTGCAGCTAGGTTTTTTGGTATTAATACAATGTAAGGTTGTTCTGATAGTTTGAGATCAACTGTTAGATCTTTAGATAAAAGAAAAGAGGAGAGTCTTGCTAATCTCAAGAACTATTCTCCTCATTCGTGTTTTCTTTCGATTCACAAGGATGGATTTGGCATAGTTTTTCTTTAATGTCTTCAATTCCTTGCTCAATTTTTTTCAAAGATGGTCTGACCGATGACTTTGTCATACGAGCCAGATCCCTATCTGGGATTTAAGTAATATGTCCGAATTATCTAAATTATGACAATCTTTAATAGACAGTTTATTCATAATGGAATTAATTATGACAAAAAAACAAGAAAGTTATGGGTTCTTGTCAAAAAGCCTTGAGAAATTTCTTCGAATGTCGGTTAAAGATCGGGAGAGAAAATACGGTTATGATGTTAACAAATATTATGAAAGAATTGTTAAAAAATTAACATATGCCTTCTCCGACATAATGCTAGCTTATGAAAATTTGCCTGATGAACAGAGAAACAAAATCGATTTGGTTACACAAGTTGACATTCTCCTCAATTATATTAACGATAAAAAAATTGAAGGCATCCCGGACAAAATCATTCAGAGTGCTAAATCCCAACTTTATTCAATTATAAAAACAAGAATACGTCAAACTGCATTACAAAAACTGGCCGAACCGGATTTTGAAAAAGTAACTAAATGGTTAGAGTTTCTTACTCCAGCTAACCCCAAAATAAGAGGGCCCCCATTATGATAAATACAGTTAATTTCCATGCTAGTTAAAATCTATGATCTACCTCTTACCTCGTTAGCATGAACAAAATAATTTTTTATTATTTTTCCACATTTATCACAAATAAAGAATTTTGTCTGATATAATCGAGGATTTTCAATATCTCCGTCTTGTTCTTTGTGCGAATATGTGAGTATTCCAACTTTACACAATGGGCACGGATCTCCTGCAAAATTTGGTGTTGGTTTGCCTTCTAAGAATCTCATGTCTCTCCAAGTAAAATATGAATCCATCTGTTGGATCAACGGGTCATTTGGGTTTTTTGTTAGGCCTGCAAAAACCTCAACAGGAACAATGTTGCCTTCTATCTGCGTAAGTCCATCAGGGCGTTCTCTAAAAATTAGTGAGCCTTTAACGTATCCGGTACCATATCCCTCAATCACATCATATTTTATCTCCATGTAGGGGATTAAATCATACTTTACTTTTATTGTGATATGATCGACATTCATGTTGACAGTCATATTCCAAATCTCTTTTGTGATTACCTGGCTGTCTTTTTTCTCTATTATGTCGATTCGTTGACAGTATACAGGGTATCTTTTCTCATATTCTTCAAAATTTGAGTAATAATTGAATGTCTCCTTTAAGGGTGTAATGACATGGTGACTCAAGATCTTCTGCCTATGGAATTTATGATCTATTAAGTCTTAGTTGATTCTTTTTGTGTTACGATTCGATTGATAGATAATCTTACATCTATAAAATCCATAACTTGACTATGGGGTTACTTGGATATTACTATGATAAAATCAAGGAGTTAGAAAATAAACCTGAAGAAATTAACAAATTGCCCTTTTGTTTTGCTTGTCAAACTGTTATACGAGACATATTTTATAGAGTTAGATATCAAGAAAACGAAAACCATGAAATATTCAAAATTTTCTTTCATTACTTCCCACCGTGTTTTAATTTTGAAAGGCAATATGGTGTCGAAAATTCTTACTTGATAACAGATGGCTATGAAATCAATAGTAAATACATGACAAAAAACAAGTTTGTTGCTTCAGATTTAGCCAAGCTAGATCGAATGAATATTGGCATTGATCCAGAGATAGACCATACAGACATTCCACTAGGATTCATAAGACTTGGGAAAAACGAAGTAACAACATGGATTAGAGATACTCTTGTTAATAGAAAATTGGATGAATGTTAGGCTGTTTTGCCGAAGGATGAGACTCATTATGGTGCCCAGCTTGTCCAAAATTTGCCCTTTAATATCATCATAAACTATAACTACGGCTCTCTAAACTTTAGACGCGATCATAACAACAAAACTTAAATCAGCTTCCAAATCCACTTTTCGAGGGTCACAATTTCGATAAAAAAAGCCCAGCACGCAAACAAACACGGAAAGCTAATTTTAGCTGACGGTACGGTCTTGGATGGCAAAGGTTTTGGATACTCTACGACCGTTTTTGGCGAGCTCGTATTCAATACCGGCATGGTCGGCTACACCGAAACGCTGACTGATCCATCGTACGCAGGCCAAATTCTCACCCTTACCTATCCGCTGATTGGCAACTACGGCGTGCCAGACCCAAAGGAAAAAGACGAGTCTGGGATATCAAAATACTTCGAGTCAGACCGAATTCAGGCACGGGGGCTGGTGGTCCACGAACTTTCTGAAATGGCAAGCCACTGGAACCTTGCCATGACGCTTGACGAATGGATGTACAACGAAAAGGTGCCTGGAATTTCTGATATTGACACGCGTGCACTTACAAAAAAGCTCAGGACTGGCGGCGTGATGATGGCAGCACTAGCAGTTTCGGACTCCCCAATAGATGTTGATAAAACAAAAAAGCAACTGGCCGAGGCAAAGCCCTACACATCAGACGAGTTTGCAGAACAGGTCTCCACAAAACAGCCGCAAGTGTATGGCGCCGAACAACAATGTGTAGTGGTAATAGATACTGGCGTCAAAAATGCAATTCTTCGAAACGTCCGCGACCTTGGATACAAGGTGATAAAACTTCCATGGAACGCATCCATTGATCAGGTTCTGTCGCACAAGCCAAAGGGGGTCGTACTGAGCAACGGCCCAGGGGATCCGGAGAAGTGCACGCAGACAATCCAAACCGCAAGGGCTCTGATCGAAAAAAACATACCGACACTTGGAATCTGCCTTGGCGCGCAAATTCTTGGCCTGGCGGGGGGTGCCACCACATACAAGCTAAAGTATGGGCACCGGGGGCAAAACAAATCATGCCTCAATCTGCAAAACAACCAAGTATACGTCACGAGCCAGAACCACGGCTACTGCATCGACCCAAACTCTCTGAAGAACACAGGCTTTGATTTATGGTTTACAAACACAGACGATAACACTGTTGAGGGAATAAAACACAAAGACAAAAAGATCATCGCAGTCCAGTTCCATCCAGAAGCTTCACCGGGGCCATATGATTGCAAATATGTCTTTGAGGAGCTTGACAATTTGATAAAGGGGGGAGATTCGAATTCGAAATGAAAGTCTGAAAAAAATTCTGTTGCTTGGAAGTGGGGCACTGAAAATCGGAGAAGCAGGCGAAAGTCGCAAAAACGACCGCTAATTCGACTACTCCGGTAGCCAGTGCCTCAAGGCGATAAGGGAAGACGGACTCAAAAGCGTGCTGATAAATCCAAACATAGCTACTATTCAGACCGATACAAGATTTGCCGACAAGGTGTACTTGTTGCCAGTCACGCCGGAGTATGTCAGCTCAATTATAGAATCCGAGAGGCCAGATGGAATAATGCTTGGGTATGGAGGGCAGACTGCGCTTAACTGCGGCGTAAAGCTTGCCGAGCTTGGGATTCTGGAAAAATATGACATACGGGTCCTTGGCACACAGATTTCAGGAATCCAAAAGGCCGAGGACAGGCAGCTATTCAAGGACTCGATGGCAGAATGCGGAGTCCCGATTCTAAAAAGCAAGACGGTAAACTCGTTTGAGGACGCAAAAAAGGTAGCCGAAGAGCTGGGATATCCGGTAATAATTAGAGTGGCCTACACCCTTGGCGGCAAGGGCGGCGGCGTCGCATACAACGAAATCGAGCTGCACGAAATAGTGGAGCGCGGCCTCAACGCAAGCCTTGTGCACCAAGTCCTAATCGAGGAATACATCGGCCACTGGAAGCAAATAGAATATGAGGTGATGCAGGATTATGACGGAAACAACGTTATTGTCTGCAACATGGAAAACGTCCTTTCAATGCGAGTCCACACCGGCGACAACATCGTCGTCGCTCCATCGCAGACAATTGACAACCGGGAATACCACATGCTTCGATCTGCGGCGCTTCGCGGAACAAAACATGTCGGAATAGTAGGAGAATGCAACATCCAGTTTGCGCTAGACCCAGAATCTGACAAATATGTGGCAATCGAGATAAACCCGAGGCTTTCAAGGTCGTCCGCACTCGCAAGCAAGGCGACCGGCTATCCACTTGCATACATGTCGGCAAAAATAGGTCTTGGGCACACCCTGCCGGAACTGGTCAACTCTATTACAAAAACCACCACTGCCTGCTTTGAGCCGTCGCTTGACTATGTTGTATGCAAGCATCCAAGGTGGGATTTTGCAAAATTCGGCCTTGCAAACCGCAAGCTGGGATCAACGATGAAGTCGGTAGGCGAGGTAATGGCCATTGGAAGAACCTTTGAGGAGTCCCTCCAAAAAGCGATACGAATGCTAGATATTGGAAACGATGGCCTGGTTCTGAACAAAGCAAACGGAAACACGTACGACGTAGAAGACATTGAAAACCATCTCCTGAATCCAAATGACCACATTCTGTATTATGTGGCAGCCGCACTCAAAAAGGGAATGCCGATTGAAAAAATCCAAAAACTCTCTGCAATAGATCCGTGGTTCATTGAAAAAATAAGAAACATTATGGAGATGGAGCAATCACTAAAGGAAAAACCACTGGATGCACAATTGCTAAGAGAAGCAAAACATCTCGGATTTTCAGATAGGCAGATAGGCATGGCAAAGCAAAAAGACGAGCTTGAGATACGAAAAATACGAAAAGACTTGGGCGTTTTACCAGTGGTAAAGCAAATCGATACACTTGCAGCAGAATGGCCTGCAAAAACAAACTATCTATACATTACCTATGGGGGAACAGAAAACGACATCGCAGTATCGTCTGATCAAAAAGGGGTCATAGTCCTCGGCGCAGGGCCATACCGAATAGGCAGCAGCGTCGAGTTTGACTGGGGAACGGTAAACATGGTGTGGGGACTGCAGGAAAATGGAGAGCGTAACGTAGTTGTTGTCAATTGTAACCCAGAAACCGTCTCTACCGACTATGATATCTGCAGCAGGCTTTACTTTGAGGAGCTGACACTTGAGAGGATTTTGGACATCGCAGACTTTGAAGACCCAAAGGGGATAGTGACATCAGTTGGAGGTCAGACTGCAAACAACCTTACACCAAAGCTTGCAAAGGCAGGCCTCAAGCTACTCGGAACTTCGGCCGAAGACGTAGACAGGGCAGAGGATCGCTCAAAGTTTAGCAGGGTTCTTGACGAGCTCCACATAAAGCAGCCGTCATGGCAGGCGTTTTCGAACTTTGTTGAGGCCAAGTCCTTTGCTACAAGCGTCGGCTATCCCGTACTTGTTAGGCCTTCATACGTCCTAAGCGGTGCGGCAATGAAGGTCGTCTGGTCGCAAGAAGAGCTCACAAGGTACGTTGGGGAGGCGACCACGCTTTCACCGGATCATCCTGTGGTGATTACAAAATTCATGCTAAATGCACTCGAAGTCGACGTCGACGGCGTGTGCGACGGAAAAAACGTCATAATCGGTGCAATAGTGGAGCACATTGACGCAGCAGGGGTGCACTCAGGCGATGCAATGATGGTCATTCCGCCCTGGAGATTATCAAACAAGCACGTCGAGACCATAACTGACTATGCAAACAAGATAGCAAGATCCTTTAACATCAAAGGCCCGTTCAACTTGCAGTTTCTGATATACAATGACCAGGTCTATGTCATAGAACTGAACATCCGCGCGTCGCGCTCGATGCCGTTTGTGTCAAAACTGATCAAGACCAATCTCATAAGTCTGGCCTCGAAAGCAGTGCTTGGGCAGGAGCTGCCAAAAATTCCGCCTGACAAGTGGAAAAAAACACACACCTATGGAATCAAGGTACCGCAGTTTTCATTTATGCAGCTTGATGGGGCAGACATAGTACTTGGGGTCGAGATGCAATCAACTGGCGAGGCGGCGTGCTTTGGGGACAGCTTTTATGATGCGCTCTCAAAGGGCCTGATCTCCGTAGGTTACAACCTGCCAAAGGAAGGAACTGCACTGGTCACAATAGGCGGCGCGGAAAACAAGGAAAAACTGCGCCAAACAATGGCGATGTTAAAAAATCTCGGATTCAAAATAATGGCAACGGAGCACACGGCGGAGTTTCTCTCAAAGAAAAACATCGCAAACGTGCAGATAGTCCACAAAATTTCAGAGCCGCAGAGAAAACCAAACATCGCAGACTTGCTATATGAGCGCAAAATCAACTTTATTGTGAACATTCCATCCACGTCTACGCTGGAGAAATACGTAGGGATGCTCTATGACGAATACCAAATACGAAGAAAGGCAACCGAGCTTGGAATCCCAGTTCTGACAACGACTGAGCTTGCCGAGTCCTTCATCAAAACACTCGAGTGGCTGCACAACAACGAAACTACGAAAAAGCCCCTGGAGCCGTACGACCCAATCTAGAGTTCCACCACTAGACGAATAATCTTTAAGAGTTTTTGATAGAGTCCTTGCTGTGCCCTTTATTGACAAGCATCTGAATGACAGCCTCAATGGAATAGTCTATGCCGTGTTCTGCCTCAAAATGATCCCGAAGTTTTCTGATAAGTGAGATGCTCTTGTTGCCGTCTAGCACAAAACCGCACTCAAACCCATAATCACTACAGGCCAGCCTGATCGTCATGAACCAGATTTTTTTCTTTGTTTATAACCTCTAGTTAACTTTGTTAACTTAGACATCAGCTCGTATTCTGAACGAAAATGGTTTTTTGAATCTGAGAAATATTGCACCGTTTGGCAACATCTCAAGAGGTATTTGCCCAAATGTAGGGGATGGTTTCAACAGATTACTGTTCACTTGATAATATTTAGAAGCTGATTAACATTGGTAACTGATGCGGTAGCCTCCTTACAAGTTATTTAGATGTGCACATTATCAAAAATGTTGGTCAGCAAGAGTTATCGTGATAAAATTTACATGATAAAAGACATCATCACACTTCTCATTGAATATGGTGAGCTGAACCAAACTACGCTTGTCAGCTACAGCGGGCTTAACCTCAAAAAACACAAGCAGCTTCTCGATAATCTCGAGTCGCATGGCTTTGTATCAAAATCGATGGTTGAGGACGGCAAGCGCACAATCACAATTTACAAGGCGACCCAAAAAGGAATAGAGTTTTGTCGGACTATAATCGAACCATACGAAGAGCTGTTTCCTCGCAAAACTGTCTCCGAATCTGAGCAAAATAATCTACGTCTCTTGATCCTCGTCTAGTCCAAACTGTGCGGAAATCTCACTGTCAACCTGCTCTTTTCTTTTGACATAGTTGGCGTATTTCTCGTTCCAGGACTTGAGCATGATGTACTGCCTTACGCCAAACACAAACCAGACTATTGATACTATTATTATGATTCCAAGCGATGCTGCAAGAAAAGTCCCAAACTCGTCATATTCCTCCAACACAGAAAAGAAATGCGGATGTGTGACCAAATATGTCGAAAGCCCTATCGCAAGAGGTGCCAGAAGCAGCGCAGAAATCGATATGCCAAGTAGGGTTTTCCTTGTTTTGTTGAGTTTGTCAATAAAACTCTCTATTAGCTCGATTATGCTAAGTCTAGATTTTTCAAAAGAATCATCCACGTCAGACATAACCTAACCAGTTTTAATAATATTTGAAGTCACTCCACTGTCAGAGTCCCATTCATCTCTGGATGTAAGGTACAATAATACCTGAATGTCCCGACACGATCTGCAATAAATGTGCTAGTCTGGGTTTCAAAATAGCCGAGACTCCGTGTGTGCACGTTAAATTCGTCGATATTGAGATTGTGTTTTGAGCTGGTATCTTCGTTGATGAAATGGATTGAAGCAAGCTGATTCTTTGCAACATGAATTTCTGGTGTTATGCGTAGTGAACCAAGACTTTTTTTGCCGCTTGTAGTTCCCTTTCCCGCAAATACGTATCCCGACTGCGGATGAAGTTTTGCTACGAGATAGGTGTTTTCAGGAAAACCAAGAACGGGAATTTTGCCGTTTACTGGGATCATGGAATTAAATGCAGAATATCCAACAGTAGATCCTAATAGTGCAACGGCCATGATTGCAAGTATGGTTCTTCCGCCGACCATTGATCGTTTTTGCTTTGCCAACCAGAATTATGAATGGTTTTTGCTATTTAGACAATGATTAACATTGTTAAGTATGTCATAAATGTAAAAGTGGAAAACAAGAATAGACGAGAACGCGTACTTTGAATGTACAACATGTTTTTCCTTCCCGCGTCTCGTTTCATTTTTTTTATATTTGATTCTAATCACAGTCGACGTGTTTTCAATATCTTCCTAACTTGTAGACGAACCTACAACTCAACTGAGCGACAAATACCAATTTTTGATTTGGGCGTCTAAATCATATATGTCATAGCACATTGGACAAAATTGATTCATCACCAATAATCATGCCATCAAGCGTAGCGACTCTTGCGGTTGAAAAGTTTTTCACTTTTTCAATAATCGGAGAAATGGATTTTTTATATTGTCTCTTTTTTGTCGCATAAAAATACCGATTAAACGAGGGAACTATGGTTATCTCAATCTCGCCAGATTCTGATGGGAAAATGTTCTCCTTTTTTGTTTTAATTGAAACCCATATTCTTTGCCCGTTTAGAACCGAATCTTCATCAAAAAATACCGGATGTACATGACCCATTATGATTTTGTCGACCTGGGAAAAATTTTCAGATGGCATTGTGTGGCCATGTGTTAACAAGACGTTTTCCAGAACCATTCCAATTGAGCTAGTCAGGGTAATGTCGTCTGGCACAAGGCGCGAGATGTTTGCATCGTGGTTCCCAGGAACTAGTGTGATTTCGGCCTTTTCTGAAACCTTTCTCAAAAACTGCGGGATCTCGTCCCACTCGTTTTTCAAAATCCTGCTTATTCCAGATTTGATGTCGCCTAGCAGTATCACCCCGTCAGGGTTTTGTGAATCTATGATTGAAGAGATTTTCTCAATCGACTCGTTTAGTGTTGTGTTTTTCCCGACAAAGATCTTGTTCTCAGCCAAGTTGCTCTCAAAGCCTATGTGCAGATCGGTTACTACGAGGTGGCGCTTTTGACCCTCCAGTAGCAGCGCAGGCTCTCCTGGAACTATCCTTGTTGTTATCACCAAAGATATACGATAGATTTTCCATTAAATTCTTGTGCCAAAAAAAGAAAAATCGTCAGTCATACTTTCTGAAAAAAGAGCAAAACTCCACATCTTTGAGCCGAGCCGCAGACAGATCTGGACAGTGGTTGGCATGGGAAAAGAGTATTGGCTTGCGCCTGAACTTGACTTTTGCTCTTGCGAGGGGTATTACTTTAGCAAAACAAAGTCTTGCTACCATTTACAGTCTGTCAAAATGGCGCAAAAGCAAGGAAACGTCGAGATGGTGAAATTCTCAGATGACGAATATTCTGACTTTGTAAAAAGCCTGGTCTTGGAATTGTAGATTACTCGTTTCGTATGGAGTCGCGGGTGTGTCCCTTGTTGACAAGCATCTGGATTATGGCATCAACAGAATAATCGATGCCGTGCTCGCGCTCAAAGTGATCTCGGAGCTTTTTTATCATTGAGAGGCTCTTGTCTCCCTCAAGCACAAAACCGCACTCAAAACCATAATCGCTACACGTGAGTTTGAATGTCATCAAGCTGGAGTTTTTCTCATTCTTTATAACTTTTGGCACGGACAAAATAAGCCAGCGGTACAATTCCCAAGTCTGGTATTACAGTGGGACTGTGAACAGATCCTCTTTTGAGACACCCTTCCACAGACCTATCATTCCCTGCGGCTCTACTTGTTCTACTTTGGTTATCTTTTGGATCTTGATGTGATCCGGGTTTGGGGGCATCCAGAGCATTGCCATATAGTCGCCAACTTGGCCTACCTTGTTTGGCAGCGCAGAAATTATCCTGTCCTTTGAGAACCCTTTGGCAGTCAGTGCATCTATTGATTTTTGCATCAGATCCATTCTGCCGTGGACAAAAAGATAGACTGATTTTTGCACATCGATTTCAGACATTGTATCTGTTGTTTGCGATATGTTAAATCAACGTTTCTAGTCCTCAAAAACGGTTAAATTGGCACAAGAAAAGACGCCAAATTGTGAAGATCGTAACTGTCGGCAGCAGAATTTTCGTCACAAGCTTTCAGCTCGCAGGAGTTCAGGGAATTGTCGTCGACAGCCCGCAAAACGCGTTTTCTGAGATAAAAAAGCTCGCAGATGACCCAGAGGTGGGCCTTGTGCTCATCAGCGAAGACATTTCCGCCCCAATCAATACGGAGCTGACAAAACTGCGTGCCACCAAGTCAAAGCCGCTTGTGTTCTCACTTCCGTCCGTTGGCAGCGAAAAAAAAGAAGTTGACTACCGCAAAATGCTCAAGACAATCTTGGGCGTATAGTGCAACTGGTTAGAACCCAAAAAATCTCAAACTAATTTTCAAACTCATTAATGTACTTATATTCTGGATCTGGTAGACCCTGTGTAAATGAAGGCAGCTTTTGTGAAAGGCCCAGCCAGTGTGGAGATACGTAATGCCGACGAACCGAGCCTTGCCCCTGGCGAGCTTCTGGTCAGAATGAAGTCGTGCGGAATTTGCGGCTCTGATGTGGAAAAGGTGTTTGGAAAATATGGCCAGCCGTCAATGCGACTTGGACATGAACCTGCCGGCGTCGTACTGAAAGTGGGGGCCGGCGTTTCGGAATTCAAGGAGGGTGATCGCGTCTTTACCCATCACCACGTCCCATGCTATTCATGTCATTATTGTAAACATGGAAACGAAACAATGTGTCCAAAATACTACGAGACAAATCTTTCCCCATGCGGCCTTTCAGAAGAATATGTTGTGCCGCAATGGAACGTGAACCATGGCGGCGTTCTAAAAATTCCGGACTCGATGTCGTTTGATGAGGCCGCAATGATAGAGCCTCTTGCATGTTGTGTCAGGGCTTGGTCGAAATTTTCACACACAGGCGGAGACACGGCAGCAGTTTTTGGGGCGGGACCTACCGGAATGATGCATGTGATGCTTGCAAAAGCAAATGAGTTTGCCAAAGTTTTTTGTTTTGACGTAAATGACTTTCGCCTTGACTTTGCAAAGAACTTTGGCGCAGTTCCGCTAAAGTCAAACCCACAATCCATGGAAAAAGTCCTATCCGAGACACAAAACTTGGGAGTCGATGTATCTGTTGTGGCTACTGGCAGCCTAAAGGCAGTCTCAGACGCCATATCTGTGACCAGAAAAGGAGGAACGATAGTCCTTTTTGGCGTTCCCTCAAAGGGTGATACTATGGAAATCGACATGAGCGTGGTGTACTCTAAGGAACTGACGCTGGTTCCAAGCTATGCCGCATCTGACAGGGACACAAAGAACGCACTCGAACTTATCTCGTCTGGCAAAGTCGATGTCAAAAGGCTGATCACACACAGATATGCGCTTGACGACTCACAAAAGGCCTTTGAACACGCGCACACAGGCCAAAACGCCATGAAGATAATCATTCAGGGCTAGAAAAGATTAAGAAGGGTTCGGATTTTCCAAACTTCACATGGACTGGGGGCTCAAAAACAGAATCGCAAACATTCTCAAACCAAACAACGGCCGAGGCGTCATGCTTGCAGTGGATCACGGTTACTTTCTTGGACCTACAGAAAAACTAGAGGTTCCAAAAAAAACGATCGCACCACTGCTCAAGTACTGTGATTCCCTCATGGTCACAAGGGGCATAGTCCGAACCTCAGTTGACGCGACATTTCCAGTCCCAATAGTTCTCAGAGTCTCTGGTGGCTCTAGCATAATAGGCGAGGATCTCTCAAATGAAAAAATCACAACAAGCGTCAAGGACGCAATTAGGATAAACGCATCTGCACTGGCAATGTCGATTTTCGTGGGGGCAAAATACGAGCACAATTCACTGGTTAGCCTTGGAAATCTCGTCAACGAGGCAGAAGAATACGGACTTCCTGTCTTGGCAGTAACTGCCGTTGGCAAAGAACTTGAAAAACGTGACGCAAGATATCTGTCATTATCGTGTAGAATTGCAGCCGAGTTCGGGGCACACATGGTAAAGACCTATTATTGTGAAAACTTTGACAAAGTCGTAAACAGTTGTCCAATCCCGGTAATTGTTGCCGGTGGGCCAAAGATCCCAGAACGCGACGCACTGGCACTCACATACAACTCAATCCGGGCAGGTGCTGCCGGAGTGGATATGGGCAGAAACATTTGGCAGTCACAGTATCCAATTCCAATGATCCGCGCAGTCAGGGCAATAATTCACTCTAACTATACTCTGGATCAGGCATATGACATGTTCAAAAAACTCTGCAAGGAATATCCGATAAGAGATAACAACAATCAAAGACCTTTAGGCAATTTCGTGCCTCAAAACCAAAATGGTCCACAACAAAACCGACCACAGAACCAAAACCGACCACAAGTGCAAAACCAACAACAGGGCCAAAACAGACCACAAAAACCAGTGGAGCAAAGACCACAGAACCAAAACCGCCCCCAGGGGCAAAAGCCGCAACAGCAAAAAAAGCAACAAAAACCATCAGCACAAAAACCGCAGCAACAAAAACAACCGCAAAAAAAACCAGAGCCGCAAAAGCAACCGGCGCCGGCAGCAGCTCAGGCAAAAACACAATAAATTTTACAAATCTAGGAAATTTTTGAGAGGTGTATGTGAGCTATTTTCCAGCTCGGCTTTTTCACCAGGACAAATGTCGCCCTTCCTTCAATGATGATGTGTTCCCCGGTAAACGCCTTGTTGTCCACCAGCATTCCTTTCTGGGTAAGCTCAAATGCGACAACTGCGACATCTCCAAAGACACTGATCTTTGGATTTTTTATCTGATAGTCATAGTCCGATATGCTTACGAACCTCAGCTCCTCAAGTGCTACTGTTGTCTTGAAATCCTTTAGGTCATAGGGCGGAACGTCGCTAAAGCTTGAAAAACTCGGATCGTCAAGCTGAATTTCTCTTAACGGCGTGAGATCCTTTGTCTTACCTATCTCAAAAAACATCTCGATCACTCTAATTATCTGCTCTCTATCTGACAACGTGCTCTGCTTTGGGTGATCCGAGTTTAAGCCTTGTGCTGCACGATGTACGGTCCATCGAGAGTATGATCTTAACACTACATATCTAATTACCCACTGTTTTTTCTAAAAAATACATACTTTATAATAAAACAGTGGGTAAGATATGCGTTGGTAACAATAATCAAGAGAAAAAAGGGGAACGGTACATATTATTATCTGAAACATAACACCGGAACCGACCAAGTGGAGGCCTATCTTGGTACAAGAATCCCGCATGATATTGAGCAACGGAAAAAAGACTTTGTTTTAAATTATTACAGGAAAAAATGGCTCACTACTCTTGATGCGATAAGGAAAGGGTTTATTCAGAATAGAAAACGAATGCCGCAAAGTGCAATTAAAGAAGAACTTGAAGAACTATCCATAGTTTTTACCTATCATACAAACAGGATTGAAGGCTCTACTTTGAGTCTAAAGGACACATTCGATCTTTTGCTTCGTGGACTCACACCACTACGAAAATCGCATTCCGATGTAATTGAGACCGAACGTCACAAAACGGTATTTTCGGAAATGATGACGTCGACAAGACCTTTGAATGTCACAACACTGCTAAGGTGGCATAAGCAAATCTTTGGCGACACCAAACAAGATCATGCAGGTAGATTCAGATCGGATTTCCGTGTAAATGTCCGTGTCACAAACAGATCTGCAGTTTTTCCAGATTATGCCAAGGTTCCAGCACTAATGAACGACTTTTTCAAGTGGTTTAATGGCGCAAAAATTAAAACCCATCCAGTCGAACTGGCAGCGCTTGCTCACCTAAAGTTCGTAACCATTCATCCCTTTATTGATGGGAACGGGAGGATCAGCAGGCTAATCATGAACGATGTTTTAGCAAAATTTGGCTTTCCATACTTCGTAGTGAGATATGAGGGAAGATTTGCGTATTATCGGGCACTTGAGCGCTCGCAGACGGAGGGTAACGAAATGCCGTTTTTACAGTGGTTTATGAAGCGGTACATTGAATCTCACTACAAACACTATGCGCGTGCCTGATTTTGTGCCTAAATCTTTATATCAACAACTGCCGATCCGTCATATTGAACATGTTATACGGTTCGACTACGCCATTGTCAGTACTGCTAGTCGAGCTGGCGCTGTAAAATTATAATACAGCGCACATTTCTGGTGATTAATTTATGGAAAAAATTTCAGGCGCTAGGGCTTTAATCAAGGCATTAGAAAAACAAGGGGTCAAGGAGATCTTTGGTCTACCGGGAGGTGCTAACCTCCCGATGTATGACGAGTTATACAAAAGCAACATTCGTCACATCTTGGTAAGACACGAGCAGTCCGCTGCCCACATGGCAGACGGATTTGGGCGTGTCAGCAGAAAGGCAGGCGTGTGCTTTGCCACCTCTGGGCCTGGTGCCACAAACATAGTGACCGGCCTTGCCACTGCGCAGGCAGACTCTGCCCCGATGGTTGCCATAACCGGGCAGGTGCCGACCGCAATGATAGGCCGCGACGCATTTCAGGAAAGCGACATAATCGGAATCGCAAACCCAGTTGTCAAATATTCATTTCAACCAACCAAACCAACAGAAATCCCAGAGGTGATAAAGAAAGGATTCTACATTGCCGAGACGGGACGTCCCGGCGCAGTACTAATTGATATTCCAAAGGATGTGCAGCAAAACGAGGCAGACATCCCATTCCCAGATGAGGTAAAAATCCGCGGCTATCACCCATGGACTGACCCAGACATGGCCGCAATAGAAAAAGCAATCAAGCTGTTACTTTCGTCTAGCAAGCCTGTTATCTTGGCAGGGGGCGGCGTGATAATCTCTGCAGCCTTTGCAGAACTACAATCCATTGCAGAGTTGCTAATGATACCGGTGGTCACCACCTTCAAAGGAAAGGGGGCATTCCCAGAAAACCATCCGTTGTCGCTTGGCCCAATTGGGATGCACGGACATGCAGAGGCAAACAAGATAATGACCGAAGCCGACTGCGTGCTTGCCATAGGGACCAGGTTCTCGGACCGCTCGGTGGGCAGGTTTGACGAATTTGAGAAAAATCTCAAGATAATCCACCTGGACGTAGATCCTGCCGAGATAGGCAAAAACCAAACCACCAGCGTCGCAGTGGTAGGTGACGTCAAGGCATCGCTGAGAATCTTCTTGAAACTACTGGCACAGCAAGCATTAAAAAAATCAGAGCAAAATGCATGGCTAAAACACGTAACGGAAGTAAAGGAATACTGGAGAGAAAACCTAAAACTCCATCCTGGCGAGCTTTCTGCAGCAAGGATCTTGAGAAAGTTGCGCGAGGTGTTGCCAGCACAATCCATCATAACGACCGAGGTGGGCCAGCACCAGATGTGGGCGTCTTTATTCTATGACGTCATTCACCCTGGCACGTTCTTTAGCTCCACAGGCCTTGGAACGATGGGTTGGGGGTTCCCAGCATCGATTGGCGCAAAGGCCGCGAGGCCAGACTTGCCGGTAGTGGACATTGCAGGCGACGGAAGCTTTAACATGACTGAGAACTCACTTGCCACTGCGGTACTGGATAATCTACCGGTGATTGTATTTCTAGTAAACAACTATTCTCTTGGGATGGTGGCCCAGTGGCAAAGAACGTTCTACGACAGAAGAATGATCGGGGTGGACCAAAAACAATGTCCTGACTATGTAAAGCTAGCAGAATCGTACGGCGCACAAGGAATCCGGGTTGGAAATCTAGAGGAGCTTGGAAACGCAATCAAGGCCGGCCTCAAAAGCGACGTTGCGACAGTAATAGACATCCCGATAGATCCAGAAGAAGACGTCTTGCCGTTTGTGGCGCCTGGAACCTCGCTTAAGGACATGATACTACCATCATAGTGATAACATTGGTTTGGGCAATTCTCTCAATTTTGGTGGAAAATAAACCTGGAATACTCTTTAAGGTAACGCACCTCTTCAGATCAAGGAACTTTAACATCGACTCGATATCGGTAGGTGTTACACAAAACCCAGAGTTCTCAAAAATGACCATCACCACAATAGGCGACGAGCGCCAAATCGATCAGATTGTAAAGCAACTTGACAAAATGATTGACACAATAGAGGTAAAACGACTAGACGACAAAAAAACAGTATATCGGGAGCTGGTACTTTTTAGGGTCAAGATTTCAAAAGCATCGGACAGCATGGAAATCAACAACATAGCAAACTCGTTTGGAGCAAAAATCCACGACGCCAGAAAGGACTCTATAATGCTGGAACTAACTGCTACCCCTGATCAGATACACAACTTGCAGGAATTGCTAAAGCCATACGAAATACTAGACATTGCAAGAACGGGGGTTGCCGCATTGGAGAGGGGCGGAGATTGAGAGTCAGGATATTTGATACTACACTAAGGGACGGAGAGCAAACGCCTGGCGTTGCACTATCGCCGGAAAAAAAACTCATCATCGCAAAAAGACTTGATGAGCTTGGGGTAGATGCGATAGAGGCCGGCTTCCCAGTAATATCTGAAGGCGAACAACAAGCAATAAAGCTCATTACAAGCGCAAATCTTCGAGCAGAGATCTGCGGCCTTGCAAGGACGAGCAAAAAAGACATAGATGCGGCCATTGACTGCGGGCTCAGCTACATCCACACCTTCATAGCGACATCTGACATTCATTTGCAATACAAGCTAAAAATGACAAGGGAGCAGGCGCTCGCAAAGGCAATTGAGGCAGTAGAATACGGAAAGGCACACGGCCTCCAAGTAGAGTTTTCCGCCGAGGATGCCACCAGAACCGACAGGGAGTTTCTAAAACACGTCTTTTCCGAAGTGGCAAAGGCAAAGGCAGACAGAATCGACATCCCGGACACCGTCGGGTATTCCACGCCGCAATACATGGCAGAAATAACAAGGGATGCAATTACCACAACACGGCTCCCAGTCAGCGTGCACTGCCACAATGACTTTGGGTTGGCGGTGGCAAACGCAATTTCGGGAATCCAGGCAGGCGCGCAGTGCGCCCATGTGACCATAAATGGAATTGGCGAGCGTGCAGGAAACGCATCGCTTGAGGAGCTTGTCATGGCGTTGCAGTGCTTGCAGTTTGGAGAAAAATGGGAAACCGGCATAAACGCAAAACTGCTATACGAAACCTCGAAATTTGTCTCAAATATGGTCGGAATCGCAGTACAGCCAAACAAGGCAATAGTCGGAGAAAACGCGTTTGGGCACGAATCAGGAATCCACACACACGGAATACTCAACAACCCGCTCACATACGAGCCTATCAGCCCGGAGCTTGTGGGTCGTACCAGGTGGATGCAGGTGGGCAAGCACGCAGGAATCCACGGCGTCTCTGCAATGCTTGAAGAATATGGCGTAAAACCACATGAAAACCAGCTAAAACAAATCTTGGACAAGGTAAAGGCAATAGGCGACCAGGGAAAACAGGTAACGGATGTTGAGCTATTGTCGATTGCAAACGAAATACTTGGCGAGCATGCAATCAAAAGAATAGTTCAGCTGAGCGGATTTTCGGTCTCTACTGGAATAGGTACGATGCCGTACGCGTTTGTAAAGCTAAACATCGACGGAATCGATCACATCGGAACCGATTATGGGGTGGGACCTGTGGATGCAGCACTAAATGCCATCCAAAAAATAACTGGAGAGATAGCAAAAATCAGGGTAAAAGAGTACAAACTAGATTCAATTTCCGGAGGGTCTGACGCGCTATGCGAAGTGACAATCAAAGTCGAAGACGCATACGGGAACATGTCGTCTGCAAAGTCTATTGGCGAAGACATTGTAACGACCAGCGTTCAGGCGGTAATTGAAGGCATTAACCGAATAATGCTAAAAAAGACACTAAAGCACAAAAAGATTGGCAGCTAGCCGGTTCCAAAATGTACCGAGTTTCACTAATCACTGGCGACGGTATTGGGCCTGAGATTTCCGAGTCTGTCATCACCATACTTGACGCAATTCATGACAATCTTGGACTGGGCTTTGAGATAAAAAAACTGGATGCCGGCGATTCCGCATTGTCAAGGCACGGAAAGGCGCTCCCCGAAGAAACCATTGCCGCAATCAAAGGATCCGATGCGTGCCTAAAGGCGCCCGTGGGAGAGAGCGCAGCGGACGTAATCGTAGTTTTGCGAAGAACGCTTGGCTTGTACGCAAACATCCGCCCGGCAAAGTCATACCCGAACATGCCGGCACTAAAGGACAACATTGACCTAGTCATAGTCCGTGAAAACACGGAGGATCTTTACACCGGCCAAGAGTTTGAAATAGCAAACGCCGCAGTGGCATTTAGGATAATATCTGAGGACGCGTCGAAAAAAATAGCAAAATATGCGTTTGAGACCGCGGTGCAGCGAAACGCAAAGAAAAAGGTAACGTGCGTCCACAAGTCCAACGTAATGCGGAAAACCGACGGGTTGTTTGCGAGGGTCTGCTCAAGTGTCGCAAAAGACTATCCACAAGTAAAATTCGAGCAGATGTATGTGGATGCATGCGCCATGAACCTGATCCGGAGACCGGAAGAGTTTGACGTAATAGTGACTACGAATCTTTTTGGCGACATTCTGTCCGATGAGGCGGCCGAGGTGGTGGGCGGCCTTGGAATGGCGCCGGCAGCAAACATCGGTGACTCGTTTGCTTTGTTCGAGCCGGTCCACGGTGCCGCATTTGACATTGCGGGAAAGGGAATAGCAAACCCGTCCTCGTTTATCCTGTCGGCAAAAATGATGCTGGATTGGCTCGGCTCAGAGCACAAAGACAAAAAGTGTTTTGAAGTAGCCAGGTCTCTGGAAAACGCAGTTTATGGACTGGTCAAAAAAGGTGCAAAGACACGCGACATCGGCGGAACCATGACTACAAAGGAATTCACCGCACAGCTGGCCTCGTCACTATAGCTCAGCCATCTGATGCAGGTGGGTTTTTTGACCAGAAAAACAACATCAGGCCAAGCGGTATCATGAATAACACTGCGGCAATCACAAACACCACGTAATATCCTTGGTGTAGTCCTGGGATGAGCGGCCCTGGAAACACGGCGTAAAACCACACAAAGGCGACGAACCCGAGAATTATCTTGTTTCTCCTGATTACTGCCTTCCAGCCAAGTTTTTTCTTGTCAATAAAGCAGCGCTTGCAGCGAGTCCTGTCGTCTGTCATGCATGAGGTGCAGACGTGTTTTTGGCAAAAGTAGCACTTTCTATCGCCAAACTTGGAATTGCAAAACTCGCAGCTTGCCAACTAGGTAATTTCCTTTCTTTTGGATTTATCTTTTTACGGGCTTAGCCTTTCCGGATCCCGCGGGTACAGCACCACCTCGCGTACGTTATCGATTCCTACAATCACAGTCATCAGCCTATCAAGACCCATGCCCCAGCCGGAGTGAGGCGGCATGCCCCACTCAAATGTTCTTAGGTGGTCCTCAAAATCTGCAGGATCCAGCCCCTGCTCTGCAAGGCGTAGCCTAAGTTTTGCAGGATCGTGCAGCCTTCTGCCCCCAGATGAGAGCTCCAGGTGTCCGTACTGCAGATCAAACGATCTTGATATTTTTGGGTCGTCATCTTTTTCATGAATGTAAAAAGGCTTGAGGCTCATGGGCCAATCAACCAAAAAGAAAAGACCCGGGTGGTTCTGCCCAATTATCTTTAGGTGGGAGTCAAGCAAATCGTCGCCAAATGAAAGACTGGTTCCTGATTTTGCAATCTCCTCGAGTGCTTGTGAATATGTGATTTTGGTAAATGGCTTTTGCGGAACGTCCAGATTTCTTTCAAGGGTAGCAAGCTCGTCTTTACAATTCTCCAAAACGTCTTTGAAAACAGAAACAATCAACCCCTCTAAGACATCCATCACATCAGTATAATCCATAAACGCGGCCTCAATGTCGATGCTTGTAAATTCGGAAAGGTGGCGGACTGTGTGGGATTTTTCAGCGCGATAAAATGATGCGATCTCAAAGACGCGCTCAAGGCCGATGGTGAGCTGTTCTTTGTATAACTGCGGTGACTGAGCCAAATACGCCTTTTTACCAAAGTACTCCAGCGAAAACAGGTTTGCACCGCCCTCACTCGCACTACCGATTATCTTTGGCGTGGTTATTTCGATGAATTTTTTCTGGGTTAATGTTTTTCGAAGAGATGCCAAAACATGATGCCTGATTTTAAAAATTGCAGCGACCCGCTGGTTTCTAAGATCTAATGCACGGGCATTCAAGCGATTGTCTATGTTGCTTTCAAGCCTGCCTATTGGGTCTATTGGCAGCGGGTGCACCGCTTTTGTCAGGACGTCTATTCCATCTGCCTTTATCTCGAATTTAAAATCGCGCGCCTTGGTTCCCTGGACGGTACCTTTTACCATGATTACCGTCTGCCTTGTCAGGTCGTCTGGGAGTGCCGCGTCGTCTTTGACGATTATCTGCGCAAGCCCAGTGACGTCTCGCACGGTAAGGAACGTCAGCTTGCCAAGCTTTCTGAGGTCTTCTACCCAGCCGCCTATTGCGACCAGCTGGCCCTGCATCGAGTCAGAAATCTCGCCTATGTTGTGGGTTTTTTTAAATTTCATCTATTTTCAGCCCTCAAACTCTATTATAATGTCAAGCTGGCGCAGCTCTTTTACAATGTTTGTCACACTGTCTGTGTTTATTGGAAATCGCGGCGTCCGCTTTCCGGAAACTACCACTTTTGTCTTTTGGATTCCCCCCGGAGCCCAGACTGCATTTATTGACAAGATCTTGGTTGGGAAAAACAAGTCTTCTATGAATTTTCTGTCGCTTGCCTCGGACTCTACTAGCCAGATTTTTTCTGAAAACTCGTTTTGGAGGGTCTTGTAAAGGGTTCTGCTCTTGCGTATTGTCTGGATGTCTGACCTTGCCAAATAAATGACAAAACCGCCCCAAACCCGGATGCATGAAAAAAGCGAGAACTTGGCAATCTCGGAGTTTGTCTTTGCTAGCTTGGCAATTTTGATGGATGCATCGACGTCTGCATTCGTGAGCTGGCCTGTTTGGAGCTTTGCCTCGCAGTGGGGGCACAGAACTGCGTTTTTTGCGTCAAATAGACAAATTGGAACTTGCAAGCAAATTGGTTTCGCCATAAAACAAAGTTAAATGTATCTTTTTGCAAGATTTGATTATCTCATGGCAAAGTTTTTGGAAGTGGAGAACCTGACCACACACTACATCACAAATGCAGGCCCAGTTCAGGCAGTGCAAAACGTGAGTTTTACAATGGAGCAAGGCGAGTCGATCGGAATAGCTGGTGAAAGCGCATGTGGGAAAAGTACACTTGGGCTTTCGCTCATGAGGACGATTGTCGGCGGAAAGATAATCACCGGTAGGATCATCCTTGAAGGCAAATCGGTTCTGGATCTTACAGAAGGAGAGTTTGACAAATACTATAGGTGGAAAAAAATTGCCATGGTCTTCCAAGGTGCGATGAACTCACTTGACCCGGTATATACAATATCACAACAATTCTCAGAGATAATTGGCCGGCATGGCCCTGTCGGGGATCACACAAAGACAATCAGCTCATCACTGAAGTCGGTAGGTCTTACAGAGGGCGTGCTAAAAAAATACCCACACGAGCTGAGCGGGGGAATGAAGCAACGAGTCGTGATTGCAATGGCGTTATTGTTCAAGCCAAAACTAGTCATCGCCGACGAGCCAACCACCGCATTGGACGTACTCGTGCAGTCGCAAATTATTGATCTCTTCAAGTCTCTAAAAAAACAAGGTGTTTCGTTTATGCTCATTTCTCACGACCTTGCTATGATGTCAGAAATATGTGAGAAAATCGGAGTCATGTATGGGGGCAAGATGGTAGAGTTTGGAAATACCGAAGAAATATTTTGCAACCCAAAACACCCATACACACAGGCACTAATCAAGTCGATTCCGAGGCTGCGAGGCGACTCCAAGCCAAAATACATCTCTGGCAACCCGCCAAACCTTCTCAATCCAAAACAAGGCTGCAGATTTTTCGACAGGTGTACCCAAGCGATGGACAAGTGCAAAAAAGATCCGCCCACCATAAAAACGGATACCGGCTATGCCCTGTGCTGGCTTTATGACGAATAACTTCTCACAATTGGAAGACACGAATCTATAATTCTTAACATCTCAGAGCGGATAACCTTCTTGTCGATGGAAACCCACACTCTGTATTTTTTTATTGCAAATGAAATGGTCTGCACCTTTTTTCTTTCCTCCCATACGAACTCCACCCTGCCCAGCCTCCTGTCGAACTTGCTCTCGAGTTCTTTTTTTATGGCGATGTGGGAGAACTGACTTTTTGTATCCTTTGCATCTAAAAGAGGCCTGAGACTAACCCGTCTTTGATATGCAAGTAGCTTTCCGTCTTTGTTGATGATGCCGACGAATCGAATGAAGGGGCTTATGGAAGAAATCCTCGAACAAATACTGCTGAACTCTTTTTTCGTCATCAGGCCTTTCTTGAAAACATTCTATTTTAATATCGTGGTTAATGGCAAGACAATTTAATAGTACAAGTCAAGGTTCCTCTCTGTGGACTTGACGACGATTTTTTCGTTTGCCGATGAGATAGGTTATCTTGGCCTTGCACTGGTTAGTTTTTTTGGCTCGCTCATTCCATTTGTCCCACTACCGTCGTTTATCCTGCTTGCAACAATGTCTGCAGGAGACAAATTCAACATCCACTATCTGGCATTGATTGCCGCAGTGACGTCTACTGTAGCAAAGCAGATAATATTTCTGATAAGCTACGAAGGCAGAAGAATAATCACAGAAAAGACAAGAAAGCGCATGAGGCCCTTTGAGAGGCTCGTAAAAAGATATGGTGCGGCGGCAGCGTTTGTGGCTGCGGCAACGCCAATCCCAGACGACCTCATTTATGTGCCTCTCGGCCTTGCCAAATACAACCCAGTTAGGTTTTTTATCTCTACGCTGGCCGGAAAATTGGTCCTGTCCTACGTTATAGTGCTGCTGTCTCATTATTTCGGCGGCAACTATGTGGAGCCACTCTTGCAGGACATAAAAGATCCGACCCCGATATACTTGGGGCTAGGAATATTTGTAGCAATGATGGCCGCGGCAATTTTTTTGCTTTTGAGACTGGACTGGGAAAAAATCCTTGGACGCATAGCTCCATGGACCGTACAAAAAGACGATGACGGGCAAAACTAGATTTTAATTCTGAAATTCCACAGCTTATCGGCGGCTTGTCTTATTCCTATCCTTGGGCCTGCAATTATTTTCTGATCTACTTTTAGTCCATCTGTAATGTATAGCGATTTTGAATTCACAAGATCCTCGCCATACTGTTTCTTTGTTATGTCAAAGGCAATCGTCAGCTTTGCAGGGCCGTCTGTCAAGTTGGAAACGTCGTGGGCCTTTCTGTTTTTGAGCATGATGTCTATCCCTTCATGTGGTTTTAGGGCGCGGATCAGAACGGCGCCGGCCCTGTAGTTTTTGCTCCTTGCCACCACATTTGCGCAATAATGCATCCCATAAGTAAAGTAGACGTATGCGTGTCCGACTTGGCCAAACATTGCCTTGTTTCTATCTGTGATGCCTCTGTATGCATGACTTGCAGGATCGTCTGCCTGTCTGTACGCTTCGGTCTCTGTAATTATTCCCGAAACCGTATGTCTGCCGATTTTGCGCACAAGCATCTTTCCCAGTAATTGGCGTGCTACTATGACAGTGTCCTGTGCATAGAACTCTCGGTCCAACCTACTCATTTATCTCGGCCAAAATATTGGCTAGCTTTTGAATGTCTTGTTCTAAAATCGAGCCTAGTTCTTGGTTGTATATGGTGGCCGCCGGATGGAAGGTGAGAAAGTACTGCCTGCCGTCTTTTAGCACGATCTTGCCGTGGTTTTTTGTAATCTCGCCCTGCCCTAAGATGGAATTGCACGCCGTGTTGCCAAGCACGCAAATTATTTTTGGTTTTATTGTGTTTATCTCATTTTCAAGGTGTTCTCTACAAGAATCGCGCTCCAGATCGGTTGGAACCCTGTTGTTTGGCGGCCTGCATTTTACTACATTTGTGATGTATGTTGATTCAGGCAAAATCCCGTTTTTTTCTAACAAAGCCCTGAGCTTTTTTCCGGCTGCTCCGACAAACGGCTCGCCTCGCAGGTCTTCCGTTCTGCCGGGGGCCTCGCCAACAAACATCACTACTGCATCCCTGCTTCCCTTGCCTGGTACCGCATTTGTTCTGGTCTTACATAGATCGCACTTTGTGCAACCTGCTACCTGTTCACTAATCTCTCGCAGCCTGTCCATTTTATGCACTCTTTATGGTGGCGATTCCACGAATTGACGGTCCACCGTTTCCCATCCGCATCTGCTGCATGGGGTCTCCCTTGCCACAGTTTGTAATCGGCCTTACAGTAAAATCTTTGCCGCACGCGTCAATTGATCTGAAAAACTCCGGCGCCACTCCTACCACTATGACGTCCCTTAGCAGCTCTCCTACCTCGCCGTTTTCTATCCTGTTTGCATACTGAGACGATATGCTCCAGTTGTATCTTTTCATGTCTATTGACGGCACCTTCATGTTTGAAACAAGATAGCCATGCTTTACGTCTTTTATCATCTCCTGAGGGTCCCAGTCTCCTTTTTCTATGCATGTGCACGCCATTCTTATCAGTGGCATAAACGAATACGAGGTCGCACGCATGCTCGAATTCGGCTCTGCGTTGAATATGCTTGCAGTTTCTCGGCTGTGCATGTGGTTTACAAGTACTCCGTCCTTTAGGATCTGTTTTTTCTGTGATCTTATGCCCTCGTCGTCAAACTCGTACCGGCCAAGACTTCCCGGTATGGTGGGATCGTCAATTACGCTGAGCTGATCTGAGCCTATTTTCTGCCCCAGCATGCCTGCCCACCATGCGCCGCCTGCCCACGCCATTTCTTTTCCCAAAACCCTGTCTGCCTCGGATGGGTGCCCCAAAATCTCATGTGTCAACAATGCAACAAAATCCGGGTTCATAATTATTGTAGATTTTTCCTCCTTTGGAGCCCTTGCGTCAAGTAGCATTGATGCCTTGCTTGATATTTCGGCTGAAACGGAGTAGATGTCTACATCGTCTGCTATTTTTTCCAATCCGCCCCTTCCGCCCTCGGTTGTGTTTACCGCCTGTGTCATTCCGGCCCCGTGCGCAATAGCGGTAAGTTCCAAAGTGACATCAGATGTGGTTTGTTCTATTTTTGCACCCTCACTACTGACAAAATACTTTGAGCATTTAACGGTTGATGTAGATATCCGGTCTTTTGAGATCTTGTGATTGTCTCTGATGATCCGGTCGCAATCAAAAACGATCTTGCTAATTTCTTCCATTGTTGGTTCTTTTTTCACCGGAAACGAAGTTTTTGTTTGTACTGCCTTGGCCTCTGCCAGAACCACTTTTGATCTTTTTGTTGTAGAGTTATGTTTTGCGGATTTGATGGCACCTGAGATTCCCTGCTCGAGTTTTGTGTGATCTGGTGTCGAAAAAAACCCCCACGCTCCATCGCACAAAACCCTGACGCCGACACCCTGCTCGTATTTTGATGTGTTGTGCTCGATGCTGCCGTTTTCTACCACTAATGACTCTGATTCTATAGTCTCGAATCTGGCGTCGCAGTAAGAAGCTCCAAATGACTGGGCAAGTCTGACTGCCTTTTCTGCAATGTCATGCAACATGTTGTGTTGCTGCGTGTTGCACTAATATTGTTAATTGCTGCCTGAGATTACGGGCATTGTATAGTAGAATTCGTCCTCAAAACCGTCGTCTTTTTTTCCTTGTTTTCGCAGGGCTGTGAAATACTCAGTACAGGCGCTGTAAAATTCCGTGTTTTTTGGTTGTACCTCGTCCATGCCGTGTGTACAAAAAATCCAGTTATCTGTGCCAATGTGAGGCATTTTCACATCGTTGGTGTGATTTCGTTGAGCGTGTCTAGTGGGATGCGATTGGGGTCTTGTCGTGCTTTGGCAAGGAAAAGATAACCGTGGTGCCGCTTGGAGCACTTTCCAGCATAATCCTGCCGCCATGCGTTTCTATTATTCCCCTACAAATGGACAGTCCAAGGCCGCTCCCGCCTTTTTCCCTTGTCAGTGACGCGTCGACCTGATAGAACTTGGTAAAAAGATTTGCCTGTTTTTCCGGTGGTATGCCCATGCCGTTGTCTGTGACAAAAATCTTCACTTCGTCCTGATCCTCAGATGAGTGAATCGTGATCACACCTGTTTGTGGTTTGATCGCCTTTAAGCTGTTTTTTATCAAATTGGTTAGCACTTGGACTATTCTTTCGACGTCATGCGGTACTAGTGTTTTTTTGTCCACTTTGTTTTCTACTTTTATTTTGTACTCGTCAATCTGTGGCTCAAAGATCTGAATTGCCTTTTCAACTGTTGGATGAATGTGTGACAACGTCTTTTTCATTTTGAGCTGGCCAAGCTCAATTTTTTGTACGTCAAGTAAATCTGAAATAAGCTGCAGCAACGACACTGCGCTTGACTTTATCACTGAGACTCTTTCGCGCTGTTTGTCTGTGAGGCTTCCGAGGTGACCGCTCAGCAAAATGTCCGCATAGCCCTGAATTGGAACAAGGGGCGTCTTTAATTCGTGTGTGATCATTGCAAGAAACTCGTCTTTTGCAACACCTGTCTTTCTTGCCTCCTCTTCTTTTAATCTGACAGTCTCTGACATTGTGTTAAATGATGAGGCAAGGTCTCCTATCTCGTCTTGCGCCGCATATTCTATTTTTTCGCCATAGATTCCTTCTTTTACGCGGGCAAGTGCTTTTATGATGATGTTTAGCGGCATCAGGGACTTTCTGATTATGATCAAAACAACAAAGAAAATTCCAATGTTTATTCCTATGACGGCTTGGGTGAGAAGTTCGCCCTGAGTTCTCCTGTCGATCCTAGATTCGTTCCACTTGTCAAGAAAATCATCGATAGCGTTTACCAGCGATTCCCTTTTCACATTCAGGCTGGCAAACGACTGAATAAATTCATCGGAGCGCAGTGGTTTTGTTTCTAATACCTTCACTCTCAACCTTACTGATTCCCACAACACATCGACTTCGTCCAAAGATTTCGAGCTGGCTCTTGGGATGGGGGCAAGCGTTTTTGCTTCGCCCTCTAGGCCAAGGTCATCTAGTGGAGTGCCCAGAAGAGTTCGAATTCCTATGTCGAATGAGAGCCTTGCTTTACGTATATCGTCTCTTACGTCAGATTCCCCCCCGATCGAAATTAGCAATGCGTTTTGTTCTATTGTCTTTGCGGTTTCGTACAACTGCGCAGCAATCGCTTTATGCTCGTTGTAGTTTCTATCAAGTTCCTCCAAATCCCTTACTAGTGAATTAGTGCCAAGTATCAGCTCGGAGTTTTTTCCCAAGACATAGTTCAACGCAGTTACAACCTCGCTGTCATACGTAGACAATGTCTGGATTTTCGAGGCTTCCAGCCTGTATTCATCCCAGTTCTTTCTGACCTTTTCATAATCTGAAATGATTTCATCTGGTATCGGAAGGGTATTTTGCCCTCTTATTGTTCCACCATTCCTTAGTGTCTCAAGAATGTTGTCAAACACTAGAATCTCATTTCTCATAACATCGCGATCCGGCTCTTTACCGCCGGCAATCGATGTTGCCAAGTTTGCAATTGTCTCGACCTTTGCCTTGAGGTCGCCTGCGCGTATGATGGAGTACGATTCTGCAGTTGAGGTGATCTGCGTATTATACAACACACCCAAATTAAAAATTGCGACTGCAATCAAAACTCCAATCAAGAGATATGTCTTGCTGATAATTTTCATTTTTAGTTAGTATGGGTTTGATAGGGTATAAAAAGCTCGTTCAAATAATGTCACTGGTTGTCAGACGAGTTCTTACGTGTAGCAAAAAAAGAGATCAGCGACGATATTGCAAAAATCGGCATTTTGTTGCAAAATTGTTCTGACGATGAGGCTGTGTCTAAAAACATCGTGCAATTCGAAAAACACATCCACAAAATAAAGGGACTTGCGCCAATGATGGGCCATGATCAAATAGGCCGTGTGGCAGCACTGGCTGACGGCCTTCTAAAAGGCGTGCTTGCAGGAAGATCCGTCCGAGGAATTCGCTCCGCGATAAAAAAATCCTACGAGTTTATGCAAAACGCCCTTGATGGTGCCAATCCTGACTTTGAGCTCTTAAAGACCGAAGTAGAAAAAATTACGAACGTTTCTCAGCTATAGAAATTTCTATAAGGCATGTGATTGAACTGTTGGCATGGCCAAAGTCATGATTGCGGATGATTCGGACGCAATACGTTTGGTGTTGCAAGACATTCTCTCAATTGGGAACCATGAAATTGTCGCCGAGGCAACAAATGGAGATGAGACAATTAAAAAATTCTCTGAGGTACTCCCGGACGTGCTCTTGCTTGACTTGGCGATGCCGAAAAAAGACGGCTTGGTGGTGCTAAAAGAAATCATATCAAAACACCCAAAGGCAAAAGTAATACTGATCACCGCAAGTGACAACCAAAGCATCATAAATGAATGTCTAAAAGTTGGAGCGTTTGCCTTTATCTCAAAGCCGTTTGATTTTGGGCATGTGCTAAAGCTAATAGACGAGTCAATGTCAAAATGACTGCTTTAGCCAACTATATCCATGGCTTGACAAAAGCTTGGCATGTTCCAAAGTAAATTTGTCATTGCACTTTAGGCACAGATAATTAGTCAATATCTCTGAAAAAATCTCTCCACAGCCATTGCACGAATACAAGTTATCTTGGACTCTGTAATCTAGCCCAAATATCTCGATTGGCTTGTGGCACTTTGGGCACTTGTCATCTATGTATGAGGATGCAGAAGAGACGTTGCCGCACTTGTAGTGCTCTATCAGCTTATCCTGCCTAAAGTTGGTGCCTCTGCACTTTGGGCAGTGAAATGTTTGCGTGATGCGAACGGAGCTGCATCTTGGGCATGCGATTTCCTTGACGTCATCTATCTGAACAATTTTCTTATCGGAAATCAGGCGCTTGACAAGTGGGAGTACCTCGGACTCTGGCCTGTTCAGATATTGCGTGATCCTCAAAAGACTGACCTGCGTTGAGCTCGACACGATTTTTTCGAGGGCTTTATCTGCGTCTTCCGCGGGAATCTGTCCTTCTTCCACCTTCAGTGTTTCAATTATCTCTTTTAGCTTTTCCAGCCTTATTGGCTTTGCCAGATATTGGTATGCGCCTTGGGCAATCACGTCTTTTATGGTGTCTTCGGTTCTGTCGCGAGCAGACTCGATGATCACTTTGACGTCAGGTCTTATCCCTAACATCTGTGTCATTATTGAATATCCAGTCATGTCTGGCAGGTTGTAATCCAAAAAAACCAAAGGCGCATCACCTGAACTAGTGATGTCCTTAAAGATCTTGATGCCAGATTCCCCGTTTTGGCAGTAGTGAATCTTCTTTAGGCCGAGCTTGTTAAGAAACTCTTTTAACAAAATGCCGATTGCCTGGCTGTCCTCTATTATTAGAACGTCTTTTTCTTCTATTGGCAACACATCCAATTTTCATAACCAGTATGAAAAGTTTGATTTATTGTCAGTTATGATTAATAGACCCGAAACGACCTTGCAGTTATGTCAAAAATTGTGGCAGACACCAGCGTGATTATTAGCGGTTCTATCACAAAACAAATAGAGTCAAAGAGCCTCCAAAACTTGGATCTGATAATACCAGTAGCAGTCTTAGATGAGCTGCAGGCTCAGGCGTCACAGGGAAAAGAACAGGGGTTTGTTGGATTGGAAGAAATAAAGAAAATCAACAACCTCTGCAAACAAAACAACATCACACTGCAGTTTGTGGGCCAAAGGCCAAGCCTCGATGACATCAAACTTGCAAGCCACGGAAGAATAGACGCAATAATCAAAGACGTAGCAAAACAAAACGACGCCATACTGTACACGGCAGATTATGTGCAAGGCCTGATTGCTGAGGTCGAGGGCATACCCGTAAATTATCAGAGGTCGCAAAAAACAACCGAGCCTCTGGAGTTTCTGAGGTTTTTTGATCAAACCACTATGAGTGTGCACCTAAAGGAAGAAAACCCGCCCATGGCAAAAAAGGGCAGGCCTGGCTCATTTAAGTTGGTCAAAATCGAGGACAGGTTGCTTGACGAGCAATATCTTGAGCTAATCACCACACAAATACTCGAGGCTACAAAGATCTCAAACGCAGGAACAATAGAAATCTCAAAACCTGGTGCGCTTGTAGTCCAGTATGAGGATTATAGGATCGCAATAACTAGGCCCCCATTTTCGGAATCCCATGAAATAACAATAGTTCATCCAATCACAAAGATGTCACTTGATCAATACGAGACGTCGGACAAACTCATGAGCCGATTTTCAGGGCAGGCTGCAGGCATATTGATATCTGGTCCTCCAGGGTCTGGTAAAAGCACACTGGCATCAAGCCTTGCGAATTTTTATGCCTCGCAAGGCAAAATTGTAAAAACGTTTGAATCGCCAAGGGATTTGCAGGTAAACAAGGAGATAACACAATACACAAAGCTTGAGGGGCGGTTTGAAAACTCGGCAGACATCCTGCTCTTGGTAAGGCCCGACTATACAATATTTGACGAAGTTAGGCAGCGCGAAGACTTTAGAGTCTTTGCAGACCTCAGACTTGCAGGAGTCGGCATGGTTGGTGTAGTTCATGCAAACATGCCGCTTGACGCAATACAGCGATTTATTGGCAAAATAGAACTTGGGATGATTCCAAGTGTTATTGACACCGTCGTCTTTGTAAGGGACGGCTTCATCGCAAAAGTGTACGGCCTGGAACTAAAGGTAAAGGTGCCTTCTGGGATGTTTGAGCAGGACTTGGCAAGACCTGTGATTGAGATTCGTGACTTTGAGACAGGCACATTAGAATATGAAATCTACACGTTTGGTGAGGAAAACGTAATCGTGCCCGTCTCGGTAGCCGAGGCAAAGTCTGGCATACAGAAGCTGGCCGCAGAAAAAATCCGAGAAACAGTGCGCAGATTCGACCCAAATCCAGAGATTGAAATCCTATCTGAAAACAACATCAAAATCAAAGTCAAAAAGGAATCAATCCCATCGCTAATCGGAAAAGGCGGCTCAACAATAAATGATCTTGAAAAGATACTGCACGTACACATCGATGTTGTCTCAAAAGACACCGACGAGTCAGATTATTCAGCGGCTGCCGACAAATCTGGCATCCCGTTTGATTTTTCGGAGTCAAAAAACTCGCTTTTATTTGCAGTAAATAAGAGATACAATGGGCTGCTTGCCGAAGTCTATGTGAAGGGACAATATGTAACAACCGTGAGGGTCGCAAGGCATGGGAAGATCAAAATATCGAAGCGATCGGATGCGGGAAAATCGCTTGCACACGCGGCCTTTTCAAAAAGTGACATTGAAGTGTTTATCAAGGATTCTTGAATCCTTCGAGAAGCTTTTGGTTTGACTTCAAATACGTGATGAACTTTCTTAGTTGCTTAATGGTTCTTGGGTTGAGGTGGTGCTCAATTCCCTCCGCATCCTGATTCGCGGTTTCGTGCTCTATTCCAAGTATCTCAAAGAACTCCAAAAGTATGCCGTGTTTTTGGCGTATCGCGTCAGCAAGGTTAGCCCCTTTCTGGGTAAGGTTGATGCCGTGATACTTTTCGTATTTTAGGTATCCGTTCTCGTCAAGCCTCTGAAGCATTTTTGTCACACTTGGGGCGCTCACATTCATGTATCTTGAGACATCTAGCGTTGTGGCGTACCCCTTCATCTCGACAAGCTCTGCAATGACTTCTAGATAATCCTCAACCCTTGCCAGCTTGGATTTTGTGGACTTGTGCGCAGCCTTTATTGATTCTAGCCTTATCTCGCCTTCTTTCTTCAATTTAGTTTCATACCGATAGCGTGCCTTATATTCTAGTCTAAGATGTCCAAGTGTCATTTGATCTTGACTTGCAGCTATCAGATCATTGTGTTTTGTTCTTAACTATTTTCTGCTAAAGTTGTGGCAATGGATGCATTTCTTGGACGCATCGATAAGATAAAACAGATGTCGAACTCGATAAAAAGGCGCCATGCCGTTTATTCAGACATTGCAAAAATCGATGGTATCGGTGCGAGCGGTTCATTGAAGGTATTGCGTAAGGCACCAGACCCTGGAGGGAAGATCCAAAAGATCGGCTTTATCATATTTTGGTTTCCGGAACCAACAGGCATCTCAAATGCCGTCGGCGCGCCAATGATACTGGCAGGAAAATACCTCGAAAAAAAATACAACGGCGCCACGCTAAACGACATAGGAAAGGCAGCCAAAACCAACGGGCAGATAATGTCGCACTTTAGAGACACTGTCCTCTAACGATGCGTTGGTTTTTAATGACCGGTTGATTTTCTAAATTCGTGGCAACTAGGGCCCAAGTTTTGATACCAATTGCTATAGCGGCCATAATAGTCGGCGTGGTTGGGATGCTGTCTATACCAAAAGATGTCAAGCTGGAACAAGCAGAATTTCCGGCCGGAATAATAAAAATCGACGATGTTACACTTCAAGTACAGATAGCCGATACAAAGCCGTTACAGACAAGGGGCTTGATGTTTCAGGAAAAACTGCCATATGATCAAGGAATGCTTTTTGTTTTTGAGGATGAGGGCGTGCGCTCCATGTGGATGCTAAACATGCAGTTTGCGTTAGATGTGATCTGGATTGGTGCAGATGGCAAGGTAGTACACATTGAACGAGACGCCCAACCCTGCAAATCTGCTTTGGAAACTATTGCGTGCACATTCACAAATGGGAACGAAAAAAATGCAAAATATGTGCTTGAGGTGACGTCCGGGTTCGTTGACAAATTTAACATAACCGAAAACTCGAAGCTAGAAATAATCTCAATCTGATGTTTTTTCTTGGAAACGCTTATCTGTAGTACAAAATGATCAACAAAAAACGATGAATAGGAAAATTCTACCAATCGTAGCAGGAATTGGGGTTGCCCTAGTGGTTTTTTTTATGTTCCTCGCAATGGGCAAGCAAGAAACTAAAAACCAATACCTAGAAGATAATCTGCAGCTAAAACAAAAACTCGCAGAAGATGGAGTACTAATGTCGTCGCCAATACGGCTGCAAAAGCCTGAGGACATAGCAAAATACTGCTCATTTTTTACAAGCGATGAAAAACAAAGACTCATCGAGTATTGTACGTCAACGGAGCTAAAGGGTGTCGATAGCAAATTCCTGGGGAACATTCACATGGTAGGCTCTCCAGATGAGCCAAAAATTGTCATGGTGTTGATACAAACAGATCCATTCATGTCGCAATTGGACTCGGTTAAAACCGTCTTTGACAAAACGATTGAGACTTTGGTCTGCGATTGCTGGCAAGAAGAATCGCCGGATGGGTTTTCCGACGTGGGCAAATGGGTCGAAGGACTGCGTCAGTTCCACCAAAATGACACGCAGCCGCACAGTAAATCCAAGCAACTTGTCTTGGAATCAAAATCAATTCAGATGGAGCTGACTACAAACAAAGACGGGTATCTGTGGCAGCTTTTTATATACACAAAGTCTGTCTGATTTGAACAGACAGCCCGTTATTATCTGAATTCATTCAGTATGTATGGCTCTTGACAGAACCAAAACCATCACTACGAATCGAACGAGACCAGCCAGAGAATGCCTACTTGAATAAAATCCAAAAACTTGAGGATGAAAAAAAAGCACTGGTAAAAGAATACGCCTCTCAGCAAAAAGAAATAGAGCTGCTTGAAAAAAAGCTCGAAAAATTCACCGAGATAAAAGAGCAACGTGATTGGTTGCTTGACGAAATGACAAAAAAGATAAACGAGCTTAGCAGGTTTCAAACCGAGCTTTTCAAATCTGCGAGGTTTTCCGCAATAGGTGAAATGTCTGCAAGGCTTGCACACGACATGCGCAATCCGCTGGCAATAATAAAAAACACAGTTGAGCTTGTAAAGCTGAAGCATTCATCAACAATCTCTGAAGAGCTCCTGCGTCTGCTTGGCTCGATAGACGACGCGTCTTCTAGACTCGCTTTTCAACTAGACGAGGTGCTGAACTTTGTTAAAGCCTCTCCACTAAGCTGCACCAAATGCTCGCTGCTTGAGACGCTTAATTCCGCCATAAGCAAATTGGCCATACCGGAACAGGTTCGAATCCACAAGCCATACCACGACGTACAGATTTTCTGCGATGTGGAAAAAATTACCACGGTTTTTACGAATCTGATAATGAATGCAATGCAAGCAATGGACAATTCCGGTACCATCACAGTACGGTTCGATGAAACGGCCGACATGGTGACATTCAAAGTGCAGGACACTGGCCCAGGGATACCAGAAGACCTCCTAGATCAGGTCTTCGAGCCATTGTTTACCACCAAACTGCGCGGAACCGGACTTGGACTCCAGGCTGTAAAAAACATAATTCAACAGCATCGTGGGACAATCAGCATGACAAATCGTCCTACGGTCTTTTCGGTATCACTCCCAAAAAAACCAAGGCTAAACTCCAAGTTACGGCAAGCGCCTTAGCACTCTGGGACAAGATTCAATAGCTAATGAGCCAATACCTCAAAAATGTTTGAAAATCTATGGCTGATCCTGCTTGGGTTTGTAGCCGGGGTCGTCGGCTCTATCATAGGACTCGGCGGCGGAATAATCGTAGTGCCTGCATTGACATTTCTTGGCGTCGCACCGGCAACTGCATCTAGCAGCAGTCTTTTTGCCGCCCTTAGCAATTCCGTGGCATCTACCATATCCTATGCAAGACAAAAACGCATAGATTACAAAATAGGGCTAAAACTAGGGCTGCTGTCCATTCCCGGCACGATCCTTGGCGCGTTCGTATCTGCAGATGTGACGCCGGAATTGTTCAAAATTCTGTTTGGGATAGTGTTGATCGGCGCGTGTTTTTACTTTTACATAAAGAGAAACATTGAGCAAAAACAAAGCAGTGTTTCAAAACAGCTGGCAGTGGCCTCTGCAGCGATAAGCTTCTTTGCAGGAGTTTTATCAAGCTTTTTTGGAATAGGCGGCGGAATAATCTTTGTACCGCTGATGATAGTGGGACTTGGACTGATCGTAAAAAACGCAACCGCGACGTCGCAACTGATACTCTTGTTCTCATCGACGTCCGGAGCAATATCTCATTCACTTCTTGGAAATTCTGACTTTGGCTATGCGTTCTTGCTCTCAGTTGGTGCTTTTGGAGGGGGTCTGGTGGGTGCTAGGCTGTCCTTGGATATTAAAGAAAACAGCATAAAGATGCTGATAGTTGCCATAATGGTGGTGACTGCGATCAAGCTTTTCCTAGATGGCGCAGGGATTTGGCCTTCTAGCACTGGTTAAGAGATATAATCAGGAATGATGAGTAACTGGCATGGCAAAATTTGATGGAATAAGAATGCAGGAGCTAATCAAAGTTGAGGATCCTGACAAGGACGGCGGAATAACATTGGTCTTTCAGGACAATAGATACCTGCACATCAAAGTTAAAGATGGGAAGCTAGAAACGGTTTGCGTGCCTGAATAAATCCCAAGTACTATCTTGGGGGCTCTTTTTTAATCCGGTAGATGTTGCGCTTTGAAATTACTACAGCATCGCCATTTTCTTTTTTGCCTTCAAAGTCCACAGAGATCATACCAAACTCATCATCTGAATCCTTTTTGTCTGATATTGTAAATTTTATTTTCAGAATCTCGTCTACGTGTAGAGGTTTGAGAAACCGTGTGTTTCTGTTTTCCCAGTTAGGATCTCCATCCATTCCATAAAGCAAAATCATGTTACCGTAAATTTGGCTGAGTCTTGTGAACTCGCCTTCCATTCTTGCGATTATGGCCCTGCCTGAGACTATACTGCTGTATTCATTATCGTCAAAAATTGTATTTTTTATTCTAGAAAAACCTAGGTATGACTCTAACTCTTTTTTTGAGAACGTGCATGTGGAAAAAAACTCTTCGCCAACTTTGAGGTCGGAAAACTTTTTCATTACTCTCTTGTCTCATCTGTGCAGAATGTTACTTCTGATGTGCTTCTTGCCGTATCTGTGACAAAGTAGTTTAGGGCTTGCGCGATTCTGTTGTTGTCGGCATCCTTTCCATCTATGCTTCCAGGCAGGACAAGAAATGATCTAATCTTTGATTTCAGAACATCACTAAGCTCCTGATTAACAGTAGTTGAAAACGGCCTCAGTGCGCCTCTGAACACCTCGACGCGTGCCCTGTCTGCGCCAGATACCTTGGCACCGCTGGGCAAATCCGGACCTATTATGACTGCAGTACCCATGGCGTTTTTGTATAGTCTGGGGTCTTTTTTTCCTCCAGGGACAAAAAACTCAAAAGCAGTCTGAAGTACAGTCGCAGGCGTGTTTATGAACTTGTCAACAAGCTCGTCCCAGCGCTTTCGCGATAGCTCTATGATCTTTGTGTTTGGCGGGAGTCTGCCAGTAATGTATACAATAGTAGAAAACTGCCCCTGGCTCTTTGCGGCACTCAGCCATCTCTGTACCTCTTGTGGATTTTTCAAATCCACCACATGTGAGTGAAATTTTGCACTAATTGAGTCTTGGAGTTCCTTTGGGGTCGTTCCGGAGATGAGACAGACTGCCTTTCCGCCGTTCTTTTCGACGTGTTGCGCAAGAAACTCCGCCCTTTCCGAGTCTGTCTTGTCTGTTGCGTCGATTGCAAATACTACCACCTGGGACGAAAAACTTGGCTGAGATACGGGGGGAATTATTGTCGTGATGTGCGGTTTCACTGGATAGAAAACCCTGTCCCCCGGAATCACCTTGCCGTTTAGTATTTTTGCAATGTCGTCGTCTGCAAGCGTAAGGACGGTTTGAGCAACTTGGGTCTGAGACAAAAACTGCCTGTCTGCAATCATAAATGACGTGTTCTTTTGAACTTTTTCGGCAATCTCTTGTATTTTTGCAAGAAGCCTTGTCAGCGTCTGCGCAATCTTGTCGACATCGCCGTCCTTAATCTTTGTCACACTGGCAGCTGCTTTTCCGATCCCAACTTTGACTATCTGTTCACTTTCACCAAGTAGGCCCACTATGTCCTTATTTGCGGCCTCGACTTCGGCAGGACTCAGATCCTCAAAACCGCTGACGCGCAAAAACTCTGCTGCGGCCTTTGGATAGACAGTCTTGTAAATTCTGTCAGAATGAACAGGTCCCGGGTTTGTGGCAATTGAGACGATTCCTTTTTCTGTAAGCTCCCACGACATTGCCTCTGCAAGTCTATTCTTTGCTCCCTGCGCTGCTGTGTATGGGCTTCGAAACCTGTATGGCCTTTGCTCGTAGGGTCGCTCCTCCGTAAAGAACGTTGAAATTGTAATTATCTTCGAGCCTTCCCTCATCACCTTTAGTGCCTGAACCGATGTCCAAAACGTCCCTGTCAGGTGAATGCCTACGGCACTTGTGAACTCGTCTAGTGGCGAGTTTGCAAAACACGTTACAGGACCAGATACCCCGGCATTATTTACTACAATGTCTACGTATACATTTGAGCCCTTGAGTGTGTCAAACATTTGTGAGACTCCGAACTCATCACTTACGTCCACTCCAGCAAACAACCAAATCTTGGCATTGCTCTTTACTTTGTTGATTATGTCGTCGAGAATTTTTTTTGTTTCTTCAAGTGGTTCCTTTCTTCTTCCCAAGATGATTATGCTTGCGCCATTTTCGGCAAATAACTTGGCAATTGACTGACCTATGCCGGTACCACTGCCTGTGACTAGAACAACTTTGTTTTGAAACTTTAGCATAGTCTTGGCATTTAACTTGTGCTATTTATTTCGATCAATTGCGTGTCAAAACTTTATTTGTGGGTATCAAACCAACAAAAAATATGCATGACTCTGAATCGGATACTTTTGTTTATGAGACTTGGCCACAAAAGGTCTCACACATGCTAAATGAGATCGGCGTCGCCTCAACCCCAAAAGAAGTGGGAACAGATTCTGTAGAAAGGGCAAAAGATTACTATGGCAGAAATTTTTCCCAAGCGCCGCGAATGATTACTAACCGAGGCGTAGTTGAGCTAAAAGATTCCAACATCGACGCAATACAAATCATCCAAAAGGGTTAGAAAATATGCAAGATTCGACAATTTCACACTGGGGTGCGCAGGACAAGTTCCAGGCTCACTTTATCGTAAAACTCGATGCAGTTCACCCGGAAAAATACGTGGCAAGAACTATTCTGAACACGGAGGGCCATTTCGGGACAAAAAAAGTCAAGTCCGTGAGCTGGAATGGCAGTCTTTTGGCAAAAGAGCTGAACAAAGATTCGGAGCTAAACGAGCTCATAGCAAAACAATCTGTTACGGACGCGACGATATTTGTTGATCCTGCAGCCAAAGAAATCAGAATCTATAGCAAGTGGAAAAATGCTCACGACTTTAAAATAACAAAGGACATGTATGCAATTTATAACAAGATTGCAGAACACATAAAAAAAATCTAGGCTCGCCACCAATCAAGCGCCAAATAATTCACCTTGTCTCCATGTGGTATTGCTAAAATGAAATTTTTCTTTACGCTTGTTGCGAGGCGTCCTGCCAGTACTATACCTGTCGAGGAAATAACATCGCCTTTGTTGTAGACCTGAACAAGATACGGTGCGTGGTCTATGCCAGGACCACGTTGATACACAGCAAAATCACAACCGAATTTTATCCCCGGGTTTACGATGTATTTTTTATCCCTAAAGTCCTTGTAGACCTGGTATTTTTTATCGAAATTGTGGTATTCACCCCTGCAGATTGCCAGCAGTTGTTGTCGCGTGATCTTTTTTTTTGATTTGTGAATTGATATTTGCGATTTTTCCTGAAGGTAATACCCCTCAATCAAGTCCAAAATTAACGGGACGTCGATTTCATCCGGTTTTGGTTTTGCGATTCCGATGGGCTTTCCATAATATGACTCTGAAAAGATGGCCTTGGCGTCCTCGGTATTCCAGACAACGATCCTGTTTTCTACCAACTCGCCTTGCATGTTGACCAAATCAAGGAAGCACTAAAAATTACTTTGTTTTTGAGATGGTTGCTACAAATGACGAAAAACTTGGCTATAGGCTTAGTGCGAGCAGAATAAACGAGTCAGATACCTGCTGGCATTTGTCTGACATTTCCTCGATTCCCTGTATGACGTCCTTGACAAGCAGCAGCTCCTTGGTGTTGCTGATCTCGTCTAATGCCTTGACTACGGTCATGCGGTACTTTTTGTCTATCTCGCGCTCTATCTTCTGGGTTTCCTGGGCAAGCTCGATTGCATTTGCAGTATTTGTGTTCAGGCCTCGCACTATCTCGTTGAGTTTGTACACTTCGTCCACTAAAAGTTCGATCAAGGCGGCGATATCTGCGTCTAGTTTTGCACTTTTTAGCGTAGCCGGCTTGATGTTTGATAACTTGAATGCAATTCCGGTGATGTAGCCGGCGATTTCGTCCATCGTGTATGCCGTGTTGAGCAGGTTCTCCCTATTCATGATGAGGCCGCCAACGTCTGCCACTTCACGCGTTATTTTGCGTCTTAGGTTTTCCACCTCTTCTTCAATGCTTGAGATCTGTTCATTTACCGCCTTTATTCCGGCCTTGTCTTTTTTCATGATGAGGTCAGTCAGGGTTGCAAGCTCTCTTGCGGCGTTTAGGATTCTGTTTATTTCATCTTGCAAAACCGCAATTGCTTTTCGTTTTGCTTGGACCTCTAGCTCTCCACTATACATCCTTCTGTATAACTTGGATGGGTATTAATTAATCTTGCACGCACGGCTAGACTTCGGAAACGTTCTGGGTGACCTTACGCTGATTTCTGTAGAGTGCGATGACTTCTTGGTCTGTCGATGCATCTTCTGGAGCCTTTTCAATTCTGATTTTGCCTGTGAATTTGGGAAATCTTAGGGCAAGCCCGCTCCCCTTTCGTATCGCATCCTTTGCCGTTGTATGAATCGGGCTGAGCGTTATTTCAGAGGCAACGATCTCAATTACCAACTCCGGCTCAAACCAAATGTCTGCCTCCATCCCGCTTTCGATTCTCGGATTCTTTTTGATTGTTACCTTGTTTGAAAGAATCTGATAAAATTGATCCAGGTTTTCGTCTGTAAACCCAGTTCCGACCTTGCAAATGCTATCAAAGGTGTCGTTTTCCTGATTATATGTGGCAAGCAAAAGCGTGCCATATTTGCCCGTCCGCCTTCCCTTTCCAAAGAACGCACCAATAACTACAAGATCCAGGCTGTCCCCAAGCTCGTTTCTGTATTCGCGCTTTAGCTTCAACCAATTGCTTCCCCTTGCCCCAGCCCGGTATGGGGCATCGAGAACCTTTAGCATTAGGCCCTCACATCCGGCGTTGATGCCGTTCTCAAGAAAGTCCTCGACATCACCTTCTGATCTTATCGTGGTCTTTGGGACTAGTTTTATGAACTCGTTTTCCAGTGTAATCTCTTCTAGTTTTTTCCTTCGTTCCGCATATGTGGTGTTTAAGAGATCCTTTCCATTCAAATACAGCACGTCAAAGAGGTTGACTGTTATCGGGTACTGCTCGACGATTTTTGCAATGTTGTACTTTCTTCGCCTGTGCATCAGTTCCTGAAACGGAAGGAACTCGCCACTGTCTTCATTAATTGCGACTGCCTCTGCCTCTAAGATGACGTCGTTTGTTTTGAGCGCTTTTGGGATGTTTTCCACTATGTCTGGATAATAATTCGTAATGTTTTCTAGTCTTCGTGAAAACAAAACCACTTTTTGGTCGCCAAAATGAATCTGCACACGCTCCCCGTCTAACTTGTACTCTGCGGCAAACTCTTTTCCAAGTTTTTCTGTCGCTTCTGGTGCACTCTTGACCCGTTCTGCAAGCATGGGCCTGATTGGGTTGAACAACTCGACATGAAAGTTTTTCAATCCTTCTACGTTATTTTGGGAGACTGCCTCGGCAACCTTTCCCAAGTCTGATGAGACATTGTATGCAGCCTCTAGTTTTGCGCGATTTTCACGCAACCCCGTAAATGCAATTGCAAGGGCGTCCATTACGGTGTTGTCTGCGATTCCTAGCCGAAGTGTTCCCATTATCAGTTTGAGTATGAACTTGGCCTCACGTGGGGTGGCGTCATTTAGGAGGCTTGAAATGTATTTCATTTTCATGTCCTGAGATCTTGACCCTTCTAGCTTTGCAATTTTAAGGAGTGTCTCGTAGACGCGCTCCGCAGTTATCTGCTGCATCAAAAAAGTAGTCTGTGTTTTCTGTTCTAGTATTTTTGATGCAGCATGCCCCAAGTCACCATCTTCTCTGAACGCCTCCTCGATTTTCCTAATCGGCGTGCCGGATGATTTTGAGATTGCCCTTATTGCAAGCTTTTCAGCAATTCCAAGCTCCACTCCCTCATAATCTGGCCGGAGCTTTCCCTGGATTAGGTAGACTACCTTTGAGACGCTTTCTTTTGGCGTGGCCTTGAACAGGTCGACTAAGTACTGCGTGAGCTCCAGTCTCTTTGATGTTGACTCCATTTTTTCAAATGTGTCAGAAATTAAGGAAAACTTCACAATGGAATTTTTACTCGCTCTAAAATAAAAGTAAGCCTCTCAAAATTCTAGCTTGTCTTGAGGTGTGCCTTGATTTTTAGCATTATTTCGGCGTCTCGGCTTGCCAGCTTTGAATAAAAGTCAGACAACTCACCATCGTTTAGGAATCTGTTGTTCTCAGAAAGGAACTTGTCAAAAAACAGACCAGAGATGTACCCAATGTACAGCCCATATGCAAAATCGACTGACTTTGCTTGCACCGCGCTGCCCTTTGTAGTTGCAAGCACCATGCTTGGATACTCTAGAGCATAATTGATGATGTCTGTCAGATTTTTTTCTTGGACCATGTCTAAAGTCATTCTGCAAGAGTTTTTGTGCTTTGGTATTTAGGACTTTTGCTCGAATTAAATTCAGATGTATCTGAAAATTGTTTTCTTTTCAGAGTTCTTGGTATCTGCAACCATTGCAAAATTGTGCAACGGATAGTTTACCTTGTACTGTTTCATAAAGCTCCACGCAACATCATGGTTTCTGAACTCGGTTCGTATGCCGTCAATCTGAACCTCTTGGCCATACACGTCAAACGTGATTATGTGGTACCTTTTTGGCTTGTTGTGCGGCCTTGCCTTTAGGAACCATGTGAACGCAAACGCAAACACAATCACCAGTATGAACACGGCGCCTATATCTCGGAAAAACCCACTCACTGCGTTTGGTATTATTTGACCAAATACGGCCACGAAGATGTTGGAAATGACACCAAACACGGAAAAGACGATGCCTTCCTTTCTAGATTTCTCCATGACTAGATCACTGTTTTGTAACACTTAATCTTTTTGTTGTATACTTTGGACCATCTTGTCTGTCTTGATTAGTCGGGATCTTCGTATTTTTTGTTTCCCTGCGATGCTTTGGATGATTCAATCGGTCTCATTTTTTTATGCAGGCCGTCGATTACTGCCTTGTATCCTTCAGCATACTCCAGTTCTGCCGGAATCAGTGTTGCGGGATGGATGAATCCCTGGCTTCGCATGGCAAGGGCCTTTTGGGTCGCTATGTTTCTGATGTAGTCCCAGTCTGGAGTTGAAAATCCATCAAACGGCCCTGTGAACTTGCCGCCATGCATTGAAAATACCAGTGCCTCGACAATCGGAATGCAAAAGTCAATTGATGCGGCGGTGTTTAGCTTGACTGGCATAAGTGGCATGTGGTGACTGCCACGTGTGTTTCCAGCAACATAGTGCGGGTTGTTAAAAACGCTTCCAAGCTCCTCGGTTGCAGGAAAGTTTTTCTGAGTTCTGACTACTGCGATCGGATCGTCTTTTCCTACATAGGTGCCGGCTATGTTGTGCAGCCTGTCTGTAGACGAGGCCACAATTGGCTCACCGGACTTTGTAAAAACGGAAGAAACTACATATCTTCCAGGATACATCAGTGCCGCCTCTAAAATCGGTTTGTCCTCCCAGAGCGATAGCTCGGCAATCTTTGCTTGCTCTACGTCCATGATGTTGAACTTGACACCTGCTGCAAGAGACTTGTTAACAATCAATCCTGTGTTGCTTAGTGCGTCGACAAATAATCTGTAAAACGGATAGTTGAAGGCGCCAGGCTCTGTCTTGTCTGCTGCCAAAACGGTAAACGCTTCGTTTGGCCTTTCCTCGAACTCCATTTCGGCAACGCCAGGGCCCATCCCTTTGACGTTTCCAGAAAAAGAGTCCTTTAGCAGGTCTTGCCCTGCCCCGTACAGCCCCTCTGACTTGGCCACCTTCGTTCCCTCCTCAAACGCATTCCACGCAAGGCCGTGAATCTCGGCGTTGTCGGCCCCCCTCGTATGTGACATTACGATGTGGACATCGTCGCCAGAATAGCCAATATAGTGATCTAGCAAAAGGTTTCCTGCACCCTTTATCGTTTTTCTTACCGCCTCAAGCAGTCCGTCGCTCGGCCTTGTGTGCCCGCCAATCCCTCCGACATCAGCTTTGATTGCAGAAACGGTCACCCTCATGACTTTTTTTGACTTTTTACTTTGATTTATGTCTTTGATTGGGATCTTGGGGGCGGAAATCCGGATCTTGCAGTTGTCTACATGTATCTTGCAAATTCTTTGCCAAACCCCAAGTCTTTGGCCCAAATCCTCTGAAAACTCGGGCATTTTCCTGTGATCAAAAAAATCTAAAAAACATGAAAAAGTCTTGAAAAAATCGTAACTCTAATAAACCCCTCACAGCACGAAAAGCCTATGGCAACTAAACCACACTTGAATCTAATCGTAACCGGTCACATCGATAACGGAAAATCAACCACTATGGGTCACTTCCTTATGGATATGGGCTTGGTGGACGAAAGAACGATCGCAGCACATGCAGCCGAGTCTGAAAAGACCGGAAAAGGTGACACATTCAAGTATGCGTGGGTTATGGATAACATTAAGGACGAAAGAGAAAGGGGTATCACAATCGACTTAGCTTTTCAAAAGTTTGAAACTCCAAAGTACTTTTTCACCCTCATCGACGCCCCCGGTCACAGAGACTTTATCAAAAACATGATTACTGGCGCATCGGAGGCAGACTGTGCGGTTCTAGTGCTTTCTGCAAAAGAAGGTGAAACCGATACTGCAATCGCTCCTGGCGGGCAAGCAAGAGAACACGCATTCCTGCTCAAAACACTTGGCGTAAACCAACTAATCGTTGCAATTAACAAGATGGATGACAGCAAGTATTCAGAAGCAGCCTTTAAGGTTGCAAAAGAAAAGGCTGAAAAACTAATCAAATCTGTAGGTTACAAACTAGAAAACGTTCCAATCATCCCTGTTTCGGGCTGGAAAGGAGACAACCTGGTAAAGAAATCAGAAAACATGCCATGGTGGAACGGAAAGACATTACTGCAAGCATTTGATGATTTCTCAGTCCCAGAAAAACCAATTGGAAAACCACTCAGACTTCCAATACAAGACGTCTACTCTATCACTGGGGTGGGTACAGTGCCGGTAGGAAGAGTCGAGACTGGCAAATTCAAGGCAGGCGACAAAATCGTCATCATGCCGTCTGGCGCAATTGGCGAAGTCAAGTCAATCGAAACTCATCACACTCAAATGGAATCTGCAGAAGCAGGTGACAACATTGGATTCAACCTCAGGGGCGTTGAAAAGAAAGACGTCAAAAGAGGCGACGTCCTAGGACACCCAGACAATCCACCAAAGGCTGCAAAAGAATTCCGGGCACAAATCATTGTAATTCATCACCCAACAGCTATTGCCCCTGGCTACACACCGGTCATGCATGCACACACGGCACAAGTTGCAGCAACAATTACCGAGTTCGAAGCAAAAATAAATCCGGCAACGGGCGCAGTGGACGAACAAAATCCAAAATTCCTCAAAGTCGGAGATTCCGCAATTGTAAAAATCAGACCAGTACGACCAACGTGCATTGAGACATTCAAAGACTTTCCAGAAATGGGAAGGTTTGCTCTCAGGGACATGGGCGCAACAATTGCCGCAGGCATTGTTAAAGACATTACCGAAGAACACAAGCCATAAGGCTGGTTGTTAGATTGACCCAATCCGCCCGAATAAAATTAACAAGCACGAGTCTCCCAAAACTAGACGGTGTTTGCACAGAGATTTTGGGCATTGGCGAAAAAACTGGCGTCAAAGTAAAGGGCCCAACCCCGCTCCCAGTAAAACGGCTCAATGTAGTTACTCGAAAATCACCGTGTGGCAACGGAACCGAGACATATGAAAAATGGGAGATGCGAATGCACAGAAGGATTATCGATCTTAGCGCTGATGACAAGGCAATACGACAACTGATGCGACTTAAAATTCCAGACGATGTCTACATCGAGTTATCCCTAAAGTAGCCTTAAATTACAGAGCAAGGATTCCTAAATCAAATGTCAGAAGAACAAACTCCGCCCGAATCCGCACCAGTAGAAGAGAAATTCGATGTAATCTACAAGTGCCTTAGGTGCGGGACAAGTGTCACAAACTCTGAGCTTAGCAGACTGCCTGAGATAAAATGCATCTGCGGTTTTCGAGTCTTTACCAAGGTTCGTCCACCCATAGTCAAAACTGTACAAGCAATCTAATTTTTGTAACTGTGCTGCCTCTGCAGGTGCGTTCGCATCTCTTCCATGCTAGAAAAGTTTTGGTTACAAGCCTTGCAGTCGTATGGCAGGTTCTTGCCATGGACTATTTGCTTGTGCTGCATCAGTTCCTCCTGCGTGGGAAAGGAAGATCCGCACAACTCGCAACCTATCCTCTTTCTGAAAAATCTCATTTGTGGGCCTCCTTTTGCTCGTCCCAGCACTTTCTGCAAATCTGGCCCTTGATGTTCCAATCGGATTTGGGGTTCATTCTGAAAAAACTCATCTTGGTTCCACAAATGCTGCAGAACTCTTTTTTCTCGTTAAAGTCCACCTCATTTGCATCAAAGCATGACTTGCAAAGCAAGCCGTCCATTTCCCACTGCCACCGGGGTTCCCAGAGATCCGTGATTTTTTTCTCGACGCCACAGATTCGACATTTTTGCTTGTATGTGCCGCTATAGTACTGCTCCATTGTCCTCATATAGCAGTCGGTACAGAGCGGATATTGCAGATTCCACTCTTTTTTCGGCTTGTGCTTGTTCGTAGTCACTTTGTTGCAGACAGTGCAATTTTCTGGTTTTTTATTAAAAAGGCCCAATGACCTTATGCAATGTATCTTTTTAAAAAATGTAATTAAAACAAAAGGTCTGAAAAAACGCCCTTAGATCTCTCTTAGGATCTTTTCGACTGCTTGGCCGGCATCGATCATTCCATACATTTTGGCAATCTCGGCAAGTTTTTCGTATTGCTCAGGTGTCATGCACACCGGCATCGTTCTTTTTACCATGTGGAAATTACCGACCCTAATATTATTATCCTTTACGTTTGGACTGCTGATCCAATCTGAAGGAATATTTCTGGGGCGAACTGCCAAAAATCAATTGCCAAAGAAAAGACAGATCCTAGTTATCGGAAACAATGAAAACGGCTGCACTCCAGAACTGGAGGCCCTTGCATATGATGTGGGCCAAGAGGTGGCAAAATCCGACTCTGTACTGATCACTGGCGGCCTTGGGGGAGTAATGAGGGCTGCAGCGCACGGAGCACACGACGCAAAGGGCTTGACAGTCGGGATAATCCCCCAGGATAACCCGTCGTTTGCAAACGAGTACTGCGATATTGTTATACCGAGCGGCCTTGGGCTATCAAGAGACTTTCTAACTGCACTGTCTGCCGACGGTGTTATAATAATCGGGGGCGGTTCTGGAACCCTTTCGGAGGTCTGCGCAGCATACATGCACAAAAAGCCAATGGTGGCACTGAAAAACTCGGGAGGAATTGCCGCAAAATATGCCGAACAATATCTTGATCACAGACAAAACGTCAAAATCGTTGGCGTCACCACCCCGAAAGAAGCAGTCAGCTATATTCTAGGACAAATCACTGCATAGAAACAAGCAGGGGATCTGGCTCGTAAAACGCACCGTGTTTTTTTGCAAGCTCGTTTAGCTGCTCCACTATGTTCTTGATTCCTACCTCTTTTGCCGTCTCGAAAATCGGCTTTTTGAGGCCAAGGCCAAGCTGCGCTGCCTTTTCTATTTCAGCAATGTCGCTTGCCTTGTTTGTCACGAGCCAAGCTGCGTTGTTCAAAATGTTTGCTACCAGATGAATGGGGTTGCATTTTTTTGCCAGGGTTTCATCAAGCTGGACTCTTTCATACTTGTTATCAGAATATTTGTAAAACCCCTCCCCAGACTTTTGTCCAAGTTTCTTTTCGTTGAACATTTTTTCTATGTCTGGATGTGGGAAGATGACCTTTTTGTCCCGTAGCTGCAGTTCCACAGTGGCCTTGTGGATGACGTCCATTCCAGTAAAGTCTGCAAGCTCAAAAATCCCCATAGGAAATCCCATTGTGAACTTGACTGCAGAATCTATCTCTTCCAGCTTGAGGCCTTGGCGCTGCTTTAGCCAGCACGCCTCGTGTACGAGCGGTATGAACAGTCGATTCACGATAAATCCCGGCACGTCTTTTTTGCAAATGACTGGCTCTTTTTTTACGGATTTGACATAGTTGACCGTAAGATCAAGAACCTCCTTTGATGTTTTTTTGCCTGGAATGACTTCGACTAGCTTCATGAGTTGCGGCGGATTAAAAAAGTGAATTCCTATGAATCTCTCAGGCCTGCGTGTGGTGTCTGCTATTTCGGTAATCGGCAGCGTGCTTGTGTTTGACGCAAAGACTACCCTGTCGCCTGCCACCTTGTCAAGCTCGGCATAGACCTTTTTTTTGAGGTCCATTATTTCTGGGACTGCCTCGATTACAAGATCCGCTGAGCTGACTGCCTTGCCGAGGTCAACTTCGGTCTTGATTCGCGAAATGATGCTTTCCGACTCTGCCTTTGAGATTTTTTCTTTTGCTACAAGCTTCTCAAGACTCCATGCTATTTTTTCCATCGCCTTGTCTAGGAATTGTTGTTCGATGTCCCGCAACACCACATTGTAGCCGGACATTGCGCTTACTTGGGCTATCCCGTGCCCCATCACACCCGACCCAAGCACTGTGATGTTTTTAATTGACAATTTCTATACTCGCACTGCATCCTTTATATTTCGTGCCAGTCCGCTTCTGTATTTCTACAAGGCGCCTCTTGTAAAATATATCAGAGACAAGCTGCTAACGCTGGTGTGGACTGTATATTTTGCAAAATTGTGAGCGGACAAATAAAAGCAAGAACTGTGATGGAGACGGAAAACTCACTTGCGTTTCTGGACGCATTTCCACTAACAAAAGGGCACACACTAGTCATACCAAAAAAACATTATGAAAAAATCCAACAAATGCCGCAACGCGACAATGCCGACCTATTTGAAACCGTCCACAGGGTCATTGCAAAAGTCGACGCCCTCACAGGTGCTACCCTGATAGCGATACACAATGGGAAAAACGCAGGCCAAGAAATCCCACATGTTCACGTTCACCTGATACCTAGAAGTCAGGATGACTCTGCATCGGCAGTACACCGTATGTTTGAAAAGAGGCCAAATCTCTCCGATAAAGAGTTTGACCAGTTGCTCTCACAAATAAAATCCGGCTAGTAGGGATAGAGCCTTTTGCCTGTTTTCTGCTCGTCTACCCGTATTGCCTTTGTGGGGCATGTCTGAGCAGCATCCATGATTTTTTCGCAGTTTGCGCCTTTTCGGTTAATCACATTGGATTTGGGGTTCATCTTGGAGTGCTTGTCGACACAAAAGACGCGAGGCGCAATTGTTTCGCAGCTACAGCACCCGATGCATAGGCTGTGGTCAACATCGACTAGCAGGTCTTGCTCTTTTTTTGCCTCCTGAACTATTTCAAAGTCAAAGGGCTTGTCATTTTTGGAAGTTCTTGATTCGTAATCTTTCCAAAATTCGGCCACATAGCTTTTCCAAAAGAAAGGATCGCTTTGCTCTGTCTGTTTTGTATATTTTGTCCAGTCTTCCTCCGGCGGCCTGTCATCCGGCCTTGCCCCCCATCCGCCGCGCCAAAACGTTTTTTCTTTTTTGGTTTTAGTGTCAGTGTATTTGTTTTCTCTGATTTTGGCATTTGCGGCCTTGCTGTCATTTTTTAGAAAATGGTACGCCTCTGTGACAAGCCGGAATTTTACGCCGTCTCTTTCCTCATTGTTTTTGTCGGGGTGTAGTTCTAGGACTTTTTTTCGGTATGCATACTTGATCTCGACAAATGATGATCCTGGCTTTAGCTGTAGGATTTGACACGCCTTGGCAGTATCCAACAATACTGTATGTGCGAACTGTTTTAAAAATATGGCTAGTTTGACACCTTGCGCTTGCCTTGGCCCACTTCGATGATCGTCCTTATTAGGACGCTTGAGCCGAGGATCTCCTTTGGGACGGCAATTTTGGTAGACACGTCGCTTTTATTGATGATTATTTGGATTCCCTCGATTATGGTTCTATACAGCATTGTGCGCCTTCCCTCGAAGGTCTCCACCAGGCCCGTGGGCGTGACAAAACCGTCGTCAATTAACTGCCTCATCTTCCTATATCCAGACGTGTTTGGGATCTTGCACAAAACAAGCGTCTTTGGTATGGTTTCTGCCTTTGCGCTCGTAAGATCCAAAATCAGTTTTTTATCCTCGTCCGCAAACGTCTTTATGATCGACTCTGTCAGATACCTGTTTTTTATTGTCAACCACGTTTCATTGTCGGTGCTTTCGACCACTAGGAACTCTTTGAATACCTTGTCTTCTACTCTCTTTAATTCTTCTTCAAACCCAGAGAGCGGCCCTCTCACCTCGTCAAATCGGTTGATAAGATCAGACACCACGATTCCCTGATTTTGCAGCCTTTTTTTGATGTGCTGAAATCTCTCCATGTCTATCTCGTTTTGAATGGTCTGCAGCATTGCCTTGTGGAGCAGGACATCTAGCGCATTCACAGTCTTTGTTTCAGCATTTGTTATTTAAATCGAAGGCAGGGTTTTGTTCATTCCAATATCGTTTCGTCTTCTTTTTTCCAGGCAGGATCGACTATGCAGAGAAACTCCAGCAGCGTCTGCCCGGCGTTTTGGATAATCTGCCCGGCGTGTGGCGGGACATAGACTGCCTGGTTTTCTTTTATGTGAAATGGCTGGCCATCTATCTGCAGGATCCCCTTGCCACTCAACACATAGTATACCTCAGATGACTTGAGTGTGTGTTGTTTGGAACTTTTGCCCGGCTCAAGTGAGCACTTGATCATGCTGTATCTTATTCCAAGCATCGTATTGTGAGGGTGAAAAATCTGCCTGATCTTTGTTCCCTCGTCGCCGTCAATTGGTTTTACTGAATCAAGGTCGATTGATATCATAAGATGTGTTTTGGGCCGTGTTATTTCATTATATCTTAGGTGGATGCGGAGAATCTAGAGGCCGCACCTACGAGTGATTTTACGTCGGCATCAGAATGTGCGCTGGAAAATGCGCCCAGCTTGCCTGGCAAGAAAAACAGCCCGTCTTTTGCAATCATCTCAAAATGAAACTTTTGCAGCATCTTTGTGTTGCATCTTGATGCCTCTTCTGCGTTTGTTATTTTCTTGACGTCCTTTGTTACAAAATGTGTCATAAACAGTGATCCGGCCCCCGTCGTGACTACCCTTCCATCAAAGGCCTTGTCTAATTGCCTTCTTGCAGACTCGCCGAGCTTCCCAATCTTTGCATAAATGGATTTGTTGTTTTTTAATGTTTGAAGTGTTGCACTGCCTGCACACATTGTCATTGGATTTGCAGAAAATGTTCCACCGCCAATGTACGCCCTTTTTGTTTTTGAATATCTGCCAGTGTCTGAACGCTTCATTGTTTCGTCCTTGCCGCAAATGACTCCTATTGGAAATCCGCCACCGACAATTTTACCAAGCGTGACGATGTCTGGATCTAGTCCCATGGTGTCATAGATGCATCCAAATCTGAACCTGAACCCAGTCACTATCTCATCAAGTATGTAGAGTGCGCCGTTTTTCTTTGTAAACTCCTGCAGTCCTCTTAGGTAGTCCTTTGTGGCAGGGATGCACCCTCCGCCCCCCAAGAGCGGCTCGACAATTATTGCGGCAAGATCTTTTCCTGCGGCCTTGAGGATCTCAAGCGACCTTTCCAGATCATTATATGGAAGCGAGATGATGTGTTTTTCGTCTGTGAGTCCGCCGCTCTCAGATTCTTTGAATGGCCAGTTGACCGACTTTAGCAGGTCTGTTGTGTATCCGTGCCATCCGCCGACAATTTTCGCAACTGTCTTTTTTCCAGTAATTGCGCGCGCAAGCCTGACTGCGTACATCGTAGCTTCGGTGCCGGTCGTGGTGTAGCGGATTTTTTCCGCAACTGGGACCGAATCGGATATGGTGCTGGACAGCTCAATCGTGTTTTTGTTGACAGTGCCGTACATCCACCCCTTTTGGGTTTGTTCTCTTACTTTTGAAAGCACCGTCCTTGGCGTATGGCCCAAAACTAAACTCCAGTGGCCCATCCAAAAATCGACGTACTTGTTAGAGTCGACATCCACTAGGAACTTTCCAGCAGCAGACTCTGTAACAAATGGATATGGCTCAAAAAATCTAATGTTGTGACTTACCCCGTTGACATGAAGTTTTTTTGACTTTGCAAAAAAGCCGGCCGATCTGGGGGTCTTTTCTCTGTAAATTTTTTCTGTTTCCAATTCGACTTCTCACTTTATATTGACGAATATATCTCTGATCGAAAATTTCAAATCTGTTTACAAAATTTTCTGAATGGTTTATATTGCTATTTCCTGCTTTTTCCTTTTGCATACGTAACGCTATGGCGGCGCTTGTGATGAAGTATGGTAGTATACCATTTAGTGATTTACGGGCCTCCAGTTACGCATACAAAATGAGGATTTGATCAAAAGATCTAATCTGACTATGTGAAGATTAGTGCATTCCGTCCAATTCCAAATGAAAAATAAACCAAATATTCAGAATCCCGTTGATCCTGCGGGACCTGACTGCTATCGGATTGGTACTAAGCCATGCGAGTCGTTGTAGCAATACAAGGCAGACTGCTCAGTAACACGTAGTTAACCTAACCTATGGACGGGGATAACCTCGGGAAACTGAGAATAATCCCCGATAGATCACGGTGCCTGGAATGGCCTGTGATCCAAATGATTTATCGCCGTAGGATGGGACTGCGGCCTATCAGCTAGTTGGTGAGGTAATGGCCCACCAAGGCTATAACAGGTACGGGCTCTGAGAGGAGGGGCCCGGAGATGGGTACTGAGACACGGACCCAGGCCCTATGGGGCGCAGCAGGCGAGAAACCTTTGCAATGTGCGAAAGCACGACAAGGTTAATCCGAGTGTCTCCTGCTAAAGGAGTCTTTTGCCGGTCATAGAACCACCGGTGAATAAGGGGTGGGCAAGTTCTGGTGTCAGCCGCCGCGGTAAAACCAGCACCTCGAGTGGTCAGGAGGTTTATTGGGCCTAAAGCATCCGTAGCCGGCTGCTCAAGTTTTCGGTTAAATCTATGCGCTCAACGTATAGGCCGCCGAAAATACTGGGCAGCTAGGGAGTGGGAGAGGTACACGGTACTCAATAGGAAGGGGTAAAATCCTTTGATCTATTGATGACCACCTGTGGCGAAGGCGGTGTACCAGAACACGTTCGACGGTGAGGGATGAAAGCTGGGGGAGCAAACCGGATTAGATACCCGGGTAGTCCCAGCTGTAAACGATGCAGACTCGGTGATGCATTGGCTTGTGGCCAATGCAGTGCCGCAGGGAAGCCGTTAAGTCTGCCGCCTGGGAAGTACGTACGCAAGTATGAAACTTAAAGGAATTGGCGGGGGAGCACCACAAGGGGTGAAGCCTGCGGTTCAATTGGAGTCAACGCCAGAAATCTTACCTGGGGAGACAGCAGAATGAAGGTCAAGCTGAAGACTTTACCAGACAAGCTGAGAGGTGGTGCATGGCCGTCGCCAGCTCGTGCCGTGAGATGTCCTGTTAAGTCAGGTAACGAGCGAGACCCCTGCGTCTAGTTGCTACCATTACTCTCTGGAGTAGTGGAGCGAATTAGACGGACCGCCACAGTTAATGTGGAGGAAGGAAGGGGCCACGGCAGGTCAGTATGCCCCGAAACCCTAGGGCTACACGCGGGCTGCAATGGTATTGACAATGTGTTCCGAATCCGAAAGGAGGAGGCAATCATCAAACGATACCTCAGTTATGACTGAGGGCTGTAACTCGCCCTCACGAATATGGAATCCCTAGTAACTGCGCGTCACTACCGCGCGGTGAATACGTCCCTGCTCCTTGCACACACCGCCCGTCGTTTCATCGAAGTTGGCCTTTAGTGAGGTAGTGTCTTGTTGGCATTATCGAGCTTGAGGTCAGTGACGAGGGAAAAGTCGTAACAAGGTGACCGTAGGGGAACCTGCGGTCGGATCACCTCCTTAGACACAAGACAAATGTGTGAAGGAATGCACTAAATCTTCACAAAAAACCATCAGATGCAATGCATCATGAAAATGATGTATGAAGGATGTAGCGGGGTCCACCCAGGACCACGCAATGATCATCGTGCATAGTCGTGTAATATTGTGGCTAATCATACCAGTGCATAGACGCCAGTAGGAGGATTGCTAGGCTTGAGAAGAGATGAAGGACGTGGCAAGCTGCGATAAGCCCGGGGTAGGCGCAAGCGTCCTATGATCCCGGGATCTCCGAATAGGAATCCTGTACTTTTGTACACACCGTCCGCAAGGGCGGTGATCGAACCGTGGGAATTGAAGCATCTTAGTACCATGTGGAAGAGAAATCAATTGAGATATCCCAAGTAGCGGCGAGCGAAAAGGAAACAGCCCAAACTGAATCTGTTATGGTAACATAACAGAGATGTGGTGTTTGGATATGATATTACGATCCATGAACGCAGCCGAAGTTTTCTGGAACGTTGCGGCATAGAGGGTGATACCCCCGTAGGCGAAACGGTAATGGATCTTATCATGTCCCGAGTACTTGTCCTTGACAGTGGGCAAGGAAATTAGGTGAAAGTAGCATCTAAGGCTAAACATTCCTCAAGACCGATAGTGGACTAGTACCGTGAGGGAAAGCTGAAAAGTACCCCGGAAGGGGGGTGAAAAGTGCATGAAACCTACTGGTTACAGACGTGGGTGGCATTGAAGGTGATTTTTCCAGACTGGAGGTCCTAGCAATAGGGCTAAAGGTTTGGGTTTCTGGTCACCAGTGTCATCCGTTCCGTCTAGAAACACGGGCCAAGGAGCTTACCGTCATGGCGAGCCTAAACCTTAACAGGGTGAAGGCGAAGGGAAACCGAACTTCCGCAACATTGTGAGGGAAGGCGTGTGAAAGTGCGTAGAGTCATGGCGGCAAGGCTAGAAGCCGAGCGATCTATCCCTGAGCAAGCTGAAGGCGGGCGAAAGCCCGTTGGAGGGCTGAAGCAGTTCTAACGTGCAAATTGTTTGTCTGACTTGGGGATAGGGGTCAAAAACCAATCTAGCTCGGCGCTCGCTAGTTCCAACCGAAGCATCCCGTAGGGTGTCCTTTGTGGAGATGGCACTTCCTGTAAAGCACTGATAGGGTGGAGCGGGGAAGAAATTCCTCACCACCTCTTCAAACTCTGAATGGATGTGCGTCGTAGAAGCAGGGAGACGGGTTTGCGTGACGTAAGGTTCGCAACCGAGAGGGGTTTAACCCAGACCAAAGTTAAGGTCCCTAAATTTATGCTAAGTGTCAAGCGAAAGAGCGTCATTACGCCAAGACAGCAGGGAGGTAAGCTCAGAAGCAGCTATCCTTTAAAAAGTGTGTAACAACTTACCTGCCGAGCGTGGTGGCCTCGAAAATGGACGGGGCTAAAGCATAGTACCGATACTTTGGATACTTGCCTTAGGGCAAGTCATGGTAGGTTGGCGTAGTGATTGGGTCGAAGCAGGGCCGTGAGGTCCTGTGGACCGATTACTATTGCAGATCTTGGTAGCAGTAACAGCATAGTAAGGTGAGAATCCTTACCTTCGCAAGTGCAAGGGTTTCCAGGCAATGCGTCATCAGCCTGGAGTTAGTCGGTCCTAAGAATAATCTCAACAGAATTATTCGAATGGGAAACTGGTTAATATTCCAGTACCTGGCAGAGGGCGTTATCACCTATACGATCGTTTCAAGATAGGGCAAGTACAACCGTCGTTGTATCTAACTTTCCAAGGGTTGGGGAGTGTCGTAATGACGAGAACCAATCCGAGATGGGAATGGCTTGGCGTTAGCTGAGTTTGTCCGAGTCTTGGGAACCGTGAAAAATCGTGTAGGGAGCAATCTGCCATGCCCGTACCGAGAACCGACACAGGTGCGCTGGATGAGAAGTCCAAGAAGTATCGGGTATACCGTAGGCGAGGGAACTCGACAAATTAGTCCTGTACCTTCGGTATAAGGGATGCCTGCAGTCCTAATGAGAAATTGGGACAGCAGGTTGCAATAACAAGGGGGTTCCGACTGTTTAATAAAAACACAGGTGACTGCTAGTCCGAAAGGATGTGTATAGTCACTGAATCCTGGCCGGTGCTGGTACCTAAAACTTGGGTTCAACCGAGCTAAGGGCCAGTTAACGCCGGGAGTAACTCTGACTCTCTTAAGGTAAACATTTGGATTGCCTTAGTAAAATCTGGCCATATGCTGGAAAGTCTGAGGATGTCAAGCTAGGTCAAATCCAAAACTTAAAAATTTTGGATAACCTGAGAATGCTATGACTGCAGATAATCAGCAGGAAAGGCTAGATCCGCGGTGGGTTAGTGGATTCGTAGATGGCGAAGGATGCTTTCACGTTTCCATAAACAAAATCCCAAAAATGTCCATTGGTTGGCAAGTACTTCCAGAGTTTCGTATTGTTCAACATGAGCGTGACGAATCGGTGCTAAAAGAATTGCAACAATTCTTCAAGGCCGGCAAAGTAGTCACAAACCATGGTGCAAGAAAGGAACTCAGAATAAGAAAACTAGACGATCTCAGAAATGTTGTCTTGTTCTTCAAGAAACATCCACTGAGAACCGAAAAGAAAAAGAATCTAGTGATATTCGGGGAGATACTAGAACTGATGGAAAACAAAAAACACCTAACTGTTGAAGGTTTGATCAACATCGCAAATCTTTGTTGGTCAATGAACAGAAAGGTAAAACCGCGTTTTCTAGAATCCTCAGAGACTCTACGCCAGAAATCGTTCTGAACGATTAAGATAGAGTCCGACCCATGTAGCGATACATGGAGGTTTGCGACTAAAAGCAAACTCGCCTCGATTGTTCTGACAATGAGGTCACTAAAGTAACAGAAGTGAGCCAAATGCCTTGTCGGGTAAGTTCCGACGTGCATGAATGGAACAACGAGAGCCCCACTGTCCCCGCCTACAACCCGGTGAAGCTACATAAGGTGGACGAACAGTCCATCATCTTCCATCGGGGAGAGAAGACCCCGTGGAGTTTTACTGCAGCTTGTGCTTGCGGTATAGTTGACATTGCATAGAGTATCTGGTAGCCATGCTTAACTTCCTCCGGGAGGTTAGGAAGCGCCGTTGTAACACCAGACCTTGTTTGCAGTATCGCTTATCAGGTGAAGACCTGAGACACGTGCAGGTGGGCAGTTCGGCTGGGGCGGCACCCCTTTGAAAAGATATCAAAGGGGCCCAAAGTTCAGCTCAAACGGGTCAGAAATCCGTTGAAGAGGGCAAAGCCAAAAGCTGGATTGACTGGATCTCCAAACGCACGGGATCCAGAGACGAAAGTCGGGCTTAGCGATCCTTCGTGTGCCCACTATTGGGGCCCGGAGGTGACAGAAAAATTACCCCAGGGATAACAGGCTCGTCGCGGGCGAGAGCTCCTATCGACCCCGCGGTTTGGTACCTCGATGTCGGCTTTTCCTATCCTGGTCCTGCAGCAGGGGCCAAGGGTGAGGCTGCTCGCCTATTAAAAGGGAACATGAGCTGGGTTTAGACCGTCGTGAGACAGGTCGGTCTCTGCCTGATGGAAGCGTGGCTATTTGAGGGGAAGTTGCTCCGAGTACGAGAGGAACAGAGCAGCGTGGCCACTGGTTTACCGGTTGTCTGACAAGGCAGGCCGGGCAGCTAAGCCATATGGGCTAAGCGCTGAAAGCATCTAAGCGCGAAACCCTTCCTGAGACAAAATAGCCCTTCTTTCGATGGAGGTCGGCAGTAGAAGACTGCGTTGATAGGATGGAGGTATAGATCACAAGCTTCGGCGAGTGGTGAGCCTGCCATTACTAATAGACCAAAGCACTGGTTAGCCACATTACATAGAGACTATGCGCGATGATTCATTTTCATCAAACCCTAGTGTAAACTGTACACGACTAGACGCCAAATCTTTTATTGCGGCCGCATGATATCCTCTTGATGAGCGAATCGCTGCAGCAGAAATTCTACGAAACAAAGTGCAGGCAACTTACAGAGGAAAAAGAGATAAGATTTGCCGGAATAATCGACGAAAGCGGAAAACTTGTCGCCGGCGGATTCAAAGAAGGAATCTCGCCACTGGAAGGAGACGAAGCAAGACTCAGCGGCTTTATGGAGTTTGCGTCAAGGGTCTCGCTCAGAAAGGAATTTGACAAGACACTTGGGCCGATAAACTACATCGCCGCAAGAAGGGACCGGCTTGTCCTGATAAGCTTCCCGTTTCCGGTAAGCAAGTTCGTGCTCTTGATCTCTGCGGAGCCGACAGTTGACATTGAGCGGCTGGCAAAAACCGTGGTTGCAATCTTTAGCAAATAATTCCTAGAAGATATCAAACAGCGGAATCCGTCCTTCAAATAATATGGATTTTAGCTTGCTTGCAAGGCCCATTATTACTTTGATCTGCTCTGCTATGATTGCGTCCTTTTGAGCTATCTTCTTTTCAAGTTCAAAAATTTTAACGCCGGCATTTTGTGCCGTGGCTTGTTTTTCCTGGGGGATGATTCCGGTTTTTGCGTTTGCCTTGCTCTGCTCGATTTCCACGTTTACATAATAGTTGCCGCGCTCTAGCAGCTTTTGGAGTCTGTCTGACCCCGAATAATCCCATATTGGGTCGCCATAGAGATGCACACATACGCGCGCCTCCATCGTTCTTTGCTCGCGCTCCAGGAACTGGTAGCTGCCAAGCAGCTTGTACTGTTCATAGTTTTCCTCGCAGTATGCAATGTCATTTTTTGTCAGATACCCGGTCTCGGCAAGGGCTTGGGTACCAGAAAGCACGACACACGCAATTACGGCATACGCCGCTATTTTCATCTGAAAAAACAAGACAAACTCGATAATTAAACGAGTTGCTGCGCCGCAAAATACACAGGTAACTTTTTTTATCATGAATATGGGGCTATTTTGTGAACGAGGCCTATGTTTTAATGAACGTCGATTATAAGCAGCAAAAAAACATAATCGAGCAGGCAAAAAAAGTGCCGACAGTCAAGGAGGTAAAGACGGTTTACGGCATCTATGATATTTTGGTGATATTAGAGTCTTCCAACATGCAAGAAATAAAAAATGCAATAGACATCAATTTGCACAACATAGACGGCATCAACAACCTGACCTCGCTCATATCAGTGAAATAATTGACCCAAGAATACGAAGTGATCGTAGTCGGGGCAGGACCTGCAGGCCTCTCAGCTGGAATTTTCATTGCAAGACAAAGAGCATCGTGCCTTGTCATATCAAAGGATCTTGGCGGGCAGCTCAACCTCATACCAAAACTCGAAAACTATCCGGGCATGATGATGTCAAGCGGCCCACTCCTGGCAAAGACACTTGAAAACCAGTACCTGGTTCTTGGCGGCGAGCTCACATATGACACCGTGGAAAAAATTGACGAAACCGAAACGGGACTCAAAGTAAAGACGGCCCGCTCCGAATATTTTGCCAAGGCAGTCGTTCTTGCCCCCGGCAAGGTTCCAAACAACCTCGGGCTCGAAAACGAGAGCCAGTTTGCAAACAAGGGCGTCCACTACTGCACAAAATGCGACGCGCCATTTTACCAGGGGCGTACCACGGCCACTGTGGGTGTGGGCGGATATCTGCTGGAATCGGGAATACTGCTTTCTCGCATGGCAACAAAGGTATATGTGATATACAAGGGAGGGGGGCTGGGAGGAGACAAGGACATGATAGAGGCAATCAAGAAAAAGGAAAACGTCGAGCTTGTCCCAAACACTTCTATCAAATCAATAACGGGAAGCAACTCGCTACAGCAGATCACGCTGCTCGATAATTCCGGTGCGGAAAAGACAATCAATGTCGACGGGCTCTTTATTGAGATGGGCTCTAAAATAAATCTGGATTTTGTAAAGCACCTCGTAACAATAAACACAAAGGGCGAGATAGAAATAAGCGACGGCGGAAAGACATCACATCCGGCGATATTTGCGGCAGGAGATGCCACCAACATCCCATACAAGCAGATCGTGGCAGCCTGTGGGGATGGTGCGGCGGCGGGGCTGTCGGCGTTTAACTATATTGAAAAACTAAAAGGAAGGCCCGGAATTCGCGCAGACTGGAAAAAGACAATCGGCGATACAGTATTCCATTATTAGCGCATGATCAGTTAATTTTTATCTCGTGATTTTCTCAAAGCCACCATGGCTAAGCAAACCGAACCTAACGTAGTTGGTGTAAGTGTCCTAAAGCAAAACGGCGTGGACATTGACGAGCTCATACGACTTTTGGTCTACAATGCCTCTGTCGAGTTTACTGCCTACTATTATTTCACGAACCTCCGAATGCACTGCACTGGCATGGAGGGCGAGGGAATAAAGGGCGTAATCGAAGACGCAAGGCTTGAGGATCTGAGCCACTTTGAGTCGTGCCTCTCAAGAATATACGAGCTTGGGGGCAGCCTGCCAAACGACGCAATAGAGTTCATAAAAATGTCCGGCTGTGAATTTTTGCAACTGCCGCCAAACAAAACCGACATCCGGGCAATAATGGAAAAATGCCTCAAGGCAGAACAGGGAGCGATCGTCAACTGGAACAAAATCTGCCAGATGACGCACGGCAAAGATCCCGCCACATACGATGTGGCAAAAGACATACTTCGAGAGGAAATAGAACACGAGGCGTGGTTCCTAGAGCTGCTCTATGGAAGGCCGTCTGCTCACATGCGACGCAAGTTCCCAGGCGAAAGACCCCACACGCACAAGCATTCGCGGGCGTTGGGATAATTCTCTTTTTTATTTTGTGGCAAAAAACCGAAAAACGACAGACTTGTTTTTGTAGGCGTGCGCTAATTGCCAAAAATCTCCCAAATTCGGCTTTTCAAGCACCAAAACGCACCTAAACAATGTTTAGGCAATTGTCACTATAATTGAACACCATACCAAAATTTATCTAGGTGTTTAAAGGGATTGACGGTAGCTGCATGCAAGCGGAATTCATTACAGTCGATGACGTCAGGATAAGATACCTCAAATCAGGTTCGTCAAAAAAATCCATGGTGTTGGTTCACGGACTTGGCGCGTCTGCAGAGAGATGGGAATATGTGATCCCACATTTTAGCAAGAACTTTACGGTGTATGTCCCTGACCTGATAGGATTTGGGCAGAGCGACAAGCCAAATGTCGACTATACCACAGAATTTTTTGGCAATTTCGTCATGTCTTTTTTGCAATCTCTTGGAATTGAAAAATCTACTGTTATCGGCTCTTCACTTGGGGGGCAGATCGCAGTCGAATATGTTACAAAAAACCAGCAGTCTGTGGACAAGCTGGTTCTGGTTTCGCCATCGGGAGCAATGAAGCAATCCACCCCTGCCCTTGATGCATACGTTATGGCCGCACTTTATCCGGATCCGATCACTGCAAAGAACGCCTTTACCATGATGACTGGCAATGACAAACAAGTCCCAGACGACATTATAGATGATTTCGTTCAACGCATGCGGATGCCGAACGCAAAATTCGCATTCATGTCAACTTTGCTTGGGCTCAAAAACGCCCCCGAGTTATCTACCCAGTTGGAGCTCATCCGCGTGCCGACCCTGATAGTGTGGGGCAGCCTTGATCCGGTCATTCCAGTAAAATATGCAGAATACTTTGTCAAAAAAATACAAGACTGCCGTTTCTACCAAATTGAAAACTGTGGTCATACCCCATATGTCGAAAACCCAGGCGAGTTTTCAAAAATAGTGCTAGATTTTCTTAGGAACCAATAATTATCCTTAAATACCTCTTTTTGGCATCTAATACCAATGTCTGGCAATGACAACCAAAAAGATTATCTTGAAATGTTTCAAGAATGGGTGCAAAAAGGCGGAAAGGCTCAGGCCGAATTCATGAAGGCGTTCAGCTCATACATGGAAAACAACCAAAAGTTTGATCCCCTTCAGTCAATAAAGGAGCTAACCACAAAGACGGCGCAGGCGCAACAAAATTTTGTCAGCAACGTATCTTCGATGCAAAAAAACGCAATGGAGCAGTTTTTCAACATGGGAAACATCATGCAGAACTTTGCAGGTTGGGGTGCGTTCAAGACTACGCTTGGAAGCAATGGAAGAATATCAATTCCAGAAGCGGAACGTGACGCACTGAGAATAAACGAAGGCGACCTTGTACAGGTGATAGTGTTTCCGCTGGAAAAAAAGAAAACTAGGACATCAAATTAAAAAATCGACAAAAAACATTCCGTTCTACATGACTCCATCAAGTTTTCTACCTGATGGCCAAGGTTCGGCTAAGCTGGCGCAAAAAGCCGGAATCCAAAAAACGTGTTTGACATATGGCTGTCTGATTCTAGAACTGGGTTCTATGTGACGATGTGAATGTGCACTTTACCAAGAGAATCCGGCCAAATGTGTGATAAAAACTATTTTGTAGCACGATGTTCTGGCTACGGCAATCGGTAGAACCTCTACAACATTTGATTGGCTATGTGCCAGAGAAATCAGTCCTTTTCTTTTAACCACTGGACCAATTCCGGCAGGACCTGTTTTTGCGAAAATGAGCTTGCGATCATTCCGACATGCCCTGTCGGGTATACGCGTAACGTTTTGTCCTGGCTAGCAACTGCGTAATATAGGGGCATGCTGCACTCTGGCGAAACGAGGTGATCGCCTACGGCAGTCTGGATAAATATAGGCATTGTGATCTTTTTTAGGTCCACCTGTTTTCCTCCGACAAACATCTTGTTTTGAATCAGGAGGTTTTCCTGATAGATGTCTCTAATCCACTGCTTGAACAGCTCGCCCGGAATGGGCGGTGTCTCGCTGAGCCATTTTTCGACCCGAAGGAAGATGTCTACAAACTCTTTGTCGTGAATATTTTTGAAGAACTTGTAGTATTTTTCCAATCCCTGCTCAAATGGCTTTAGTATAGAAAAGCAGTAGTACATGAACTCTGGGGGCATGTTGCCTATCGTGTCGACGAGTTTGTCGACATCGATGTGCCTTGCCACATTGCTGACTACCGTGGTGTCCTTCCAGCCGTCTATGACTGGTGCAGTGGCCACGAGATTTTTTACCTTGTGGGGGTGGAGCGACGCGTAGATCGTCGCAATTGTTCCCCCAGTGCAGTATCCTTGTAGGGAGATGCTTTGTACCCCTGTCTCTTTTTTTACAAACTCGACGCAGTTGTCCATGTATGAATTGACGTAATCGTCAAAGTCCAGATACTTGTCAATATTCGACGGGTTCCCCCAGTCGATCATGTACGTGTCTATCCCGCTTTCTAGCATCTTTCTTACCCAGCTCTTCTTTGGCTGTATGTCCAAAATGTGATAGCGGTTGATTATCGCGTAGCTTATGATTAGTGGCGTCTTGAGCTGCGTTTTGACCAGCGGCCTAAAGTGCAGCAGTCTTACGTTATCTTCTTCGTATGCAATATCGAAGGGGCTTGATTCTAGTGTGATCTCGTCTGGGGCAGGCACGAGCTTAGGGGCGTCCGCGACGTTTTTTGTAAAGCTCAGAAACTCTTGTATTAGTTTTGGATCAATTTTGTCGCTTTGCATCGGTTGCCTCCTTTTCCAGTTTTGTTACGCGCTTTCTTAGCTGGTGTAACTCCTTGTATACGTCGTCGATCTCTTTTCGCGTGGGCAGACGCAGCGACTGTAACGTTACATTTAGGATGTTTTCCCAGTGCTTTGTAAGCTCCAACTCTGCAGAAACAAGCTTGCCGTAGTTCTGGCCAAATTTCTCAGAATCGAACAGTTGCGTAAAATCATTTTCAAAAATGTCAATCCATACCCGCTTGTATGCCTCAAGCTGCTCGGAGTCTTGCGGCAAACTCGTTGCCTTGGCGTTTACTTTTTTTTGTGCCTCTGCCCAGGTATCTGAAAGTTGTTTATAGTACTCTGTTAGCCTTTTGTTGAATTCGACCATGTCATCATAAGAGTCGATTATCTCAGTTGAGATCTTTTTTATGTCGTTTGTCCAGTTCCGCATGGGTCCCACGGATGTGAGAGCAAGGGGTTTGCCGGACATCAGGTGGAGCAAATCCGTCCAAAACAATGAGACGTGTTTGTAATAATCAAGCGGAAGATTGACGTCTTGTGACATGCTAATTAAATACAAGAAATAGCAATAAAAAGATGCGCTTCTACTATGATTCAAACTATGTTTTCGGAGGTAACGTGATGGACAAAGAGACACTGTGCAACTCGGTCAGGGCCCTTGACCGGGGCATACGCTTCGTGGGTCTTATTAATGACAAAGGGCACCTCGTCGCAGGCGGCATGGCTCAGGGAAAACAGCCACTTGAGGACGCAAAAAAGGACGAAATGCTCTTTCTTGAGCTTGCCCTTAGGGTAAGGATGCGACAGGAGTTTGATGCGGAGCTTGGCCCTGTGAAATTTGCAATGTCATATCGTGAGAAGGTAATCGTGATGAGTTTTCCGGTAGGAAAGGAAATTCTTATGGTTTCGGCCGAAAAAAGCCTGGATTTTGGCAAGTTTCCCTTCTCGGTCCTAAAGATAATCGAAGAATACAACAAGTGAAAACTTGGTTGGTTAAGAAACGAAAAAACCGCATTACTACACATGCGCATATCAGTACCAGACGTGTTTTTTGCGCCATTTGCCGCGATTCAATTTGTGTATGCGGATGCGTGGATATGAGAAGATGAGCACCGTGGATACTTTGACTCCCAAGAAGTATGCCCTGTTGTAGGCGCCTTCAAAAACACCGAAAACCATCCAGTCGTACCAACAACACCGTTCTTTTAGATGATGGGCAAAAAATCCGAGTTGAGCAGCTGGGGCCAGAATCTATTTGTCCCTGCGAAAAAGACCCGACTCGCCAATTGATCTAGTCTGAACCCTTTGGCAGTGTTATGGTAAACGTAGTCGGATTGTTTTTTGCAGTAATGGTTCCGCGATGTCTTTCTATGATGTTTTTGCAGCTGGCAAGGCCAAGTCCGGTACCTGCCTCTTTTGTTGTGAAGAGCGGCTCAAATACCTTGTCCAGATCTTCGTCGTTGATGCCAGGCCCTGAATCTTCGACTTCGACGATTATGTTGTCCTGCTCCGCTCTGGCGGAGATCGTAATCGTGCCAGATCCGTTCATTGCCTGAATTGCGTTTGTGATCAAATTAACAAAGACCACTTCTAGTTTGTCTATATCGCACGCTATGCGCGGGTTATTTTTTGGAAGGTGAATCTCGACATTGTCTGAAACCTCCAACCCTTCTATTACCTTTTTTAGTATGTCGTGCAACGAATGGGTCTCAAGCTTCAGCGGAGGCAGCTTTACGTAATTTAATACGTCCTCTACTAGGTGGTATATCTTTCGAGCCTCGGTCTCAATTAGCGAGAGCTGGTCGAGCGATTTTTTATCAAGCTTGTTCTTGGAGTTTTTCCTAATCATCATTGAATAATTGATGATCACTGTGAGGGGGTTTCGCATATCGTGAGTGATTCTTGAGGTCAGCTCCCCTATGTGGGTAAACCTGTTGAGTTTCTGCTCGTTTTCCACTACCATTTCCTGTATGTGATAGATGGTATCTTTTATCATATGCGGTGTCAAAAAAATAAGCCGGTCTGGATTATGTTTTTTGCACAAATCTCATGTTTTATGGGGTGCGTATCTAGGCTGTTTTTAAAAGTGGTTCTGAGGACCATTGTAACCATTGATCGGCAAGGGTGATCTTTGGCACCTGGTTCCTCAGTCCTGACCTTGCTGTGACTGTGATGACTAGTATCCTTGTGTTTGTCTGGATATGACAAACAGCGTACGTCCGACGCAAACCGCAACAACTATGCATTTAACATTCATTTGATTATTGCCCAGTTTGTCGTTTTCTATTAAATAATCATTTAGTAATTATGCAAAAACAAAACTGAATGTTTATTTTTTAAATGATTTATGATATATATGTTAGATACATAACCTCAACATGTTACCAATTACAAAATCAAATCTGCATTTTTGGATGGCAGAGTACAAAAAACGACTCAAAGAATGTGCGGTGAGATGAGTGGCAACTGCATATGTTTTGATCAACTGTGATCTTGGATCCGAAGAATCTGTAATCTCGCAACTAAAGTCACTAAGCCATGTAAAAGAGGTGCATGGGACCTTTGGAGCCTATGACATTTTGGCAAAGATCACATCAGACAAGGCAGAAAACATACGCGAAACAATCTCTTGGAAGATCCGAAAGATAAACCAGATTCGCTCCACGCTGACCCTGATGGGAATCGAGGGGCAGGAATAGTTCATTCCATACATTTTGGCATTTTCCCGTCGTGTTTTTCCCTGTATTCCGCTAGTAGTTGTTCTTTGATTTTATCATGGTCGTCTACTACCGAATAGCGGAATCTTTTTGCATCGCAAACGCAGGACGATCCGAGCGATTCATTTACGCTTTTTTTCAAGTTGTCGGAATTTCCAATGTATAGGATCTTCATCGAAGCATGCATCATAAAGACGCCGGGAAGCTCAGGAACGTTAGCAACTTGGCTTGCGTTAAAATCAAGCCAGTCTGACCAGTTTAACTCGACCATGATTGTGTGTTCGGCGTTACTCTTTAAATTTTTACTAGTTTTCTAAAAGTGTTTTTAGGCCGACGCATCTGTTTCGAATGGTTACCTCTGTCACGCCCGCTGCAACGGAAATGTCCTTCTGGGAGCGAATCTCGCCGTTGGATACACATGCCAGATAAAGCGCCGCTGCCGCAAGCCCCATCGGGTCTTTTCCTGCGACCATTCCTATCTTTTTTGCCTTGTTTAGGATCTCGATTGCCTTTCGTTTTGTCCTTTCGCTAAGGTTTGCCATGCTTGCTATTCTTGGGATTCCCTTAGTTGGGTCTGCCACCGGCATTTTGAGGTCCAACTCCTTGTATATGAGCCTGTAGCACCTTGCCACGTCCTTTCTTCTGATGTTGATACTTTCTGCCACATCATCTAGAGTTCTTGGGGTTTCTGTGTTTCTACATGCTGCATAAAGACACGCCGCAATTAGCCCATGAATGGACCTGCCCCTGACCAGCTTTTTTTCCATCGCTTTTCTGTAGATGTAAGCGGCCTTCTCTATGACTGCGTCTGCAAGCCCCATCTTGTCCTTCATTTTGCCCAGCTCGTTTAGTGCTTGGCGCAGATTTCTGTCTGCAGAAGTGTGTGCCTGCGTTCTGCTGTCCCACGTTCGAAGTCTGTCAATTGAGCTTTTCATTGATGCAGAAAGTGGCTTTCCTGTAGCATCCTTGCCTGTAGCACCAATCACTGTGGATAGTCCCATGTCGTGCATCGTAAGCGAGGTTCCTGCCCCGACTCTACTCCTGTCTGATTCGTCACCTGAAAACGCTCTCCATTCCGGCCCTGACTCTTCGAGTTTTTCTGCTGCCACAAAACCACAGGTCCTGCAAAACATCTCTCCGGTGGTCACATCTGTCTGCAGCGTACTCTTTGCACACGATGGGCATCTTGTCTGCGAGGTAGTCAACAGTGTATGTATACGCGGTTTTCACTTATTAGGGCTTTTATCCAATTTAACCTATTATTTGTGTGTAGGTCAAGCTAATGTCGTTATTCTATGATTTTGGAACGTTATCGCTGCTTGGAGTTTTTAGAGTGTTCTTTTAGCTCCTTTGCAAGCTTCCTAAAGACATCGTTTACGCTCACGTCGATTAGGTTTATCGTCGCGTTGTCCTTTATGATCTGTTTTTCATATTTTTCTTTTATCGCAAACATCACCGATGACCAGTGTAGGACTCCTTTGAGCTTTTCTTCAATTATCAGATTTGTGTCCGGGAAGTTAAATGACTGAAAAACTATTCCATCTACCCAGTTGATAGCCGGTATTGCGCCGCCGGCGGTTTTGCTGCTAAATGCAATCTGCCTTGCCCAGTCCTCAAAATCGTACTCTATTATCTCATGTATGACTAGTCGCTTCCACGGCTCGATGACAATCTCCAAACCAAATACACTGTAGGCGTGTGACTATAAAACTTTCAAACTGGCAGCATGCCGAGCCGCGCCGATTCCATTGTCCGTCTAATTTGAACAGACAACGGCTATTATTTTGGATAGCCATGGTTTTTGTGGGCTAAAATGAATCCGAGCGAAGTAATGGAAGGGCTGACCTTATTCGGCCTTGAAGAAATCGATTCCAAGGTATACATGGGCTTGCTGCAAACAGGGCCTGTGTCTGTAGGGGCACTGTCGGTAAAACTAGATATCGATAGAGGCAAGACGTATCGCGCCCTAAACAAGCTACGAAATATGGGTGTGGTATCGACCACTTTTTCAAATCCCACCCTGTGCAAGGCAGTGCCGCCAACGGAGGCGCTAAACGCAATTCTTGGACGAAAACAAGATGAGATAATAACCATGAAAAATCTCTCACAAAAAATCATCCAAGACATTGACGAGGTTGCAAAAAACATAGAAACCCAAGAACTATCATCCTTTACGATAATTCAGGGGCGCTCAAACATCTATTCCAGGATTGGCAAGCTGTTCCAGAAGGCGTCCGGGACGGTCTACATTGTAGCACCATCCGAAGATCTCATGAGAATGTACCATACTACGATTCCAGAAAAAATTCAATCGCTAAAAGAGGCTGGAGTTTCTGTAAGAGTACTTACTGAGCTTGCCAATGAAAAAGAAACGTCGTTTGTAAGCAGGCTGGACCCGACCGAGATCCGCATAGGGAAGCTCCCGTCAAAAAGCAGAATCATAGTTGAGGAAAACAAACAGCTGATAATGTCTGGCGCACTAAGCGGCTCGATGGATCTAAACGAAGAAAGCGACTCTGTAATGCACACCAACTCAGCTGAAATGTCGTGCAACATGTTCAGCCTCTGTACGTTGCTCTGGAATAAATCCAGCCCAGCCCAAATTCTTGTTCCGAGAACCACGAGGGCGAAAACTAGATGATGGGATACAAAGAAGTCCGCTGCGAGCGCCTAAAGCAAAAGGACCAGGATGAAACTTGGACGACAAATGCTCTGTACCATAAAAGATCTGGCGAACTTGTAAATGAACTCGTAGACCCAATCTGCGTAATAGCAAACGCAAACGAAATCCTTTCAAAGAGACTCGGCAGATTTGTTGATTCCGAGACAAAGTCTCACTTTGAAATGATTGCAAAAGCTACGTCAAAAATAGAGATGCTAATTGACGAGCTGAGAAGCGAAAAAACACTAATTGAGTAAGCAATAGGCGTATTTTGGCTTCAGCGATGGATACATGATGCTTTTGATGTCTTCTGAATGTCCAAGACCTATGGAATGGCCGAGTTCATGCCTCATTATCTTTTCAACACTTTGGACGTCATACAGCTGAAAGCTACCGTCGCAGTTATAGTCGCCAAGGGCCACTTCGACTACTCCTTTTCCAATCTGCGCATGCCCTAGGACTCCCTCTCCAAGTTTTCTTACCGTCCACGTTACCCAGATGTTTGCGTCTGATTTGCCGTCCGTGTAGGAAAACCTGACTTGCGCCTTTCCCTTGTTCGAGTTAAACGTCTGGCCTTGCCAATATGAAAGCGAATCGTCTAGGGTGTTTACATGATCGAGCGGAAGTCCGGACGGCTGCGCGTTGACAAAAACCTTGTAGTTTACCACGTATGTGTCATTTTCTAGTGCAGTTTTCGGATCTGGGAAGCTGCCGGCGCCTGTCTTGATCTGCTGCTCAAAGTTCCATTTTTCATAGTCGCGAAGGAACTTTTTGATCACATCAAAACTTGGATTTGGGTACTCTATGTAGCGTTTTTGCTTTGAAACCGTGGCGGAAACCTTCTTGACGTAGCTTTCAAATGTCTTGATGTCTGCATTTTCAAAGTTTTTTGGCTTTTCTGTTGGCCTGTACGGATATTTTTTTATCACCTTGTCTGCAAACTCTTTGTAGTTTTTTGCGACAATGCTGTCTGGATATGCCTTGTATGCCGCATCAAAGTACTTTTTCGCCTCGGCGTATTCGCCGAAGTTGCCAAATCCTGCTCCGAGGCCGAGCAGGGCTATGATGTCATTTTTATCTTTTTGGTAGATCTTGTAAAAATCAACCAGTGATTTTTGGTGATAGCCGACATTGCTTTCTGCAACCGCCTTCAGCTTCAGGACTGTGGAGTGGCCTGGATATTTTTGGAGAATTTTGTCGTATATGGAAATCGCCTGCTTGTATTCTCCTTTTGTAAAGTGTTTTGCGGCCGCCTTGTACATCGAGTCTGCCGACTTGGCGGAATCGTCTGCAAAAACCTTCCCCACATTAATAATTAATAATGAAAAAACCACAAAAATGATTATAACGAAAGATTTCATGTGGTTGATATGTTCGGACTCGGTAATAATTTGAACGAATTAAAGATCCGGATCAAAAAAGCCCAGGAAGATCTGGCGCAGATAGGCTTTGATAAGCCGCTTCCCGAACTCATTGACACCACCAATCTTTTACGTGCAAACGAATACCTGACAAAAAACAACCAAGGCAAGACAAACCTCATAGCTGCATATGAGGAGTATACAAAAAAACTAGAAGAATTGGTAGCATCACTGCTCTCGATACAGTCGGATCTGAAAGAAATTGTAAAAACCGAGGCTGCTCTCATAAAGAACGTACCTCGCAAAAAACCGAAAAAAATCACAAAGAAGCCTAGAAGGAAATCGAAAAAATAATCATTTTCAGTAGGATACGTCGCCTGCTGTGACCTTGATGAGTTGGGAATTATGCTTAATCACAAGTGAACCGTCTCTGTCAATCTTGACTGCCCTGCCTGTTATCCTGCCTTTTGGGTGGGAAACGCTGACGTCTCTGCCGATGGTAGATGATCTTTTAGACCACTGGCTTAGAATCGCCTGTGTTTTTCCTGCATCTATTAGCGCCAGCGTTTTTTCCAGCTCCTCTAAAAACGCCTGAACGAGTCTTGCCGGCTTTGCGGCATTGTTCCTATCTACCAGTGTGTCGACTCCGTAAAAATTGCCACTCTCTTTGATCTTTTTTTCAATCTGCCTTGGGTCTACCTTAAAATTGATGCCGACTCCCAAAATCAAACTCTCAATGCGCGTCGATTCGATAGAAGCGTCGATTATAATGCCGGCGATTTTTTTTCCATTTAGAGTGACATCATTTGGCCACTTTAGCTCGGTTTTGGCGCCGAGTGTTTTTTTGATGGCGCTAGACAATGCTATTGCGACAGCAAATGGGACGAGTGTGACTTTGCCAACATCGAAGCTTGGGTGCAGTATGACTGACAACCAGATGCCGCCCTTTGGTGAAATCCATCTCCTCCCCTGCCTTCCCTTGCCGGAAACCTGGGTCTCGGCTATTACTACAGTGCCGTTCTCGCCATGTTTTTTTGCAATTGATGACGCAAAGTTTTGCGTAGAGTCTAGGGAATCAAAATAATAGACGTTTTTCCCAAGGTGCCTTGTCTTCAAACCGTCTGTTATTTCCCAGGGAAGCATGAGATCCGTGACGTCGACAAGCCTGTAGCCGAGATTCTGCTTTGATTCTATCTTGTAGTCAAGGCCTTGGATCTTCTTGATGTGCTTCCAGACGGCAACTCTGCTTATTTTTAGAACCTCGCTTAGGTCTTCGCCTGATAGATATTCCCGATGATGTGCCTTTAGAAATTGCAAAACCTTGGCTATGCCTGACTTGTCACGCGATGTGTATAACAACTAGAATGCTTGACTAGACGGATGATTTAAAATTTCGAGTCCATGGCTGTCTAAAAGCCAATGTCGATGTCGTAGCCGCCGTCGCCCATGTCGCCTGCATCTCCACCGGCATCGCCCCCTGCATCAGCAGGCTGGTTTTCTGCGCCTGGCGGGATTTGTTCTGGCGGAACATAGTCCTGCATTGTGGCGCCTATCATGGAAAACATCGTAGAAAACAGCATCATGTTCATAATTCCAAAAAACATCATCATCGCAAAGTCTGCTTTGTTGTTTCCCATGAACTCCTCGAGCTTCTTTTTGTCGCCCGTCTTGTACAGCTGGACCATCTGGTTCCATTTCTGCTCCATTTCGTGGACTCTTTGGCTCATCTCATTTGCGCCTTTTTCGGTTACCTGCAGCTCGACTTTTTCTCCTCCAAAGAGGCCCTTTTTCTTTTCTACCTTGATAAAGCCTCGTGCCTCTAGCTTTTTTAGGATCTTTTCCAGCTCTTCTGGATCTATTCCTGTTTTATCACGAATTTTGCTGAACTTTTTGGCTCCTTTTTTTATGGCGCCCAATACAATAATGTCTTTTGGCTCTTCTTCCATGGGGGGGTGTGGTATTTCACGTATTAAGAATTTTACGCATTAAATTAAAATCCCGTTATCCCATGACCACATCATGGAAAAAGACAAGCACAGCGATGAAGAAATCCGAAAAATCCTCTCACTGAAAAACGTGGCAGTCGTCGGCATGTCAAAAAACCGCGAAAAGGCGGCAAACTATGTTCCAAGTTATCTGATAAAGCAAGGATACAACGTAATACCGGTCAATCCGACTGCGGACACCATACTTGAGAGAAAGTCATATCCGAGTCTCCAGGATGTGGAGCAGCCAATAGACGTAGTTGATGTGTTTCGTCCCTCGGATCGGGTGCTATCTGTGGTGGAAGCGGCGATCAAGAAAAAACCAAAAGTAATCTGGCTCCAGGAAGGAATCCACAACCCGCAGGCAGAAGACCTCGCAAGAATGGCCGGAATCGACGTAGTATTCAACAGGTGCATGCTTGCAGAACACCAGCGGTTGTTATGATGAGCCAGTTTGAAGAGTTTTACCACTCGCTTGAGGAACTGGTAAAAACACACTCTAAAAAAGGAACAATGCTAAAGCTCGAGCCGGACATACCTGCAAACATAATTCGGATATTTGGGGAGAACATGAGCTCCCTGTCTAGGGCAAAAAACGGGCTTGATGACGTATCGGAGCTTGCACTCACAACCGCGGAACACCACCCATACTGGAGCCTCCTGTACCATGCATGCCAGATATCCAAGCTGGTCCTTGAAAAATGGAACTCGGAGCTAACAAAAGAAGAACTAGAAGAAATCGACTGGTCGCTTGATGAGCTGAAAAACACGTGCGCAAGGCTCAAAGAAAAAACGGTGTCGTCATAGATAAATACCTAAAAACGCAACTTTACCTGTGGCAATTAAAATCGGAATAATTGGAAAAACCAACACTGGCAAGACCACATTTTTCAACTCGGCGACGCTTTCGTCGTCGGAGATATCTTCATACCCGTTCACTACAAAAAAACCTGAAACCTCCACTACCAACGCAGTATCGTTATGTGTGCACTCGGAATTCAACGTGCAGGACAACCCAAAGAACTCAAAATGCATCGATGGCTGGCGCTACATCCCAATCGAACTGATTGACCTGCCAGGCTTGATAAAAGATGCATGGCAGGGAAAGGGACTTGGCAACCAGTTCCTGTCCGTTGCTGCACAATCTGACGCGTTGTTGCATGTGGTTGACGTGTCTGGAAGTGTCGACTCGTCTGGGAAAATAACCGAAGTCGGCGCAGGAGACCCGATCTCTGACTTTGCAGACATTGAGGAGGAGCTGATAATGTGGTATCTGAAGATTCTTGAGGGAAACCGCGACAAGGTATCAAAGACAATTAACTCGGGCACTGACAAAATAGTGGCAATAGCCGACCTCTACCGCGGAATAGGCGTAAACAACTACCACGTAAAGGACGCACTACGTACAGCAGGAATCGAGGACAAAGAGTTTGACGACGTGGACTTTCAGGAAAGCAAAAAGTTTGCCTCGGTTCTGCGCAAGATATCAAAGCCAACTCTAATTGTTGCAAACAAAATAGACATAGAGGGAGCCGACAAGAACTTTGCGAGGCTACGGGAGCGCTACAACGACATGATTGTAGTTCCGGCAAGCGCCGACAGCGAGCTATCACTGCGGCGCGCCGAGCAAAAAAACCTCATCAAATATTCACCGGGCTCTGAGCAGTTTGACATTATAAAGCCGGACGACCTGAGCCAGAAGCAAAAAAACGCACTTGATTTTATCAAAAAGGAAATAATGGGAGAATACATGCGCACCGGAGTCCAGTTCGCAATCAACGTCACCGTCTTTAAGCTGCTCAAAATGAACACAGTTTATCCCGTGGCAGACGAGGAGCGGCTGTCCGACAAGAAAGGAAACGTCCTACCGGACCTGATACTGCTCAAGGACGGCGCGACGGTAATGGACCTGGCAAAAGAGATACACAGCGACCTGACAAAAGGTCTCCTCTATGCAAAGGACATCAGATACAACCTGCGCCTGCCAAACACGTATCAGCTGCGCGACCGAGACGTGGTCTGCCTAGTCAGCGCATCGACAAAAAAACACTAGGAATCGGCCTTTATCCTTTCCTTTTTCATCCAGATTGTTCTGCCCTTATGATCAAGTAGGACTATGTTCATCTGCGAGATCTGAGCCCGTATCCTGTCTGCCTCCTGGTATTGTTTTTGCGCTCGCAGCTCGTCCCTTTTTTTGAGCATGTCTGTGATGGATTGTCTTTCATCACCTGTCACCTTTTGCACTTCGAGTCCCAAAATATCGAGCATGCGCTCGAACTCTGGCATCGCCAAGTCTGCAACCGTCCTTGTCATGGATTCTGACGCAGCAATTCTGTTTATGCCCTTGACCAGCTTAAAAAAAGAGTTTACGGCAAGCGGAGTATTAAAGTCGCCTTCCAGCGCCGCATCAAACTCCTTTGCGCACTCAGAAACCATGGCCGAGGCCTCTTCTTTTGGGCCGCCGGTTCCTTCTGACATCAGCATTTCATAGTATGCAGTTTCGACCTGGCGCCACTTGACGAGGTTTTCTTTTAGGAGATCCTCGGAGTAGTCTATCGGCTTTGAATAATGCCCAGAAAGACAGAAAAGCCGAATTATGTTTGGGCCCCAGTTTTCCATCACGTGTCTTACGGATTTGATGTTTCCAAGGGACTTGGACATTTTTTCCCCGTTTATTGTGACCATCCCAACATGCATCCAGACCTTGGCAAGGGGTTTTTTTGTAAATGCCTCTGTCTGCGCTATCTCGTTTTCGTGGTGGGGGAAAATCAGGTCGCGGCCTCCGCCGTGAATCTCGAACTCTTTGCCCAAATATCTGAGGCTCATGGCGGAGCACTCTATGTGCCAGCCGGGCCTCCCATCACCCCAGGGGCTTGGCCAGTGCGGCTCTGTCTGTGAAAACTTCCAGAGGGCAAAGTCAAGGGGGTCGTTTTTTGTCTCGTCCACCTCGATTCTTGCGCCGGAGATCAGCTCGTCGGTCTTCTTTTTTGACAGCCTGCCATATTCTGGGAACTTTGAGACGGAATAATAGACGCCGTTCTTTGAGACGTATGCGGCTCCCACGTCTATGAGGTTTTGTATTAGTGTTATCATGTCAGGTATGTGCTCTGTTGCCTTTGGGTAGGTTGTTGCGCGCTTGATGTTTAGTCTGTCAAAATCCTCGAAATAATGCGCGATGTATTTTTTGCTTATCTCGTCGGCGGTTTTGTTTTCGGAGCTTGCGCGGTTTATTATTTTGTCGTCAACATCGGTAAAGTTTTGGACAAAGTTGACAGAGCATCCCTTTGACTCTAAAACACGCCTGAGGGTGTCAAAGACTATTATGGTTCGTGCGTGGCCTATGTGGGACTCGTCGTACACGGTGACTCCACACAGATAGATTCCGACGTTTTTTGTAGATATTTCACACTCCTGCGTGCTCAGCGTGTCAAAAATCTTCATTTTAGTTCACCTGGTCCAGGCGGCATTATCCGCTTATGCTCATTTTTTTTATACATTTGATGGATTTTCTCGATTTCATTTTTTTCGATACCGGTGATATCGGCGGTTTGGTCAATTGACATTTTTTTATCCATCATGCAGTACAGAGCAGTGTCTATCTCCTCATAGTTTGTGCCTATTTCGTCTTCTGCCACATGCCCCTTCCATAGGTGGGGGCTGCTCTTTTTTTCGATGATTGACTGCTTGACGCCCAAAAACTTGGCAAACTCCCTTACCTGAGTTTTATACAATGATATGATGGGGCAGACATCTGCGCTGCCGTCGCCGTACTTGGTAAAGTATCCTATGAGGTGCTCTGATTTGTCGCTAGAGCCTATGACCAGATAGCTCTTCAAATTTGCATAATAATACAAAATTGAGGCGCGTATCCTTGCACGCAAATTGCCTAGCGCGCGCTCTTCTGGCACTAGGACATTTGCAAACTGCGAGTGAATCAAACTAATGTCAATCAGCTTGTAGTCAAGGCCCAGCGTATCCACTAGGTGTATTGCGTCCTCGGTCTCTTCTTTTGGGGAGACCCGGCTGTCTGGCATTATCAGCGCAAGTGTTCTATCCTTGAACGATCTTGCGCAGATGTGCGCAATTACTGCCGAGTCTATTCCGCCGCTGAGCCCAAACACAAAACCCTGCGATTTGGACGTGTACTGGGAAAGAAATGATTCTATACTACTTTGGATTTTAGCGTAATCCCTTTTTGTTATTTCGTCAAGAACCTGTCTGTTCATTGGATTTGATTCATATCAATGAATTAAAAACCGTATCCTAAATGTCGATATAGACGCCGTCGGAACGCGCCTCGACTTTGTATGTCTGGAGCTTGACATCCTTGAGGTAGTCTAGCAGCACGCCTGTCTTGATGTTATAGTGCCAAAAATGGAGCGGGCATTCCACAATATCGCCTTCGAGCTTGCCTGGGGCAATCGAGCCGTCCTGGTGTACGCACAAGGCGTCGATCCCGTGGTATCCGTCCTGGTTGAAAATGGCGACCTTTTTGCCATCGACTTCAAACTCTTTTCCCTTGCCCTTCTCGATGCTGTTTTTTTCAGCTACTTTTTTCCAGACCAATGCCTTGTCTGAAAAATCTGAATATTTAGATTTATTCCATGTATGATAAGATTTTTTAGTGTTTAATTTTGGGGTACCACATTGAGCAAGGTAAAAGACGAATCTTTGGCAGATCAGGGAAAACTTTCATACGAGTGGGCAAAAAGCCACATGCCGATTCTGGATAACACCATAAACCGACTAAAAAAATCACAGCCGTTCAAGGGAATTACACTCGGGTTCTGCCTTCACATCACAAAGGAAACCTCGGTTCTTTTGATGGGTGCAAAGGCACTTGGCGCAAACGTTGCGGCGTGCGCCGGAAACCCGCTTACCACCCAGGACGACGTTGCGGCCTTTTTGGCATCGGAGGGAATCCACACCTATGCGTGGAACGGCGAGACAAACGACGAATACGACTGGTGCATCGAGCAAGTCCTGAATCACAAGCCGCTCATCGTTACCGACGACGGCGCAGACATGAACGTCAAGCTGCATTTTGATAAAAAATACAAAAACCTGAGGATCCTCGGCTCGACTGAGGAGACTACCGCGGGAGTAAACAGAATAATGGCAATGCACAAAAAAGGGAAGCTCCGCTATCCCGTGATACTGGTAAACGAGGCATATACAAAACACATGTTTGATAATAGATACGGAACAGGCCAGTCCACAATTGACGGGTTCCTGCGTGCGATGAACCTGCTTTTTGCGTCAAAGCGAGTAGTGGTGGCTGGCTATGGCTGGGTCGGAAAAGGGGTAGCCGCCCGAAGCCACGGCATGGGCTCCAAAGTGATTGTTACCGAAGTCGACCCGATAAAGGCATTAGAGGCCCACATGGACGGCTTTGAGGTGATGACCATGGCAGAGGCCGCCAAAATCGGCGACATTTTCATCACGTGCACAGGAATGCGCGACATCATAACAAAAGAGCACATACTCAAAATGAAGGACGGCGCAGTAATGGGAAACGTGGGACACTTTGATGTCGAAATCGACTCTGACTTTTTGTTAAACAAATCAAAATCTGTCAGAGAGGTAAGGCCGAACCTTGACGAATGCGTCCTCCAAAACGGCACAAAGGTGTACCTGGTCGGCAAGGGAAGGCTTGCAAACCTTGTTGCCGCGGAGGGACACCCGCCAGAGGTGATGGCGCAGTCCTTCTCAAACCAGATACTATCAATTTTGTACATTCTCAAAAACCACAAACAAATCGGCAAAAAAGTGATCACGGTGCCTCCAGAAATCGACACCCAAATAGCAATCGACGCCCTCGGCGCGTTTGGCGTAAGAATAGACAAGCTGTCAAAAAAACAGATTGCGTATCGAGAGAACTGGTAAAGCTTCTTAAGCTGTACACGCAAAATTCATCTGTTGAGATCAAAGGCCATCATAACTAGCGCACTCCCATACGCAAACGGCGAAATCCATCTGGGACACGTGGCATCCACATACCTGCCGGCAGATGTTACCACCAGATTCCTAAAGATGAACGGAGTCGAGGCCTACTACATATGCGCATCGGACGATTTTGGCACGCCGATCCTAATCCAGGCAGAGAAAGAAAAGAAAACCCCACAGGACTATGTGGCGTACTGGAATCTGCGCGACTATGAGGATTTTTCTGCATTTGACATTGGATTTGACTTTTTTTACCGCACAAGCTCGCCTGAGAATGTAGAGTTTGTCAGGTGTGTCTTTAACAAACTAAAAGAAAAGGGGCACATTTACGAATCTGAGATAATCCAGTTTTACTGCAAAAACGACGACAAATTTCTGCCGGACAGATATGTCATAGGCACATGTCCGTACTGTGAGGCGCAAGACCAGTACTCTGATCTGTGCGAAAAATGCGGGCGCGTGCCCGAGGAGATTGAAAACCCAAAATGCGCAATTTGTGGAGCCATTCCAACAAAGGAAAAGACGACGCATTATTTTTTCAGGCTCAAGAACTTTGGCGACAAGCTGACAAAATGGCTTGAGGAAAACCAAGGCCTTCAAAAAGACGTAAAAAAATACGTGCAAAACTGGATTACCGGCGGACTGGTAGACTGGGACATAACGCGGGACATCACATGGGGCGTCCCTATACCGGGAGACGAATCCAAGGTATTTTACGGATGGTTTGACAACCACCTTGCGTACATATCAACTGCAGTAAAACTGCTGACCGACAAGGGAAAAGATGGAAAGGAGTTTTGGAACTCTGCCGACATTTATCATTTCATTGGAAAGGACATTGTGTACCATCATTATCTTTTTTTGCCCGCGATGCGGCTTGGCATCGACGAAGAGTACAAGCTTCCGGATTTTATTCCGACGCGCGGGCATCTGACGCTCCAGTCAAAAAAGATCTCAAAGAGCAGAAACTGGTACATCGGCCTAAAAGAGTTCCTGGGGTACTATCCTGCTGACTATCTTCGATACTACCTGATATCGATAAACCCGTATTCCCAAGACGACCTGAACTTTGACTGGGACGACTTTGCAACCAGGATCAACTCGGAGCTGATTGGGAATCTTGGCAACCTCGTAAACCGCGCGCTGGGATTCACAAAAAAGACGTTTGGCGGCGTGGTGCCGGCACCTGATGCCTATGACGAAAAGGACAAAGAGGCCGAAGAAAAAATCAAGGGCCTGTCCGTCGATCTTTTTGCGCTACTAGAGCAGAACCACTTGGACAGGGCGCTAAAGAAACTGATGGAGTTTTCCACGTACTTTAACCAGTATTTCCAGCACAAAGAGCCTTGGAAGAATGGGCCTGGGACCAAGACGTGCGTGTATCTATCGGTAAACGCCGTACGCTCAATATCTGTCGCGCTGTATCCGTTTTTGCCAAAATCTGCCGAAAAAATCTGGCAGCAGCTTGGGCTATCCGGCAAAGTGACTGACAATGCGTGGCAGTCGATTTCCGAAATTTTGGTAAAGCCAGAACAGAAACTGGGCGAGATATCTCCATTGTTTGCAAGGGTGGAAGAAGCCGACATCAAAAAACACAAAGAGAAATTTGAAGCAAAATAAGAGAATTCCCAGAATATCGACACGGGGATTTTACGATCTTTCGTCTGGCAGGACGCTCGAGAAAAAACCGTACGAGCTCTATCCGAAGAAATTCTTTGAAACCCTTGGGTACTATCCTGAATTTACAATAATGGTTCACGGCATGCGTAACAGCAAGTCTGGGGCACTTGCAAAGTTTAGGATTGCAAAAAAACGTCTCAGACAACTTGGCTACAAGTATCCTGTAGTTGGGTTTAGCTATGATTCCAATATCAAAGGAGCTCAATACAAATCTCATGAACTGGAAACAACAAAAATTGGAAGATTGATTGCAAGAAAAAACGGCAAAAATCTCTCGCATTTTATTATTATTTTTAAGAACCGATTCCCGCACACGAAAATAAATCTGGTGGGGCATTCGTTAGGGACAGAAGTAATTCTGCATGTCCTGTCTCATCTTGCTAAAAAACAAAAAGCAATTAAGCAAGTATGCTTCTTTGGCAGCTCCATCCCAATCAATGTTGTTTATACGAAAAAATTCAACGACACTCTCAAAAAAACAATCATCCAGAAAATATCAAACTATTATGCCCCTAATGATCAAGTGTTAAAGCATGCTCATGAAAGTGGAATCATTAAAAACCCAATAGGCTATCGAGGTTCAGCTGGCAGAATTCCATCAAAGCTTACTGATAAAAAAGTCACGCCCAAAAATCATCGGTTTGCAAATTACATGTCAGAAATTTCTTCATTCCGGTAACTGTTGGAATGTCATTCCGTTTGAAGTACGCTGCCCAATGTTGGGGTTGCAAGACCAAGTTTGGCCAGTCTCTCACCAGATTTCGTTTTTACACAAATTGCTGAACCATCGGATGATTTTAGGAATAATTCCAAGCCTAGCTCTTGACGACATTTGACATCTGATGCTTCAACGCCCTCTCTCATCTGTTTGACTGGGGGTGGAAGGTGTCTTATTTTGTCTTTGCTATGGATGTTTGGCAACTGGGTTTCCAAAGCAATACTGTATGCCGTTATGGTATCCTCTGAATCTTCAAGAAATGTCTTGTAGGCTTGAGGTTGCATTTTTGATTTTAAATATTTTTGAAGAGCATTAATCTCTTCAATTGCACTCTGTAAGCCGACATCGCCGGTGAGCTTCTTTTTGTTGTAGGATTTACTTACAAGTTCTTTTATTTTAGTAGTTTTGGCGAGAATTTCTTTCTTAATTTTAGCTACTTCTTTTGGATCATCGGAAAGATACAAATCCTCGTCGGTCATTTCCATCTTGGATTTTTCGTATGAGGCATCTTTGTCACCTTTGTCCTGTCTTGTATCCTTGGATTCGTTAGGGTCAGTAAATGCTTGCCTGAGAACTATAGTCTGGATTGAAGAATCGTCATAAAGATTGAGAAACAGCTCTAGCGAGGTGATGCGCAAGAGACGTTGCTCTATGATTATTTCTTTTGTAATCTCTTCAGTTGCATAAAACGGAGGAGGATCTACCGAGTAAGAAAGATCCTCTGCCCCTGCAAAAGTTCTGGCCTTAAATTCAGATCCAGTAGACGTGGGAACTGGCGCACCTTCAGCATAGTTCTCTCCACTCTCTGTGAATTTTAGATCAAGTGCATTCCAATCATCATGGCCAGTAAGCGATTCTAAACCTGTTGCTGAAGGACATCCGGGAAGAACATTTGCATATGCATTGCTTGCCATGCCGCCACTCATTCCGCCAACGCCATCCCAATCTACGTCTGCACCACCAGTATTCCCATAAAGATATCCGCCGTTGGATAGCCCGTAGACCATTCTTTCGTCATTATTTTCGTAGTTAGAAACGCCGTCCTCATTCAGCCCGCTACTTTCAGCGAGCTGCGATGGCGGCCCCCACACGTTTACTATGGCATTACTTGAATAATTCAAATCCCTGTCAGTAACCAAGTTTGAAGTCTGCCTAGAGTAACTCATAACGCTGAGGTAATTTGGCTTACAATTTACAGCCGCATCGGCCAGATTCCACGGTCCGCCGTGATCAAGTTTCAAGTTATGCCCAATCTCATGCATAAACGTACCTGCTTGCTCATCGGTACTCCCGATACCGCCAGTTAGAGGGCCTGCCGCCATCATGAAATCATTGCCCCATATTTCAGCAATGCCTGTAGATGAGGGATCTCCAGCGTATGCATGAACTAGCAGCGCATAATGAAATGCCTGCTTCTTTGACTTCCATTTTGCCGTCTTCCACGCATCGTCAATAACACCGTCGTTGTTGGAATCTCGCTCTAGTTTGGTACCGTTCCATAATGCCTTTACTTGGTCAAAGCCATAGTTTGTGATTCTGGTATTGGAGCCTGGGAATTTTGTGGTTGGGGCATGCACAAGAGCCACTTCATCTATCTGCACATGTAGGTTGATATTCATTTTGGCAAAAGCCGCTTTTACTTGCTTAATTGCATCTAAATCAGGATCGTGGTCATCCATGTAATCAAATTCGACGTAAATATCATTGACGTCTCGATTTGGGCAAACTGGATCACATGGATAAGTATATGGATCGCTAGTAGACGGCCAATCTACGATGAGGCCATGAACTGAATCCTCCCAATTGTCGCAAATTCCATCATCATCATTACCACTTGTGTCACACGTACCTGATGGCGTCGGTGGTGTAGGATTTAGTGGCGTTTCTGAGTTGGCGCTTTTCTTTGTCCATGTTTGAGATATTGAGGATTTTACAGTGATGGGGATTGGGCTGGATGGGTCTGAGGTGGTTCCGCCTGACGTTATGGTTGCCCTGACAGTAAACGTTTGATCTGGGACTGCAGGTATGTCATTAGTTCCTGCAGTTCCTTGTGTGAATTTGATGTATTTGAGAACGAACGTCCCAGTATCTTCAAACTCTGTCATGCTGATGGTTTTCTCCGTTCCACTTGCTGGAGTAAAAGTAACCGATGCGGTTTCAGTTATGCCGTTGTTAGCACGTGTAAAGTCTCTTACAGTAAGTACTAGGCTGTTCTCTATGAGTGCGGGGTTTTGGTCTATTGTGACAGTAATTGGCGTGGTGATGTGAGTTGCGAACGCACTACCACTCCCGATGAGAAGAATTCCGATACCAAATACTGATAACCACTCCCCAGCCAGTCTCATTTGCCTACAAGAGCACTTGGGCCTATAAAAGACTGATCCTAAATTTTTGGATTTTAAATTATTTTTATTTGAAATTATTTTAATCGTCGTTGTGAAGACGCATAATTTGTTATTATCTTATATTCATAACTAAAGGCAGTGTGGCGTGGCCTTTACTCAAAGCGATTCTGCACAATCTTTGCGAAGATTTTCTCTGCTTTTAGCATTTCAGATATCATTGTGGCGTGGAGCTTCTTGTCCTCACCTCTTGATACATAATCGTAACGTATGGTGTACGAGGGCTCTGGCCCTTCATGAATTTCTTTTCCTCCAAGCATCTTGTTTAAGACAACTGTTGCCAGCTGCTCTTGTTCCTTTTTGTATTTTGGAAAATCGGCGTCGTTTCTATCATAGCGATGTGATGTAATGGTGTCGACTCTACTTGGCGGTACATAATCTCTTATCCATTCTCTATCGAATGTCCATTTGTTTCCATCAGCGTCTATTGCCGTGTACTTGTCTGTTTCTACGATGCGAACCTGCTGACCTTTGTAGATGCCGATATGCTCTCGTGGTGGGTTGAGCGATTCGCCTATAACTTCGATGCCATCGTTGAAATAGTTTTGCCATTCACTCTTATCAAAATCCCAAACGTCCGTAGCTACCATATTGAAATCAAGCGGTGCCCTAAATGTGTGGTAAATTGTAACAATAAGACATTCTGCTGTTATGAAAGGGCCGCACTTGGCAAGATCTGTTTCGACACGAATGTCCTGTAATGCATTTTCTGGGTCATATGTGGAAACTGTATTTTTACCATCTCTGCTCATATCTATGGCTATTACAGCTTTACTATCATCTAGAATCTGATTATTTCCAAGGCCAAAAGCTAATTCGACGTGTTGAATGTGTTGTGGGCCAGAGTTATCGTAGATCTTGAGAACTGCCTTGTTTTCCTGCCCAACATTAACTGTCACAAGTGGGTAGGGCGTATAGTATAGTTGTACATCTACGGGATGATCGTTATATGAAAAACCTCCATCTACAATACGTCTGTTGGCTTCATCCACGCCCAAAGTTGGCGGTGTACAATCACCTATACAGCCATCTCCGCCGCCTGTAGAGCTGGCAGTTGATGCCACAGCGTCAACCACTAGACTTGGCACTGCTGCGCCACCACCCTCTCTTCCACCTCCAGGATATGCTGCCACATTAAAACTATCTTGATGCCCCTGATATGCCACAGTTACGGCCTGACCTACCACAGCTTCTATTGCACCTCTGAAGTCAGCTGCAAATGGGTTTGGCGAAATCATGCCATTTGCACGGTTTCCACCCGTTGTATCATCTACGGTGATAAAATCTCCAGCAACTGCGGCCAGAACATTTGTAGGATCGTTAGAGGAAGCACCGAAGCTTATTGTCGCGGTGTAAGTGTTCGACGTAGCGGAAGTTTCTGTGAAAATAGGCGTTATGCCAAACGTATCGCTTTCTGATAATACTATTATGCTGTCATCATTGTTTATTGTTTGAATCACCGCTGGATTGGGGGCAATGTTATCATAAACAGTTATTGTGGCAGTGTTTGACAGCAAAAACACATCAGTGCCACTCATCAGCGCCAAGTCATTATTCTCAAAGATGCCATTATTCACAGCTGTCTCTTGCAGAGTTAACGTTATTCCAGCTGGATTAACACTAGATGTAACTAACACCTGAATGGTATCTCGTACTACTGGGTTTGTGTTTGCAGCTGCATCGGTGACTCTCACTATTACACGCGGGCTGCCTAGGCCAACAGGATCTGCGGTTCCAACGTTTAGAGAAAAAGGATCTCCTACCCATACAACATGAGCTGCGTATGCATTTGGAAATGTAATCACGAAAAAGCAAGAAATGATCAAAGCAACGATTATGGATTTCCTTTCAAATACATCTGAAACATTCCAGTTGCTCAGTCTTATCCCTTGCAATGAAATAATACGTGATCGTACTATATCCAGTTTTGGAATTTCACTATATAAAAAATAAAATACTAAGTTCATACCAATCATGGATTTCTTACAAACATGTATACCGGATAGGCATGTCTGAAGCCTACTGGACAGCCCTTAATCTCTCTGAATGAAAACACTTCCAGATGCTTTGCGATATGGTATAGGTCCCCACCTATCACGATTCCGTTCTTTTCAGCGCAACGGTTTATCTTTGCACACATGTTTACCGCAGGCCCAATCATGTCTGTGGATTTGGAATCCGTCGACTTCATCGGTATGACAAAGCCATAGTCCATGCTGATCCGGTAGTCCACACAGGGAAGGCCCTCCGCTTTCATCTGGCTGCACAAAAACTCGTGCGACTCTATCATGGCCAGACTGCACTCCAGCGACTTGGCTATGGCAGATTTGTTTTGCCAAATTGATGTCTCTGGGAAATAATACAACAGGCAATCGCCTACGTTTTTGATTACCTGGCCGTCAAACTCTACTACTATCTTTGACATCAAGTTCAAAAAGTGCTGGTAGTACCTGGACATTTTCTGCATTCCAAGACTTGCCGCAAGCTTTGTCGAGCCGACCATGTCAACTAGGCCTATGCAATAGCTTACGGACTTTCCAGAAAAAGTCACACAGTAGTTAGAAGGCTCCAAACTGTCTTGTTTTTCGAGCTGTTCTTTTACTATCGATCTTATTGACTCTACAAGCGTGTCTCCAAATAACGGTGGTCTGTGTGGTCCCGACTCTGTCGGTGTTTCCGCCATGTGGAGATCAACTGCTTTTATCAAGTTATAGTGTGTTTAGCTGGTTTTGAAAAACATTGACAAAACTGTCAAGTGACAAAAATATGGGTTGGCGTCTAATGCCATGCATGATCAAAGACGGATGTGAAACGATGGGACGAGGAAGCGGAACCGTATCATAGTTGTCAAACTTGTATTTGAGAATCCTTGGCTTTACTTAACAAACAGCCAATTGCTGGCAGATTTGTTTAAAAATCTGATTTTCTAACTTCAAGATACGAAAAATAACGGAAAACTCGGTTTGACATTAAAAATCCTCAGTTTGCTTGAAGAAAAAGACAAAAACAAAGACTGGTTACTGGAGGAACTAAAGCGGATAAGGGTCAGAAACATTTCATCGACTGCAAGCACCACACAAATTCTTCAAAACTGCCCTGCCAAAGCAATCAAACACATCTACAGCACCCTACATGATGATGATTCCGCAATAGGCGAGGTAAAAACCAAAGTCGAAACTCGTCACTGGTTTTTTACAGATATCATAAGCAGCTCAGATCCAAGGTTGGTCACAAAATCTCAGATTCGCAAGATAAACCTGCTACAACACTTCATAAGATCTACTGCCGTTTTCAAGGAGTTTGGCAGTGGCTCTTTTGTATTGCCTACTGGGGATGGAGTTGCAATAGGTTTTCCAGATAGCCCAGAAATCCCGATAAGGATGGCGATTCAACTGCATCAAACACTGAACCAGTACAACAAAAACAAGCCAAGCAAGGACAAAATTTATGTCAGAATTGGCATCGACACCGGACCTGTGTATTTCATAAAGGACGTGCTTGGTAACAATACGGTCTGGGGCCCAGGGATAATAACATCAAGGAGGCTTATGGATATCTGCGAGCAAAACCACATACTCACCTCTGAAAAAATCGGGGGCGAGATGAGCAAGCTTACCAATGAGTACCGCTCCATCATACACCCAATCGGCGATTATGGCCTAAAACACGGCGAAACGCAGTTTGTGTATAGCATTTACGGAAAAGAGTTTGGCAACAAAACGCCCCCAGCAAAGAACAAAATAGACGAAGGCGACGACCTCACAAAAGCTAAATTTGTCTTCGATCGGATCGAGGTATATCTTGATGTGAAGGACGCAAAATCCATGCTGACCAATCATACTTGGGTTTGGGTTCTCAGAAGCATTGTAAAAGAGCCCATAGACCGCGTAAACTATACCGTACAGGGTGACGTGCCTCGCGATTTTCCCGACCTTAACCTATTGGTAAAGTCTGACAGAAACAAAAAATTGAGAATCGCCTCACTAGAAAACGAACCAAAAAGAAAGAGATTTGTTGTAATGTTATCAAAGCCGCTAAAATGGAACCAAAAAGTCAAGCTGATTCTAAACTATGACTGGGAGGAACCTGACCGTTACTTTGCGCATGATTTTGCCACAAAGTGCCGTAAATTCAAGTATGTCCTGACAATTCCAAAGGAGGGGGCCAAAATAGACAAGATCCGCGTCTTGGACGAAAACCCGCTTTTGAATCTCAAAACACACGCAAAGCCGTCGCCTGTCATCAAATTTCTAAAAGACAAAATCGAAGTGATATGGGAGTCGTCTGACCAGCAAGTCATGGATGTAGGCCGCTGCCTGACGCTGGACTGGGGCAAGCGTTAATTCTGATGCTGCGCAAGCTTTGCTTCTTGGAATGCAGACGAGTTTTTCCATGACTCGTTGAACAAATCCAGGCACCACTCGTGGAATGGTTCTGCCGAGCTGTAAAACATCTTGCTCATGTCTGGCTCACCACCGCTTGCCGGAAAGCTAACGCCTGCCTCTTTTTCATTTAAAACCACTGCTATCTTGGCGTTTTTTTGCATCTTTCGTTCAAGTGTTCCTGCCTTGACATGTTTTGTAAAATCGAACTTGGAAAGGAGTTCCTGCCTTTCCTTTGAAATAACGGCAGTATCTGAGAAAATCGACGAAATCCTGACTCTTTGCTTTAACTTTGATTCCAGAGTGCCAAGCAGTTTTTCGTTATAAGGTATCTCAATCAGAATGTTTAAGATGTATTCTTTTGCGTTCTTGTAAATGTTCTCCCACTGCTCCATGACCTTGACGTATCCTGATATCAAGTCGGATTCTGTAAGTGCCCCTATTCTTTGGATGTATTTTGGGGCAAGGCCTGCAAAATCGTGGGCCTCAAAGTATTTTTTGTTTTTTGACATGAACTCTAGTGTAGGTATCTGAGCACAAACCGTCTTGCCATACAGCGTGAGCTCATAGTTTCCATCAGGGTTCTTTCTGACAAGTCCTGCCTTTTGCAGCCTGCCAAAGTTTCGGTGTAGCTCCGCAGCAGTGGCATCTAGGCGCCTTGCCATGCCTGACAGGTTCATCTTTTCCTTGCTTAGGTTTAGGAGTATGCTTAGGCGTTGCTCGCTTGCTACCTCGAGGAACTCGTTGGAAATATCTTCGGAATTGGTCACACGGTATAATCGAATAGAGCGAATGTAAAGTTTTACTCTAGGACTCTGGCCAATTGCCGTCGCAGCGATAGCAAAGGCCGCGTAAACCCCCGTACCGGCTATCCTCAATTATTATGGCTTGTGAGTATCCACATGCCTGACACCTTGTATGTGGTAGTTTCTCCATGTACTAGTATTGACAAACAGACATAACAATCTGTATTAAAATCCGAGCTAATTCTTTGACGGTCTAGCTAAGGCCTAGGCGTACGCTATATTCTAAATATGCCTTGTACGCGTCGTCTTTGTTGAAGTCAGTAAATTTTGTCGTATTGGGAGACCAGTCCATTGCGGCTCAGTTTGGGAAAAAAGGGACAGCTACTGACATGACGATGTATGACAAAAAGGAATCCGACGTAATCAGGACTTATACTGTCCCAAACGGCTTTCCTGAGAAAATCCAGCCGCTCCTGCAGACCATTAATCTGGCAGAATATGTCATATTTTATGTGAACAAGCTAGACAAGTTCACAGGCGAGCAAATCATAGCGCTTGATATGCTTAAAAAAACACACGGAATAATCGCTCACAGCTACGATGTTGACGAGAACACGCTTGACACCATGATAAAAAACACAGTTCTTGCAAACTATGCCAAAGTAGAACAAGAAAAAATCAAAGAAGAATCTGACAAGCTAGAGCAGGTGGGAAAAGAAGGGAATGCCCGGGTGGTAATTGATCATTGTTTTGACGTCAAGGGCGTCGGCACGGTAATTCTAGGAAAAGTAGAGCAAGGCAAAATAAAGCAATACGATACCCTCAAACTTTTTCCTGCGGGAATAGACGTCCTGATAAAATCGATTCAGATGCACGATGACCCGGTAGAAGAGGCCGTCTCTCCCGGACGGGTCGGCCTTGCAGTAAAGGGTGTAGAGCCAGATCAGGTAAGCCGCGGCGACATATTGTGTGCTCCTGGAGCCGAGCAGATCTCGACGGAAATCGAGCTAGACTTTACAAAAAGCCCGTTTTACAAGGTAGACATTGCGCAAAACCAAATGTGCCTCATAAATGTCGGCCTGCAGATCAAGCCGGCAAAATTCGCATCGATTACTCCCTTAAAGCTGGCACTCGAAAAACCCCTCGTCCACAACAAAGGCGACATTTGCGTGATCCTAAAACCAGAGTCCCAAACCATTCGACTTCTTGGAAGCGGCGCAATCAAATAATCATGAAACCGTTGCGGGGCTGTCCTATTTGTCCAAAATGCGGCTCTAAGAAATTTGAAAGGCTGGACACCGGCGATGTCAAAGTAAGGTGTTGCTCCTGCGGAAAAATCATTTCTATTTGATTCGATGGTTTTTATTTCCAATACTTTGAAGCCTAAAGCATGGCAAAGACGTGGAAGGATTCCGATATCAGCTTAGACCCGATTAAAAATCAGACAATCGCAGTAATTGGCTATGGCATCCAGGGCGACGCGCAGGCAAACAACCTCAAAGACTCTGGACTAAAGGTCATTGTGGGCCTCAAAGAGGGCAGCCCTACCTGGGAAAAGGCCAAAAAAGACGGCCACGCCGTAATGTCGGTATCTGAGGCCACCAAAAAAGGCGACATCGTACATGTTTTGATTCCCGATATGATCCAGGCCAAGGTCTATCGCGAAGAAATTGGGCCAAACCTCTCAAAGGGAAAAGCGCTCTCGTTTTCACATGCCGCGGCAATCCACTGGGAGTGGATAAAGGCGCCAGATGACGTCGATGTCATAATGGTGGCTCCAAAGGGGCCTGGCTCCAAGGTGCGCGAGACATACCTTGACGGGTTTGGAACGCCTGCAATTGTGGCAGTATACCAAGACAAGACGGGAAAAGCATGGGATAGGATTTTGGCAATGGGAAAGGGAATCGGCTCTGCGCGGGCTGGACTCATCCAGACTACTTTCAAAGAAGAGGTAGAAACGGACTGGTTTGGCGAGCAGGCGGATCTTTGTGGGGGATGCGCATCGATGGTGGTAAACGCATTTGAGACCCTAGTCGAGGCAGGCTACCAGCCGGAAATTGCATACTTTGAGGTACTGCACGAACTAAAGCTGATAGTGGACATGATTCAAAGATATGGAATAAACGGAATGTGGAGGCGCGTCAGCGAAACCGCACGATATGGCGGCCTGACAAGGGGCCCAATGGTAATAGATAAGGACGTCAAAGAAAAGATGAAAAAAGTATTGCAAATGATCCAAGACGGGACGTTTAACGAGGAGTGGATCTCAGAATACCAAAAAAACGGCAAAAACGCGTTTGACAGATACATGAAACAACTAGAATCTCACCAAATAGAACAAGTAGGCCGCAAAATGCGACAGATGATGTGGCCGGATTCAAAAGAATAAACTAAATTTTTCTCAGTTTTGCGACGCCAGAATTGATGTGATCAATTATTGATGACAGCGGCGAGCCTGGGCCAAAAACCTTGGATACGCCAGCTTTTTCCAGCCCCTTTCTATCCTCTTCCGGAATGACCCCTCCACCAACTACAAGAACGTCTTTGAGGTCTTTTTTTTGCAGCTCTTTTACAACGCGCGGAAACAAGGTGTTGTGCGCGCCATTAAGGAGACTGAGTGCCACTGCGTCGACGTCTTCATCCTCTGCTATCTGGGCTACCCTTTCGGGCGTGGCAAAAAGGCCGGAATAAATGACTTCCATTCCTGCATCTCGAAATGCCCTGCACAAAACAAGTGCACCCCTGTCGTGGCCATCAAGGCCGAGCTTGGCGACCAGAATCTTGACTCGCCTCGTTGCCAGTTTTTGCTTCATTTATCTTGTATACCTAGATCCGTATTTTAAAACTTCTTCTGTCATTGCAGCCTGCCTTCTGAAAATGACTTTAACCTGTCAAGCTCATATAGTATTTGGTCTCGCATTCTTTCAAGCTCTGCGATTCTTTCCTTTAGAGAATGTAACGTGATCCGTTCTTGGGGGAATAATGATTCGGAGAACTCGGAGCTCTGACTTTGATTTTTCTTAATCCATCTATCGAGCCCGTCTGGATTGTTCATGTGGTGAGGACTGTACCCTAACGATAAAACCGATCTGAAGCATAGATAGCTATAGACAAGCTAAGATGGAGCTGATTGCTCTGCCTTTGAAAATACACATAAACCCATTCAAATCACCGACATACGTGCTAGTCCGTCCGGTAAACTATGAACTGACATTTGAGCCAAATTTTGATGACTTTACGTTTTTGGGCAGGGAGATAATCGACGTAAAAATATCAAAGCCAACAAACGTCATAACCCTGCATGCCGCCGAACTAAAAATAAACAACTGCTATGTTCTGTGGGGCGGCCAAAAGCTAGGCGCAAAAACAAGTCTTGATGAAAAAAATGAAACGATGAAGATATCTATTCCAAAAAAAATTGCAGACAAGGCAAAAATTGTAGTTGATTTTACTGGGATTCTAAATAATAGGCTCGTCGGCTTTTACCGAAGCCAATACCATGACAAGCAGGGAAAGACAAAGTTTCTTGCCACGACCCAGTTTGAGGCAGCGGACGCGCGTCGGGCGTTTCCGTGCTGGGACGAGCCTGCAGCAAAGGCTACGTTTGACGTTACTTTGATTACTGACAAAAACCACACTGCAATATCTAACACAAACGTCACATCAAGGAAAAAGATTGGCAAAAAGATCCAATACAAATTTGCAAGAACGCCGATAATGTCCACATACCTTCTGTATCTAGGAGTGGGCGAATTCGAATCCATCTCAAGTCGAATCGGAAAAACCACCATTCGAGTCGTGACCACAAGAGGCAACAGCTCAAAAGGAAGGTTTTCCTTGGATATCTGCAAAAAACTCATCAAAGCATACGAGGATTATTTTGGGATAAAATACCCCCTTCCAAAGCTAGACCTTATCGCAATTCCCGACTTTGCATCTGGCGCTATGGAGAACTGGGGTGCAATTACGTTTAGGGAGACAATTCTTCTGTATGACCCAAAGACATCGTCGACGCAAACAAAGCAGCACATTGCCGAAGTGGTGTCCCACGAGCTGGCACACCAGTGGTTTGGCAACCTGGTAACCATGGAGTGGTGGAACGATCTCTGGCTCAACGAAAGCTTTGCGACATTTATGGCAACAAAATTTGTCGACAAGTTTTACCCAGAATGGAAGCTGTGGGACCAGTTCCTAGACGACACGATGAACACTGCGATGGCACTTGATGCATTACACTCCTCGCACCCAATCGATGTCAAAGTAAAGAGCCCATCTGAAATCCGGGAGATATTTGACGCCATATCCTATGACAAGGGTGGCTGCGTCCTGAGGATGCTTGAAAGTTTTGTCACGGAAAAAGCGTTCCGGGCAGGACTACGAACCTATCTCAAAAAGTTTTCATACAAAAACGCAAGAGGTGATCACCTCTGGAATGAGATAGGCAAGGCGGCAAAGATGCCCGTCAGAAACATGGTAAACTCATGGCTAAGGCAGGCGGGATTTCCGCTAATCGAGGCGCAAAAACAGGACTCGAGGCTAGTCATAGCGCAAAAAAGATTTGTCCATGAAAAGAAAGGAAAAGAAAACGCAGTCTGGCATGTCCCACTTTCAATTACTCAGGACGGCAAAGTCATACATAAGCTGGTGACAAAGCCACAAGAAGCCATACCAATAAAGGACTCGACACTAGTAGTGAATTCCGGACGAGCGGGTTTCTACAGAGTCAAGTATCCCAAAGACCTGCTTTATGATCTAGGGCGGCTCGTTTCGGAAAAAGCCGTCTCACATGTAGACAGGTGGGCGCTCCAAAATGATCTTTTTGCACTGTGCGTATCGGGCGATGAACACATAAGAAATTATCTTGGCTTTACAAGCAACTATGAAAACGAGGATGACTATGTCACACAATCAAACGTCGCAGGAAATCTGTACTTTTTGTACAATAAAACTAGGGATGAGCCATTTTCTTACGAAATCAAAGATGTTACACACAGATTTTTGAGGATGCTTTATTCGAATCTTGGCTGGGACGCAAAAAAAGGCGAGCCGCACACAAATGCACTACTGCGAAGCTTTGTTTTGGGCGCACTAGGAAAACTAGATGACGATGAAATAATCTCTGAGGCAAACAAAAGATTTGCAGCATATTTGAAAAATCCAACCTTGCTTAATCCCGACATACAAGAGGCGGTTTTTTCAATCGTGGCATGGAGTGGGGGCTCCAAGACCTACGACAAGATGCTCTACCTGTACAGAAAAGCCAAAACGCAAGAAGAAAAGATCCGTTTTCTTGGGGCGCTGTGCAACTTTAAAGACGAAAATCTCTTGAAAAAGGCGTTAGATTTTTCACAGACAAAGGAGGTGCGCTCGCAAAACATGCATGTGCCGATAATGAAAACAGCCGCAAACCCATATGGCAAGAAGTTCCTCTGGCCATGGCTAAAAAAGAACTGGAAATCACTGCGAAAAAAGGTCGGCCCTGGAAGCCCACTTCTTAACAGAATAGTCGCAAGTATATCATCGGTGGCAGATGCCTCGATGGAGAAACAAATAAGGCAGTTCTTTAGGAAAAACCGCACACCTGGGACAGAAAGGACACTTGAGCAGACTCTGGAAAGAATACGAATCCACTCGGCACTGGTCCAAAGAATGCGGCAAGAATTCTCATGAACAAAAAAATCATACTTGCCGTAATTTGTACACTAATTGCATTTGGAATAGGGGCATCGATAATCCAAAACATGCAAGACTCGGAAAAATACTCAAAGATATTTTATCTGGACGCGACCTTTTACCAAGACAAAAGCTATGTGCAGATAACATTTGATGACAGCTCCAAAAAAACGACAAACATAGTTCTGGAAGTACTTGGCATGCGAGAATCATACCAAAAGACCTTTTCAGGCCCGCACTTTGAAATCAACGTCCCGTTTGATGGAATCCCGCAGTATGGATGGAAGACGACGCCGATAACTCTGGTGGTGGAGCACCCGGAATTTGGAAGAATCGGACTAAAAACCGATGTCCATAACCAAGGCGAGCCGCCAAACAAAATAATCTTTAGCAAGCTATGATCACCCCAACAAGAATTTATTCCAGGAAACGAGTGTAAAATCTGCTTTGGAGCTTTTGGCAGAACTAAAAAAGGGAAAACGCGGCGCAATAGCTAAAGTAATATCAATAATCGAAAACGACGAAACCCAAGCCCGGAAAATTATTAAAAAAATCTTCAAAAACTCTGGCAAGTCAATCGTAATCGGGATAACCGGACCTGCGGGGGCGGGGAAAAGCTCGCTTATCAACAAGACCTCGCTCGCACTAAAAAAACTAGGCTTCAAAGCCGCGGTCTTGGCAGTTGACCCTACCAGCCACGTTACAGGTGGGGCAATTCTTGGCGACCGGGTGCGGATGACCGAATCGACTGATTCTGGAACCTACATCAGAAGCGTAGCGTCGCGCGGCTCGACAGGTGCAATCTCCCGCTCCATTCGAAACAGCATCCGCGTTTTAGAATATGCCGGGTTTAATCCGATAATAATTGAAAGTGTCGGTGCAGGCCAGACCGAAGTCGAAATAGCAAACATTGCAGATATTACCGTCGTCGTCTTCAACCCGCATACGGGAGACAGCATACAGACCATAAAGGCGGGAATTACCGAAATAGGGGATATCTATCTGGTAAACAAAAGCGACCTTGACGGGGCCGCACAGCTGTTTGAATCTGTAAAAGAGTTCATAGGCATGACGGAAAAAAACCCGATAATACTGCAGACATCCGCCACAAAAAACAAGGGAATTGACGAGCTGGCAAAAAAACTAAAGGAATTGATGGCACTGAAGAAAAAATCCAAAGCAGAATTGGACAAACGACAACTCGAAGTCGAGCTAAAGGATATTGTTTTAAATAATGTCAGAAACAAAATCGACACACTATTGGAATCGGATAAAACTTACACGAAATATCTGAAAATGCTTCAGGAAAGAAAGCTGGATCCATTTGAGGCAGCAGACAAGATTTCAAGCTCGATTTTAAAGTGATACTATGGCCCAAAAAGAAATCGAAAAACCACAAGAATTTCTCACGGATTCCAACATCCCAGTAAAGCGAATCTACCACCGTACAAAAAAACTGGCAAAAGAAGACGCGGGAAAATACCCCTTTACGCGCGGAATACACGCAGACATGTACAGGGAAAGGCTCTGGACAATGCGCCAGTACTCTGGGTTTGGAGACGCAAAACAGACAAACGAGCGCTTCAAGTTCATGCTGCAAAAAGGCCAAACCGGACTTTCGATGGCATTTGATCTTCCCACACAAATAGGACATGACCCGGATGCGCCGCAGGCAGAAGGCGAAGTGGGAAAGGTGGGAGTCTCAATCGCATCGCTTAAGGACATGCTTACGGCATTTGACGGAATACCGCTTGGAAAGGTAAGTTCGTCCATGACTATCAACTCCACGGCATCAACTCTCTTGGCGTACTATATCGCAGTAGGGGAATCGCAGGGATTCTCAAGTGACCAGCTTAGGGGAACCACACAAAACGACATTCTGAAAGAATACATCGCAAGGAACACCTACATCTATCCGCCACAGCCGTCAATGCGACTAATCGGCGACATGATAGAGTACTGTGCAAAACACGTACCGCAGTGGTATCCAATTTCAATTTCCGGCTATCATATGAGAGAGGCCGGCTCCACCGCAACACAAGAAGTCGCCTTTACTCTGGCAAACGCGATAGCATACATACAGACATGCCTTGACCGCGGCCTGAAAATCGACGACTTTGCGCCAAGACTTTCGTTCTTTTTTTGCTGTACGATAGAATTCTTTGAAGAAATAGCAAAGTTCAGGGCGGCACGCAAAGTCTACGCAAAGATACTAAAGGAGCGTTTCCACGCAAAGGACCCAAAGTCCATACAGCTCAAATTCCACACGCAGACAAGCGGCGAGTCCCTCACTGCGCAGCAACCCGACAACAACATTGTTCGCGTCGCGATCCAAACCATGGCAGCAGTGCTTGGCGGCACCCAATCGCTCCACACAAACTCTAGGGATGAGGCACTGGCGCTGCCCACTGCGGAATCTGCAAAAATCGCGCTAAGGACGCAGCAAATAGTGGCACATGAAAGCGGCATCACAAAGACCGTAGACCCAATGGCGGGCTCGCACTATCTGGAATATCTTTGCGATGAGATAGAGGAAGGAGTATGGAAGTACCTAAAACAGGTGGAAAAAATGGGGGGTGCCTTAAAGGCAATTGAAAAAGGGTTCTTCCAGTCTGAAATACGTCAAAACGCCTATAGGCTCAAAAAAGAGGTGGACGCAAACCAAAGGATACTGGTTGGTGTCAACAAATTCTCAGACGAGGTCGAAGCAAAGCCAGAGCTTTTGCGAATCGACGACTCTGTGGGGCTGCAGCAGACCAAAGCAATCAAAAAACTCCGCGCAGAACGTGACAACAAAAAGGTCCAGTACGCGCTATCGAAGCTAAAATCAGCGGCCGAAAAACGCGACAACCTGATGCCATTTATTTTGGATTCTGTCAAGGTATATGCCACCACTGGAGAGATCAGCAACACCTTCCGCGAAGTCTTTGGCGAGTACAGGCCAAAGGAAGTGTTCTAAATGAAAATCGATCACATTGCAATTGCGGTAAATAACGTAGAGGCCGCCGCCAAACAGTACCAGCAGGCACTTGGCGTAGACAAGGTAATCTTTGAAACAGTCGAATCCGAAGGGGTAAAGCTCGCCATTTTGAAGCTGGAAAACGGCAGAATCGAGCTCATGGAGCCAACAAGGGACGACAGCCCAATCAAAAGATTCCTGGAAAAAAAGGGAGAAGGCCTTCACCACATGGCCCTTGCCACTGACGACATCGAAGCAGAGTATCAAAGAATGGAGGGCTGCGGGATCCAGTTCCTGGGCAAAATTCGCAACGGCTCTGAGGGAACCAAGATAACATTCATCCATCCGAAATCACTTAGTGGCGTTCTGGCAGAGCTTTGCTCACACCCTTAATCAAAATACAAATCAGTGATTAAACGAATGCAGAAATAACGTTACTGGCAATAGCAAGCCTGCTAAATAATTATTTTAAAATCAAAAACGCAGTTTATTTTGTAAAGGTAAGAAGTGTGATCTTTTCGCACTGAAACGCATTTTCAATGTCTGCCATTTCGTCATAGCTCCTTATGACTGGAACTACCGTCACTGTGATTTTCTTGTTCTTTCTTATTGCTTTGGTGAATTGCTCTGTTATTCTGACATCTCTGGATGTCGGCGTTAAGGGGTTTGAACGCCTCAAATCATAAGGATCGCGCATGTCACTGGTGGGGATTGCACAATGGCCAGGTCCCCCATAACATCTTCCGCCATGGCCAAATATGAAAAAGGATCCCGCATAGCCATTTGCAAGGGATTTTTTCGTTTTTTCATTTGCCTTTTTGTTGTTCAAAAAGACCCTGCCTTCATAGGACAGTCCAGAATGGTTTATTCCCTGGAATGTCAAAACGGCTTTTGCGATATTGCGTGGATCTTTTGTGGACAACTCCATCTCGACTGTAAAGATTTTTGGCTGTGGTTCTTTAGATTTTCTAGCCATTGACAGGACTCCAGTTTCCATTCACAGAAGCTTCCGCGTCTACGTATTGATATCCCAAGTCATAAACATCAAGCACATCGTCAACTGTCATCCCGAATGGCTCTAGCGCCATTTTTCTATAATGCTTTGGAATCTCTTCTATCCCATGCTTTCTTTGCCACACCCACCACAGATAGTCAATAGTACAATGATGAGCCCAAAAAATAGGATCGTATGCGGCAAAAGCAATGGTACCCATGTCTCCTGAAACCCTCTTGCCGTTTTCTTTTATTTCACCACCGGTCCAGACATGGATGAGCCCATGTATGTTCTCGACCGCATCAGTAAAATCATCAAAATGGTTCATCTTTTGGATGCTCGCAATTTCAGAGTATGTTGGCAATGAAAGTGGCCCACTTAGTGATTTTCCAGGAAACCTCCGCGTGTTTCTATCGATGTTTCTTTCTGGGAACTTCATTCGAAAGCCGTAAAGCGGATTCGGCTCACCAGCATCTGTCTTACTGGTAGTTGAAGATGTTTTGGAAAATGTATCTAAAGTGTCTTTTAGTGTCTTTTTTTGGCTCAGCAGAAAATATGCCCAAGTGGTTATGGCAGTCTGCTGGCTTTCAACCTGCTTTACTCCAGCCTGCTTTACTAAAGTAGGGTCAAAGAGCTTGTCAAAATTTTTGCCGAACTCGGCTTTTAGCGCAGGCGACAGCTTGCCAATAAACAACTTGAGGATTTTTCTTGCAGTCTCTTTATGTTTTGTGTCTTTCAAAATATTGGCCAGTAATTCGCGAATTTTCTTTATGTCCTTGATGGCAACTATGTCATAAAATGGTTTTAAGAGCTCATTTTGTGTTCCTTCTTTTGGAGCTGATGCAAATTCATCAGAAAATGCTTTTGGGATACAATCTTGGCCTTTCCCGCTTGAGCGCCAGTCCCACCACGGGATGGCCACTCCGGGCTCAAGATCCTGCAGCGCGCGCTCAAAAGTGTAAAGGTACGCTCGGTGCCATGGAAAAAACAGGCGAACCCCTGGCCACCCGTCTTTTGACTGAGGGCCGTGCCAACACTGCCAGCTTGGATACCCATGAAACCCGGCAAAATATGCGAACCCTCGGTTGTCATTTAGTTTCATTGCTTTTTTGAACGCTGACCGAAGCTTGGCCAGCTCTGCCGAAGTTAAGGTGTTGACATTTTTTCGTACATTGATAGCATCACTGGTGCTCAAACATTCTAGTTTATGACAATAATTACTTAAAGATGATGCAGCGATATTATATTTACAGATGAATTTTAAATGAATTGTTGTATGTGACAATTTGACGTTCCACACAATTCTAAACTAAAATCATGCAATACTTGATGAATTTATGTTTCAGTAGATGATTGTGCAAAAAAGCAATCAATAATTTTTCTACAAATCACTCTAGCATTTTTAGCGTGTCTGAAGCAGTGATTATGCCAATTATCTTGTCTGCTTTTGCGACAAGTATGCATTTTGCATATCTCACCAGCGGCACTAGTGCCTTTGCAGGGGTTTGGTGATCAACTATTGGTGGCCTTGCCTCCATGACATCTGCAAGCTGGATCTTTTTCCACGATGACTCGTCGCTGTCTGCTAGGTGTTTTACGACCCCGTCCTCAGTTATGATACCTACTGGCTCGTTGGAATCAAAGATGGGGATCTGGCTTATGGACATCTTTCGCATCTTGTGTATGGCGTCATGGAGCGAATCGGTTGGTCTCATCTTGATGATGTCCTTGCTACAAATGTCTCCTGCCTTGTTTGGGTCTGATCTTCCCTCAAGCGTAGCCAGGGAGTCAAAGAGCCTTTTTGCCGTTTCATAGCTTGGCTGGCTGCGTCCGGACTCTATCTGATTTATCATGGATGTGCTGACGCCTGTCATTTTTGCAAGCTGTTTCTGCGTTATCCCCAGCTTGGTTCGTGCCTGCTTGATGCTGTCAAGGCGTGGAAGCATGACTCTGGTAAATGATATAATCGTATGAATTTTACTGCAAAAAACTTGCTAAAATTCATAAACGCAGAGAAAAAACATAACTCGTTGGGATTATTTGGTAATTTCAAGAAAAATCATCCTGAATGCAAAACCGCGCAAGACTGGTTTTACAAAGGAAATCAGCTGGCATCATCTGGCAAACTAGATGACGCGATAAAATGCTTTGACGAAGCAATCAAGCTTGATCCAAGAAATTCACAAGCATGGAACAACAAGGGTTTTGCTCTGGACGAATCAGGCAAGTCAAGACAAGCAATACAATGCTACGATATGGCAATAAATCTAAACCCGAACAATGCTGACGCCTGGTACAACAAGGGCTCTGCAATTGGAAAATCAAAAAAATTTGAAGAGGCCATCAAGTGCTTTGACGAGGCGATCAGAATCAGTCCAAATAACTCACTGGCTTGGAATGGCAAGGGCTTTGCACTGGGCAAAACGCGAAACTTGGACGAGGCCATCAAGTGCTTTGACGAGGCGATCAGACTTGACACGGACTATTTTGACGCCTGGTACAACAAGGGCTTCGCATTAAAAATTCTTGGACAATCTGCGGAATCTGAAAAATGCTTTGAAAGATCTACGGCCATAAAATCACGAGATAATTGAAAAAGTGAGGATATCAGGTAGAACATGGTCGACTCGGCGATATCCTCACTATGATTTGGTTGGTCTTGGCTGGTTCTAACCCCGGTACAGTGTCCGTTGAATGAACCTGAGCACACTTGGAGCCTTAATAAAAAAAGGCTTGCGTATGAATTATCAGTGAACAATCCCAGAGTGCTGTCCTAAAAAACACCCTATCTCTCAAATGGGTGTAAAACCACCCAAGACTATTGAATATTCTGATTGCCGAGGAAAACAGGTTTACGGCACTACAGTACAGACAATTGCTCGAAAAAAATGGACACAGTGTAGTCGTGACGCAAGACGGACAGGAATGCCTAGAAAAATACAGCAAAGATCTGAAGAAAGAATCTGACTCATCAAATGATTCTCCATTTGATGTTGTAATTTTAGATCATGGCGTTCCAAACAAAACCGCGGCAAACGCCGTCAAAAAAATACTGGCAAAAAACCCTAACCAGAAGATACTGTTCGTCACCGGATATCAAAGGTGGGCAGTGGAAGACGAAACCGATGATCTGGTTGACAAAATAACTATACTAGAAAAACCGTTTACGTTTTCACAGTTTGAAAGAAAGATCGCGTCTCTTGCCTAGCGTCGTTTCTTTTTTGATTTCAGAGACTTTTCTGCAAGTGCTGCCTGGGCGGCCGCTACAATGGCAATCGGAATCCTGTGCGGCGATGCACTAACATACGATACCCCGACACCGTGGAAGAACTTGATGGAGTTTGGGTCTCCTCCGTGCTCGCCACAAACGCCGATCTCGAGATTTGGCTTGACTGACTTGCCGTTTGCGACTGCTATCTTGACAAGACTCCCAACGCCGCTTACGTCTAATGTCTGGAATGGGTTTCTCTCGAGAATCTCTTTTTCGATATACTCTGGCAGGAACTTGCCTTCGGCGTCTTCTCTGCTGAAGCTAAACACTGCCTGTGTGAGGTCATTTGTGCCAAAACTGAAAAACTCCGCTGTCTGCGCCAGCTCATGCGACGTAAGGCAGCCTCGAACGACTTCGAGCATGGTTCCAAAGTTTATCTTGAGTTTAAAGCCGTGTTCTGACTCGACTTCTGCTTTTACCCTGTCATAGATTGATTTGATGTATCTCAGCTCTGTGATGTTGCTGACCTGGGGGATCATGATTTGCGGGCGCGCATCGACTTTTTGCTTTGCAAGCTCTGCCGCAGCCTCAAAAACAGCCCTTATCTGCATCTCGTAAATCTCGGGATACGTGATTCCGACTCGAACTCCGCGGTGTCCCATCATCGGATTTATCTCTGCAAGTTCTTTTGCCCTTGCAAGCACCATTCTTATCTCCTCCATTTCTTGTGTGCCCCCCTGTTTTTCGAGTCGGTGCATTTTGTTTATCAGTTCTTCAGGATTTGGCAAAAACTCGTGCAGCGGCGGATCCAAGAGTCGTATTGTTACCTTGTAGCCTTCCATCGCCTTTAATATTTGAATAAAATCACTTTTTTGCAGTTCTTGCAGTTTCTGGAGGCGTTGTTTTCTCTCATCGAGAGACTTTGCCATGATGAGGTCTACAAAAAATCCGAGCCTGTCGCTTGCATTGAACATTCTTTCTGTCCTGCACAGGCCTATTCCCTGTGCGCCATATTTTCTTGCCAGCTGTGCACCATCATGGGTGTCGGCGTTTGCTCTGATCCCAATCTTTTTTTCTTTTTGGGCCCAATCAAGAATTGTTTTGAAATCACTAGTTATTTTCGGCTCGATCGTTGGAACGTGTCCTGCATATACGTCGCCCTCGCTGCCGTCAATCGTAATGGCATCACCTTCATGAATTGTGATGCTGCCAGTGGTCGCTTCCTTTGCATCGACGTTTATTTTCATATCGGAACATCCGACAATGCATGGTTTGCCCATGCCTCTTGCCACCACTGCGGCGTGCGATGTCTTGCCGCCCCTGCTCGTCAGGATTCCTATAGATGCAAAAAACGCCGGGACGTCTTCTGGCTTGGTCTCCTCTCTGATCAGGATTATCTTTGCGCCGTTTTCACCCATGGTAACTGCGCGCCTTACATCAAACACAGCTATGCCGCTTGCCGCCCCGGGCGATGCAGCAATTCCCTTTGTTACCTTTTTGAACTGTTTTGCCTGGGTATAGTCGATGGTGTTGTGGAGCAGTTGCTCTAGCTGATCTGGCTGGAGTCTTAGGAGTGCCCTCTCCTTTGTGACGAGTTTTTCCTTGACCATATCGACTGAGGTCTTTATCATCCCGGCCGCGTTCATCTTTGCGGATCTTGTCTGGAGTAGGTAGAACTTGCCCTGCTCTATTGTGAACTCTATGTCTTGCGGCTCTTTGTAGTGTCTTTCCAGTTTTTTACATGTGTTGAGCAACAACTGATAGCTCTTTGGCATCTCTTTTTGCATTTCGTCTACGGGTTTTGGTGTCCTGACGCCAGCAACTACGTCCTCGCCTTGTGCGTTTACCAAGTACTCGCCAAAGATTTTTCTGGTACCATCGCCTGGGTTTCTTGTAAACACGACGCCGGTGGCACTGTCGTTTCCCATGTTGCCAAACGCCATCGCAACTACGTTTACTGCGGTTCCGTCTGCAATGTCCTTTGTAATGTGATTTTTCTCACGGTATACCACTGCGCGCTCGCCCATCCAACTGTTAAAGACTGCCTTTACCGCAAGCAAAAGCTGCTCGTCTGGGTGTGCTGGAAACAGTTTTCCGGTATGTGCTTGGCAGATCTGCTTGTACTGCGATACCACTTCGCGCAGCGACTGCTCGTTTAGGTCACTGTCTGTACTGACTCCTTGTTTTTTCTTTGCCTCTTCTAGGACATGGTCAAATTTTTTGTCCTCCACACAAAATACAACTTTTCCGAAAAGTTGCACGAACCTTCTATACGAATCCCATGCAAATCTTGGGTTGTTTGTCTTTTTTGTAAGCGCCTCGACGGTAGTCTCGTTTAGGCCTAGGTTGAGAATGGTGTCCATCATGCCTGGCATCGAGATTGCGGCGCCTGAGCGAACCGAGACCAGGAGTGGGTTGGTGTTAGAGTTCCACTTTTTGCCGGTTCTCCTTTCAAGTTTTGCGATATTTTTTTTGATTTCCGGCCAGAGCGATTTTGGAAGCGTCTTCCCGTTTTGATAGTACAACTTGCAAACATCTGTGGTAATTGTAAATCCTGGAGGCACTGGCAGCCTTATTCTCGTCATCTCGCAAAGGCCGGCGCCCTTTCCGCCCAGCAACTTTTTGTTCTTGCCGTCTCCTTCGTCAAAGAAATAAACCATTTTCATTTTCTTATCACGGATTTTCCTATCAATTAGAACGGGTTTTAAGCATTGCCATGGCAAACTCCTCGACTATCTTGCTCCAGTTCTTTGCCTTGACTATGCCGCTTGCCACAAGTATGCCGCTTGAGCCAAGCTCGATTGCCTTTTTGACGTCTTGGCCTGCGACTATTCCTGCGCCGCACAGCAGCTTGGTGCTGTTTTTTGCAGCTTTGACTGCCTTGACTGCGCCCGTGATCAGCTCAGGCCTCTCAGCAGAGACTGCCTTGCCAGACCCGATAAGCTCCGGCGGTTCTATTGCGATATAGTTTGGGTTTAGCTTTGCGTATTTTGCAGCCTCTGATACGTTTTTGACGCAAACTACAGATATCATTTTCAATGCTCTGAGCCTTTTGACAAGTTCGGCGATGTCCTTTGCCGGAATCCGGTGCTCGCTGTGGTTTACAAGCGAGCCGTGTATCTTTGATTTCTTTAGCAGTTCGGGTATCACAAATCCTGTGGTGCTGCCTACCTTGGCATTGTCGACATGCTGGGCAAGAACAAGCCCTGAATATCTCTTGATGGCTGAAAGTAGGTGGTGTGGTGGCGCTATGGCTATTTTGACGCCGTACTTTGTCGCGGCGGCTCCTGCGATCGAGGCTAGTTTTGCAGCCTTGGCACCTGATATCTCATCATAATTTTTGTAATTGATTATAAACAAGATCCTTGTGGGTTGATTTTCTGTGCTATTTATTGTTTTTAGCTGATCAGATGGTGACGGTAGTCGCACTCTTCCAGATAAAATTGCACAAAGTAAAGATGTTGTTTGTCATCTCTTCAGAGTTTGTATATAGCGCACACTCTGAATCGATGTTCTCATGCAACATTCCTTTGACTGCAGAGTCTGCCATGAGGAGCTTGCCAGTTACCGGACAACTCTTTGACACTATAATTCTTCCTTTGGAGGGAAGCTTGCCGATTCTTACCTCGTTTGCCCCAAACCTCTTGATGAACGGGATCATCTTTGGGGATGCGTCGTCCACTATTAATCGTACTATGCCTTTTGCTTTTTGCACCTGTTTGATTTTTTCTGGAATCGAGGTGTGGTACAGCTTGGAGACGTCCTCTATGCTGGTGACAAGATAAAAGACATCGGTCGTGCCTTCCAAGATTCTCTCTATCTGCGATGTGATGTTTTCAATACCCTGGATGATCCGGAATGTCGGAATCGCCGCTTTGTTTTCTGTGCTGCATATCTCTTTTATTTTGTCTACGATCTTTTTGCCGTCCGTTCTTATCTTGGTAATCTCTTCTTCCTTTTTCTGCAGTGCAAGGGACAGTACCTCCCCTGGCTCTGTGGCGATGCAGAGTTTTGGCGAGGAGAACGAGATTGAAACTATGCCGTTGCTTGAGAGCTTGTCGATTACGCGGTATGTCTTTGCTCTGTCTATGTTGATCTCTTTTGCGAGCGCACTTGCAGTTATTGGGCCAGTTCTCAAAAGATTCAGGTAGATTCTGGCCTCTAGGTCCTCCATGCCTAAAATGTTGGAAAGCTCCTCCGTCAACTCTTCAATGTATGGCGATTGAGTCCTTGTTAGCTCTACGTCGACGATCTCGCTTACGGCCCTTTCTTCCACGGCATTTAAGTGGCCGCTTCGTATTAATGGTGCTCTTTGTTCTTTTTGAACATACCATTTGTCGTTACCTAGATTCGTGCTCAACAAGCCTAAGGAGCAGTTTGCTTTGAGTTTAAAAACACTTGCGTAGGAATTCTACGCATGAAGCCGTTTTCCTGATCGCCACCAAATTTGCGTTTTTGTCCAAAATATGTTGGGTCAAAATGCCATAAACGCAACTATTGCAATGATCACCATAAGGACGACGTGCTTTATTCCAGCTACGTACGAGCCGGACCCGATTTTTCCCGCGGCAACGCCGCCAAATATTGCCTCGATTATTGCCATGTTGAATAATATGGAGTCAACCTGGCTGATGTTTACACCAGACAGCGCGGAAAACATGTTGTTGCTGGATGTCATCTTTTCTGCTGCTATGAGTTCCTTGACAGATTCGATCTGTGTGAAAAACTGCGTCGACAAGATTACTGAGATTGCGATGAAAACGGCATAGGATATGTAGATGGTGTAGGTGTATGGCTGGAGGGCGGATTTTCTTTCCTTTTCCAAATTTCTTACCTCGCTTACGTGCTTTTGTATGGTTTCTAGGTTTTCTGAGACGTTTCCGCCGTTTTTGTATGCTATTTCTAGCAGCACGGTGACTCTTTTTGCCATTCTGGTGCCGGCCTTTTTTGCAAAGTTTGTAAACGCTTCGTCGATCGGCATGCCCCAACTGATGTTTGACTTTAGGTTTTTTAGCAGCGGCCCTAGGGCTCCCATATTTCGTTCAGGTGTAAGCAGAATTGCTTGAATGAGATTTGATCCACTCTGAATCGAGCTGACCAATGAAAGAAGAAATAGCGGTAGGTGTCTGTCTATTCCGTCTCTTCGCTGTATCTCTTTTAGCTGTAGCATCGCAAGCGGTATTACTCCGGCCAGGATACCAAAGATTATCCCTATTTCTCTTGTAATTATGTGAATCGACTCTGCCATGTAGATGCTAAAGACGATGACGACTATGGCAGCTGTTGCGGCGATTACGGATATTCGGAACTTTTCAGTCTTGACTAGTGGAATTGTGGGTATTTTCTCCTCGGTTTTTCTTGCAAGCATTTTTGTAGTTGACATTTTACCTCTTTGGCACCATCGAATTCATCATTATCAGCAGGACCGTCCCAAAAAGCGGAACAAGCATGTAGGTAAGTATGTTCATGAGCGTGACTAGATCAAAGCCTCCAAGGTCGGGGCTCATTATTGCCATGATTGATAGCATGATTATTGCCATCAGGGGAAACACGATTAACAGAATTGTATACATCTCTGCCATGATTCCAAGGGATTCTGTGGATTTTTTCACACTAAGCTTTTTTTCTTCTAGGTGAACCTTTGCCGCCGCAAGAAAGTACTCCCGCAGGCTGCCGCCAGCCTTGAAGGTGACTATCACCCCATCTAGCAGTTCAGAGTATGCCCCCTTTGGGGTCCTTCTTATGAGATCGTTTAATGCTGTGACCACATCCATTCCAAGAATCTCGATGTTTCGCGTCACGAATTTTGCGTCTTTTACTATTTCCTCCTTGGTGTTTTCAGCTGCAACCGATTTGAAGACGCCTTCCAATGAAAGGCCGCTGGCGCAAAGCGTTGCCATGTATCCAATGTAATGCGGCATCTCCTCACCGAGTTTTTGTGCCCTGGTCTTTACGTTGATTGCTGGAATCGCCTGCATTGCAAAAAATGTCATCACTGCAAAACCTACGCCACCAACGACGCCAAGTACAATCGTGGACAACGAACCGAGATTCAGGATGATTGAGGCCACGATTGCTCCAATAAGGCCAAAGACTCCAGCAATGAAGCTTGAGGAAACCATGCTTGCGACAAAAACCTCGAATGGAGCTGGCATCATGGCCTCCCTTATGCTCTCTCTGAGCTTGGGCAGTCGTGGATACAGAAAATGCAGATAACGGTTTAACAGCCTGTAGCTAAAAACCTGAAACCACGAAGGCTCGTTTTTAGGTCCTTTTTCATAGTTTTGGGATTTTAGCAGCCCGATCATTCTTCGATCACGAGTCTCTTTTTCTCATAAAATCTGTCAGAATCCGAGTAAAATTCTAAAATGTTTTTCATGACGTCCTTGTGTCCCCTGATATTATTTTCTGTCAGCCACTCCAACGCAGTTTTCCTTTTCTCTATCTCATAGGTTATCTGCTCGTCTTCGATGCCGGTTCGCTCTTTGATCTTATTCATGACTAGGCTGTTTCCTGCAAACTCGTGCTTGTCGTCGTTTGGATTCCACTTGAAAATCTCGTGTGTTTTTATCTCACCCGTCTTGTCATCGAATCCTGCTATCTCTGATATCTGTATGATTCTTCTAACTGACTTGTCACCCATGCGCAGTTTTAGCTGGAGCGTAATGATGTCCAAAGTATTTGCAATAAGCGTCTTTGGGACGTCCATTGGTGATGATACAAGCCTTGTGAGTGTGGCCTCTACCGAGTCTGCGTGAATGGACGAAAAGCCTCCATGTCCTGTTGCCATAGCCTGAAACAGTGTGTATGCCTCCCTTCCCCTTGTTTCACCGACTATGATTATGTCTGGGCGCTGCCTTAGTGCGGCTCTTAAAAGGTCATACTGCGTAATCTCGCCCATCTGGCCGTCAGTAAAACTCTGTCGAGATACTGCAGGAATCCAGTTCTCATGTAGTAGGTTTAGCTCATGCGTATCTTCGATGCTGACTATTTTCTGGCCCGGTCTGATAAATGACGAAAGTGAGTTGAGCAGTGTGGTCTTTCCGCTCGCGGTTCCACCACCTACAAGCATCGTAGAATTGTTTTCTACGGCGTACCAGAGATACGCAGCCTCGTGAATAGAAATTGTCTTGAATCGTATGAGGTCGATGATTGTTATCGGGTCTGCTCTGAACCTACGGATAGTAAACGTACTTCCTCGCTTTGTGATTTCGCCGCCAAGTGTCATGTTTATTCTGCTGCCGTCTGGGAGGGATGCATCCACAATCGGGCTTGCAAGCGATGCATGTTTTCCTCCAATATATGACATTTTTTGGACGAAATTGTTAAGCTCATTTTCGTGATCAAAGACGATGTTGGTTGGAACAGACTCGAATTCTCGATGCCAGACATATAGTGGTATGCTGGTGCCGTCGCAACTAATCTCTTCGATCATGTGGTCTCTCATGAGGGGCTCAATTTTTCCAAGGTAGACAAAGTCCCTTACTGCATAGTATGTTATCTTTGAGAGGTTCCTTGTCGGAATGTCGATGTTGTATTTTTTTACCAAATAATGGATTTTCTTTTTAAGCTCTCTTGCAGCTTCTTTTTTTGTTCTGATTTGATTTAATGAAATGTCCAGCTCGGATATGAGGAGTTTTCTTATTACTCTGAAATTGGTCTCGTCGTGTTTGCTCATCTGCGGCTCTATGACAATATAACGCATGCCGTTTTTTGATGTTGGGTCCTTGATCAACCCGGCATAGATCTCGGCGTCCTCAAACTCGATTTTATCCAAGGTTTTGAATTTCTGGATGAGGTTGTTGTCCGTGCCTAGGGAATTGGTCTTGTCGGCCCGCAAATTCATTAGTTTTGTGAGGTCGACTTCGGCAACCTGGCGCTGTGCATCGGAGGCTTCTTTTGAGGTTTTTTTTGTTAGGAATTTTGCAAAATTTATCGGATTACTCTTTTTTATTCTTAAAAGTGGGTTGGCTCTAGGCGTCTTATTTATAATCAATGTTTTGTAGTGGCTATGAATCGCTCATAAGCGATTGTGAGTACAAATGAACAACACCCTCTTTACATCTCTGAATTTAACATCGAAATTTGATACTATGTGCCGCATAACCAGAGGGTTGGTAATTGTTTCAAATCAATAAAAATCTGCTAAAAATTGGAAAGCATGTGGCAGAAGTTGATCAGAGCCGAGGCAAGCTGCAACCCCTGTCTGACAAATCACTAGTCGACACTGAGTCGCCTGAAATGCTTGAAATTGCGAGATGGTGTGAAAGTAACAAGGAAAAAATCGCAAAATTTATCGACAAAATCAACAAGAGTTACGATGGCACGGTGATACCGGACGTCATATATTCAGAAGGAACATACCGGTATAATGCATTAAAGGAGATAGAGGAACCGCTTACCAACTATGAGTTTTTAGAAAAACTTGCACATGCAAGCTCGAAACGGCTCGAAAAATTCATCTTTAACAAATTTCTTGTGTGCCCAGATCATCAAAACTCGTTTTTGGTCAACGTTCGACTATATTGCACAAAATGCAATTCCATACGCATTGAAAAACTGCACCTGCTTGAGCACAAGAGCTGTGGATACCTCGGGGAGAAAAACAGCTTCTCCACAAAAGAGCAAGAAAAACTACAATGTCCATCATGTGATAAGTTCATCAAGAGCCCGACAAAGGAATTGCGGGTTCCTGCTACGTGGTACTACTGCCTTGACTGCAAAGAGAAATTTGACGATGCACTCATTCGCTTGCACTGCAAGGAATTCAACCATGACTTTAATGTAAATGAGGCACACGCAATAACGATTTATGGTTACCACACTGTCAATTCTATCAAGTCAGAGTTTGATCTTCCAAAGTTAAAAACCGAGTTAACAAAAATAGTGACAAGATTCGGGTTTTCAGTAGACGAGAACCACATAGTAAAAGGCAGGAGCGGCCACGAACACACCATCGACGTCTATGGATTAGACAAGAATAACCAGACCATCTTTATCCTGATAAACGACCTTGACGGAAACGGCCTTGACTCTAGACTAATCCAGGTAATAGACACGGCTCCAAAAATAGCCATACTTGTGGGACACTCGGCAATTTCAGAAAAAACAAAGTCGATTGCCGCCAAGTATAATGTTACGATAATCTCGTCGCAAAGCAGCGATGAGATCCTGGCTGAGGCCGAAAAAACCATCGCATTCAGGCTCAAAAAACTGGAAGGGGCTTCTGATAAATGAGATGCAGTGGCACAAAAAAGCGTGGAGTAAGCCAGATAATGGGCGCTCTCTTTATGATGGCAATAGTCGTTCCAGTCGGAACGGTACTGGTAACAAAGGGACTAAATGAAGTCGGTGAGATAGGCAACCGCCTTTCGAGTGGGATCACGTATCAGAACGAGGGCGGCCGCGAAGACATTGTGTTTGAGCATATTCGATTCGATCCGACAAGTGATGATGTGACCATCTCAATCCGTAATGTCGGCAGTGTGGAAACCAACATTGCAAAGTTGACGATGGTAAAAACCGACACACAGGAACTTTTGATCAACAACAAGACTCTTGGGGTAAACACCCAGCCAAGGGTAGGAACAGACATTGCCGCTGAAGGGAACTTGCAGTTTACGGGAAGGTGGAATGATCCAGCCTATGTAAACTCGGAGTACAAGATCTCCATCCTGACCGAAAAGGGAAACTTTTTCACAACTGTGGCGAGGCCGTTTAACACTTGACTAAACTACGTGTATCAAAAAGACGTGGAATCTCGGAGATCTTTGCTACGCTGTTACTGCTTGCCATAACGACTGCGGGCTCGGTCTTCTTGGCAAACCTTGTCCAGGGAAGTGGGATCATAGGCGTTGGGCAAAACCCGTCATCGGCCTCTATTCCAATGTATGCTGTAAAGATTATCGGTTATGACACAAGAGACGGCGCGGATCTCTCCGAGATTGTAACGCTTGACAACGAGTTTGACGAAAAATTCTGTACCGTATCATGCACTGCATTTGCCGATAATGTGCCCCTTGATGCAAACGGCGGAACCGAGTTCATAGTGCTGAACGTAAAAAATTCAAGCCCAAACCCTGTTTTCGTTAGAAATGTCCAGATAAACGGGATAACGCATTCCTGGGATCTGCAGACTGGCGGCAAAACTCTTGACGCAAGTGCAAACGATCTTACAGGAAAATATCCTCTGAGCGGAAAGTTCAGCATCATTCCCTCGACTGGGCTTGCACAAAGGTCTGATAATATGCTAAACGAGGACCAAGAGGTAAGGCTGGTTGTAAAGCTTAGCAGGGACATCGGCTCCGACATCCCATTGACAAGGCCGCTCCAAATCTATGTTGACTTTGGAGGCCAGCGCTCCGCCGAATTTGTTATTTTGACTGGTGAGACAAGATGAGGAAAAAAAGAGCAATATCTACCATAATTGGCTCTGTGTTTTTCTTGGTTTTACTGGTATCTGGGCTCTCTGTATCGTATATGGTCATTGAAACCCAGTCCGATATGATAACGGCACAGCAGACGATAGCTGACAGCGAGATAAAAAAAATACAGGAAAAGTTTGACGTCTCTGCGGCCACCGATCCGGCCAGCAACAACCGATTGATGCTTTATGTGGAAAACGACGGCTCAAATCCGCTCGAAGTAGATACTGTTTGGGTCATTAACAACACGGCTAACGATGCGAAAAAGTTTTCCGTCAACTATGCCGATGCAGTTTTGGCCCCAGGGTATGGCGTCGAGGTGTTGCAAAACACGCCGCTGTATCTGAGTCCGGGAGACTATGACATAAAGTTGGTTTCTGCAATTGGTACTATCAAGACGACAAAACTAGATGTTGACGGCGTTAGCGGTGGAAGTGATCTAAAAATTAAAGTGATGGTCGACCCGCCGGACGTACGGGTGGGAGAAAACGCAACGGCGTGGGTTTTTGTCACAAATGCAGGCACAACCAATATGCTTGATGTGGAGGCAGAACCAATTACGGTCACGCCTCCATCGGCAGTGGTCTCGTCTTCACCCGTACTTCAGGAGCCGACGGATTTGGCCCCTTCAGAGTCTGCGATTTTTTCATGGCAGTATACCATCACCGGCCCTGTTGGCTCTGATGTGACATTTTCTACGTATGCCACAGGAACAAGAGAGGGAGGACCATCAGTCCAGAGTGACGCCGATCAAAGCGCCATCACGCTACGCGATAACTTGGAGTCGATTTCAGACGTGCTTACAGATGATCTTTTTGGAAGACCTGAGGTCTTTATGATCATTCCGTCTCCGTTTGGAGATTCGTCACAAAAAGGCCTTTGGGGAGTAAACGTGGTCAATCCCACAGCCCAGCCAATCTATGTGAACAAAGTAGTGATAAATGCAGTCAGTCCAAGAAACCAGGCACAAGACCAAATCTTTGATACGAATGGATGTAACCCAATTACTGTTGCGCCAACACCGAGCTCCTGGTCGTGTCCTGCTACAAACCAGCTCATGTGGAAAAATACAGTTACGCCACAAGTGGTTCCTGCAAAATCAGTCTTTCCATTTTTGGTCAAAGTGACTCCAGGAACTTTGGGAGGCTCGACAATCGATCTTGAGACCGTTCTAGTTCAGACCAACGTCTTTACCACTCTAGGCCAGTTTGGAAAGGCCGGATATGGCTCATCATTTCGCAACGGCGGTTCATCCGTGCCAAACGTGTACCTTTCAGCAATCCCGGAATCCACAAGCGATGGAAACATCAGGGTGAACATGACCGGCATCAGGGCGGGAACGCCAGTTACCTTCAATGCCACGATTGCCGACTTTGATACCGGTACATCAAATGTAATTAGTTCCGGCTCAAGACTAATAGTCAACATACCGAAAGGCTGGACAAACGTAAGCGTCTTGTCAAGTAATGGATTTTCGACGCCTACCTATCAGTCATTTCCAGACAGCTCGTCGCAAATAGTAGGTGTTTTGAGCGGAGATCTGACTGGAGCCGGCGGCATTGCAAGAACGATCAAATTCACGGCTACGGCCCCCGCTATTTCTGATACTCAGATGTATGTGATGTACGTTCTTGCGGAAGGCGACGTAAGCGGTTCATTTTCAATTGGGCCACTCGCAGAAGTAGTGTTACAAGTAATTCCATAATTTGAACAATTTTCAATCATAAAAAATTCAATTGTTTGTGCGAATGAACAGCGTCAACTGTTTAAATTTCAAATTAGCCACGTGGTTAATGAATAAAATAACGACATTGGCAATTATCGCAATAGCGACACTGACACTGGGCATGATGACACCAGATCTTGATTTTGTGGCAAATGCTGCCGACAATAAAAAATCAGATAAGGAATCCGATAAAGATCAGAAAACAAATCGAAACAACCACGATGACGATGATGATAATGATGATTGTGACGACGATGACAGTCGTTCAAGCAAGTATGGCGATGATGATTGTAACGACGATGATCACGACAATGGTGCACCAAACACTCCACCAACGGTTACGGTATACAAGGTTGTCATAAACAACCAAGGAAATCCATCTCGCACAATAGGTGAATTCGGGGTAAAATTGAACAACACTGCCGTTACTCTAAATGGTACGTCGTTTACCCTTACTCAAGACAAGCCTGTAGCGCTTACAGAATCAGGGCTGGTCGGTTACGAGTTCGTCGAAATCCGAGGTGACGGCCACTGCCCGGAAAATCTTGGCGGAACAATTACACTTGATAACGAACAAAACATCGAGTGCTACATTGTAAATCAGCCAACGGGTTTTGGTGATTCGGTCAGTGATCCGCCGACAGTAAGGATATTCAAGGTCGTCTTAAACCATCAAGGGACATTTCCAACGATTACAGACTTTGGGGTAACGCTAAACAACGTTGCAATAACGCAGAATGGAACTCTTGCTATTCCAATCCCAACAAACACGCCTGTGACTCTAAATGAGTCAGGCTTCACTGGATACGAGTTCGCGGAGATACGCGGTGACGGCCACTGCCCGGAAAATCTTGGCGGTACGATAACCTTGTCAAATGGGCAAGACATCGAGTGCTACATTGTGAATCGACCACCATCGCAAACAGCACCTGTAGAGCCAGGTGTTATCTTCCACTTTAACACACTGGTGTTGGATGCTGGGGACAAGCGTAGTGACGATAGTTGCTCTGCTATGAGCAAGACATTACCTTGTGTTGAGCTTGCAAACGTAAACGAGACTAACAGCCTGTTGGTAGTTGATTCAAAACTGCAAACGGATACGACGATTGTCTTGTTTAGCGTCGTAGAGGCAGATAAAATCAACAACGGATTACCAGCTGAAAGCCCGCTATGTGTGCTGTCTGGAATGAAACAACATGTAGCCAGCTATGCAAATAATCCAGTGGACTCACCAGTAGATCAACCCACAGACGCGTTGGGCTTTGAAGTCAACTGTTCACTCATCGAGCCCCTCAAATACAAGTTCAGCTATGCGTTGATTGAAACAAACCGAGGCCCATGACCTCTTTTTTTCTATTTTTTCAGCAGACGTAAACTATTGATAAATGACATCCAGTCTATGAAGGAACTAGTTTTTTTACCAGGTTTTCAAACTCGTCTTTTTGCATCGACGGGATTTTCATTATTTCCAAATTTTCTTCGACGTGAGCCATGCTTTTGTGTCCCACCAGCGGAGCTACGACACCAGGAGTTGAGCGAATAAACTGTAGGCACTGGAGCGACGGTTTTAGATTATCAAAACCTTGCAAAACACCCGGCGCAAGAAGCCTTCCCTGCATCAGCGGAACGCTGGTAAATACGCCAATGCCCTGGACTTGAGCCGCGTCCAGTATAGTCATGTTAATCCCGTTTACCTGCTGGGTTTTGAGCATATAGGCCTGATCATAATACAGATTGTACGGAAGCTGTATGAATCGAAATCCGTGATCCTCGCCACCTACCTCTTTTGCGAGCTGAACTGTATCATAAAGTGACAAATGCTGCGGGTTGTCGCCTGGCACTCTAAAACACTCCCATGTGGCCATCCCATAATATCGAATTTTTCCCTCCTTTTTTGACTGCTCGTAAAACTCGAATGCCTCTTTTAGATTTTTCATGAACTGTTCCTTTGTTATGTCCTGGAGCTGTCCTTCGGCTGCGTTGTGAAGATACATGAGGTCTATGCATTCTAGCCCCAAATTCCTAAGACTTCGTCCAAGCTGATCCTCAAGATAGGGTGTGGTCATGCAGTGATAGCCAGACGAGATATCTCCTGGGCCGATGATTCCGTGCTTTGTATATTCGCGCTGAATATAGCTCCAAAACTCTTCATTGGTGTCTGCATCGTTTGTTACGTAGCCGTTTTTTGTGCTGATAAAGACCTGCTCACGCGTAATCTTGCCTTCGGATATTAGCTCAGAAATTGCCTTGCCTACTGAGCGTTCTGCCTTTTGTGCCCGGTAGTTTATTGCAGTATCTATTACGTTGATTCCACCAAGAACCGATCTTTTTACAGCATCGGCTACGAGGCGGTCTGTCTGGTCGTCGGCGTTTCCAAGATATGTGCCCATCCCAACATTTGAGAGAGTCAGGTTTTGGACTGTTCTGTAGTTGATGCCGTGGTTTTGCGCGAATTTCTTTGTTCCTTCCGGAGTTGCAAATCCATGAATCATGGACAGAGTCTGATCTGTTCTGATTTAATCATTTAGAAAGGCTATGATCTGAATCAGAAAGCCGACGATAAAAAGCGCGCCGGTGACTCTGCTGAAAAGAACCGTCTCTTTCATTATCTGTGTGAATCTATCTATGTCATCGAGGCTTTGTTTTAGTCTGAGGCCTGTTCTGACTACGACCGGCGCTGTAGCGAACGCTACTAGGCAAAAAATTGAAAAAAGCCCAGAAACGGAACCCCCGAGGATTATCAAATATGCGATACTAGGAAAAACCCAAAAAAGATTTGCGGCCTTTTTTTTGCCCAAAACAACTACCAGCGTTCTTCTTCCCTTTTCCTTGTCGGCGTCATGATCTGGAAACGATGTGATGTACAAAACAAACGCAGACAACGTCCCGACTATTATGCCTGCAGCTATGTTTTGTGAAACGATTGATTGTGTTTGTATGTATGCTGTCCCAAGTACGATCATGGTTCCTTTTATTCCAACAAATATCTCGCCAAGGCCGGAATCGACAATCCTTGTAGAATAAAAATAGATTGACAAAATAGCAAACCCAAGAATTGCCGCTATAACCCATCCATACAACAAGACAAAGTAGGCCCCTGCTGCCGAACCTAGAACAAGGAAGATCATGCCTGCCCAGTACACGTGAGATGGCCTGAGAAGGCCTTCGGGAAGAACGCCGGTGCCGCCGCTGAACTTGGTTCGACTTGTCAGAGTGTCTATTCCGCGCCTGTAGTCCCAAAAATCGTTTAGCAAATCCACGCTTGCGTGCAGAGCAATCACTCCACCCATTGTTATTGCCGTATGGAACACATCAAGCTCTTGGCGCTGGAAATACGATATCGTAAGGCCAAGAGATACTGCGATTACTGAAGATAAGAGAAACTTTACCCGTATTATCCTAAACCAAGCCGCTAAACTCATACAAGTGATTCGTCGGCCACACTAAGAGGTTTTCGTCCCATAAAACCGACATCCTTTTCGTGCCAAAACTTTATTTCCTTTTCACCCTCCTTCCAGCAAAGCCAAACGTCCTCATCGAATCTTTTTGACGGAAAGTCCAGCAATCCTTCATCGAGGCTCTTTAGGACGACGCCAGTGTTCTCAAGGTCTTCTACTGCGGCATAAAACTTTGTAATTGCGGAGTTGAGCTGTTGTTTTATCGCGACATAGTCTGCCAGTTTGTGTGAGTTTTGGCTGTTTAGGTGAGCTTCGAGTTTTTGTATCTCTTGTTTTTGTTTTTGCAGATTTTTGTATTTTTCAATTACCTTTGGCAGTATTTCATTTGCCGTAGTCACGGTAAAATACGTGAGCATTGCTTGAGTAGGAAATAACCACCATTAAAAGCATTTTTGTATACTTGAAATTTATTACTGGCTCATACAAATGTCATACATGAGCCAAGACGACCAACTAGAGCAGCTGATAAATCAAACCCTCGATGGGGTTCTCCAAACCATTCCGGCATACATGCAGGAAATCGAGCAGAACAACGCAGAGCTAAGGGTAGAAAACCCAAAGGAATTTGTGTACGGGATAGTGATGGGCATGGCTTTGGGCATGGTGAGCACGGCCGTCGCCACACTAAGAGACGGCATGCCAACAGAAGAGGACCAAATCAAGGTAAGAGACATGATTTACTCCAAGATTCCACAGATAAGGGAGAGAATTTTTAGTTGAAGTTCTCAGATGGCGAAATAAAGTTTCTATCATCTATTGAAGAGGCAAGACTTGCGACTGCGCATGATACTACTCCACACGTAAAACCTGTCTCGTTTATCTTTGCGGACGGTTCTTTCTATGTTGCCACCGATTACAAAACTCGAACCTACAAAAACGTAAAAGAAAACAAAAACGCCGCGATCTCCGTCGATGTCTACAAGACAGGTGGTCACAAGGCAGTGCTTGCGCAAGGCATGGTTGACATAATCGAAGGAGGCCCAGAGTTTAAGAAAATCTATGCCAAGTTCTTTGACAAATTTGAGTGGGTTAGAAATGATCCGTGGAAAGAAGGCGAAGCGCCGTTTTTGAAGCTAATCCCTAAAACAAAAACATCGTGGGGCCTGACGTAAGACTTTTGAAATCCATTTTCTAATGACATTACATGTCAGACAAAATAAAATGCTCGCACATACTGGTTGAAAAACAAAGCCAGGCGCTTGCAATACTGGACAGGCTAAAAAAAGGCGAAAAATTCGCCGAGCTCGCAAAAGAACTCTCACTTGATACTGGAAGTGGAAAAAGAGGCGGCGACCTTGGCTATTTTGGGCGCGGAAGGATGGTAAAGCCGTTTGAGGCAGCCGCCTTCAAACTATCTGTGGGTCAGGTATCAGAGCCGGTCAAGACGGAGTTTGGATATCACATCATCAAAAGGTTTGCCTAGAAATATTCGATTCGAGCAATCAGCTTTAATATTAGAATTACAATGGGGCCGGCAGGAGTGGGATTTGAACCCACGATGTCTGGGCCACAGACAAACTGTTTTTCAAACGGTCGGCATCACGAGCTTGCCGATCCCACCACAAATTGTGGTAGGATCTCATGATGACATTCTAGTTAAATGACTGGTTATTATGTAATAATCGCCTATTGAAAATACGCGTCTAAAACCGACTTTGAATCACCATTCTGTCTCTGCAAGTCCTTTGTCAGCTTGTCGCCCATGTTCTGAGCAGCCTTGATTTTTCGTTGGCCGACCCAGTAGTATGCCTCATCGATGGTGTCTTTTGCGATGAGCACCGTGAGTTTTCCAACGGACTTTCTTCCAGTCCTGCCCTTTCTTTGGATAAACCTAATCGAGCTTGGGACATTGTCAAAGAATATGACGTGGTTTACCTCGGAAATGTCGAGGCCTTCCTCGCCTACTCGCGTTGCGACAAGGACGCTGTATGTCCCGTCCCGGAATTTCTGTACCGTGTCTATCTGCTCTTTTTGTTTTAGCCCGGTCTCTCCAGCCTTTCCGATAAGAAACGCCGCCGCAATCCCCATCTCTACCAGCTTTGCATGAATTATCTCGACTGAATCACGATAACTGGTAAAGACTATTGCCTTTCCTGGAATCGACTTGATTATCTCTGCAAGCTTTGGTATCTTGCTGTGCTCGATTCCTTTTCTCTGTGCGTCTTTTGCAAATGCTAGCGCTCTAAGAAAGTTCGAGTCGTTTTCAAACAAGTCCTTGATGCCAGCTCCCTTTTTTTCGCGCGTTCTTTCACAAAACCTAAGAAACGACGTTATCCCATGTGATTCCAAAATGTTTAGGGCATAGTGGAGGCGTATGGCTGTAAAAAGCGGTTTTGCAGCCCTTCGGTTTTGCCGCAAAACAAAGTCGCGCGAGCGCAAAAGCTGGGAAAGCGAGGAATTTCCTGCGAGTCTGAGGCCGCACCGCTGAAGCTCGTTGTACTGTACTTGGAGCGCCTTTCGCAGGTAATACTGGACCTCCTTCATCTCGTGCGGCAGCTCGACTTTGACCCATTCCGTGTTGGTGTGTTGTATGTACGGCTTGACATCCGGGCTGTCCTCGCTTCGCTGCGCAACGCTTGCGATTCGGAGCGTGGTGATTATTGCAGTGGCCTTGTCTTTTTCACTTGGAAGTGTTGCCGTCATGCCAAGTATGCGCGTGTTTGTTCCAGCAAATCGTTGCGCAATCCACGAGTATGCATAGTCGCCTATTGTCCTGTGGGCTTCGTCAAATATCACAAGACTGAACTGATCCTGCGAGACAATCCCCCTTTCCAGATCGTTTTTTGTTATCTCTGGAGTAGCACAAATGACGCTGTTTGCCCAGAGCTTTTTTCTTTTTGCAAGTGTGTCCTCCCCTGTCAATAGTGCAATGTCTTCCAAGTTCAAGTTGTTTTTCAAAAACTCATAGTGCTGGTTTGCCAAGACGCGCGTCGGGGCCAAAAACAAAGCTCCTCCGGTTCCTTTTGACAGGTATTCGGCAATAACTTGCAGTGCGACTGCCGTCTTGCCAAGGCCTGTGGGTAGCACTACAAGGCAGTTTTCGCCTTTTGCCTGGTTGGCAAGCGATATTTGGTAATCGCGCGATTCTATGGTATTTGGTTTTATGAATCTGTGAGTTAGGTATTCTGCCAATTGATGGATAAGATGAGATCTTTGGATTTTATAGTTTCGTGTAGCCGATTGTAGCTCGTTAGCTAATTTCAAATAATATGGCAAAAGCCGACAGTGGAGATCCATCTAAATATCAAAGAGTTCTAGTGTCCCTGTGAGTGGGAATTTTGAGAGGCCCAGCTGGGACGAGTATTTTATGCTTCAGGCAGAGCTAGCAAAGCTCCGCTCAAACTGCATGACAAGGCAGGTCGGGGCCGTAATTGTCAGAAATAATCGGCAAATTGCAACCGGCTACAACGGAACCCCCCCGGGCGTCAAAAACTGCTTTGAGGGGGGCTGTAAGCGGTGCCAACTGAGAATGGAGGGCAAACTCGAGTCGGGAGCGTCCCTTGACCGCTGTCTTTGCAACCACGCAGAAGCAAACGCAATCATGCATTGCGCGATAATGGGAATCGAGGCAGGCACAAAGGACGCCATTTTGTACACCACGTTTGTGCCGTGTTTAGAGTGCACAAAAATGGCAATCACCATAGGCATTAAAAAAATCATATGCCTTGATACGTATCCGGAAACGGATTATGATTTGTTACATGAAGCCGGAGTGGAGGTAATAAAACTGGACAAGAAAAAAATTCAGCGCTGGGCAGGATCCCTAGTCGACGAGAAAAATAGGTAGCTGAAAATGCAAGCACAGCAACCGCCGTTAAAATCTCTTTCCCCGTCACTGTTGGTATCTGCAACTTATGACAATCAAAAACTGGCCGCAGTGCTCAAGTTCTACAACCCGGAATCGCAAAAAATAGTTCTCTGGGCAGACGAGACAGGCCACAAGCCGTATTGCTATTCTAAACTGTCGCCAGACGATCTTGGTTTTCTTGCAGGCAGAAAGGACATTATAAAAATAGAGCAAATGAAAAGAAAGGACTTTCTTCAAGACAAAGAAACACTGGTATCAAAAATACTGGTAACGGATCCGCTGGCAATTGGAGGGACCCAGACAGAAAAAAGTATCCGAAACATAATCGAGACATGGGAATCCGACATCAAATATTATGAAAACTACCTGTATGACAGGGGGCTCATAGTAGGCAGATTCTATTCTGTTAAGGACGGCAAGATCGTGCCACACAATTTTGAGATTACCGAGGATGTCAGCCTTGCGATGAAGAGCCTGCTCTTGGATGTCAATACCACAAAAGGGATCGTTAACACAAAAGAGTTCCAAGATTATATCACGCAATGGGCAGAACTCCTAAACCAACCAATTCCAAAAATACGTAGGCTAAGCTTTGACATTGAGGTGGAGTCGGAGATTGACAGGATACCCGACCCAAAGATAGCGGAAAAACGTGTTACGGCAGTTGGCTTTGATGCCTCTGACGGGCTCAGGCAGGTATTTGTCCTAAGAAAGGACGGCTCAAATGACGGAAAAAACGACTTGGATCCTGGCATCAAGGTGGTCTTTTACCAACAAAGCGACGAAAAAAAGATGCTAGAAGACGCCTTTAGAATAATCTCAGAGTACCCCTTTGTGATCACCTACAACGGCGACGAGTTTGACATGCCATACCTTTTCAACCGCGCAGAGAGACTTGGAGTCAAAAACTCGGAAAACCCGCTGTACATGATGCGAGATTCTGCGACCCTCAAGCACGGCGTCCACATAGATCTATACCGAACCATGTCAAATCGGTCATTTCAAATCTATGCCTTTAGCCACAAGTACACCGACTTTTCACTCAACAGCGTTTGCATGGCGCTGCTAAACGAAGCCAAACTTGACTACGGCGTAGAGCTTGATCAGCTCACAAATTACCAGCTTGCAAATTACTGCTACAACGACGCAAGACTGACACAAAAGCTAACCAGCTTCAACAACGACTTGCTGATGAATCTTCTTGTGGTAATAGCCAGGATTGCAAGGATGCCAATCGATGACATTGCAAGGATGGGTGTGTCGCAGTGGATACGCAGTTTGCTATATTATGAGCACAGGCAACGCAACGCGCTAATCCCAAGAAGAGAGGAGCTCGACGCAAGATCCCAGGGAGTGACAAACGAAGCAATAATCAAAGACAAAAAGTACAGAGGAGGCCTCGTAATAGATCCAATCGAGGGAATTCATTTTGGCGCCACTGTGATGGATTTTGCATGTTTTGATACTGAAACTGAAATATTGACTGTGGATGGGTGGAAAAACTGTGAAACCCTAAAAGAAGGCGATGTTGGCATAACGGTGAATTTAGGCACTAATAAGGTAGAAAATGATCCCATTCAAAAAATTTTCAAATATGATTATAATGGTGAAATGTACAAAATAAAAAACCCAAGAAAGTTAGATTTTGTTTTTACACCTGCACATAGAGTGGTATATCAACAAAAAGTTAGTGGCGTTGATTGGAAATGGAATGATAGATTGTTAATTAAGCCTGTGTCAAAAATTGACAGACATCACATTTCTTTACCGCATTTCGGCAAGTGGGTGGGCAGGTCTCATGACACAATTCAAATTGGAGAATTTACGTTTAAAACAGAATTATGGCTTGAATTTTTTGGTAGATTTTTAGGAAATGGATACCTAAGTGAAAGAACTATTAGCATGCATGAAAACATTAAGCATGATAAACGGATCAAGAATTTGTGCGACATCATAAAGAGGATGGGTTTGACTCCAAAGCTTCATGAAGTACTAGAAAAACATTCAGTAACAATTTCAATTCACAGCGCAAAATTATGTAACGCGTTAAAAGAATTACTAAAAAATAAAACTCACAGTAGAGATCGTGATATACCAAAAGAATATTTGAATTTTACATCACACGAATTGAACTATTTGTTGAAAGGATTGCTGGAATCAGATGGTTCTGAATATAAAAGCGCTGAAAAAGTTTATTCTACTATCAACAAGAGTCTGGCTGATAGTTTTCAGCTTTTGACATTGAGATGCGGTTATAACTGCGTCATAAAGGATGTGTTAAGTAAAGGATTTGAAAAAAATACACCATATTATTTGTGCATCTTATCTGGGTTTAGGCAGAAAAAATCATCAAACGTAATTTCAAAACAACACAATCACGTAACAAAGGAACATTACCGTGGGAAAGTTTGGTGTGCTGCTACGCAAAATACCACACTAATAATAAGAAGGCATGGGAGAGTTATAGTAACTGGAAATTCGCTGTACCCGAGCATAATCAAGGTTCGTAACATATCGTACGAAACAATCAGGTGTGTGCATGATGAATGCAAGAAAAATACCATTCCTGACACAAATCACTGGGTCTGCACAAAATACAATGGTCTCACATCGATGCTGATTGGCTCGCTTCGCGATTTGCGCGTAAATTACTACAAAAGCCTGGCAAAAAAAGCAAAAACCCAAGAGCAAAAAGAACAGTACACCGTAGTAAGCCAAGCACTCAAAGTCATCCTTAATGCCAGCTATGGTGTGATGGGCGCAGAGATTTTTCCCTTATACTTTCTTCCAGCAGCAGAGGCCACCACTGCCGTTGGCAGATACATCATCATGGAAACGATCAAAAAATGTCAAGCGAGTGGAATCGAGGTTTTGTATGGAGATACAGATAGCATATTTGTCAAAAATACAACACATGAACAAATCAACAAAGTAATAGAAGATATTAAAAAAGCCCATGGTGTAGACCTTGAAATCGACAAAGAATACCGGTACGTGGTACTTAGCAACAGAAAAAAGAACTATCTTGGTGTAACAAAAGATGGCAAGGTTGACGTCAAGGGCCTGACTGGCAAAAAATCCCACACGCCGCCGTTTATCAAGACACTGTTTTATGAGATTTTGGACATTTTATCTAAGGTTCAAACGGTAAAAGACTTTGAAGATGCAAAAAAGCAAATCAGCGAAAAAATTGCCACCTGCGCAATAAAGGTAAAAGAAAAAAAGATTCCAATATCTGACCTTGCATTCAATGTGATGATAAGCAAGGCCCCATCGGAATACGACAAGACTATTCCCCAGCATATCAGGGCCGCCAAGCTTTTGGAGCAGCACCGCGAGATAAAGCGCGGCGACATCATATCGTATGTCAAAATCATAAATAAACCCGGAGTCAAGCCCGTCGAGATGGCAAGACCCGACGAGATCGACTCTGCAAAATACATGGAATTTATGGAATCCACACTAGACCAGATAACGTCGTCTATGGACCTTGATTTCGACTCGATAATAGGCAAGCCAAAACAGACCGGCCTGGACCAGTTTTTTTGGAATTAAATATAGATTAGTGTTGTAATCTGTGAACAGCATCCGACTTAACAGCCTGCCTAACTAACCTCAGGTAATGAATACAAATATCAACAACTCACGACTTCGTTCACGAAAAGGTGTAGCACCAATCATCGCTACTCTGTTGCTAGTCGCAATAGCTGTAGTGGGTGGAGCAATCATCTTTGCATACTCGCAGAACTTCTTTAGCTCCTCACAAGTAAGCGGCAAGCCAACCATCGAGGCAGTCAAGATTCCAGGCTACGATGCAAGACCAGTAACAGCACTGAACAACCAAAACGGAATTCTATTTGGGGCAAGCTCTGGTGGTGATGGCGACGTCAACATGGAGCAGGGTGAAAACATTGCAGTATACATCAAAAACGACAGTGTACAGGCAATCACCATCAGTGAAGCAAGACTTGGAGGCATAGTATACAACTACACAAGACCCGCGACACTTGATGCACTTACTGCAGGACAATACACAGTAGCAGGTGTACCGGGCGGTTCAGGCGGAGCAGACTTGTTATCGGCAGGCCAAGTTGCAGAAGTTCAGCCAGGACAGTCAGTAAGCCTAGTATTGTCATTAAGTGAGCCAATGAGGGCAGGACGAGATGCACAATTCAAAATGACCACTAACAACGGCGCAGTCTTTGTTGGTACAGTTGTTATCGGACAGCAGAGCGGTTAACCCCCTCTTTTTTCTTTTTATGGAGGCAAAAACAATGAAAAAAATTTTGCCAAGAATCCTCTTCATATTCTTTTCAGTATTCATGCTGATTTCTGGAAATGCCGCACTTGTTTTGGCCCAGGCATACGACGTATCGACTCTGACCTTGGAAGTCAAGATATCGCCTACAAACATACTGGCTACAAATGGTCAGCACAGTGTTGGGTATGTAGGTCTGATGAATAATTTTGGCAACTTGATGAAGCTAACAGAAGACACAGCAATACGTTTAGAATCATCTGATCCCACAGTTGCGTCTGTTCCTTCAGAGGTAACTCTCGCAAAAAACACCGAGTATGCGGTTTTTGATATTATCACCAACAACAAAGCCGGCTCTGCCAAGATTTTTGCCTCATTTGAAGATAAGAACGACTTTGATACCGTGATTGTAGGAGACAGCTACGCGGACTTGCAAAACGACCTGAGCCTTGTGATAAACCTCCCAACAAACGAGATGAATGTTGGCTCGGAAATGCCGTTTTCATTGTACTTGCAGAACTCTAATGGCGAGATAACCCAGGCACCATTTGACGTCCCAATTCGGGTCGATTTTGAAGAAGAACTGGTACAAGTCGATACTAGCGAGCTAACAATAAGCAAGGGAAACAGCTATGTCTGGAGCACAATAAAGTCAAAAGATAAGATAGGAAACGCATTTCTCAGGGCAACTGCAGACAAGCTCAGCTTCGATGAGGCAAAAGAAATCCGTATCTCTTCATCACTTCCCTCTTCACTTAAAGTCGACATTTTTCCAGAAAAAGTTCCAGCAACTCTTGAAAGAGAGGTCGATGTTGTGGTCAGCCTGTTGGATTCCGACGGCTTGCCGACATTTGCTCAGGAAGACGTAAAACTGCAGTTCTTTGCCGACGATGACTCGATTGGAAACCAAATCGACAAATCAATCAAGGAGCTACAGCTGGATGGGATCATCAAGAAAGGCGAGTTCAGCTACCATCTAAAGCAAGAGCTCGACCTCACAAAAATCGATCAAGAGGTCACCATTGGCGCGACAACCAAGGGGCTCGGGGTGGCAAGTGACAGCTTTACAACCGTCGAGCCTATGACTACGAGCAACCCAAAGGCCGAAAACAAGACCATGGTCATATACACATTAGATAAAATACCTACTAAATCAAAAACAGTCGCAGTATACCAGATAGGCACTCTGATCGACGACGAAGAAACCGATGAAACCACAACCACAGAGGAACCAAAAGAAGACGAAGAGTTAGATCCTGAAGAGTTCATGGACAGGTTTCAACCTCTCATAATAAACGAAAATTATGTTTCTGAAGGAGCAGAAAAAAAGATCAACCTGATTTCAAGCAGTGATCTGCTCTTAAAAATAGGTAAAACCGGAGGGATTGACGCGACATCTTCACACGGCACAGCCATCATAGAAACAGGCCAAGAAACAGGCCAGGTGGTTCTGTCCTCTACAATAAAGGGAATCGGCTCTGCATCAACTCTTACCGAGGTAATAAACACACTAAAGCAAGAAAAAACAATGGTCTTCTCACCCACTGGTGATAATTCAATTCTGTTTGACAAGACTGGCCGTTTTGATCTGTTTTTAATCTCACTTGACACAAAAGACAGGCCTACGATAGTCGAGAACCCAATACGATATCTGATCACCCCAATAAACGAAATACTTACCATCGAAAAAGAAAGAACATACTCCCACGTCGTATTCCAAGGAAACACCATCCAGGCAGAAAACCAAGAATCAATTACAATTAACGCCATACCGATAGGTGAATCTGCCGATGCAAAACTAGAGGCCACAAACACATATGAGAAAAAACCCACGGCAAAACTAGAGCTGAGCATTCCGTTTGGTGTCCTGAACACTAATGGCAACGAATACATCGGAACCGTCCAGATGACTGACTTTCATGGCAACCCGATAACTGCCTTTGATGACCAGCGAGTAAAGTTCACGCCATCCGAATTAGGACTGGCTGAGATTCCAGACTCTGTGGTGATTCCTAAAGGCATGTCATCAGCAAACTTTGTGGTAAAGACAAAAGACAACAATGGGCAGTTTACTCTGACTGCAAACGCAAACGGCATCGTAGGCGACGCCGCAGAAATTGAAACCAAGTCTGTTGTCACTAAACTGAAGATCAGCATAGGGAGCGTTGTTGAACCTATTCCGGTTGACCAGCAGACCGAGCTAAAAATTTACGTAGATGACGAGCATGCAAACGCGATGAACGGCGTAACTGTCAAGGTGATCTCAAACGACGCATCGGTGACCCCAGACACAGTCACTACAAGTGCCGACGGCAGTGCCACAATACAGTTCAATCCAAAACAGTCACCAAAAGCATCATTACAGATACTAGCATACGCACAGGGATTTGATGAGGAGCAAAAAACGTTTGACTTTGCAGTAGCGTCGACATCTGAAGATACCAAAAACGAAATCCCGCAGTGGATAATCTACACCGGAGTTGGCGCAGTTGCTGCTATTGTTGCAGGAATGGTCTTTGTTCTAAGAAAGCCCAAATTGCAACTTGAAGACGATGAAGAGCTCGAATAACGACAAACCACATCACATGATCTTCTAGATACTCTGATTATTTTATATAGTAAGACAATTTTGTTGCAATCGTGACATTGCCAGAGTTTTCCAGCCGAGCCTTCCTTGCGCCGATGGCCGGCGTGAGTGACGTGGCTTTGCGTCTTTTATGTAAAGATATGGGTGCGGGACTTGTGGTGACAGAACTTATCAACATTCACGCAATAATTGCAAAAGAAAAGCAACTACAAGCACAAAGCCGGCAAATTGGAGAATTCATCGAGTTTTCGCAAAAAGAACGGCCGATTGCGGTCCAACTGTTCGGCTCGGATCTGTCGTCGCTACAAAAGGCAGCAAAAATAGTAGAGCCGTTTTTTGACATAATTGATTACAACATGGGTTGTCCGGCGCCACACATCACACAACAAATGGCAGGCGGGGCCTTACTACAAAACGAAGACCTGACAAGGAAGATATTCCGAACATTGGTATCTAGCGTACAAAAGCCAGTCACCATAAAAATTCGCGCAGGCGTCGGAAACCAAATGGTATTCAAAGATGTAGCCAAGATAGCACAAAAAGAAGGAATTCAGATGATAACAATGCATGCTAGAACTGTAAAACAAGGATATTCGGGAAGATCAAACTGGGATCTGATACGGGAACTAAGGCAAACAGTAGACATACCCGTGGTTGGAAACGGCGACATTACCACGCCCGAGCACGCAAAACAAATGATAGAGCAGACCGGCTGCGACTATGTGATGATTGGCAGAGGTGCCATGGGAAACCCGCTTTTGTTCAAACAAATCAACGATTATCTAAACACCGGTACATACCAAAACTATGTGCCAAAGCACAGGCTTGATATCTTTTGTAAATATCTAGAATACGCTACAAACTATAAAATCAAATTCGCAAATATCAAGCAACAAGCGATGCGGTTTACAAAGGGATTAGTTAACAGCTCAAAACTTCGCCCACAAATAATGATTGCAAACACAATCGATGAGCTAAGGGACACAATGATCGAAGCGCTCTGAGTTGGAAATAATTTCACATTATCTATAAATAATAACCAAATAACGCCTACTTATGCCCGTGGATCCTGTCTGTGGAATTGAAATGGAAGAAAGTCTGGCAGTGACGTTTGACTATGGGGACCAGAAATACTTTTTTTGCTGCAACGGCTGCCGGCGCATCTTCAAAAAAAAGCCAAAAAAGTGGGCAAAAAAGAGCTAGAGTGGAAATCTCCCACACATTCTACAAAACCTAGAATCTACCTCAATTACATTATGGCAGTCGGGACACTTTGTTTCTGGCTTGTTAGAAACTCTGTGCTCAAAATGCTTGCGGTACACCTCATAGTAGTGAAGTGATTCTTTTGTTCTGATTGTGACCTTGTCTTTTTCCTTTATCGACTTGATCTTTTCTATAAAAATAGAGTCGGGAATCATGCTCTCAAAGAACTCCGTGAGTCCGCTCGTTCCGGCCCCTTCCTGCATCGGGGATTTTTGCCTCCACGCGATGGCCTTTGGGATCTTGCCTTCAAACGCTTTTCTTAGGATCCATTTACCATATTTCTTGCCTCCCTCCTCTCTTACTTTTAGATCGGATGGGATCGTCTGTGCAAACTCCACCACATTTTTGTCACAAAACGGCGATTCTACTTTGATCCCAAGCGATCTACCGATATCTTGCGATGGAAAGTGCATTATCTTGGCAATTCTCCTGAGATCTGACTCGAGCTCGTCCTTTGGCTTGTTTAGCAAAAAGTTATACCCGGCAAAAATCTCGTCTGCCCCATCACCCGTTATGATTTTGTCAAATCCTGCCTTTTTTACCTCTGCCATGGCAAGATAGGGAACAACATTATTTCTTATTTCAATGTCGTTAAAGTTCTTTAGGATCTTTATCGTTTCTTCTATTCCGGTATGGATTGCATCTATGTCGCATAATTTGATCGACAGTGGCAAACCGAATCTTTGTGCGGCCATCTGGCAGTATGTAAGATCGTTTGCTATGAAATTGCTTGAAATTATTGTGACTGCCTTTGGTTTTCTCTCCCTAAGGAAATATGCGAGAATCGTGCTGTCTAGCCCGCCGGACAGCGATAGATGTTCTGCAGTGCAAGCTGAAACGGCATTTTCAAGAATTTTGTAAACTTGAGCGGGGGCGTCTTGCATTGTTATGTTGTAGACAAAAATCAAATTAAGTCTTGGTGTGCTGACAATTAGCTTCAGCTATTATCCTATTGAACAACTTTGTTTTTTTGATCAAAGAAACCATTGTTAACTTTAAATAGATTGTAGACTGATTTTGCATAATGCTGTTGCCAGCCGAAATCGAATCAAAGACTCTCATTCCAGCACTACGTGCCATTCTGGCAAAAAAACTTGCCGAAGAGCACAAAATCCGAGAAGACGAAATATCAAAAATGCTCGGGGTGACACAGGCTGCAATTAGCAACTATATTCGTGGAACCCGCGGTGATCCAAAACTGATCCAAAAACTTGTAGCAGACGAGCAAGTCTCAGAGATGATAAAAGAGCTAAGCGAAAGGCTGGCGTCTGACATGGCCTATACCCCATCAAGCCTTGCAAAATTCATCAGTCTTTGCAACTACATAAAATCAAGTCTTCTAATATGTGAAATTCATCACAATTTGGAAACAAACATAGATGAGGCAATATGCAAAGAATGTGAAAACATGCTGCTAAAGGGACCAGGCAGCGTCTACTAGTTTTTAATTATAGAAATTTCTATAGTAGATAACATTCTTTTGCCAAACATGTTGGAATTTTCAGAATCTAGTGTGATGTGTTCTATCATACATGCCCCATGAAGCATCTTTTCAACTATGATGTTGGCAATCGCAACCGCGTTTGGAATGGAGTTTCCTTTTGCAAGCAACGTCCCCCTGCGGTGTTTGTTTATCAACATAAACACATCCAGGGCTGCCTGCATTATCGGTTCGTTTCTTACGCGGTAGACGTGTGGTAGATCCATAAACAACTGATCGTGATTTTGTGTCTCCCCCATACTAATCATCAAATTTTTCCAAAAACGCAGTTCTTTTAAGTTTTATCGACGATTTGTCCATTAGTTAAAATAATCAATTGGTATGTTTTGATAGTCTCCATTTGGGAGCCTTCTTCTGATTACTATTGGTATTGCTCTGTCTTCGAGCTCTTGTAATGCGATGTCAAGCGATGTCCTTGCGTTGGCTGGGATCTCTATGAATGGTGGTGCTCCCTGGGAAAGCTGCAATGCGCGCGCGCCCAAAATTCTTGCCTTCTCAAATCTTGTCAGTGTGGGCGGTCCTATAGCAATTTTCCCTTTTCCTGCAAGTTGAATTTCGACAGGCTTGTGGACTGGGTCGGTATCGATTATCTCGCGTTGTTCCATTTCCTTTATTTTCTTGTCAAGCTCGGCTTTTTCGTCGTCTGTTAGCTCTTTTGATTCAAAAATCTTCTTGTACGCGTTTATCGCATCTTCCATCGTAGTGTCTTCGCTAATTTCTTCTGTGGTTACAGGTCTTACAAATTCTGGTTCTTCTTCGATTTCTTCGGCGACCTCTATCTCAGCTTCTTCAGGATCAGACAAGTGAAAAAACTTCCTAGTACGGTTATATATTCATAAGCCAAAGGCTGTGAGATGAGCGCTGGCTCCGTATCTAGTTTACAACTCATAATCGAGATAAAAACAAAAACAAAGCTAACCTGTGAGCTAAAGCGCCATCTTTCGCCAAAAACAGTAGGTTCCATACTACGAGCTTTGCCGCTTGAAGGAAATGCGCATTTCCTTGGGCAAAACATAGTTTACTTTGAAACAGCTATAAACTCTGGAATTGAGAGGCAAAAAAAAGAGTTCAAAAAAGGAGATATTGCATTTTCGCCAGCCGGTGGTAGCATCTGTTTTTTTACATCTGACGTGATCACATCAAAACCGATGACGCCTATTGGTAAAATATTATCAAATGCGTCTGCACTGAAAGATGCAAAACCCGGAGATGTTATTGCGCTTTATCCGCTGACTGGCTGATAGAGCCAGTGGCCGCTAAACCCGCCGATTCGCTTTACGGCTCCTTTTTTAACGAGGCCAACAAGACACGTGTTTGCCGCGGAAATCTTTACGCCAGTCTGCCTTGCAAGCTCTGGGGCAGTGAGATAATTGTTTGATTTTATTAGTTTGAGTGCCTGATCCTCGCTGACCATAACTGTGATTTCGGCCTTTTTTTCTGATTTCTCACCTTTTTTATCTTTTTTGTCTTTTTTACCTGACTGTTCCTTCTTGTCGGTTTCTTGTCTCTTTTCCATTTGTGCAGCGCTTGCTTTCTTTGCTCCACCCATGGGTTCGATGAAAAATTATCCATTTATAAACGATTGACAGACTTGATCGTCAAAAAACAACTAACGTGAGATTGCCAAATCTACTTGATTGCGTGCCTTTCAACTAATGGTCGCTGACAGCAATGGCACAACCAACTAACTTTCAACTATAAATAGCATAAAAAGAATCCCCACATATGGGAATAGTATCCAAGGGAGCAAAATGTAGTGTTGACGGCTGTGACAATGACGGTGCGCGCTCTCTCAATTCGGCAAAAGTGGAAAATGCCGGACTGCGTTTAAAGTCGTCTGGGAAAAAAGCAGTTCTGTGCAAGGAACACTACAAAGAATGGAAAAAGGAAACAAAAGAAGACCGTGAGATAGAGCGGGCGCGATTCGACAAGTTCTAGCGTTTTCTTTTTATTTTGACTTGGTGTTTTTGTAGGCTTTGCAAATACGTGTTTTGTAAGGTGGAATAGTATTTGTCGAGGTTCTTGTAGAGCCTTTTTGGCCTTCTTGGCTTTTGTGTTGCAAGAACATATGCGGCCACGATCGGAAACGCGATGGTGGCATCTGTGTATACTGTAACGGTTCCAGAGTGTGCGTCCTGTACCTTGCCCCAGCTTTTTCCTTCCTGGAGTGTAGCGCCTGACAATCCGCCGGTATCTGGCCTCGCATCGGTTATCTGTATGATGTAATCCTGACCGCCGTCGTCGTTTCCAAGAATCTGATCAAGCATCGGCCCAGTTTGCTGCGCAGTGTTCTTTGGAACCCCGCCACCAAGCTCGACTATGGCTGATTTCTTTGAATTATACACAATTGCAGCCTGTTCCAGTATCTCTCGGACAAAGTCAAGGTTGTATACCTTGTCCTGGAGCCTGTGGACCGCCAAGTTCATCGCCAATGACGAGTCTTTTAGCGTGGAGACATACACAGGTACGTCGTATTTGTATGCTGATACCAGGAAGCTTTTTTCTGGGTGTTTTGCGTATTTGGCGCTGATGTGGCCCATTATATTGCAAAATTCGGCAGTCGTAAACGGCTTGTCAATCAGTTTGTCCCTGAACATTTGCTGTATCACCCTGTCTTCTGCCGCAAGGGTTTCGAAGAACTTGATGTAGACGTCTCTGATTCGGACTATTTCTTTTTCGTATAGTATCATGTCGTCAACTTCAAAATGGCCTTGTTTTACTGGAAAGCCTCGTGCAAAATGATCCTCGTGGTAGACATTTGCCCCAGTTGTAATTATCCAGTCCACAAACCCTTTTTCGATTAATGTTTTGATTATCCCGCCAAATCCAACCGGCGTCATGGCGCCGGCAACAGTGAGGCAGATAACTGCATCCTCTTGGATCATGCGCGCATATAGCTTTGCGGCTTCGCCAAGCTGCCTTCCGTTATATCCGGAGCTTGCAAAAATATCGACCAGATCCTCGATCGAGGTCTTTGAGTCCATCTTGATGTGTGGGATGTCTTTTCCGTGAAAGTGGTGATGATCCATATTTATGACACATTTGTGTTGGTATAATAATTATTGTGCTGGGATTGAAATTCTTAAAATCATCAAATCCGTAGCTCCATGAGATTGAAAATAATCGATATCGCAAATCCAGAAAGAGTCAACCGACGGGCCGATGGCACCATAACGCTGCTAGACGGAGGAAATTTTGCAGAACAGGGCTATGCCATCAAAAAAATAGAGTTGAGGCTTTATGTTGAAAAAACCGATCAAAATCTTGGTGATTATTCCCTCATAACTACACATGTAGAAACCGATAAGGGCACAGTAGAAATGATATTTGACGAAGGATACCGTGGAGAAAATTCGTTGAGACGAACTGCCGACTTCATATTAAATAATTTGGGGCTATCTGGCATAATTCTACGGTCAGTCATCACACTACAATCAAAAATTTAGCAAAACACTCGTCATAACATTTAATTCAATAACAAAGGTTGTCTGAAATTGTGCGCATACTCCAGCTTCACTGTGACAGCATAGAGTACAACCCGACTAAAAAAGAGATAAAATCCGCCGAGGAGATAACGCCAGAACCAAAAAAGCTAGAAGAAGTGGTAGTCGTATTTGTCGCAATCGAGCAGGGAGACGATTCCGACGTTGCAAAAACGGCAATATCTGAAATCAAGGCCAGCATGGACAAAGTCGGATGCAAAAAATTGCTATTGTATCCATATGCCCACCTGAGCTCGAATCTGGCTTCGCCTACCACAGCACTGAATCTCATAAAGGAGATGGAGTCCCTTGCATCCGAATATGAAACGACACACGCCCCGTTTGGCTGGACAAAATCATACAGTGTAAAGGTAAAGGGACACCCCCTTGCGGAAAGCTCCAAGGTCATAACAAAGGAAGGATCTGGACATGATCACACACACGACGAGGAAGGCCAGACATCAGAGGCACTAAGGTCGGAGTCAAAAATCAAGTCATTTTGGCACATAATGACGCCAGATGGTGTGATGCATGACATTGACAAGTTTAATTTTGCAAAACACAAAAAACTCGAGGTTCTGGCAAAATACGAGGCGGCAAAGAAAAGATCAGTGGACGAGCCGCCCCCACACGTAAAACTGATGAAGAAAATGGCAATTGCCGATTATGAGCCAGCATCGGATTCTGGCAACATGCGGTTTTATCCAAACGGCAGGCTCATCAAGTCGCTTTTGGAGAGATTTGTCACAGACGAGGTCAAAAACTATGGCGGGCTCGAAGTCGAAACCCCAATCATGTATGACTCGCACCACCCAAGCATGGAAAGCTACTTCAACCGGTTCCCGGCAAGGCAATACAACATCAACAGCGAAGGAAAACAGTTATTCTTGAGATTTGCGGCGTGTTTTGGGCAGTTTTTAATGGCAAACGACTTTCAGATATCATACAAGAACATGCCGATGAAGCTGTACGAGCTGACTCGGTACAGCTTTAGAAGAGAGCAATCTGGCGAGCTTGTGGGGCTTAGAAGACTGCGCGCATTTACGATGCCTGACTGCCATGCATTTTGTACAGACATACCGCAATCAATTGAGGAATTCAGAAAACGCTTTGAGCTCTCAAGATTCGTACTAAGGGAGATAGGAATCGAAGAATCCGACTATGAAATGGCAATAAGGTTTACAGAAGAATTCTACAACGAGCACAAGGAAATAATCGAAGAGCTAGTCAAAAAGATTGGCAAGCCAGTCCTCGTGGAGATGTGGAAGGAGAGATTCTTTTATTTTGTATTGAAATGGGAGTTTAACTATGTCGATAACCTTGGCAAGGCGTCGGCTCTTTCTACAGACCAAATCGACGTCGAAAACGGACAGCGATACGGGATAAAATACTATGATGAAAACAACTTGCCGCACCATCCCATAATACTACATAATTCGCCAAGCGGCGCAATCGAGCGGGTTATCTACGTGTTGCTGGAAAAGGCGGCCTTTGATCAAAAAGAGGGAAGAAAACCGCAACTGCCCCTGTGGCTTGCACCAACACAGGTCCGAGTCATACCACTAAAGGAAGAGTTTTTGAAATACTGCGATGACCTGGCAGAAAAACTTAGCCAGCATGAGATCCGAGTGGATATCGACGACAGAAACGAGACCATCGGCAAAAGAATCCGAGAATCTGAAACCGACTGGATCAGATATAGCCTCGTAATGGGAGAAAAAGAGGTTGGCAAGAACATGCTTTCTGTTCGAGACAGAAAAACCGGCGAGCTAAAAGAGATTGCCTTTGATGATTTTGTGAGGGAAATAAAGGAGCAAACAAAGGGAAAGCCGTTTGCAAAATTAAACCTGGCAAGATACCTCACAAAAAGACCACAAATAATGGTCTGATTCTTGGCTGGACTAGATTTTTTCCATTAATTTATTTTCTGGTGTCTTTGAGGTATGCTGCAATGAGCTATTTGGACTTGTACATGAACAAAAGCCCCCTAATAGTATCTCCAGATGAGGATGCTCCCGTGGCTGCAACTGTTTTTGGAGTTCCGTTTGATTCCACACATTCCTACAAACCCGGATGTAGGTTCGGCCCTGACGCGATAAGGACAGCATTTAACAATATTGAGATTTTTCATCCAGGCCTTGGAGTCGATCTAGAGTCAGTCCACATCGAGGATCTCGGTAACACAAAACAGACAGTGAACGTAACTGAAATGACTGACATGGTAAAAAAAATAACTGGCGAGCTTAACAAAAAAGAAAGACTGCTAGTCATATTTGGAGGCGAGCACTCGCTCACATACGGCAGCTACACGAGTTTCCCAAAGGATACAGGCTATGTCGTATTTGATGCGCATTATGATCTGCGGGACAGCTACGCGGATTCCTCACTTAGCCATGCTGCATATCTTAGAAGAATAGTTGAAAAGCGTGGCGCAGAAAACATAATTCATGTCGGCGCGCGCGCCTTTGTTAAAGAAGAGTTGGCATTTCTAAAAGAGCACAACATTGACACCATAGGCGACAAAGAAATTCGGGAAGGCAAAGGCCCAAAAATGCTAAAAGACGCAACATCATCATTCAAAAAAACCTATCTGAGTGTCGACCTCGATGTGCTGGATCCTGCGTTTGCACCAGGTGTCGGAACCCCGGAGGCAGTAGGCATCACCCCAAGGGAGCTTTTTGAGATGCTTTATGCATTGGATGGCAAGAAAATCTCCTGCCTTGATATAGTGGAGCTAAACCCCACCTATGACAATGGCGCAACGTCGTCCCTTGCGGCAAAGCTGATGTCTACAATAATTGCTTTGAATCTTAAATAGAGCCTTCATTCTTCAAAAATAAATGCTTAACAATTTCCGAGACTCACTAAAACCACATCTTGAAAAACTAGGTGCAAAATTCGCATCAACTGGACTTTCTCCCAATTTCTGGACGTCGATAGGGCTCGGCTTTGCGTTTTTGTCTGCATTGGCATATGGCCTAAACCCGCAGGTCTCATATGCAACGGTGATAGGCGGAGTGTTGCTTTTGGTATCGGGATTTTTTGATGTGGTGGACGGACAAGTAGCGCGAATCACAAAAAAGACCTCAAAAAAGGGCGGCTTTTTGGATTCGGTTTTTGACAAAATAGCCGAAGTAGCGATATTTCTTGGAATATTGATTGGAGGGCTTGCAGAGCCGTACCTTGTTTTCCTGGCAATCACCATGTCTCTACTTGTAAGCTACGCCCGGTCAAGGGCAGAATCTCTTGGCGTAAAGCTACAGGGAATAGGAATTGGAGAAAGGGCAGAACGTCTTTTGGTTATTGCAATTATCGGAATGGTTGCCGGCCTCATGCAATATGCCGTAATCATAGTGGTGATAATCGCCGCGATAACATTCATTCAAAGAATCATAGTCACTGCAAAAAACATTCAGGAATAATTAGTATAATCTGCCTGCTTGTCTTCTGGAATCTGCGGATCTGATTTTTAGTATGCCAAAATGAATTGCGCAAGAAACGCAGTACCACTTTAGAACCTTTGGGGCTGCGATGTATGCTCCCTGTGCCCTTAGTTCCTTTGCAAGCGATGACTCTACTAGGTTGAGCCTGGATGTGACTTTTTTTGCCTTGTCTTTTGGGACTGTGGCGCCGCAGTTCGTACACTGGATTCGATCGGACGAGCCTTTTCCGCCTTTTCGTCTTCCTCTACTTGCACGCTTTAATGGCATGATTGTACTCTAGGGTGCCTCTTTATAATCCTGCTTGATTCTTCTCAAGATCATCCTGGTTTTGGGGTCACTTGGTATACCGCAAACTCATTGTCTGCGTCTATGGAATAGTTACTTATCTTCTCAAACAAGTAACCCTTGATTTTTTTTACCTTGTCATATAATGACTCGTCTATTACCATGGTGTTTGGTTTTGCAAGCGAGTTTATCTTTGAGCAGGTATTTACCGTGGAGCCAAAAATGTCGTCGACTGCAGATGTGGCAATTATCGCAACCCGGACAGGGCCAAACGTCGCACTTATTCTGTAGCTAATTTCTGGTAGATACTCATTGCGCAGGGTCTCATTGATGGTCTCTCTTGCCTCGATTAGCTTCATAGAGCAATCCAGTACCTGCTTAAATGGCTCGATGTCATCTACGTCTGTTTTTGGGAAATAATACAACAAAGCGTCCCCTATGTTCTTGACTACGACGCCGCCGTTTTGCGTAATTACTGTCGCAGCAGAGTTCAGAAATATCGAATAAAACTTGGTCGTCTGAAAGTCAGACAGCCTTGAGGTAAGCTTGGTGGAACCTACAATATCGACAAAGCAGACGCAGTAATTGGATCTGTGCTGCGAAAACTGGAGCAGTATGTCCTTTTGCTGTTTGATGATGTCTTCGCGCTCTTTTATCTTGAGGAGTGATTCTTGGATCTTTTCTGCCATCTGATCAAATGATCTTGAAAGCTGGCCTATCTCGTCGTTTGTGGCGATGTTTGTTCTTACATCAAAGTCGCCACCGGCTACGCGATTTGCCGCATTCTTTAGTTTTATCAGCGGCTTTGAGATCTGTTTTGACAGGTAAAACGCCACGATTCCTACCACTACTGTTATGGATGTGCCGAGCAGGATTATCTTCTCGCGGAGGCTCGATACGGGCTCAAATACCTCATTATCGTCTATCTCTACTAAAAGAATCAATCCCAAATTATTCATGCAGTTTGAGGCTCCAAGCACTACCACTCCTCGATAATCCTGGTACAGCCCATGATGATTCTGGTCTGCATTAAGGCAAAGTGCCACAGGTGTTGTGTCTATCTTTTGTTTGAATGCAGCATTTTCAATAAATCTCGATTCTGTTACTAAGAGCCTATCCGAGTTCACTAGATATGCTTCACCAGATTCTCCAAGGCCTAGCCTGTTTAGAAGAATTTGATCAACAGACTGTGTGTTTGCAGTTATTATTGCAACCCCAATAGACTCTTGGTCTTTTGGATTGTTAAAAATTGGCGTGACAAGTACGAGCTTTCTTTTGCCATCTTTTCCAAGAGTTAGATTTGCAAAAGGCTCTTTCTTTCCTTTAACGAAAATTGGGTCGGAAGCAAAATCCTTCTTGTCTCTCATGCTTAGTAGCGAAAAAAGTCGCTTGCCGTCGTTGTTTACAATCTCGACGTTTTCAAGATCATTTAATCCACCAATAGTTGCCTCAAAAGCCTGAATTTCTATCAAAAAATCGATTCTTCGCTCTGAGATCTTTGCCGCAAATGCCGCCTCGTCTTCAATTGCAGAAATCTCGTTTATGAGATTTTTAATCATTGGATCGTCTGCGATTACTTGGATCTGCTGAATTTTAGAACTTATGACGTTTTGTATAGAGTCGCTTCTAATTGCAGATTGGCTTGTAAGTTGGTCCATTACACGCTCTTCGATTATTATGTTTGCATAATGAAAGGAGAGAAAAATGGTGCTACCTATCCCGATTAGGGACACTATCATGACTAAGGTCACTAGCTTCTTGTCCAAGTTGACCGGAATTGGGCTTCTCATGGCTACGAAAGAAGTTGCTCACCATATCTCTTTTTCTAAGATTACTACAAACTGAATTTATTCTAGTAAGTGATAGAGGATTTTATGAGGGGTCTGTGCCACGTTTGCCTTGCTTCAAACATGGAACTAGTTGTGGAACGTGGCCAGATAATGTGCAAGTCTTGTTTTGAAAAGCAAAAAACTAAATCCACAGACCATTGAACAAGTAAAGTGAAACTCGGGATTTTTTCACATTGCACTATAGACGAAATAAAAATAACCGAAGGCCTCTACGTGAGGCCTGGCGGCCCTGCCTGTTATTGTGGACTTGCTGCAAGAAAGATGGGCTTTGACGTAGAGCTTGCAACAAAATTCGGCTCTGACTTTGAGTTTTTGGGCGAACTAGAAAAAAATAAAATCAAACTAGAAAACTTTCTATCACAAAAACCGACGACACGTTTTAGGCTAGAAATTACAGGCCCTGACAGGACTTTGTGGCTGAAAAACATCTGTGATGAAATAGAATACAAAAAAATTGACGCCGACGGGATACTTATCAGCCCAGTCTTTAACGAAATATCAAAACAGGCACTCGATAAAATAAAAAACGATTCCAAGCTGGTGGCTCTAGATCCACAGGGGTTTTTACGTAGAACTTCGGGAGGGAAGATATTCCTCGAAAGGACAGATCTTGATCTGTCTGGAATATCTGTATTAAAATCAGATCCGTCTGAGGTTCATAATCTTACAGGCCTTGAGGAAATTGAGGGGGCGCTCGCATTGCACAAGAAGGTAAAACATGTTCTTTATACGAACAAGCGTGATGTATCCCTAATTCATAATAACAGAATGTATTCTCTTAGGCTGCCAGACATGGACATTTATGATACTTCGGGCGTAGGCGACATTTTCACTGCGACGTTTTGTTGTACGCTATTAAAAGAAAGAGACGTTCTGTGGGCTTTGAGCTTCGCGGGCGGGGCTGCACAAGCAGCGCTCGAGTCAAAAGAGATTGGGCCTGACAAGATTCCACCACGTGGGGCCACTGAGGCTAACGCATCCTACTTTTATAACACAATCAAGTTCAAAGACATCTAATTTTTATTATATCGTGGAAGGTTAATTATCCGTGCAAGTTGGAATTTCAGGCGCAAGCCCATCAGACACAGCGGTAAAGACAATAAAAACAGTCCTTGATGATTACGGCCTTTCATCACTTTACGTAGGTTACAAGTCACGAAAGGACATTGACTGCGTCATAGTAACTGGGGGGGACAAAGGAGTTAGAAACTATTTCCACAAGACACCAGATCCGCACCTGCCAATTCTTGGCGTGAGTGAATCGGAGCAGAGTGGGTTTTTGGCCCAAATTGATTTGAAAGAATTTTCATCGTATGTAAATCGACTAAAAAAAGGCGACTATACAATATCAGAGTTTACAAGAATTGGGGTAAAAATAGACGGAAAACCCGTTTATCCTGTGTTAAACGACGTGGCCGTCTTTCCGTCAAAGAGTGCCGTACTGATGGAACACATTTTGCGCATAAACAACGAGGAGGTCTGGCACGACAGCAGCGATGGCGTCATAATATCAACTCCAATTGGCTCTTCTGCGTATTCCATGTCTGCGGGAGGTCCGATGATCTTTCAGGATTCGCCTGTCTTTGGGATAGTGTCTGTAAACTCGCTGGATATCACCAGACGCCCACTCATAGTCAACGATGCCAGCCTGATTGAGATAGATGAGATCTCTTCGAGGTTGTTTTGCGAAGTCGTTCTGGACGGTATTGACAGGTTTCGAATAAACAACACCCTAGAATGCACGAAATCTACGCCATCCATCAAGGTAATAAAAATGAAAAAGGATTCCACAGCGGTTTCGGCTCTGGCAAAAAAAGTGAAACTCGCAGAAGAGCTACTGAACATGCCACCAAGCTCAAAACTACTTCTAAAGACGCTAGAATATGAGGGCACCATGACACAGCGGGAGCTTGCCGCAAAAACACTCCTTCCAGACAGAACAGTTCGCCTTGCATTGAGGCATCTTTTGGACAAAGGGTATGTCAAAAAGAAAATATCTATTCGTGACGCAAGGCAAAAAATCTACGAAATCTCAAAAATAGATTAGCAAAAACAGCATATGTGTGGTCGATTTCAGATCTTGATATAAATTTAAAATAAATTTGGTTGCGGTGCAAATGAACATCATTCATTTTTTCTTTAAATTTCTAAAAAAGATAGTGCCGTGCAAAGAACAAATGGTGCCGAAGAAGGAAAAGACGAACTTGAATGTGAAGAGGCAATAATGTCTGACAAGCAAAGATTTGGCAGGGTAAGGACCAGCCTTATGCGCCACCTACGCGCTAAATACGGTGATAAAATAGCAAATAGGACATTATCGAGAATAAACAAGAGATTTTCAAAAGGTTCCCTGAAAATTAAAGATCATCTAATCTAGAACATCTTCTGATCGGTTTAATTCTCTTTTTGTCATTTTATTTCATCTTGTTTCAGTATTGTTCATTTTTGTATCTAGTTTTTTGTTCAACTAAACAACACTGAACTTATGTAAGTTGTACATAATGTATTTCCAATGACAAAACTCGCACTCACTAAGCGCTTTGTTTGTAGTGATGATGGGAATCAGCACGATTGTGCCCGCAATGGCTGTGCCGCCAACTGTCCCACCGGGACATGATAGGGGATTCATATGCCACTTTGATGAGGAGATAGGTGACTACAAGTTACTTAATCTGCCAAACAAGGCAATCGATGCACACAAAAAGAATCATGTAGATCGCGAAGGCATTCCAGATGACATTGATCCAATATCGGATCCTGCTACTGGAGATGTTTCGTGCCCATCATTTCTTACAGACACAGATGGCAACGGTATATCCGATGCGGATGAAATCGCAAACGGAACCAATCCAAACGATCCTAACGACCCAGTTCCAGCGCCCTAATCGGCAAACACCTCACTTCTTTTTTTATTTTTAAGGTGGGGTTTTTGTTCAATGCTTGAATCTATACGCATTAGCGTGAGGCAGCCCGGATGAACGCCTCAAACGATTCTTCTGGATAGCCAGGCCTGCTGTTAAACTCCGGATGGAACTGGACGCCAAGGTAGAACTTGTGCGATGGAATCTCTAGGATTTCCATTCGTTTGGAGTTGTCGCTCTCTGCGGAAAATGTCATCCCGTTCTTCTCAAATATGTCTAGGTATTTTTTGTTGATCTCATATCTGTGTCTGTGGCGTCGGACGATATTGTTTGATTTGTATACGCTGTGAGCAAGTGTACCCGGCTTGACGAGTATCTCGTGAGCCCCCAGCCTTAACGAGCCACCCATGTTTGAAACCGTTTTTTGTTCTGGCAGCAGATCAACTATTGGATTTGCGGTGTTTGGGACAAGCTCAGTCGAGTTTGCGTCACCAAAGTTACATACCGACCTGCCAAACGCAATGGCCGCAAGCTGGAACCCAAAACATATTCCAAGATATGGGATGTTTTTTTCTCTTGCAAAATTCGCAGTAGTGATTATGCCCTCTGCACCCCTCACGCCAAACCCTCCTGGCACAAGTATGCCATTATAATTTGAGAGTTTGCTCACGTCGCCATTGATTGTTTCAGAGTCAATCCAGTCAATCGATACGTCTTTGCCTATTTTTGCGCCTGCGTGTTTCAGTGCGTGATTTACACTAACATAGCTGTCCGCAAGTGTCACATATTTTCCTACCATTGCAATTTTTACCTCGCCTGAGCTGTTCTCAAACGAGCTGATTATGGTATTCCATTTGTCCCAATTCGCAGATGAGTTGAGCAGTCCAACCTTTCCAAACTTTGTAAATATTGTGTCGACAATCCCCTGGTCATATAGGATCTGCGGCACCATGAAAATCGATTTCACATCATGGCATGAAAACACATCACGAACAGTCACATTTGTAAACATGGATATCTTTTTCTTTGTAGATTCTTGCAACGGAGTCGAACACCTGACTGCAATCAAGTCGGGTTGGATTCCTATTCTTCGCAGCTCCTGTGCACTGTGTTGTGTAGGCTTTGTTTTTTGCTCACCTACAACATCTAGCGATGGTGCCAAAGTAACATGTACAAAAATGATATTTTGTGGACCATCTTCCAGTCTTAGCTGCCTTAGCGCCTCCAAAAAAGGCAGGCTTTCTATGTCTCCCACAGTTCCTCCGCATTCCACTACTAGGACATCGAGTTTTTCATCTTCGGCAATCTTGCGAATTCTGCGCTTTATCTCATCGGTAACATGAGGAATTATCTGTACACATGCGCCCAGATACTCGCCGCGCCTTTCTGCTTCGATCACAGCCGAATAGATCTGGGCAGTCGTTATGTTGTGAGATTTTGTAAGGTTTTGATTCAGGAACCGCTCATAGTTCCCAATATCCATGTCACACTCGCCCCCATCTTCTGTTACAAAGACTTCGCCGTGGGCGATCGGATTCATGGTGCCAGCATCATAGTTCAGATACGGGTCGATTTTTACGCAGGAAACTCTTTGGTTTGATAGCTGCAATAGTTTTGCAATAGAGGACGTGACTACGCCTTTTCCGAGGCCAGACATAACTCCGCCTGTAACAAAGATGAATTTTGTCTGCACATTTCCAGATGGAATATGCCATTTTTATTCTTTATTGAGCACACAAAAATTTTAATGCACTCCGATTCCTTTGCAAAGAATTGTTTTTTGAGGGAATCTGGCTCACATTGCTTGGAAGCATAGCAAGCACACTTGTGTCTGCTAGTTTTATCCCGCAAATAATAAAGGGATATAAGACAAAACATCTCGACGACGTATCGTATCTGCTGATGATCACGATCTCAATAGGGATGTCGCTTTGGATAGTTTACGGCATAGAAAAACATGACCTGGTGATAATTGGTGCAAACGTTACTACGATCGCCCTAAACATGATCCTGCTTGGGCTGAAGATCAAATACTCGAATAGAAAGTAGCGGCCTTTAGTTTTTTTGTATATGACGAGACGGCTTTTTCTATTTTTTTTGAACCTGTTCTTTCAAGAAGCCTTATCAACGCGCTGCCGATAATTACGGCGTCTGCGCCGTTTTTGACGTATCTTGTGACATCGGATGGCGTGGACACTCCAAACCCTATTCCGATTGGGATCTTTTTTCCTACAATTTTTTTGGTGTTTCGTAATGCGTCAATTGTATATTTTTGTATCCTGGTTCTTGCACCGGTCGTACCAAAAACCGAAACCAAATATAAAAAACCGGTTGTCTGTTTTGCTATTTTTTCCAGTCTTGACTTGGTTGTGTTTGGGGAGACCAAAAATATTGTATCTATTTTGTGTCTTTTTGCAGCTCTCAGGTATTCTCTTGACTCTTCCACCGTCATGTCCGGCGTGATAAACCCGTCAATTCCGGCGTTTTTTGCAATTTCAAAGAATTTGTCGTATCCTCTGTGATACAGAATGTTGGTGTAGGTCATCAATACGAGTGGTACATCGCTTTCTTTTCGTATGTCTCTGACAAGCTCAAAGAACTGGCTAATTTTTGTGCCCTTTTCCAGAGACACGGCGCTTGCGTTCTGGATTACTGGTCCGTCTGCGAGTGGATCGGAAAATGGAAAGCCAAGCTCGATTATGTCGGCACCGCCAGAAATCAACCCGCGCACTGCAGCAAGCGTGCTTACGTGGTTTGGGTAGCCAGCCATGATGTATGTTATTAGTGCCTTTTCTTTTTTTGCGGCAAGCTCCCTGAACTTAGCTTGAATTCTTGAAATGTTTTTTGACATACTCCTCAACTACCTCTACGTCCTTGTCTCCCCTACCGGAAAGCGTTACTACAATTGTCTCTGATCTTGGTCTTGATTTTGCTATCTTGATTGCGTGAGCTATTGCATGTGCCGATTCTAATGCAGGTATGATGCCCTCTGTTTTTGTCAGCATCAAAAAGGCCTCGATTACCTCGCTGTCAGTAGCACTGGTATACTTGACACGTCTTTCATCTTTGAGGTACGAGTGCTCTGGACCAACTCCCGGATAGTCTAAACCGGCGGAAATGCTATGTGTCTCTTTAATCTGGCCCTCCTTGTCCTGCAAAAGATATGTCATCATTCCGTGCAAGACACCTTTTGAGCCCGCGCTAAGTGTTGCGGAATGAAGGCCAGACTGGAGTCCTTTTCCCGCTGCTTCGACTCCGATTATCTCGGTGTCGGTATCAATTAGCGGATAAAATGTCCCAATTGCATTTGATCCACCGCCGACGCACGCAATTACAGTGTCTGGGTTTTTCTTTCCAATCTTTCTGATTTGCTGCGATATCTCTTTTCCAATCACTGACTGAAAGTCTCGAACCATCACCGGATATGGGTGTGGCCCTACTGCAGAACCCAGAAGGTAGTACGTGTCCTTTACGTTTGTAATCCAATCTCGTATCGCTTCGTTTATTGCGTCCTTGAGTGTCTGCGAGCCGTTTTTTACCGCGTGGACTTCGCACCCAAGCAAATTCATCCTAAAGACGTTAAGCTTTTGCCGAATTGTGTCCTTGTATCCCATGTATACTTCGGCCTTCAAGCCCAGGGCAGAGCAAGCCATAGCAGTAGCCACGCCGTGCTGGCCTGCACCGGTTTCTGCTATTATTCTGCTTTTTTTCATCCGCTTTGCCAAAAGAGCCTGTCCAAGGGTGTTGTTGATCTTGTGAGCGCCACCATGAAGAAGGTCCTCACGCTTAAGGTAGATCTTGGCCCCTCCTAGTTTTTCGCTCAGGTTTTTTGCATAGTATAATGGTGTGGGACGTCCAGCATATTCTGTCAAATAGTAGTTAAGCTCTTTTTTAAAGGCTGGATCGTCTTTGTATCTTAGATAACTTTCCTCCAGCTCCTCAATTGCTGGAACTAGTGTCTCGGGGATGTATTTCCCACCAAACTCTCCAAACCTTCCGTCCTTTGGGAACCTTATCTTCATAACGCGTTTACCAAACTCCTGACATTTTGTTCGATGTCTTGGTTTTTCATTATGCTGGAGCCAACCAAAAACGCGTCCGCACCACATTTTTTTAGAAATCTGATGTCATCTGGGGTTTCTATGCCGCTCTCAGAGATAATTAGTCTGTTTTTTTCAAAACCGTCGAGAATTTTCTTTGTGGTGTTGATGTCGATTTTAAGAGTATCGAGATTCCTGTTGTTGATGCCGATTAGGTCTGCTTCCGTCTGCAGTGAATTTTCAAATTCATTTTTTGTGTGGGCCTCTAGCAGTACTTTCAAACCTTGCCTGTGGCCGTACCCTATGAACTCGCCGATGTCCTTTAGGTGGCCTGAATCAAACAGGGACTGTATCAACAACATATAGTCTGCGCCGATCTTCTTTGCGGCATCGATTTGTACCTTATCAACAACAATGTCTTTCATCAGCATCGGGACTCTGAGTTGTTTTCTAATCTCCATAAAATACTTTGGCGAGCCTGAAAACATGTATGGTTGCGTAAGCACAGATAGCGCCAATGCCCCACCCATGACCATCGATTTTGCTATTGCGACAGGATCCGAGACAGGCCGTATTTGCCCAAGGGACGGCGAGGCAAACTTGACCTCGGTTATGAGCGACGCGTGCTTGTTGTTTGTGATTGCGTCCAAAAGGTCGATATCTGAGCGCGGGAGGGACTCTGAAATCTCGTATATTCCATCACTTATTGCCCTGTAGGAGTTTTCCAGTAGTTTTTTTAGAACCTGACTCACAGTGGCTCGGCCTCCTTCATCTTTGAGAGATCGCCACAATCTTTCACAAATTTTGTAAAGTGTGAGTATGCCTTACCACTCTTGATTGACTGCATTGCAATTTTCAGACCTTCGTCAAAGTCTTTTGCGATGTTTCCAACAATCAAGCCTCCAGCGGCATTGAGTGCTGTGGTTTCCTGCATAGAACGATTCGCAGTTCCATCCAGTACGGATAGAAAAGCTTTGACTGCTTCTCGTTTTGAGGATATTTGTAGATCCTTGATGGTTGCTTTTTGGAGGCCGAGTTTTTGTGGATCGAGTGTTGATTTTTCGACCTTGCCATTTCTTAGGAAGCAAATTTTGGATTTAGCAGTAGTCGATAGCTCATCAAGGCCGTCCTCAGAGCGGACAGCCATGATGTTCTGGGCGCCTCGTTTCCCAAGTATTGCAACTATTCTCTCCAGATATTCGTCGGAAAAGACACCAATTAATTGATTTTTGACCCTGGCCGGGTTGCACAATGGCCCCAAAAGGTTGAATGCTGTCCGCGTGCCAAGAATCTTTCTTGCGGCAGCAACATTTTTCATTGCTGGATGGAATCTTGGTGCAAACAAAAATCCAATTCGGTGTTTTTCAATGATCTCTGTTATTTTTTGCGGCTCTGCATTAAGATCATACCCAAAATATTCAAAAACATCTGCACTACCAGATACTCCTGAAACGGAACGGTTTCCGTGTTTTGCAACAAATCCGCCAGACGCTGCGATGACAAACGAGGCCGCCGTCGAAATATTAAACGTCCCAAGGCTATCGCCGCCCGTGCCGCAAACATCGATTATTGTACCTGGGCATTTTGGTGAGATATGAATACAACGTTCATCCATTTTGCTAAGCATCGCGTATAGCTCGTCATCGGTCTCGCCTTTTTTGGCCAAATTTTTCAAAAACTCTGCCTTTTTTGCGTCTTGAACCTCGCCAGACAACAGCAAATCCATCGCATTTTCCATATCTGACATTGGCAGGTTCGTACCAGACGCAAGTCTATCTGTAAGCTGTTCTAGCATTTTTTGACCCTATCCACAAAGTTTTGAAGGATTTTCTTTCCCTCCGTAGTAAGTATCGATTCCGGATGGAACTGCACTCCTTCAATTAGGTATTTCTTGTGGGATACGCCCATCACCTCGCCGTCATCTTCTGCAACGGCAGTTATCTTGAGTATGTCGGGAATTATTGTTTTATCGCCAACAAGCGAATGATATCTAGTAGCTCTAAATGGATTCTGCACCCCTGCAAAAAGCGAATCTCCTTGGTGCTTTATCTGGCTTGTCTTACCATGCCTTACACACCCTGCGTTGACCACCTTTCCGCCAAATTCATGAATTATGCCCTGGTGCCCAAGACAGATCCCAAGAATCGGGGTTGTTGGGCCCATCTTTCTTATGACATCAGAACATATTCCAAAATATCGCTTGTCTTCTGGTGTGCCAGGCCCTGGCGATATGACGATTGCATCATATTTTCTCTCAATTATCTGCTCTAGCGTTATCTTGTCGTTTCTTATGACGTCCGATTCTACTCCAATCTCACCTAACAATTGCGCTATGTTGTAGGTAAACGAATCATAGTTGTCAATTATCAGAAATTTCATGTAGTTGCCTCCCTTAGCGCGGCAATCATCGCACCTGCCTTGTGCTCGGTTTCCTTGAATTCCCCCTGAGGTGTGGAATCTGTAACGATCCCAGCTCCACTTTGTACAACCCCATCTTTTCCATCAAAGAAAATACTTCTGATTGCAATTGCAAAATCACAACACCCATTATTTGAGAAATATCCTATCGCGCCGGCATATTGACCGCGAACATCTGGCTCCAACTCGTTTATTATTTCCATTGCTCGCACCTTTGGCGCGCCCGTAACAGTTCCTGCGGGAAATACGGCCTCAAACGCAGAAAACATGTCGTGCCTGTCATCGAGCATGCCAATGACATGTGTTACGATGTGTTGGACGTGTGAAAAGCGCTTTATCTGCATAAGCTCTGTCACACGCACGCTTCCATACCTACAAACCCGACCGATGTCATTTCTACCAAGATCTACTAGCATCGTGTGCTCTGCCAGCTCTTTTTCATCATGAAGTAGCTCTTGTTTTAGCTGTTCGTTTTTTTGTTCATCGTCGGTGATTTTTCTTGTGCCTGCTATTGGGAAGGTTTCTACTTGCTTTCCGCTGACTCGCACAAGCATTTCGGGGCTTCCGCCAATGTAGGTTTTATCATCAAATTTCATGTGAAACATATACGGAGACGGGTTGAGTTTGCGCAGTTCTTTGTACACGCGCAGATAGTCCCCAGTTGCGGAAAAACCAAACCTCCTAGACAAGACAACTTGGAAGATGTCTCCGTCGTAAATGTATTTTTTTGCCTTGTTGACGATCTCTGTAAATTTTTTCTCATCCATGTTTGCAGTTATCTCTGAAAGATCAATTTTTCCAAAATCTCTTTTTTTCATCTTTATCTTCTCAATTCTGCTTTCATCATGATAAAAATACAAAAACATCTTTGTCTTGTTGTCGTACAATATGCCGTCTTGATAAATGCCGAACTCCATGATTGGTTTATTCTTGTCGTTTTTGATTGGAACGTTTTCATAAAGTTTTATCGCATCATAGTTTATGATTCCCACTGCGCCTCCAAGATATCTAAATGAGATGTCGTCGGTTTTGCCGATCAGGTTTTTCAACTCTTGGATTGGATCCTTTGTCGGTATGGTCTTTGTGGTTCCGTCCTTGAATTTGAGAACTAGCCTATCTTCAAACCCTTGTACTATAGTATGTGGATCAAAGCCGATAATCGAAGTTTCTGCAAGCTCCTCCGGACCTGTCAGAGATTCAAAGAGAAATGTGCAAGAATAATTTTGTTCTATTTGAGAATAAATTTCAAACTGTGTTCCAAGTAGATCTAGGGGTATTACTGTAGGTTTTGAGGTTCCAAAGAAGGCCACCCATATAGTTTGGCGGTCTTGCGGCCTATTTATAATTTCGAGATGTGGTTGGATCTTTTTTCATGCTAAATCTTCCATGTTTTAGCACAAAACTCTGCGTAATTTAGCCTCGAAATTCAAAATATTACGGTATGGTACGGTACCTTTATATCTGATCTTGTGCATTATGGATCTATGAGCCAGATTCTCTTGGGAAGGCCGAAAAACACAGTGCTTTATTCTGAGATATATTTTCCAAGAAACAAAAACGTCTTGCGTTCTTCGGCAATGGAGGCATTGTGCTATGTCTGCAAGCAAGGACTTGAAGACGGCAAGAGCCTTACGGCAAAGCAAATTGGAAGCAAAACGGTGCTTGTCTGTAGCCTCCACAACAAATAATCAGCAAAATTACCTGCTCATACCAAACAATCATTGTAGATGGACAGGGTTTCCGATTTTGTGTGTTTAATCAAATCTTGGACTGGTGATTGCACCTTGTGCTGCCGAACCTACAAGTGAAGCATATTTTGCCAGTGCACCACTTTCGTAGTTTGGCTTTCTTGGCCTCCACTCCTGTCTGCGTCGTTCCATCTCATCCTGCGGTATCAAAAGATCTATTTTGTTGGTTTCTGTGTCGATGTTGATCTCGTCTCCATTCTTTACTAGCGCAATGTTTCCACCGACAAATGCCTCTGGTGCTACGTGCCCTATCATGAATCCCCTTGTTGCACCTGAGAATCTCCCATCTGTTACCATAGCTACTTTTTCGCCAAGGCCTTGGCCTACCAGTGCGGCAGTAACTGCGAGCATCTCTCTCATTCCTGGGCCTCCCTTTGGGCCTTCATATCGTATTACTACAACATCGCCTTCCAAGACCTGGTTTTTTGACACCGCGTCAAACGCGTCTTCTTCTCTGTCAAAGATCTTTGCCCTCCCTTTGAACTTGGTGATCTTGACTCCTGACATTTTTACCACCGCTCCGTCAGGAGCAAGTGAGCCCTTTAGAACCACTGCGGTTCCTGCTCGATGCAAGGGCGAATCCATTGGCTTGACAATGTCGTTATTTTTTTGAGGAGGTAGTGAGATTGCATCGAGATTCTGCTTCATGGTTTTACCCGTGACCGTAATTAGATCTTCATGGAGTAGTTTTCTTTCTAATAGTTTTTTTAACATCAATGGAACGCCACCCACCTTGTCTAGATCATTCATTACATACATGCCACCTGGCTTTAGATCGGCTATGTGCGGAACGCGTTTTCTGATTCGCTCAAAATCATCATAGGTTAGCTTCACACTTGCTTCATGCGACAATGCCAAAAGGTGTAAAATCGCATTGGTAGAACCGCCGATTGCATTTAGTATTGTGATTGCATTTTCAAACGCCTCAAATGTAAGTATGTCCCTTGGCTTTATTCCCATCTCCAAGAGTTTTGTGGCGGCAACACCTGTATCGTAAACGATTTTGTCCCTCCTTTCATCCTCTGCCGGTGGGCTTGCACTGCCCGGCAACGCAATCCCGAGTGCTTCTGAAATCGACGCCATGGTGTTTGCAGTAAACATGCCTCCACAAGAGCCGGCAGTTGGACATGCGTAATTTTCAATGTTCTTTAGTGCCTCTAACGTAAGCTGGCCTGCATCATATGCGCCAACTGCTTCATAAACATCCTGAACTGTAAGCTGTTTTCCGTTGTAAAATCCCGGCATTATCGTTCCACCGTACACAAACACAGATGGAATGTTTAGTCTTGCCATCGCCATCATGGTACCTGGAAGGCTTTTATCGCATCCTGCAATTCCAACCAGTCCATCATATTGGTGCGCACGCACCATGAGCTCTATCGAATCTGCAATGACCTCTCTGCTTACAAGCGATGATTTCATTCCCTCATGACCCATCGCAATGCCGTCGCTTACCGCTATCGTGCTGAACTCTCGTGGGGTGGCACCTGCGTCATGGACTCCTTCTTTTGCCTTTTGCGCCAGCCTCCCAAGGTGTATGTTACACGGTGTAGCCTCGTTTCCCGTATGGGACACGCCAATAAACGGCTTGTTTAGGTCATCGTCGTTTAGGCCCATTGCTTTGTACATGGCTCTGTGAGGCGCCCTTGATACCCCCTCTACGACATTTCTGCTGGATATTGCCTTACTCATAGATGTGTTTGATCAAAGGGCCCGCCATATTATAATTTCTACAATTATCCGGGTCTTGGCTTATTTTTTGAGCAAAACTTGTGCATCAAGCTCTCTTAGCTGTTCATCTATCTGGGTCTGGTTTTGATTTCCATAAGAGATCAGGATTTTGTCATTTTCTTTTATGATGTAGTCTCTGATTCCATCCACTTTTTGATTGTTGACGTAGAATTTGAGCGTGTATTTGTCGTCATTGCAAAATGTACGCTCTGGTTCCTTACCTGGGAAGATAAAGCACTCGTCGGTAAGTCCCACCTTGATTGTATCAAAGAGGAACCCAAGGCTTACACCAGAGGCATGTCTGTGAATGGCAACCCCATTTCCTCCTTCGAAGTGTATGAATGGGCTTTTTACCTGGTATGCCGGAAGCGAAAAGTCAAATTGGTCCCCATGGATTAGAGCTAAGATTCCGGCATGCTCGTGTTCGCCTCCAAGCCTTCCTGCTCCAGGAGGTCCACTTAATGGGTTGGTGGCACTTCGTTCGATGAATGTCCATGACGCAAAGGCAACGATTGCCACAATCACCGCAAGAATTCCGATTCCGATTAGCATGTTTTTTCGTTTTTGGCGTGACTGTCTGTCCGCAAAACTCTCGCGTTTTTCGTCTGCTTTGTTTTTAGAGCCCTTGTCGTTGCTTCCCATAAAACACTCACACTAAAAATTTAGTACTAATTAACCAATCGATATCATAATAAATTATAGATCGTCATTGCAATCATGAGCTGTATTTTTTGTGACATCATTGAAGGAAGGAGAGAAGGCCATTTCATATATCAAGATGAAAAACACGTCGCATTCCTGGATAAATACCCGATAGACAAAGGGCACGCCCTTGTCCTGCCAAAAAAACACCATGAGAAAATAACCGACATGACGCCACATGAAGTTGGGGATTTATTTTCACAAATACCGAAAATTGCAAGCGCGATTTTGTCGGCTACAAAAGCAGACGCATTTAGTCTTGCGCAGAACAACGGAAGGGCAGCAAAACAAATCATACCTCACGTGCATGTGCATATCATCCCAAGATACAATGAGCTGGGTGCTGTGTGGACAAAGCGCACCATTCCGACACCGCCTGAGCTAGAATCACTGGCGCAGCAAATAAGAAAACACCTCAAATCATGACTGTTTTTTAGCTTGGCTTTTGGGTTTTTTCATGTTTAAGGTTTCAGCTACTTCATTTATCAACTGATATATTTGGTTTTTATCATCAATTCCCGCCTTTCTTAGCTCTTCTTTTAGTGCTTCAATGGGATTAGCCATGTCTTCACGAATTTTCTGTCGTGTTTGCAACATTTCTTCTAGTTTTTCTTTTATCTCGTCGAGCTCCTTTCTTTTTGCAGAAACCTCGGCCTTCGTCTTTTCTATTATCAGTTCCTGACAGAGCAGTTTGTCTTGCGTCTTTTCAAACTCTTCTTCAAGATACGCTATCAATTCTTTTGCATCATCTTCTGTTATGTACCTTGGATCTATGTTGTCGAGATCCTTCCTTGACTTTATCCTGTTTTGAAGGCTGTCTCCCTCAGAAAATCTCTTCATGCCGTCTTGGAAACGTTTGAGCATGTTGATTTTTTCCTTTATGACCCCGTTAGATATTCTAAAATACTGATTTGTGTTCTGCTGGTCCTCGTGTATTTTTTTATCAGTGGGTGTAGAAACGGTGTCTTTTCGTTCATTTGATTCGTTTTTCTTTGGAATCTCCCGCATGTATTCTACCACAAATCGGTTTTGCATTGGTATGATTTGACCTCAATGATGTTTATCAGAACACACAAGATGCCACGATCTATTGAAACGAGACGTTTTGGCTCTGGTCAACGAGCATGCTTCAAGTCGTGATCGCAAAACGGCAAATCTCTGATGTTATTGTACAAGGCAAGTCCTAAAAAACAAAGTTTTTGATGAAACTGACAAAAATATGGCGCCTCACACATTTGATTAAAAAATACCCCATCTGAGTTTTCAGTATGGAGATTTGGGTTTGAACAATTGTTCATAAACTGGTGAGTATGGTTTGTAGCCCCTACACTCAAAGTCAAACGAATCTGCTATTACGAACTGGGTCTTTCCGCTGTATGTTTCGTCTCCGTCAAATAGCGTCGTAACAGAATACCCTACGACATTACAATCAGTATACGTCAAGTGTCGCAATACCTTGCTTCCTCTTTGCAGGTAAATAGAGACGTCAAAGTCCTTGTAGTCATCGTTAGTCATGGCCGATTCCCATAGGTTGTCTGTTATGTAGTAAAGCATTGGTTTGTCATCGCTTACTCCGCCAGTCATTGTAAAGGAAGGAACCTCGTTTCTATCCAGTCTGTATCCTGAAGTTTGTACGAATGTCTTAAACGAGTTTATTTCTTCTACGCCACTCCTATGCTTGAAGACGGCTTTGATGGACAACCCTCCGACAGTATCTGTTGGCAGTGACTCTTTTTGTGCAAATGCTACGCCCGAAGTTACTACGACGCTGCAGATTGTAATGATAAGCAGAGTTCTGATGTGAAGTCTGTTGAGTTGCATCTCTGAAACTGTACAGCAATCAAACTTAAGGAGTAAGACTGCAATGCACTTTTGAGAAACTAGGGTAACTATATAATTTCAATTGTATTTTCGCATCAAATTATTATTGGTTTGGGTTGTAACGCAGGATCGCTCCAACCTTTCCGAGACTGCTAAGCATCGCGCCATGCTCTGAAACTCCGGAAATCACCTCGATTTTTGTGCCAACTTTTGCCGCAAGCAGTGATAAGTAGTCGACGAGATCCTGCGAATCTGCTTCCTGATCCATAGATTTGCAGCTCGGGCATGGCTTGCCTAGCAACTCTGTCTGTCTTGGTGTTATTTTTACACGATCGATTACCTCTTCCTGGATATTTTGGCAGCGCTTGCACTTTACTTCTAGTCGATAAAGATTTGTATCGTCGGTAATCAGAATCGTGTCTGCGACATTGTTTTTGAGGTAATTGATGATATCTTTTAGTCCATATACGCCTAGACCCGAATGTGAGTTGATTTCTCGAAATAGCTTTTCGACCAGCTTTTTTTCTTCGACCAGTCTAAAATCTGCCAAAACATCTTGTGCCTTTACAAACGCCTCTCGAATTCCCTCTGAGCCTGAATACGACGTATCCAGTACTGCAATAACCATATCCTGGAGTCGATATTCAAGATAGTTGGATTTAACAAAATCCTCCTTTGTCGGCCCCGGTCCAGATATTATGAGGCCCTTTATTGGGTAAATGTCGATGAAAAACTCTTTTGTGACTTCGGCCACTCTGTTAAAGTAATATGTCAGCTCCATCTCACGCAGCCTCTCAAACCTTCTTGCGGATTGGCCTCCCTGCCTGTGCTTCCCTGCTACGCCTGAGCTTGTCTCTCTGAGCACCTCAATTCGGTTTCCGTGTAAAAGCCCCCACCCTGCATCTTTGGTATCGATTGCCAAAAATCCAATTAGATTATCGTCTTTTAGCATGTCTTTTAGAATGTCTACGTGAAAGTGATCATCGCATCTGTACAGGAATGTAGAAAGGTCTTTTGGCGGCTCTATTTCCCAAACCTTGATGACTTCACTTCCAATTGGTCCGCCTCCCTCTGGTGGCAGTGCGCCGCAAAAAATCACCAAACCATGTTCTGGGGTATTTTTGTATAACTTGAGTCGTTGTTGCACTCTTGAGAGTGCGTCGACCACGTGGGTTCTTGTAAGATCAGATTTTATGTTATCTGCGGTTCCTTGCTCTTCTCTTAGGTTGTTGATTACCATATGAAGCTGTTTTCCCTTTGGGATGTATACCGATATGAGCTCAGTTCCCCTACCAGAAACCCGAGATAGCTCGTCAAGCGTCTTTTTTATTTTATATATTTTGACCGAATCTTGCTTGTCTATGTTGATCTTTACCATTATCTGAATCCACTATGGGCTCAATATTAAGAAGTTTGTATGCGTCGAGCTCAAATTGATCATATTTCCGCTAGAGGGCGCCACATGGTACAAAACAATAGCACATCGATTTATGTGCATCTTTAGATGGAATCTAGAGTTTTTCTAAAAATATCTATTGGTTGATTACCAGTAATCTTGATTATTTTCTGGCCAGAAATGATGAGAAGGGACGGAGTCTCGTTTATTCCGATCTTCTGCCTAAAGTCATATGTATCTAGCACCTGCCGCCCGTATTTTGTGGAATCAAGACAGACATTAAACTGTTCAGAGTCAAGGCCTACCGTATTTGCAAATCTGTCAAGCGAATCACTTGTGACCCAACTGGCTCTTTCACCATTCAAATTTTTGGAGATTTCATCGTGATATTCCCAGAATTTGCCTTGATCTTTTGCGCAGTGGGATGCTTCTGCTGCCAGCACTGAATCTGGACCAATCAGCGGAAAATCAACAAAAACTAGGCTTGCTTTTCTGGCGTCAAGATATTCTCGCCCTTAATATCTAGGCTCGAGGCATGAAATTTGCAGCAAAATGTGCATTGATAATCGCCAAACTCTATTATCGTTATCTGCGCAGATGGGTTTCCGTTATGTGGTGAGCTGACCTTGAGTATCTGACTCATCATAAAATCACCTTGTTTGTTTTGGGGATTTGAAAAAGACGCCACTGAAAATATTCCTGCGACTATCCCAATTATGATTGGAACCGCAAGATAATGTTTTGCCACGAATTAGCAGCAAGTAGAGCTCTCTTCAAATAATTTGCTACTTGTTGTGTGTTGCCAGTGTCCAAAGCGCGGAATTTTTTGCTGCAATTTCGGCCACAAATGGCTCCATGGCAGACGCAATTATTATGAGATCTCCATTTTCCGGCTGCAGTTTAGTCAAAAGCGTTCTTCTCGTCGTTTCATCGTCTGCAAGACAGTCAATGTTTTCATTTGGGAACACAAACCTCCCTTCCCTACAGACAAGTGTTGTGGCACCAGTTGCGCCATACAAAATTGCATAGTCCCTTTGCTCCACACCTGACTTTGTTGCTGTAGCGTATTTTTTTAAAATCATGGCATAGTTGAACTTGCCTTGCGCGATTTGACATTTTTTAATTTCAGATTCTGCAGATATGACAGCAGTGAGATTTTTTATAAAATTGCTGCCTTTACTTGTAAGAAAAGTTCCGGATTTTGTCGAATCCACCATGGACTCTTCCCTTAGGTGAGAGATCATTGTCTTTACTGCCCCCTCCCCCATGTGCAAGCTCTTGCAAAAACTCGCACGACTCACAAACTGATCCTTGTGTAACATTTGTAGTGCCTTGAAGACATGTGGTACGGAAAATGTCAAAACCTTTGCAGAGCCTTTTCTTGATACGATGTTCTGTAATATTTGGATCTGTTTTCTTGTGCTCATAATATTATATATTGGATGAATTGTCCAAGAACTTAAATACATTGAGTTTGACACGAGTTTCATGTCAGACGCAAAAGAGATAGTGGTTTCAAAATCAGCAGTTCCAAAGATTGCGATTGTTGCACTTGCGGCAGTTTTTGTTTTTGGATTATTTGTTGTTGGTTATGATCAAGGTCATCTACTTAGCGTTGTTATTGGTGAACAGGCATATGCAGATTTGTACCTACATGAGCTGACCCATGACATGAGGCATGCTGCCGGTTTTCCCTGCCACTAAGTGATTTGTTATGAAGGTATCTCTTTTTATTGGAATTGTTTTATTGTCTGGTTTCACCGCTGGTATAATTGAGGGCCTTGTTAATTTAGCACTGGTCGAACCATTTTTGGATGCTGCGATTGGAATTGAAAACCAAATGATGTTCGCTACTGGTGAGGCAAAAGACACGCCGGAGTTTTGGGCAGAATACTATTCATATAGAGCCTGGCAGAAGGAGGGAGTACTACTAGCTAGCGCAATTCTCGGTACCTCGACAGCCGCTCTCTTTGGAATAGTGTTTGCTTATTCTAGAAATGCCTTGCCAGGAAGTCATTATGTGAAAAAGGCGCTTGTATTGGCAGCAATAATGTGGATCACATTATACCTAATTCCATTTGCAAAATATCCAGCAAACCCGCCAACGGTTGGTGACCCAGAAACAATTGTCTTAAGAGCAACACTTTACTTGTCATTTATTGCAATTTCAGGCCTTGGCGCGTTAGGATTTTACCAAGTTTACAAAAAAGTCGACAAAAAAGTATTAGCTTTTGTTGGATATGCGGCATTCATTGCGGTAGTTTTTGTCGTAATGCCTAATAATCCTGACAAGGTATTAGCTCCAATGGACTTGGTTAATGGTTTTAGAGCAATGTCCATAATTATGGTATCCGTATACTGGCTTGCAGTTAGCCTTATCTTAGGCGCACTCTGGAATAAGCTTCGACCAGACAAGGTTGCACAAGCAAAACTAGAACAAACATAACTTGGTTTTTCACTAGTTGGTGGTTGGATTATGTATTCTTATTCTATAAAACTAGAACGATAACATTTTATTTAAATGACAAAGAAGAGCAACAACTAATTGAGCCGCAAGTTCACCCTACCACAATTAAAAAAATATGACGTTACACAAAAGGTCATAGAGGCTCTAGCAGATGCGGAATCACGGACGATCCTGTTTTCTCTCATAAAACAGGGTCGCACCGCAGCTGAAATAGCGGACAAATACAAAATTCCACTAAGCTCTGTTTACAAAAAACTATCAGATCTTGAAAATTTGACACTAGTTCATGTAGAAAGATGGATGATTTCGGACAAGGGGCGTAAGTTCAAAGTATACCGCAGCAGAATAAGTAAGGCAGACATCTCCATCAAAAAACCAGAACCGGTTCTGATTCTGGCACCAAATTAGATAGTGGCAAACCATGACAAAAAACTCAATATTTCAGCTCAGCCATTATGACGTAACGCAGCAGATCATAGAGACACTTGCAAATGTGTATTCTAGGGCAGTACTGTTTTCGGTAGCGTCAAAAGCAAAAGATGCGCAAGCAATAGCAGACGAGCTAAAAATGTCAATATCCACGGTTTACAAAATTCTTTCAAATCTTGAGGAGTTGACACTTGTTTATGTTGACAAGTTTGTAATCTCAAGTGCAGGAAAAAAAATCAAGTTTTACAAAAGCAGAATAAAAAAGGCCGAGATAATTGTTGGCGGAATAACACCGACTCTAAATCTGCAGTCAAGCTGATCGTCATTCTATGTTCTTAGAACATATCCCTGCTTTAAATACAGTTAGCTCTTCCTAACCAAATATTGAACACCTGGCAAGTATCGATTTTACTGGCCACCACGGTTCTCCTGCAGCAGTTTGCGTATGCCGACCCTGCTTTGATATCCACGGTCAGCATAGTAGTCGATACTGGAAACAGCCTGACAAAATCCAGCATAGAAAACGGGGATTTCGATGGCGCAAGAAAATATTCAAAGTTTACAGTCGATTACTATAGTCAGCGTCTTGATGCATTACGAGAGTCACAATTTGAGCCTGCTGACGACTTGCACCTTTTGTTAATCGATATCCACTCCAAGGTACAGAGCGAGGGTGATCAGTCAGCAACACTTGCAGACATTGATTTTGCAAGACAATACCTGCAGCTTGATGCAGATTCTACCCAAATACCTTTCATAGTTTCCAATCTGTTGGCCGTAGCAGACGAAAGGTATCAGACTGCAATTTCTGAAAATGATCACGAAAACTATGTAATCGCATCATCGCTCATTGAACGGGCTTTTAACATTTTTAGTAGTGACACTTCCATGTTCGATGACAGACAAGCAGGGGAGCTGAAATCATTTTTTTCTGATCTGAAGGCAAAAATCGCGGACAAAAAGGACTTTGTTTCTGTCGGCAGGCTAATCACTACGATTCAGCGCGATCTGACTGGCACCGACACTATAGCGTCCGATCATGGAAATTTCTACGATGCGATCCGACAGATATATGATGAGTCCATAACCAAGCTAAAAGACGGAGATTATTCCAAAGCAGAAGAGCTTGTAATTGCTGCATATCTTGACAATTTCGAGTACCTCGAAGCAGATATCGAGATAGTCGATGCAGAATTGTTGCGTAAAATGGAAACTAACATGAGAGAAGAGCTGCGCGTAATGGTAAGAGAGCAAAAATCACCTGAAGAAATAGAGGCATTCATCGCAGACCCGATTCTAAAGGATCTTGATACTGCGGAAAAAATGGTTTCCAGCGTCAAACGAACGCCAAATGTGGTGGAAGCAAGTCCTGCAGACAAGGAATTAAAGCCGATTGGCTCCGCATCAGCCGACCAAAAATCTGGCGTGATGAGTGAGATTGACTTTATCCGAGCAACGCTTCAGACAATGCTTGCGCAGTACAGGGAAGGCAACTATCAGGCTGCGTTTACGTCTGCCAGGACTGCATATTTGGATAGCTATGAGAATGTCGAGATTCCGCTTCGTACAATCGATCCTGACTTTACACTCGAAGTCGAGCTCCAGTTTGCCGAGTTACGAAACCTCATCAGCCAAAAGGCAGATTATGAAAAAATAGAACAAGCGACAATATCCGTACGAAGAAGCCTTGATGAATCAGAAAGGCTGGTTACCGGAACAGGGCAACTTGCGCCAACAATCGCCTTTACCTCGTCATTCGCTGTCATTTTTAGGGAGGGACTGGAATCCGTTTTAATAATTGGCGCAATATTGACATATCTTGAGGCATCGCGAAATACTAGATTCAAGTCGTATGTCTATTATGGAATAGTGATTGCACTTGGCGCGACAGCAGTCACTTGGTTTGTTGCATCATACGTAATTACAATTTCCGGTGCAAACCGAGAGCTGATTGAGGCAGTAGCAGCTCTGTCTGCTACAGCAGTATTGTTCTATGTCAGCTTTTGGATTCTAAATAAGATAGAGCACAAAAAATGGATGGAGTTTGTCAAGGCCAAAGTCTGGCAAGCATCAACCACTGGGGGTGTTACGGTGTTTGTCCTGCTGTCATTTTTTACCGTGTATCGGGAAGGATTTGAAACTGTCTTGTTTTATGAGGCGATGTTCGGGTTTGCAAAATACATGGAGCTCTATGTAGGCCTTGGCTTTGTTGTAGGTCTTGGTGTGCTTTTAGCTGTGTATTATGTAACAAGAAAGCTTGGAAAAAGGCTTCCACTAAAAATGCTCTTTGGCCTGACAATGGGCGTAGGGGCGTATCTATCAATTGCATTTTTAGGAAACGCCATACGTGAGTTACAGGTGTTAGACGCCATACCATACACCAGCCTTCTTGGTACTGTTCCAAGACTTGACATAAACATGGCAAAGATGACTGGCATCTATCCAACGCTGGAAACGATCGTAAGCCAAATAGTGCTACTTGCGGTATATCTTACGGCTGCGTCATACGTGTTAATAGTCAGGCCAAAACGTGAAGAAAAAATAGCCTCGATGCGCAAGTCCAGAAAGGAAGTAGATGAGTACGAGACGCATTAGGGTCGGAATAGACGTAGGCGGAACGTTCACAAAAGCAGTTGCAATCGACATCAAAACAGGTCAGATAATAGGCAAATCCACAATTCCCACCACACACAAAGCACAAAAAGGAGTCTCTGAAGGAATCGTCCAAGCGCTGACAAATCTTCTTGCCGAAACTAAAATTGAGATATCTGAAATTGAGCTAATCGCACACAGCACGACTCAGGCAATCAACGCACTGCTTGAGGCAGATACTGCCAAAGTTGGCATAATTGCCATGGGGGTCACTCCGGAAAAAAACGACGTCATCAAGAGGACTTTGCTCCAGGATGCCAAGTTCAATTCTGATCAGACGCTAAAGACAGAACACGTGTTTGTCGATACGGCCCATCTGATATCGGAATCCGAAATAAAACAGACTATAACCGAATTAAAAAACAAAGGAGTGCAGGTAATTGTTGCCACGGAAGCATTTGGCGTAGATGACCCGTCAAACGAGATGTTTGTAATGAAAAACGCGATCATTAGCAATCTTCCGGCAACCGCATCGCATGAAATTTCTGGAATTTACGGCCTTGAGATAAGAACACTCACTGCGGCAATCAACGCAAGCGTTCTCCCAAAGACGTTTGAGGTGGCAAATTTCGTCGAGGCCGCAATGCGAGATGCCGGCGTAAAGGCGCCGCTGATGATAATGAAAGGAGACGGCGGCGTCACAAACATGGAGACGTTTAGAACAAAGCCAATTCTTACAATTCTTTCAGGCCCTGCCGCAAGCGTTGCTGGGGCATTGTTATATCTCAAAGTCACCAACGGAATTTTTGTCGAGGTCGGAGGGACAAGCACCAACATCTGCATCATAAAAAACGGCAAGCCGGAGGTCCGCTACGTCACAATAAAGGATCACCCTACCTGCATCCGCTCAATGGACGTCAGAATCCTCGGCGTGGCAGGTGGAAGCATGATAAAACTAAAGGACCGTCGAGTCTGGAAGGTTGGGCCGCGCAGCGCACATATCGCAGGCATGCGTTATGCGTGTTTTGCCGACCCCGAAGTCCTCAAAAAAGGCAAAATTACGCTCGTAAAACCAAAGGAAAGTGACGTCGATCCGTACGTTGCCATACACTGTGATGGCGAGACATTTGCCATTACAAACACGTGTGCAGCAAATGCGCTTGGGATGATCGGAAAAAATGATTATTCGTATGCGGACCAAAAATCTGCAAAAATAGCAATGGAGGTGCTCGGACGCGAAATCGGAGTTTCCGGCCCCGAAGTCGCAATGTCGATAATCCAAACCGCATCATTTGAAATAACAAAGGCAATTTCAAAGATTCTAAAAGAGTTCAAGATGGACAAGACAAAAACCCAGGTAATTGGAGGTGGCGGTGGCGCATCCGTTTTGGTTCCGTTTGTGGCAAAACAGCTCGGAATACCATACACCAAGGCAGAGCATGCCGAAGTGATATCGTCAATTGGTGTTGCGTCATCTATGATCCAAGAAGAAATCGAACACACCATAACAAACCCAACACCACATCAAATTTCTGAGCTTCACAAAAAGATGCATGTAATCATGATGGACCGCGGCGCAGTGCCAGAATCAATAATGATAAACAGCGAGTATATCGCAGAAAAATCACTGCTACGTGTATCTGCCACTGGAAACGTAGAACTAGATAGCTCAGAGAATGCCAGAAACGTTTTCACACTGGATGAAGCCTTGCTGCGTGCAAGCGAAATGATGAATATTGGCAAAGACTTGGTCGAGCTTAGCTTTGAGACGGATCATTATTTCGTGTTTATAGGACATGTCTCAGAAAAGAAACTTTTTAGCAAAAAGAACAAGCACCACGTACTAGCTCTGGACAGGTTTGGAAGGCAAAAGCTGTTGCTAAAAAATGCAAAAATCTTTCAGGGTGGGAAAATATCGATACTCGAGGAGCTCGACGACTTTTTAGAGTCAAGGCAAAGCGAGATTGCCCCTCAAGTATATCTGTTAAACAACCTCAAACTGGTCGATTTTTCGAGCCTGACTTCGGCATCTCACATTTTGAGTGCCGTGCGTGAGGAATTGGAAAGCTCAGAAAAAGCGGCCATAATTGTCGAATTAAGCTAGGATTTCTCCAGGATGTATTGTCGGTTAAGCTCGTCCCACTGGCCGTCGGTGACTGCGGAGATCACTGCTCCTTCAGATATTATTATCTCCATTACGTGTGGGGTCAGTGCCTGCGTAACTATCTGCCCAGTTCTATCCCCAAAGCCGCCATGTGCCGATGTAAACGATACTTCTAGCCGGTATTGTTCCGGAAATGATTCTAGAGCCATAATTTCGCTAACACCCAGGGTCTCTTCCATGCCGTCAAAGGCAAATGTCGGGGCAGATCTTACAAAATCCAACGCAATATCGACAATAGGATCACTTTGATCATCAATCGCAATATTTTCTGAGAGCAAGGTTATTGCGTCTATTAACGATCTAAGTCTTCCTGGCACGCCATCGGATGTGTCAGTCCAGGTGAACGTTTTTTGGAAGGCCCCCTGTGTTAACTCCAAGGTGTATGTAAAATAATCCGCAGACGACGGATATGGCGGGTAATCAGACTGGAAAATGTTAAGCAGGTTGCTCTTTTTTATCTTTGAAGTCATCTCTTTGAGTTGATCTTCAGTCAAGTCATACGTAGAATCTTGGCTCGGGTCTGATATGGTGATGCTGTTCATTGACGAGTCAATGGATATAGTTCTTGGAGGAAATCCGGCAAATCCCCCTTCACGCGTTGCTGAAATGACAAACGGGGCATCGGATTTGATGATTGTCTTTGAAAGATCGATGGTAATTGTGGTTCCTTGCATCGTGCCGGAATTCACAGCGATGATTTGCTTTTTGTTTGCAAGATCCAGTGTGATTCCTACCTCATCGCCACTTTTGTGAAGATTGGTGTTTTTCGTATCGGTCACAACTCCATCATAACAGAAGGTAACCTCGGTTTGTATACAGACGTCGCTTGTCGTAATATCTAGCCTGATCAACTCTATCCCGCTGTTTCCAGGGCGGATGATGGTTGCCATGTCCCCGTCGATTATCGTTCTTATCACCTCGCCTGCAAAGTGGCTTGGCTCGTCAGCTGTTCCCTTTCCGTAATATGTCAAGGTGTTTTGCTCAGCAAAGACAGCACTGTCACTAGCAAGTATTCCCATCACAAACAATCCAAATACTACAATGCCCAAGATTTGATTCATCAGATGACTAGTGGCTACCTAGGATTATAACTTTTGATTAAATTTGATTTTAATCAATTGCGGTGAGTGAAAAACCTATATGCAAAGTTCTTTTTTACATTACTGACTTGAAAAACCAAATTTGTATCATTGCTGCAATTGTAGCACTTTCCATGATCCAAATGTCTTCTGCCGACTCGGGAACATACGAGCTTGATATAGATGGAAAAACATTTGATGTCACATATGGTCTTGATGGCGAGGTCATTGCAATGCAAGTTGACCAAGAATCGACATCGCTGCTTGTGGGAACAACAAACGTTGAGGATTCTACGTTTGAGATAGGATTTTCATCAGAACTATTAAGCGCAACCAATGGCGAGTTTATTGTTCTTGTGGACGGCCTGGAAACCGACTACACAATATCATACAATGATGGCAAACCGACAATAACTTTTCCAATAGAGGCAGGATCTGAGGAAATAGAAATAATCGGAACCAGCGTAATTCCGGAATTTCCTTTTGGCGCAATAGCAGTAATGGGCGCCGTCTCTGCAATGGTTTTGGTGTTTTCTAGGGCAAAAACACTTCTCAGGTAGTTATTTTACCTAGTTTTTTTGCCTTTTCTGCTGCCTTGATCTCTCTTGCTATTCTTCTTCCCATACTCATAGGTTCAGAGTAAAGCAGTGTAGAGTACGGCGAGCCGTCCATGTAGATGTTGGTTCCAGCTACGATTCTAGCCGAAAACTCAAACGTCCAGAACTTGCCGTCTTGATCATATACACCTTCTATGCAAAACGGCCCGTTCATGCCGGGTTTGACGAGTCGTTTTGATGCCTCGACGAACCTTTCGCCGATGTTGTATACGTCTTCTAAGAGAGATTCGCGTAAAACCATCGGACTGTTCCCTATGATATTAAACGACGAGATGTAGTCCATGGCCAATTGCTGCTGCGCAGGTATTCTTCCCAAGCCTTCAATATCGGATTCGTGTCGCTTGTCCACACCAAAGAATTCCAGCTCTTCTTTTAGTGGCGAGTAGAAATACTGTAGGTATGCCAAAACACCCATCACATATTCCTGTAGATATAGATCGGAGTCTCCCTTTATCAGGCCAGATGATATCAGCTTGTCGCGTTTTTTCTTGTAGTCCGATTCGTCGGTCGTAAGAAAGTAGCCCTTGCCGCCTGCCGCACCGTGTCTTTTTGCTATTGTGAGTTTTTTGATGTCTTTTGGATCAGGGATGGATTTTGGCATGGCAAGATTTGCTTCTTGCATCAGTTTTTCCTTTAGATTCCTGTCGGATTCCCACTTGAGAATCCACTTGTTCCCAAAGACTGGCGTTTTGATTGATTCTATTTGCTCTGTGCTCATTTGCGCAATAAGGGTGCCGTGTGGAATCAGAACTGACTTGTTTTTTTCAAGAACTGCCAAATTTTTTGCATCAAGCATATCCAGAAAAGAGTCAACTAACATCAGATCATCGATGAATTTGAATCGCCGGTAAAGCCGCTCCCTTTTCTTTTCGCATATGAGAATTGTTTTGAAGCCTTCGTCCTTTGCCCCCTTTAGAACCTGCAGTGCGCAGTGGGAGCCAAGTGTAGCAATCGAAGCCATGTTCTTTTGATCTCTGTTAAAGCCTAGGCTTTATGAAAGCTCTGCTTGGGTTTTTGAAACATAGTCAAAAATTTCATCGATGAGGTCCATCGAGATTTCTTTTTTAAGATCTTCAGGCGTGGATTTGAGGACAAAGTCGATTAGTGATATGTTTTTTGGGAGCATTTCTGGGTTCTTGGCATAAACGGAATAAACGGAGATTGCGTTAGAAACCACGATGATTGCCCTTTCCCGAGTTGTAAGAACCATATTCTTGTGTAAGATATGTGTAATTTCTAGTCTTTTCTGCGTGAACGGAGTATTCTCTCTATGATGAGGCCTATCATTACAACACCAAGAGTGATTATTACGGAAACGTAGATGCCGACTGTCGGCTCGCTGGCAGACACCGTCTCGGTTTGAGCTGCAAACGGCGCCATCTCTGCCACCGGTGCCTCCAGTGCCTTTTGTGCCATTTCGGGCTGATCAAGCATCATGTCTACTTGGCCGCCGCCATCCAGTGTCGGTTGCTGGTTTTGCTGGATGAACTGCGATGAGAACCATGCTGCTATTGCAGCTCCGCCAATTGTGGCAAACCTGTATATTCTGTTAAACGAGTTGTGCAGGGATTTGCTTGACTTTGCCTTCTCAGTCATCCCGGACGGCAGTATGACAATTGCAAATTTGTCGACGGTGTAAACTTTCATGTCGTGCGATTTTGTGTTTTTCTCAGTTTGTGCAATTTTGACGAGGCCGGCCTCTTGCATTTTTTTCAGATGGTAAATGACAAGGGGCAGCGATATCTCTGTTTTTTGTGCAATCTGGTTTGCAGTCATCTGCTCGTTGAAAAGTAATTTTAGAATTGTTCTGCTAGAGTCTGAGCTTAGAAGCTCGCCGACTGCCTTTATTCTCTGATCATCTGTAGATAGGATCTCGATCTTTTCGTTAATTCCCATTGGGTCTTCTGCGTCGTCCATACGGCAAGCGTCACTTGATGCGTCTTATTAAAATTTAGGATTAAACTTGTGTCTGTAGCAGCTTATAGATTTAGATTTTTTATGTCTAGAAATTTACTCTAGTTTTTGATTAAATAATTTTGAAAAGATTAGGCGGAAATTGCATCTATCAAAGATCCGCCACAGTTACTTGCCACATATGATGACTTGTCATTACTTTCTTCATGCATTAGAACGGTACAAGATCCACAAACCGGCATCGTGATCTCTGCATCGTAATGAATCTCACCTATGAATTTTCCACACTTGTGGCAGCTAATCTGCTTCAGATCATAGATATTCATATCAGAAGTGGCATTCCTTTGGAAACTGTGTAAGCTTCATCTTCTAGTTGGTTAATGTGGTTGATGATGTCAATATCTGGAGTGGCCTTATTTGCTACAACCAAGGCGGTTTTATCTTCACTGATTGGACAGCAAATAAATTTCAACACGTTTCGTTGAATTATACAGGATCTTACCTTTCCAAACTCCTCGTTATGATCACCTTGCATAGAACTTTGAAGCGCCACTTGCATAAGTAACAAGTGTTTTTTCTCTTCTGATATGCTAAGATCCCCCTCGCCAAAAGAGTCGATTACTCTGCCACTGTTGTTGATAATAACAAATAACTCAATCTCTTCTTTTGCCGCCCATTTTTCTAGCATTTGTCGATGCTGTGCAACTTTGAGATATGACATGCTTATAGATAGTGCTCCTGCCTAATAACATAGTACTTTCTTAATTTCACATCTGAAATCATGACTTCAACATAGTCATGACGATTAACAAGGTTCCTATTGACAAAATGCCCTGTTGTTGTGGCATGAAAACAACATCAAATCGTTGGAACTATGAAATTAGAGCCCCGTTCAAAAAAGTCATAGCTTGGGACGTGTTATTTTTCATCTTGGGAATTGGCGTTGGCCCTGGAATTGGAGCATACCTGACAACAATCTAAACAATCATTTTGTAGAGATATTTTAAACGTAAAAAGTCTCGAATAAACTGTTTTAATGCAACTAAGATATATGATACCAAGGCATATCTTATAGCATGACACAATCAAAAACCACCTCACCACATCAAAAGAACAAAAACAATAAGACAAAACCTGAGAATTTAATGAAAAAAGAATATCTTGAAGATTTTGTTGAGTTGAAGAAATCTATATTAGAAAATCAAAAAACATAGGAAGGAATTACGCACATCTAGATTTATGGAAGATATGGAAAGAGTACGAGTAGATTCTGGAGACATCAGAGTAATTGGATATGATGAATCAACGCAAATATTAGAAATAGGGTTCCAACAGGGCGGTACTTATCGATACTTTGGCATATCAAAAAAAATCTACGATGGTCTTATGAAATATGCATTATCTCACGATCAGTATTATACAAGATACATTAAGAACAGATACAGGCACGAGAAAATTCGCTGATTTTTTCAAATTTCTTTCATTTACAGCTAAGATGGATGAGACCTCATCTAACTTAAAAAACCCTGCGGTTAAATCCTACTTTAATCAAAAGTAATAAGCAAACCTGCCTAATCCCATCCAATGAACAAAACGATAACACTCGCAGCAGCGACAGGAATTGTTCTTGCGTTGGCGTTTTCGCTTGGCGCGATTCCCTCCGGAATTAACGCACAGGCCCAGACAGAGCCAACACCGTTCCCGTCAAGAGAAAAAACGCTCTCGGTGACAGGAACCGCGATGACTTCAGTCGATCCAGACTTGTTAAACATACAGTTTGGCGTCGAAGTACAAAAAGAGACCGCAAAGGAGGCATTTGATGCCAACTCTGTACAGATGAATGCGATTGTAGATGCGATAAAGGCAGCAGGCATAACCGAAGACGAAATCAGTACCGCGCAGCTCACAATTTATCCTGTGTACGAATCATACCAGGACAAAGAGACTGGAATCTACAAGCAAAGACTTGTCGGGTATAGCGTCTCAAACATCATACGCGTTGAAACAAAGAAGCTCGGGCTCGCATCCGACATAATCGACAGTGCAGTCCAGGCAGGAGCAAACCGAATAGACACAGTCTACTTTACGTTGTCTCCGCAAAAACAAACGCAGGTAAGTGACGATCTGTTGGCTGAAGCAATAAAGAACGCAAAATCAAAGGCAGAAAAAGCTCTAGTTCCACTTGACTACCAGATAATTGGAATAAAGCACGTGAGCCTATCAGAATTTGGCTATCCGCCACCAACACCCTTCTACAAGGCAGCATACGATGGTGCCGTAGCAGAATCTGTAAGAGCCCCGGTGTTCTCATCTGACCAAGATGTGAGCGCGTCTGCAAGCGTAATCTTTATCATCGGAAGCAAGTAAGCTTCCCTTTCTTTTTTTATCTAGCTTGCATTAATTCAGACTCGGCAAGATATGATGGTGTGAATCTGTTTTTTGGAAAAGATATGGTAAACGTAGTTCCTCGTCCGACATCACTTGAGACATCGATAGTACCGTAGTGTTGCTCTATGATCTGCTTGCAGCTTGGCAAACCGAGGCCGGTTCCTGTCTGCTTTGTCGTAAATAACGGCTCAAATATTTTTGGCAAATCATCCTGTGGTATTCCACAGCCAGTATCTGAGATTCGAATTGTCGTATTGTTGACATCGTCAAGAAACTTGATTTCTATCTGCCCAACGCTGCTCATTGCCTGAATCGAATTTGTAATCAGGTTCGTAAAAACAACTTCGAGTTTTGTAAAATCGCATACCACATACACGTAGTTTGTCGGAATTACGATTTTTATGGTATCTGGCCTAACTATTTTGTCTAATGCCGATTCAAGGATTTCGTTCAAGAGGTGCCTCTCAAAGTTGGTCTGTGTGGTCCTTACAAAATCCAAAACGTCTTCTATTTGGTGCGATATCCTATCTGTCGCATTGTGCATCCTCTCATAGTATGATTTCATTTCTTTTGGTTGGAGCTCTTGTTTTGTTTCCATTATCTCCAATGTGTTTTTGATGATAGCAAGAGGGTTCCTAAGATCATGTGCTAGGTTTGTCGCCAGCTTGCCAATAATCTCAAATTTTTCTCTGTTTTGGTCATCCTGTGTGTGGATTGGCTCAACTGGCATGATAAAATCATACATCATGTTTGCACATTCATAGTGATTCCTGATAGTATTCTCATTTGGTGCGTCGACAATACAATACACCTCCTTTTTGGTTTTGTTGTAAAGCATATCGATGACAGATATGTTTAGGTGATTGGTTTTTTCTGCTATGCTTTTGATCTGCTTTATCTTGTTGTCAGCATTGACATAGTGTCCAACCATGAATGTAGGCATGCATAAGATTATCGACTAATTTTAAAGTAAATTGGTATTTTTAAAATGCACAAACACGATAGAGTGTTAGCGTTTTGCCGATCTTTGATAAATTTGTGCAGGATATAAAACCGGGAAAAATCATTAATGCCAAACATGGCCGTTGACGAAAAATTCGTACCTGCTTAGCTCCTCTATGGTTCTCAACCTGCCGTTTGTTATCTGGGCTAATTTCTTTTTGTATGAGAGATCAATCCTAGTCCGACGCCCAAGCTGTTCAATTATTCTTCTTGTGAGATATTTGCCTTTTCTATCAAAATCTAAAAGAATTATCAAGTTTTTGTGTCTTGAGGCAGAGTCGGCAAATCTGGTTATGCCGCCAAACTTGTGAAATTCCAAGGTTTTTTCTGTATACCCAAGGCTTTGTAGTGCTGCAGAGTCGCGCTTGCCTTCGACTACGACTTTACTTTCCTGTGCGGAGTTTAGAGCAACTATAAAATTCCGTATTTCAGAAATCTCCCCGTAAGAAATCTCCACGCTTTACGTATGCGGCACCCATTAATCAGTCTTTGAGCAAAATTTCAAGACAAAAAACTGGACAAATCCTACGCAATGATTTTAATATTTTGCGCCTATCCATTCATAGGAAATCCCCATACACGTAACCGAAAGGTTGCTGTGCCAGCCAAAGGGTCTTGGGAGATATTTTTCCTCCCAAGATCATAATTGTAAATTATTGTTCCTAGAATGGCTGTCGTTTCATCAGTTCGGCTTCTGCAGTCTTTATTCTTTGAGAATCTGCCACATCATAACTCATGTCTATAAGATCAGTTACTGATCTGATCGGAACTACCTCTTCGTCTTTTTCGTTTATTGCCTCGTATTCCAAATTCAATAGCGTATCCATGCTGTCGGCAAGAATCATCCGTACCTCTTTTATGCAGTCTACTAGGTCTTCTCTATCATTCATGAGATCAATGCATAAGTTCATCTACTAATTAATTTTTTAATTGCTCAAATCATGCACTTAGGCGTGAAAATCAATCGCTTTTCTTGCCATTTGGGATTTAGAAGAAAAGTCATGTTTTTCATTAAAATAAATAATGTCATGTCGACAAGACACACATGATAGGGGCGGATCTCGAAAAGTGGCGCCGAACTCATTATTCTAACCAGCTATCTGCCGGGATAGCAGAATCCGAAGTAACCATAATGGGGTGGGTTCTAAGTGTCCGAGGCCATGGAAACATTTCGTTTATGATGCTAAAGGACAAAGAAGGCGAGATCCAGGTGGTGGCAAAGGCGGGAAGCTGCCCAGATGACATACGAGAAAAAATCTCACAGCTAAAGGCACATTCATCCGTCGGCATATTGGGCATTGTCAAGCCCTCAGAAAAGGCACCAAGGGGCGTCGAGATCCTCCCAAAAGAGCTCAGAGTCTTTTCAGAGGTAGAAAAAATTCCGCCGTTTGAGCCATACGCAAAAACGGTCAAAAACATCGACACCCGACTTGAGATCAGGCCTATTGATCTCAAACGAAAGACATTGCAACATATCTTCAAAGTAAGAAGCCAGGTTCTAAAGTCAATTCGTGATTATTTTTACGAAAACTCGTTTTTAGAAATAAACACCCCAAAGATGATTGCGACCGCTACCGAGGGCGGGGCGGCACTGTTTCCAATATTTTACTATAACAAAGAGGCTTTTTTGGCCCAATCCCCCCAGCTGTACAAAGAACAGCTCACCATGAGCTTTGAAAAAGTCTTTGAGATTGCACCGATTTTCAGGGCAGAGCCGTCAAGAACAAACAGGCACCTCTCTGAAGCAATCTCAATAGACATGGAAGAAGCGTACGTCGACTATAACGACATCATGAAGCGAATAGAACAGATAATCAAGGCCTCAATTAAAACCGTTGCAGGCTATGCCAAAGAAAACCCAGACTCTGAATTTATAGTTCCAACACTGCCAGATTCCATACTGCAGTACACGTATTCGGAGCTTGTAGAAAAGATGCAAAAAGCTGGGGCAAAAACAGAATGGGGTGATGACCTGTACCCATCAAATCTGAAAAAAATAGGACTCGACGGGTTTTACTTTATTCGGGACTGGCCCACTGGTCCAAAGCCATTTTATGTCAAGGTAAGCAAGCACGACCCAAAGATCTCAGAGTCGTTTGACCTGATGTTTGGGGACTTGGAGCTCTCATCTGGCAGCACGAGGGTCGAAAAACGCGCTGAGCTCGAGGAGCGAATGAAAAACAAGGGCCTCAAAACCGACGCATTTGAGTATCATTTGCGCGCGTTTGACTATGGAATACCGCCACATGCCGGTTGTGGCATAGGCCTAGAAAGGCTCATGATGGCACTTACAGGTACTGAAAACATAAGAGACACAACATTTTACCCAAGAGATGTAGACAGGCTAACGCCTTAGGTGATGCATTTGGTTACCAAAGAAGACATAGAACACGTTGCAAAACTGATGAGAATCGACATAGGAGACGCCAACGAGCATTTCGAAAGAATCCAGAAAATTCTTAATTATTTTGACAGTCTTGACAAGGCAGACGTAGAGTCAGAAGATATACCGTTGCACGAAGTCTCCATAAGTGATCTCAGGGACGACAAGTACATCCCATTTGAGTCAAAACTGATTTCCAATCTAAAATCATACAAAGGAAGCTTTGTCAGAGCGCCAAAGATGAGCTAAATTGAACCTAGCAGTTTCTGCCACAGAATACATTAGCAGCGTAAAAAACGGAGACACGACAGTAGAAGAGTTCACAGCAAAGACACTTGAGCAGATATCAAAGCACGACTCAAGACTCCACGCATATCTGTCAGTTGATGATACTTCACTGGATCGTGCAAGACAAATCGACAAAAAAATAAAGGCAAAAGAAAAGGTTGGCGCGTTTTATGGGATGCCGATTTCGATCAAGGACAACATTTGCATCAAAGACAGAAAGACGACATGCGCATCAAAGATGCTTCAGGATTTTGTCGCGCCATACGACGCAACCGTGGTATCAAAGCTAAAATCACAAGACGCCATATTTATTGGAAAGACAAACCTTGACGAGTTTGCGATGGGGGCTACGACCGAGTTTTCCGCATTTGGTCCGAGCAGGAATCCGTGGAACCCAGACTATGTTCCGGGCGGCTCGTCGGGTGGCAGCGCAGTTTCCGTCAGTGCTCTGGAGTGTGTTGCTTCACTTGGTTCGGACACAGGAGGCTCCGTCAGAAACCCTGCTAGCTTTTGCTCCATAGTTGGGCTCAAACCCACATACGGCCTTGTCTCAAGATATGGTCTTGTGTCATACTCAAACAGCATAGAGCAGATAGGTCCGATGGGGAGGCGCGTAGAAGACGTGGCCCTTGTCTTAAACCACATAGCTGGCATGGATTCAAACGACAACACAACTATCGATAACAAAAACCAGGACTATCTGAGTGGAATTGATGCAGGAATAAAGGGCAAGAAAATTGGAATAATCTCGGAAATGAGTAAGGGTCAAGGACTGGACAAAAATGTCGAAAATGCATTTTGGAAGGCCGTATCATCGTTTGAAAGCCTAGGTGCAAAAATCGAGGAAATGTCGCTTGATCTGGTCAAATTCACCGTTGCGACATATTATGTGCTGACCACCGCAGAGGCTGGAAGCAACCTCTCAAGATACGACAATCTAAGATACGGATACGAGCTTGATTTGGAAGGTTACGAGTTCAAGTCATACATTTCAAAAGCAAGAAGAAACTTTGGCCCAGAGGTAACAAGAAGGATGATCCTTGGTGGGTTTGTTCCGTCTGCAGGGTTTGCCGGAAAATATCTCCTCAAGGCACTCAAGGTAAAGAGCAAGCTGAAAAAAGAGATCTCGTCGGCATTTAAGAAATTTGACTTTCTTATCTCCCCTACAGTCCCGATTTTGCCATTCAAGTTAGGGGAAAAAATAAACGATCCCCTTGCAATGTATCTTGCAGACATTAACACCATTACTGCCAATCTCACCGGCATTCCTGCAATCTCCGTTCCATTTGAGATTCATAACGGACTTCCGATAGGAATTCAGATTCATGCAGACATGCTGCAAGACGCGCGGCTGTTACAGGCAGCATATGCGTTACAAAGTATGACAAAACTACGAGGAGCTCCACTTTGATAGGTCTAGAAATACACTGTCAGCTGACAAGGCTTGAAAGCAAATTATTTTGCCCATGCAAGGCAAACTATAGGGAGTTCGAGCCAAACACAAACATCTGTCCTGTTTGTATGGGCCTGCCAGGAACCCTGCCGAGACTGAATCAAAAAGCAGTCGAAAAGGCAACTACAATCGCACTTGCGTTAAATTGCCAAATTCCCAAAAAAATCGGATTTTTCAGAAAAAACTATTTTTATCCAGATTTGCCAAAAAACTTCCAAATAACCCAGCTTAATCTCTACGGCCCTACTAGTATAGGGGAAAGGGGCAAGATCTCAATAGAGGGAAAAGACATCGGAATACGCAGAATCCAACTCGAAGAAGACCCCGGCAGGCTAATCTATGAGGGTGCATCGGAGCGCACACAGATCACACTTGTAGATTACAACCGAGCAGGCACGCCCCTAGTAGAAATAGTGACCGAGCCAGATTTTGAGAACCCGCGACAGGTAAGGCTGTTTCTGAATATCTTGGCGGATCTGCTTGAGAACCTTGGTGTTTCTGACCCTACCCTTGAGGGTGCCATGCGTGCAGACGCAAACGTCTCCGTCAGCGACGGCCCAAGAGTCGAAATAAAAAACATTGGCTCGTTTTATGACCTAGAAAAAGCAATACACTTTGAGATCACACGGCAGGAGAGCCTCAAATCAAGAGGCATTTCCATCTCTCAGGAGACAAGGCACTGGGACGACAGGCGAAAAATCACAATTTCCTCAAGATCAAAAGAAGAAGACGAGGACTATAGATACATACTCGAAGGCGACATACCTTGGGTGGTTCTTGACTCGCATTCAATTGAAAAATGGAAAAAGAACATGCCAGAAAGTATCAGCTCAAAAAGGGAGCGATACATAAAAGACCATGGCATGCCTGCACAGGTGGCCGACGTTCTGTCATCTGACAAGTATTACTCGGATTTGTTTGAGACGGCACATACCAAATCAAACGCAAAAGAAATCGCTAACATGATCACAACTGATTTGATGGGGTTAGTCGATACGCGAGAAAAAAAAGAACAGTCAAAACTTACACCTAAGCACCTTTCTGACCTAGTTGAGCTCATAAGTTCTGGCAAAGTAACGCGCGCTTCGGCAAAAAACGCCTTGCAGGAAATCGTAAAGACTGGCAAGACAGTCTCAGAAATCGTTTCTCAGACAGGCCTTGGGAAAATATCAGACGAATCAGAGCTTGGCAAAGTCATTGACGAGGTAATAAAAGAAGAAGCCGCCGCAGTACAGCAGGCAAGGGAAAACCCCCAGACAATAAACTATCTCGTCGGAAAAGTGATGCAAAAGACAAAAGGCAAGGCCGATCCTGTCATAACCCTTAGGATTTTCAAAGAAAAAATCTCATGAGTGATTTTTCGAAAATCGATGTGGATGAAGCCGAAATCGTGCGCATAATCTCAAAAATGCCCGAATTTGGCTACCTCTTGACACTAAAAGAAGGCGAGATAAGACACGTCATAACGCACGACATTACACCGATACTATGTGAGTATTACCTTGAAAATACGCGCGGCCGCAAGGCTTTGTGGACTAGCAAATTCGCAGAGGCCGGAATCACCGAAGACGATGGAAAGGCGGTGATTTCACGCGCAAGAAGACTCGGAATCGATATTTCATAAAACTGCAGTTGTAGGATATATTCTTGCTTTCAGTGTCTTAGCTTCTTTATTTCCTGTGCAACAAGTGGCAAAAACGCGCCAACATCTGTAACAATTCCCAACGCTTGCCATGTGCCCCGGTCCATAAGCTTTGTGACTGTCGGCTGGCTAATGTCCACCACAATTACTTTTACATTTGCCGGGATCATGTTTCCAGTAGCAATTGAGTGCAGCATGGTTGAGACCATTATTACCATTTTTGCGTCCTTGAGAAGCTCCTTGTATTTCCTCTGAGCCTCCGCAGTATCTGTTATCACATCTGGTAGTGGACCATCATCGCGGATAGAGCCAGCAAGAACAAAAGGAACTTTTCTTTTCACACATTCGTACATTATCCCTCTTTTGAGTTTCCCAGCTCTTACCATATTTGCAATCGAGCCTGCTTTGAAGACGGCATTGATGGTGTCCATGTGATTTCTGTGCCCCTTTACGGCAAGCGAGCCGTCGTGTACGTTCATTCCAAGCGAGGTTCCAAGTGTAGCGTATTCAATGTCGTGCACCGCAAGCGCATTTCCTGCCAAAACGCCGTCGATGTAGCCAAGCCTTATCAGTTCCGCAACAGAATCTGCGGCCCCGGTGTGTACTATTGCAGGGCCACCCACTATTATGATCTTGCCTTTTTTCTTTTTTGTCACGTAAATGTCTTCAGCTACTTTTTTTGCAATGTGCTGGGTCGGCCTCTCACTTGAGCTGCTGCTGCCCATGAACTCAAAGACGTTAGAGCCCTCTCGCGGCCTCTCCGGAGGCGTGACCTTTATCCCAGATTCACCGACTACTATCAAATCTCCTTTTTTAACGTCACGTATTGGAACACATCTTGCTTTTCCTGCCTTTACTACAATACATTTGTCCATCATCATATTTTCAACTGTAATCCATTTCCCGCGCAACAAAATCTGCGTGGTGTTGTTAGTGGTACTGTAAAAGTCATCGGGCATCACCATGTCCTTTGGCGCAGCCCTTAAAACCGCCTCCTTACTTATTGTCGGGGTGGCACCTATACGATAAACTTGCTCCAATATTTTGTTAAGGTGTGTCTCGTTTTTTCCCTGAATGTGCAGTTTTGCATAGCTTAGATCCTTTTTCTTTTTTCCAACCTGCATCGTAATGACCTCAAACTCTCCCCCTAGATCCATTATGACATCAAAGATTTTGGTAAGAATCATAGAGTCAATTAAGTGGCCTTTTACTTCGACTTCGGATGAGAACTTGGTCATTCCTAGCATATCCTAGTATGACAATTTAAAAGATATTCAATATACAATAATTGACACGCCTAGATCCTTCTTTGACTAGACCGGCAAAATTACCTTGCCCTTGAATTGATGTATCCCATCTTTTTCAAAGGACGTAAGCAGCTGGTCACGCATCTCCTTAGATACTCCCTGCACTATCGCCTTTGAAAACCCGTCCTTGTCGCACAACGATACGATATAGCCGCTGGTGTCTGTCAAGACAAATCCGCTTGATTCATCCACTATTGCGTAAAAGTTTTCTTCCCCTACTGGTTCCCAGACATCAGATTTTGTGTCGCGCAGAGCCAGTGCCGGCATTGCCTTGTTGTTGGTCAGCTTATTCAGATATTCGCGCGATGCCTGGACGCGTTTTTGTCCGACCTTTAGTGCCTGGAAGTATTGCATCGTCTTAGTTTTAACATTTTATTATTAAAATGTAACAAAAGAAACAATTCCGATACGCTGCTGACAATATTGTTATATTGTGTTTTTATAAGATTGCATCTGTTGCCCCTATCAGATAATGTCATAACCAGTCTAAACGAGATAGCTAGGCAAATTGCCGGCAAGGAATACCTTTCAGACGACGACACTGAGATGATAAAACAGGTCTTTTACAAAATACTCTCAGGCGGAAACAAATATGATGTAGATGAGATAGAGTCGTGGTTTGAAAATGAGTCGGGCCTGGCTCACAAGCAGACAATAATCCGAATAACAAACATGTCTCACTATGTTCAGTCAAGATTCGAACAGAACCCAAAAAAATTCAAAATACTCTCTAATGACGACGGATGTGGATGCGATTAGATCTGTAGCTTTACCAGCAGTCTTGCCACGGTCTTGCTGTTTTCTTGGCGCTCCTCTAGGATCTCATCTAGGCGTTTTTTGTCAGCGCTGCGGTTTGCATCAGACAAAATCTGGAAATATTCTTCATCAAGGGTGTTGTTTGCTTGTAGCCTTTTGATTACCTCAAACAATATGCCGATAATCTCGTTTTGGGCTCGAATCAACTCGTCTTTGTCCTGCTTTGACATCTAAATACACCTAATCTTTGCTATTTGTAAGTCTTACAGGAATTCTGATAATATTTTTCTTAGATACGGGTCAGTCGTTGCGGTTTTAGCAGACTTCAGAAATGGTGCGAGTTGTCTTTTCGTAAAGCCAGCCTTTTTGTACTCACTTGCTTGGATTGCCATTTCGAGCTTGTCTATCTGATGCAGTAACCGCGCTTCTTTTGACGAGTTTCTTTGATATTCTTGCCAAATCTTCCAGTATTGCGACTTTTGTGATTTGGCAAGGTTTCCCAAAATGGTTTTCATTGCAACATTTTCGAGTTTTTCCTTTTCGGATTTTGATTTCTGACCCGGCACAAGATCTCCGGTAATAGTCTCTGCTAGATCGTGCAGCAACGACATTTTGATGATTTTTTCGGTGTCGAGTTTTTTTAAATCAGATACTACCATTGCCATTACTGTCGTGGAATAACAATGATCAGCTACGGATTCTGGGTTTTTCATTCCGATCTTGTTTTTCCACCCCTGGCGATGAATGGTTTTCAACTTTAGAACGGTCTGGAAAAATTCAGCTGGGTCAGAACTTTCGTGTGTCCCCTTCAAGTAAACCTGATCCATGGTGAACCCGATCTATGTGTTTTGAAAGATCATCTTTTGTTTCAAACTCCGATTGACAGTACGGACAGTTAACTTTCTCTGACATAAACTAGCTAGATTTGTTGAATCTATTAAGTCAATCGAAGGGTTTTGCCATAGCAGAACATGTCGATCAAGATAATAATCTGGTTTTCCGTATCCTGATAATTGAAGATTTACACCAAAACTGGAGATGACGGAACTACTGGACTCCAAGGTGGGAAACGCATTTCAAAATCCGATTTTAGAATTATTGCATATGGTACAATCGATGAAATAAATTCATGCCTAGGAATAGTGCTCTCAGACGACCTCGACGACGATATCAAAAGTTTGTTGACGCGGATTCAAAACGAATTGTTTGTGGCAGGCTCAGACCTTTCAGATCCGAATCTTGAGAACAAGAAAAACCGAGTAACCGAATCAATGATAGAAAGTCTCGAGTCAAGCATTGATAAATTCGACGAAGAGCTCAAACCACTTTCAAATTTCATACTTCCCGGTGGACATAAAACTGCGTCGTATTTGCACCTATCAAGAACAGTGACAAGACGCGCCGAAACTCAGGTAATCGCACTTGCAAACCGCGAGAAGATCAACGCCCTCTGCCAAATATACCTAAATCGACTATCGGATCTTCTCTTTACGCTTGCGCGAACAATAAACAAAAGATCTGGAACGCCAGACATAGTTTGGAAGCCATGATATGATCGACGCCCTTGCCTTACAATGTGGATCTTTAGTGGCAAAAAAAATCACAACTAGCACAAAAACGACTATTCGTATCACCAAAAGACACTTTAATTGCTCACTTTAGAAAAAAACCGAGCCAAGGTAGCTCAGCCTGGGAGAGCACTCGGCTGAAGACCGAGCTGTCGTGGATTCAAGTCCCACCCTTGGCACATTTTTTATTTGTCAGAGCAGAATGTAAGTAATGTTTTAATACACGAAGATAGCCTCATGAGAAAGTCATCTTGGCAAAAAAAGAAACAAAGACAAAAAAAGAAAAACCTAAGACTACTCAAAAAAAGGAAAAAGCTGGAAAATCAGCAAAAACAAAAAAATCGAAAGGTAAGAAGAACAAAGACAGCTTCGTAGCAGACGATGGTTTGGTGATAATCGATGAAAAAATTGAAGAGGATAAGGAAGCAGAGCTCGAGGCAAGAAAGGCATACCTAGAAGAAGCAAGATCCCAAGAAGTTGATGACTAGCTATATCTTTATTCGTAAAAACATTCTATACTATGCATGCGGGCGCTATGTCTCATCACAATCAAGCCTGGAAAAACAAATAAGGCGATTGAGTCGCTAAAGAAAAAGCGCAAGCTGCTCAAGGAGATACTTCCAGTCACAGGGCGTGCAGATATCTGTGTTTTGCTGCAAGGCTCGTTTGACGAAATAAATAACATAGTAATTGATTTTAAAAAAATCAAGGAGATAGTTAGCACTGAAACCTTGATTGAGGCGGAGGTAAACATGGGATGGTAAAGGCAGTAATACTAGTGAAATCGCCAAAGCGCTTGATAGCCGCAAAGCTCGGTAAACTGGATTTTGTGTATAACTCATTTCCAGTAAGCGGCCAATTCGACGCAGTAGCGTTCGTAAAGGTCAGCGACCTCTCAGAGATAAGAGAAATTACAACAAAAATCCAGATGATTCCCGGCGTTGAGCGAACCGAGACTATGATCGAAATACAATAAAGCATTTAACAGCGTACCTCATAATCAATTTGTGAATATAAAGCGGGTAGGAAATGTAATTTTAGCAGTAAAAGACCTAGACAGATCCACAGAATTTTACCACAATATATTGGGGCTTCCAATCAAAAATCAGCGCAGAACATGGGTAGACCTTGGGCAGACGGGAGCACTGCTGAGTTTGCACCCGGCAGCCATTACATCCGACCACGCTTCAAACAACATGGAGGGCGGAATCGTGATTGGTTTTTTGGTAGGCGACGTCAAGTCAGCACTCGATGAACTCAAGTCCAAGGGAGTCAAAATACATCGAGACATTGTCGACAGAGAAGCTGGTAAAAATGCAATAATTTTGGACCCTGACGGGTACATGGTATCATTATTTGAGCCTAAATTTGCCGATTCTGAGCAGCAGTCAAAGGGCTATCACGGATTTGCCCCTGCCTAGATTATTTTTTTTATCTTCATTATTGTGTCGTCGATTGAATTTGTGTTTGGATTGATTGATACATAATAGATGACTTTGTTTGCAGGAATGCAGACAATCGTTGCTTTTTTATGTACCAGTGTGGCATGCTCAAACCCACCAAGTACCTTTGCTTGCGAGCTGCGCAGTGTGATCAAATTAGATATCAAAAAAAACTCGTTTTTTGCATCTTCTTGCCTTAAAATCGGCCTGATTCCAGGCCTGATGACTCCTGTCAATGTCCTCCCATATTTGTTAATTACCCCGGCATATCGAATTGTCTTTGAGATCCCAAGTATTCTTTGACAGCTTTTTCGGTATTTGAGGATTGATTCTTCCCATTGCTGTGCAGGTGTTTTGCTCAACAAATGGTAATGAATATCAAAAGTTAAAAGAGTTTGTGATTTTTCGCAGAGGCTAGATTTGCTTCTTGCTTTTCATCTGCTCTATTCTTTTTCTAAGATCGGCGTTTTCTTTTCGTAGCTTGTCGTTTTCTTCTTTGGCAGTAGAGTCGTTTGTTGTGACATTAATTGGATGTCCGTGCAGAAATCCACTAGAGCTCATGTCTAGCAGTCCTGATGCGTGCTGAAGATACATCTTGTGGAAATCATGCAACTTGCCAGAAAACATTGCGTCGTATCTGATCATCCTCTCTTTTAGCTTTGTGGGATTGCTGACAAATCTGCTGCCGATTGCCGGAGGATACCTCATGGTGGCAAATGGGCTTAGGCTAAATCCAAGTGGATACCCGTGCATCTCCATGAATGTCTTGATTTCTGTTGGGTCCACAGGTATTGATAGTTTGATAGGGTATTTTTGCCTTGGCATTAGGCGTAAAATATACTACCATGTGAAGCCCAAGTCATTTTTTATCAAATTGAGCTGATCGCAGATCCTTATAGCGATCAGCGATCGCCATCCAGATCAGGATGGGAGTCGACTTGAAGCACTGCATCAAGTGCAAAAAAGACATTGGCATAGGTGAGCTCCATAAAATTGTCATCTATGTTGTCAGGGAAAAGTTCACAGATCATCACTACGAGCACGTAGAGTGCCCCGACAGGTTTACAGTCTAATCCACATATTTGTAAACCGGATATAATTCGCCAGAGTCCCGATGGTATTTCCATTCATTGTTCTTCCAGACCACTTTCTCAAACGATGACTGGATTGACGGATGGATTCTGTTGTATACGTCATCGCCTATTAGGATCTGGTTTGGCTTTGCCATGCCCTGAATTTTTGATGCTATGTTCATTACCGGCCCCAAAATGTCGACGTGTGATTTTTTTGCATCGGCTCCATATCTAACTATCATGTTTTCTCCGTAATCGATTCCAATTTTGATTGCAAGATCCGGATAATCATACTGGTTCAAGATCGGGTTTATCCCCTTTTGGATTACGGAAATCATTGATTTTGCGCAAAGAACTGCATCATCCGCCGGCTGGAGCTGGTTTTCCTCTGCTACAAAGTATCCGATCACCGCATCCCCGACGAACTTTAGAACATAGCCATTATGGTGCCGAATAGTCGATGCCATCTCTTGGGCAAAACAGGTGATAATTATGGCCACTTTGTCTTCTGGGAGCTCGAGTGTTATGTGAGTGGAGCCAACAAGATCTACATATATTACGACCATCTTCATTCTAGAAAAAACATGTTTTCTCAAAAATGCGTCGGACTCGTCTTCCACTGGAGAATACTCGTATCCGCTCTTGAGAGCATGCCATACCCGGTTCTGCGTTTCTTTGATCAGGGTTTCAGAGTCCACTACACGTTTCGAAGGCTTGCTTAACATCATGTCGATTATGTCGTAGTCTTTTTTTGGCTTCTTTAGTGGACGCGATTTGTCTGATGCCTTTTTAGGGCTCGCCCCGCCTGCTTTTGGCTCGCTATCTGTTGTGCTCATTTTTCAAGAACATCCTTTTTTTGATTATTCCAGGGGGAAGCTAGTCTTGCAGGATGGGCACTTTGCCCTTTTTCCTTTATAAGCATCTTCATAATACTGGACTATTTCGATATTACAGTTAGTGCAAAATATCTTGTGAAGCGACATTCATGGTAGTTAGGGCGTTTTTATATTTAAGATATGGGTACAAAACATTAGAATTTTTAGGCTCAAATCCAACAAACCCTTGTGCGCCTAGGCATAAAATCACTTGATGAGTTTTTCATAGTACTGGCAGAAAAATCGGATAGAATCGGCAAGTTATATCAAAAAAATATCGAAGAACTAGTAAGGCCAAAACCGGTCAAGGTGATGCTTGGGGACACCACAATTACTGACCAGACCACCTTCGATCCAAAGGCAGTACATGACTTTTACAGCAGGATAGTCAACAGCCTCCCGGAATGGAAGACCGAGGGGATATTCACGACTACAGATGAGGATCTTAGACGAATTTTTGTAAAATTAGAGTGTCCGGTAGGCAAGTATGTTCTTTTATGGCATTTGTCGTTGCAGTATCACGCCTTGTTGTACTACAAGCCAGACATCAAAGTGCAAAAGATCCAAAAAGAGCTGGCGGAACTAATGGACAACACCATTGACAAAGAAAAAGAGATTGCTAGCTTGACAGACGGCCTGATAAAAGAAAAACTCGAAGCTATGGGATACACAAATCTAGACGAGCAGGGACTCTTTGAGGTGTTGTTTGAGAATGACAAACTACGCGAGAATCTGGCAGATGAAATGAACAAAAAGACAGATTTTGACTTTAAGGCAAAAGATCAAAGAAAAAAGGAGCTCTTCAAGGAGCTGGACAACCTGCTGCTTGAGACATATCAAACCACATCTGTATTGATTGACGAATCTAGGCTGGTTGGCGGCGAAGAGGGGTGCGTCTCCACATTTGATCTCGATTTTTTAAAAAACAAGTCACGGCACGCAATCTTTGATCCAAAAAGAATCACGGCACAAACAAAAGAAGAGATCGTGAAATCACTCGACAAGATAATCCAGGTATTTCAGAGTTAAGAAATTCTTATATCCAACATGGATAACATACTGTAATAATTAACAGTCAAAGGATCAATGAACTATAATATAGTTCAGGGGAGAGATCCTTTGACTTATGTTCGATCAGCGCTAACCTATTTAAAATATATGCACAAATTCGTGCCCAATTCACTAGATTATGTGTCATACAAGTATGGCAGATTAGTTTCGCAGAACAATAAGAAATTAAATATAGCAAGATAGTTGCGATCAATTCTAATGGTTCCTACCTATGACGAAATTGTACAGATCAGAAAGTCATACAGCAACATAATTCGCAAGACACCACTATACTATTCAGAGACATTTAGCAGAATGTCAGGCTCCAAGGTCTACTTGAAGGCAGAGTTTCAACAAAAAACCGGTTCCTTTAAGCTCAGAGGGGCATATGCGAAAATAAAATCGCTGAGCCCTGAAGAAAAAAAACACGGAGTCATCGCAGCATCTGCAGGAAATCACGGACAGGGGGTAGCATATGCATCAAAGCTTGAAAAAATCCCATGTACGATCGTAATGCCCCTTACTGCATCGCCTGCAAAGGTTGCCGCAACAAGAGGGTATGGGGCCAGAGTCCTGCTCGAAGGTATAAACTATGACGAGTCGTGGGCAAAAGCACAAGCAATTTCAAAAAAAACAGGAGCAAAGATAATCCATGCGTTCGATGATCCCAAAATAATTGCAGCAAATGGCGCAATAGGCCTTGAGATTCTAGAAGACCTCCCAAGTGTAGATGAGATTTATGTTCCAATTGGCGGCGGTGGACTTGCGGCCGGAATCCTAGTAGCAGTAAAAAAGACAAATCCAAAGATCAAAGTAATCGGCGTAGAGTCAAAGGCATTTCCTGCAATGAAAAATTCGCTCAAGGCAGGAAGACTTCAAGCGGTCAAGGGAAACCGCACTATTGCAGACGGCATTGCGGTAAAGACGCCTGGCAAGAACACGTTTAAGATAATCAGCGAGCTAATCGACGATATAGTTCTAGTGGACGACACACAGCTAGTCAAGACGATGTTTCTTTTGATGGAGCGGGCAAAGATGGTAGTCGAGCCTGCTGGCGCAGTGGCTTTGGCTTACTTGCTTTCCACAAAGCCTGCACCAAACAAAAAAGTAGTGCCAATCCTAGGCGGGGGAAACGTCGACATGTATCTGCTAGGCCAAATTGTCTCAAAAGGCCTTGCCGCAATGAGCCGGATGGTAAAGATATTCATTCTCCTAAAGGACAAGCCAGGAGCGCTAAAGGAGGTAGTCGACGAGATTGCCGCGCTCAGTGTAAACATCGTTGAAGTGGTCCATGACCGACTGAGCTCAAACATCGATGCTGGAACAGCAGGCGTCACGCTGAGCTTAGAAACTGAGGGAAGAGAACACGCACAAAGGCTGATTGCGCACTTAAAAGCAAAAAACATCCAGTTTAAGCTGCTGGCCTAAGGTTACTTGAATTTTTTTTGCACGAATTTTACAAGCCCTGTCTTTTTGAGCTCATCTGACTCGGACAGAACAGAAGCGTGTTGTTTTTCCTTGAACTTTTTTAGTTTCGATTTCAGCTCTGGAAACTCGTTTGCCAGTATTTTTACTGCATAAAGGCCTGCGTTTGCTGCCTTGTTGACTCCGACTGTGGCCACAGGCGAGCCGTTTGGCATCTCAACTATCGAGAGCAGTGAATCCATCCCACCAAACGCGGAAAACTTGAAGTTTGTTGATTTCTTCTCGGATTTGTCGTTATACACCATTATTGGGACGCCAATCACCGGAATTATTGTATGCGACGCAATCATACCTGGCAAGTGTGCAGAGCCACCGGCGCCGGCAATTATTACCTTGAATGTGTTTTTTTCTGCATGTTGCGCATATTCGTGTAGTCTAGTAGGCGTCCTGTGCGCCGACACGATTTGATCCTCATGAGATATTCCAAAATCATCCAATATTTTTGCGGCACCGTGCATTATCTTGCTGTCTGAGCTAGAGCCCATGATTATGCCTACCAACGGTTTTTTTGGAATCACGATTCTTGAAAAGATGATGATACTTTTAACAATATCTGGATCAGATACTATTTTTAATCCAAGATTTGTCTGATGTGATGTTGAAGCAAGTCCTAGGCATAATTGGGGGTGGGCAGCTTGGAATGATGCTCACCGAGGCAGCAAAAAAGATGCCCCAGCACATATCCGACATAATAGTCCTTGATCCTACCAGAAACTGTTCTGCCGCACAGGCAGGCGCAAAGCAGATCATAGCCGATTTTAAGGACAAAGAGGCAATTTTGGAGCTCGCCTCAAAGGTAGACATTTTGACATATGAAATAGAGTCCGGAGACGGCGGCGTCTTAAAGGAGGTGGAATCCATGACTACCATCAACCCATCCCCGGAGACGCTTCGAATAATTCAAGACAAGTTTTTGCAAAAATCGTTTCTTTCTCAAAATGGCATACCGGTTACAGATTTTGTGCAAATAGAGTCGGTTGCTGACTTGGAACAAAAAATAAAAAAATTTGGATATCCATCTCTTCTAAAAGCCAGAAAGGACGCATATGATGGTAGAGGAAATTTTGTAATAAAATCCGAAAAGTATCTGAAAAAATCATTTGAGTTTTTCGCAGGGAGATCACTAATGCTTGAAAAGTTTGTCGATTTCAAAATGGAGGTATCTGTAATAGCTGCAAGAAACACAAAGGGACAGATAGCTACCTACCCCATAGTAGAGAACATACACGAACGAAATATTTTGAAAATGACTATTGCGCCCGCCAGAGTGTCTTCAAACATTGTAAAACAAGCAGACGACATAGCGCGCCAAACCATGCAAGTACTTCATGGTGCAGGCGTGTTTGGAATTGAAATGTTTGTTACGCCTGACGACAAAATTCTGATAAACGAAATTGCACCGCGAGTTCACAATTCCGGACACCACACGCTGCAGTCAAGTAAGACGTCACAATTTGAGCAACATTTACGTGCAATACTGGGCCTTGAGCTCGGCGATACGACCTTGCTGCACCCGACAATAATGTACAACATCTTGGGGCCTGACGAATTTACCGGCAAGTATAAAATTCCAGACATTAAAATCCAAAATCTATACCTTAAGATGTACGGCAAATCAGAATCAAAACCGCAAAGAAAGATGGGACACTTTAATCTGGTAGATGAAGACAACACCCTTGGAGTAAGCGGCTTGCTAGAATACCTCGAGTCCATAAAAGACCAAATCAAACTTTTGCCTGCCTGATCACACCGAGCATAAAAAATAGACAAGAAGGTCTTTCAAACTATACACGCTAATATACTAGATTTACGAAGAAAGTTACCCATTGTTGGACAAAGACGAACTGATCACCATGCTTGGGCATTTTGACTTGGAAGAGATTGATTCTAAAATATACATTGGTTTGTTGCAGATTGGCCCGCTCTCCGTAGGAAACCTCGCAGCGAAATTAGAAATAGAGCGGAGCAAGGCCTACCGCTCACTAGAAAAGCTACGAAGCATGGGACTGATAACGACTACACTTAGCAATCCAGTCATCTGCAAGCCGGTGGAGCCAAAAGAAGCGCTCGCAAACATCATACAAAGAAAGGAAAATGAATTCATCACCATGCAAAAGCTTGCCAGCAAGCTTTCTGAGGATCTAAATGGGATCACCCGTGAGCAAAAGCCAGTTGAGTCCACCACCGTTTCTGTCATTCAGGGAAGGCACAACATTTACACTAGGATTGGCAAGCTCCTGCAGGAATCCGACTCTACAGTATACATCGTAACAACAGAAAAGGATCTTCTAAGAATGTACCATACTTCCATCCCAGAAAAGATAAAAATCTGCAAGGCTGGAGGCGGCAAAGTCAGGCTCGTAACCGACAGTGAAGATCCAAAATCACTTGAAATAATCAACAAGCTTGGTGCCTCAGACGTCAGGGTAGGCAAGCTTCCCTCAAAAAGCAGGATGATAGTAGAGGAAGGAAAACACCTGATAATGTCAGGTGGGATTAATGAAACGATGTATATGAACGACGACAACGACTCGGTTTTGGATAGCAACTCAATCGAAATGGTAAACAACATGTACAGCCTTTGCGAGCACATCTGGAAAAGTGCCAAGCCTGCCGAACCGATAAAGAAGGTAACAAAGTAACTTTTCTAGAGTATGCAAAAAATACGAACAGCACATTAAATAAATTCAAAATGCAACAAGAAAAAAGAGCACATGTTTGAAATTACCTCGCTTGATGGGATCAGAATTGTTCTGGCCCTTGGGATGCTTGTAATCGCAGGTGCATCCGACATTAAAAAACGCGAGATACACGACATAGTCTGGATAGTCTTCGGGGCAGTAGCTGCAGTCATAATACCGCTTAGCGGAAACATCGAAAAAGAACTGTATTCTGTGGGAATATCGTTAATTGTCGCACCGGTGGCCATCATAATATGGCGCTTTGGACTTTTTGGGGGTGCAGATGCCTTCGCACTCATAGTCATAGCCGCACTGGCGCCGGCCGCGACACTTTCTGGAGGACTGGTTTCACCATTCACCGTACTTACCAACGCCGTTTTGGTATCAATCATTCCAATGCTTGTGAATGTAGTAAGGAATCTGTTTTTGCTGACTGCAAAAAAAGACATCTTTGAGGGATTTGACGAAACGCGCAGCAGAAAGATCTTTGCGATGTTTATAGGATACAGAGCAGCAAATCCAAAGTTCGGCTTTTCAATAGAGCACAAAGTCGGTGAACAAAAAAAATTCAACCTTTCGCTGCAGCATGCAGAATATGCCTCTTTTTGCGACAAAACAGATACGTGGATTACGCCGGGAATCCCATACCTATTATTCATCGCTGCAGGGTTTGTCCTGCAGCTTGCCTATGGCGACATCATGCTTGGATTGTTTTCGATTTTTTGACACATGATTCCAAAAACCGTGTTTTGGTCAAGACCGACTCAGACGTGAGATTGGAGGCAGAATTTACAGGTACCGCTTGCATTTACCAGTATTGCGAACCGGTCTTTTGTAAACATGACATGAAACGACTTTATCTTGCTCTTGTACAAAAAGTTCTTTTTTCCATTCTCTGCTATCTTGCCCGAGGTTCGAACCAAGTTGTTTTCCAGCAACTGCCGAATTTTGCGATATACCGTCGTAGGCGGGATCTTTGTCTCAGCTGAGATCTGCAACACAGACTTTGGCCTATCCATCATTGTGCTAAGTATCGTTCGAGTATAATTGTCTGAAAACACTTCGAGTGCCTTTTGCTTTTTCTCATCATCAATGACAACCTCACGCGACACGTCGATCGACACGTTGAATCATTCTGGATATGATAAAATTACTTTTAAATGTATAACCACATTTACCATATCTGCGCCGTACGTTTCTGTGGAATAGTCGTAACCAGTACGATTTATTAGTTAATGAATGTGAAGTCGAGCGATGGCATTAAAGGCAGCTATAATCATTACTGGCATTGCGATAGGGCTGCTTGCATTGTATGGCGCAGATGTAGCGGTGGACAAGGCCTCTGATCAGGGGTTTTTGCCCTTTGATGATCAGACCCGTGGGATATCTTTGGGCGGAACGGCAATGGCATTACCAATTATTGGATTTTTCATATCACGCAGCCAACCATCAAAAACTCTTGCCATAATGTTATTTGTGACAGGAGTCATGGTAATTGTCGGCGGGGCAGTATTTCTTACAAACATACCATCTGGCCAAGCAGGGGGGCGTAATCCAATCACAGGGGCCGGTCCTTTGCTTGGCATAGGCGCACTCCACATTGTACTGGGCGCAATAAAGTTTAAAAATTCAAAATGAACGCATGCGCAAAATGCAGCAAGGAAACGAACGAGACATACGATTGCATCCATACAAATGATCAAGAATACTGCGCAGAGTGCTACACCGAACTACACTACTATCTCACAGAGCAAAATTGCTAGAAATCCAGACGTTTATCCAGTGGGTAAGCTCTTTGGTATCGGAATATCTGTATGTCGGCGTATTTGCCGCGGCTCTAATTGAGACAGTGTTTCCGCCGATTCCAACCATGGCTGTTTTCCCAATAGCCGGATATGCAGCCTCGCAAAACAACATGAGCCTGGCAGAGGTAATAGGTCTTGGGCTGGCCGGAGGTGCTGGTGCCACCCTTGGCTCCACTGTGATCTACGTCATATCGATAAAGCTTGGAAGGGTTGCCCTTTTGCGATATTTGAGATATGCGAGGATCTCAGACGAAAAGCTTGCAAAAATAGAAAAATGGTTTGAAAAACACGGCGACAAGGCGGTGTTTTTTGGGAGAATGGTGCCAGTTCTCCGAGAGATGATTTCGATTCCTGCAGGACTGCTAGGCATGAAGCCTGTCAAGTTTCTCACCTACACATTTTGTGGCTCGTGTGTGTGGAGTATTGCGCTGACACTTGTTGGGTATTATTTTGGCCTTGTAACTGTGGACTTGTTCTGAGTTCCATAGATTTTAAAGTACAAATCCTGTCAAAAAACCGTGGAAGCCATAATCTTAGCAGGTGGTGCCGGAACAAGACTAAAGCCAATCACCGACTACATACCAAAACCGCTAATTCCGATAAATAATGTTCCAATCATAGAATGGCAAATCAAATATCTAAAAAAATTTGGCATAAACGACATCATCATATGCGCCGGATACAAGGCAAACCAGATACAGAGTTATCTTGAACATAAGAAAAATTTTGAAAGCAAGATAAAGTTCGCAATAGAAAAAAACCCTCTCGGTACTGGCGGTGCAATAAAAAACGCCGCTAAAATGACACGCGGAAAGTCATTTTTAGTGTTAAACGGCGATGTCATGACTAATATCGACATCAGAAGGCTCTACCACAGCCCAAACTCCATTGCCCTCATAGAGCTGCGGACTAGGTTTGGCACTGTAGATTTAGAAAAAGACATGATAACCAACTTTAGAGAGAAAAAACGTGTTTCAGATGTCTGGATGAACGCTGGAATTTATCATCTCGATAGGAAAATCGTGCGTGATCTTCCAAGTAGTGGAGCGATTGAAGAGACCGCATTTCGCAGGTATGCAAAGGCCGGAAAACTGATTGGCGTGCGATTCAAAGACTCGACATGGTTTTCTATTGACTCGCATAGGGACATCGAGGAGTGCTCGGCCGCAATGAAGGGCGTGGCATGATATCGTATAGCCTAGGATCTCTTCTTTCCATCAATGATTTGCTAAAATGTGCAGCCAAATCATTGCAACATAAACCACACACGATTTGGATCCCAGAGACATGGGGCATGGAAAACTTTGCAATGCTTGCAGCGGTATCGCATAAAACATCATCAAACATCGGCTCGTCGATTATCAACATCTATTCGCGCAGCCCAGCCCTGATTGCAATGGGCGCTGCCACAATCGACACCATATCAAATCAGAGGTTAGTGCTCGGGCTTGGCACCAGCAGTGTACCGATAACGCAAGGACTGCACGGCTACAAATTTGAAAAACCACTCAGAAGAATGCAAGAATATGTCGAGATAATACGCCTTGCGCTGTCTGGAAAAAAAATTGACTATTCTGGGGAGATTTTCACGCTAAGTGGATTCAGCCTTTTGATCAAGCCTCCCCGCCAAAAAATTCCAATCTACATTGCGGCAATAAACAAAAAAATGATCGAGCTGACATGGGACATAGCAGACGGTGTGATTTTTTATCTCCGTCCTATTTCCGAGATGAAAGAAACGATTGAAAAAATGCAAAAGAGAAGGAAAATTGATGTCGCCTGCCAGTTCATTACCTGTGTTTCAGAAAACCATGAAGTCGCAAAGGAGCGCGCACGCAAGACCTTGGCATTTTATGTATCGGTTGGCGAGATTTACAGGAGATTTTTGGCAGAAAACGGCTTCAAAAACGAGACCGTCGACATATATGGCGAATACCAAAAATCAGGGCTGGCGTCAAACCACGAGCTTGTCACAGACTCGATGCTAGATGCACTCACCATCTGCGGAACCCCGCAGCAATGTCAAAAACAGCTAAAACGAATCCAAGATGCCGGTGTGACTCAACCCATAATCCAGTTCAACCCGATTGGAAATGTCATCGACTCGTTTGATTTGGTGACAAAAACGTTTGGTGAGGTAAGCTGAACCGGGTGGCAGTCGCCGCACATTGCACTACAAAGTTCTCAGTGGACGATACCCCAATAGAGACGCTGCTTTTTTCTGCTGCAAAATCGTTGTTTGAGCAGACAAGAAACCTGTCTCAAAAAGACATCGAAGTGGTTTTGGTCTCTACAAATGATAACAAAAAATATCTAGCGCCGGTAATTTCAGAAATGTCCGGCACCACCCCAAAGATATCTCACAACATAGAAAGTCTGTGCAATTCAGGTACCAACTCGATAGTTTCTGCATTTTCATACATTTCGTCAGGGCTTGCAGATGTTGCGCTGGTTGTGGGTGCGGAGAGGTTTGACAGCCCAGGTCAGGTATTAGAGTGGGATCTGTCTCGCGGAGAATTCAAACACCCAATATTTTGGGCCTCGATGTTTACGAGCGCGCATAAAAGAAAGTTCGGCACAACCGATGAGCATCTTGCGCATGTTTCCGCAAAAAACCACAGGAATGCAAAAAACAATCCTGCGGCATACAGTACCAAGGAATACACCGTAGACGACATAATGAACTCAAAAAGGCTCACAGATGACCTCAGGCTCCTTGACTGCTCAAGACCATGTACTGGGAGCGCGGCAGTTCTTCTTGTCTCCGAGAGGATCGCAAAAAGATTCACCGACTCGCCAGTATGGATACGCGGCATAGGTCAAAAAACCACGTCTGCGAGTTTTACAAAGAACGACCTTACGCGGCTTGAGTCCACAATAGATGCGTCTGCACAGGCATACGGCATGGCAAAAATCACGCCAGAACAAATCGATGTGGCCGAAGTACATGATGCGTTTACGATATGCGAAATAATGATTCTGGAGGATCTTGGGATTGTGAAAAAAGGACAGGCCGGCAAATATGTAATGGAGTTATACAATACCGAAAGCAGGAAGATAAACCCCCGTGGCGGGATTATTGGTTCTGGACATCCCCTTGGCGCGACGGGGATTGCCCAGGTGGCCGAGATCACAGCACAGCTACAAGCAAATGCTACTTGTAGGCAGGTTGAAGGTGCAAAACTAGGTCTCGTTCAAAACATGTCTGCTGCAGCTACGTCATCAACGGTTCTGATATTAGAGTCATGAGTGCGTTCAAGTCTGAACTGATAAAAGGGCGGTTCGTCGTTTGCCAGTGTACGTCATGCGGCAAAATAACTTGGCCGCCAAACGATTTTTGTAGCTCGTGTTTTGGGAGCATTTCTATAAGGGATCTCAAAGAACCAGGAATAATCATAGAGTGTTCTGCAAAGGACGGAAAGAGGTTCTGCTTGGCAGAGTTTGAGGGTGTGATCAGGATAATTGGAACCATGGCTGGACCAGAACCAAAACCCGGCCAGAAAGTCAGAATATCTAGCTGTGCCTATGATGGAGGTCCAAAATTTGCGTTTTCTGCAGCCTGAGTCAGCTCTTCAAGGCAACTAGGTAATATCATAATAACCAAGTCTACTATAACTCCAAGAACCACCAATCATGCGTTGAAAAAACCGAGTCTAAAACAGGTTCTGGCGGCAAAAACATCCGAGCCAGTGATTTTGAAAAAAGACAATAAGAAAATCGCAAGAACCAGAAGGCAGCGTGGCTACCACTGGGAAGACACGTTAGTAAAACGGTTCAACTCCCTTGAGGAATGGAAGGGGTTCAGACTCGGCTCTCCAAGCGTCGGCTTGCCAGATATTCTTGCAGTCAGTACCAAGAATAGTGCAATTTTTACCATAGAGGCAAAGTCAGGCACCACAAACTCGCTAGTTGTTCCCTTTGATCAGATACAACGATGCCTTAAATGGATAGACACCTTTGAGTTGTACAGGAATCGCAAGGTTGTTTTTGCCTTCAAATTTCTGTCAAAAAAGAGAATCGGACTGGGCCTGTACGAAAAAAGGGAACTTAGAGAATACTACAAGGTCTGGGACAAGTCTAATGCCATTACCGACTTTGCATGCAATTACGATGGTACAACATACTCCATAATTGGTGGAAAACGGCAAAAACTCGACCTCAGTGACTATACCATGCCATTTACAAGCAAAAACATCAAGACCCTGCAAAGTGCATACCAAAAGAATGATTTGGAATAATCGTTTAATTATTGCATCAGAGTAATAGAGTCATGAGCTTTGAGGAGTTCGTAGACGAAAGGATGCTTGTGAGCCATAACGTATTTGGCGACAAGGAGATGAAAATAAAGATAGTCGAGGTTTCTGACGAGCATCCGCCAGTGCAGTGGAAGTTCGGCGATAGGGTCAAGGTCAACAAGGTACGGATCACCATAAAACACCTAAAAACGCAACAAATCGAGGAAAGCGAGTTTGACATAGAGTCAATAGAAAAAGAGCTCAAAGAAAGAAGCCACTACACGTCCACAAACAGGTGGGTGTCGGTCAACGACATAAAAAATGGCTATGTTGTCAATACAAAACATTTTTCGCTAATTTCAGACGCGGTCGCACTAGAGTACATCACTTTCTAAGCGCAATTAAAAACAACAACCAAACCCCAGCGCAAACTATAAGAAAGTATGCAAAAAAGATCAAACCATGCATACAAGGGAGATTTCTATAAATGGCACTGATTATCGCCTCACACTTACTGACCAGCTCGTAAACCAAGTAAACAACCTCAAATCACTATACAGTGCTGCCTATGAAGACCCGGAAAGCTTTGAGCAGGTAAGCTCTGAGATCTCTAATGCCATAAACGACATTGCCGCACAGGCAGAACCCCCGGTAGCTGATGACGACCTAGATGGATTCATACAAGAGATAATCAAGACCGTCGATAAAAAAGCCGAAGAGATGCGTGAAGAACTTCAGGGGAAAACATCGGCAAAGCCAAAAAAAGAAACCAAGCCGGAGAAAGTCAAAAAATCAAAGAAATGACGGCATTTTAGCTGCAAATCAGTAAAAAATGTGTAGTTTTAGTTATATGCAACAATGAGGTAATAACTAGTATGCAGACACATTGTGAATGTGGAATATGTGGCCACTATACAGAAAGCGAGTGTATCGACAAGGAATGCAAGTGTTGCGTGAACTTTCATGTTCGCTCTGGCGCAAAAAAGTCCAGATAAAGGGCCTTTAATCGGATTTGTAGCAAATACAGTTTTTTGACCAGTGTTTTGAGCACCCAAAAACCTTGTGCCCCTTGCACCCACATATGACGCATTTTTTGTCGCTCAAGTTCTCTCCCTTAGAATTGCCTTGATGTGTCCCATTAGATTCTTTTCGTCAAGGGCATCAAGTATGGTCAGTCGCATGTTTTTGAGCCGCATTGGATCATCTGAATATAAAGACGACATGGTGTCCAGCTCCCTAAAAAAGTGATGATTTTCCAAAAAGAATCTAAGTGGCAAAAGAAGATGCTGATAATCAGAGTATTCTTGCTTGTTTGATATTAGCTTGTTTGAAAGCGCTTGGGCAAGGCCGGATATTTTTGCAAGATCTCTTTTTATTATTTCCAGATCACCTGGCTTGTCCTTGAGATTTGAAAGAATGGTATACGAATCATCGATTTGTTGGAGGACCCCCCTTAGGTATTCGTCGTATGTGGTCATTTTCTTTGTTTAATCCAAGACCATTCAAAAAGCTTGGCCTGAGATTTTAGCGGTTCAAATTTAAACTAGCAGTCTTAATGCAATCTAGATTGAAGGGCAACGCATACCTAAAGTGCATAGACCCATACTGCGGGCTGGAGTATCCAATAAGCTCAAAAAACATCGAATGTGAGCATGGCCACTTACTTGATGTAAAATACAAAAAAACGCCATCACCTGAGCTAAAGGAGTTATTCTACAACAGAAGAAACCCGCAAGGAAGTATCTTTAATGAAAGTGGGGTATGGCGGTTTAGAGAACTCATTAACTTTTGCCAAATAGACACTGCAAGCCGCGAGGAATGCTCAAAATACTTGGTGTCACTTGACGGCGCGGAGGGAAGGCAGTCAAAACCATACCAGATGTCAAAGGTTGCAAACTTTATCGGAATGGATCATGACAATTTGTGGCTGCAGCCGGAGGGCTACAACCCAAGCGGCTCGTTTAAGGACAACGGAATGGCGACTGCAATCACACACGCAAAACTAATCGACGCAAGAAAATTAATCTGTGCATCTACTGGAAACACGTCAGCAGCCGCTGCGATGTTTGCGGCAAACGAGAACATAGAGTGCGATGTATACATACCGGCAGGGCAGATTGCGCCGGGAAAGCTCAGTCAGGCATACCAGTTCGGGGCTCAAATCGTTCAGGTTCAGGGCAATTTTGACGACGCACTTGCAAAATCACTCAAAGATGCAAAAGAGCTAGACGGATACACGGTAAACTCTGTAAACCCATTTAGACTCGAGGGCCAAAAAACAATCCCATACCGAGCAATCGAGTATCTAAACTGGCAAGCGCCAGACTGGATCGTTTATCCTGGAGGAGCACTTGGAAACACCTCTAGTTGTGGCAAGGCACTAATGGAGCTGTATGAATGGGGATGGATTAAGAAAGTTCCGAGAATCGCGGTAATTAACGCTGAAGGCGCAAGCACACTTTATGATCTGTATAACGAGTCAAATCTGCGCTGGAATAAAGGCAGGCCAGACACCGTGCTCATAAAAGAATACTATGAAGATCTGGACAAAAAAGGAATACGGCCAAAGACCAAGGCAACGGCTATTCAGATAGGCAGGCCTGCAAACATACTCAAGGGACTGAGGGCACTAGAATACACAAACGGCGTTGTCGAAAAGGTTTCAGATGCAGAAATGCTTGACGGCATGTCCATTGTCGGCCTCAACGGATTTGATTGCGAGATGGCATCAGGTGCCACCCCGGCAGGAATAAAAAAGCTGGTTGAAAAAGAGATCATCAAAAAAGACGATGTCGTAGTCGGAATTCTGACAGGACGGCAAAAAGACTCTAGCCTTCCGGTGGACTATCACAACAACCCAGCAAACAGGTTTGCAATTCCGCCACGTGGATAAACGGATTTTGTCTTGTTAGGCACGAACAATACAATATTAGTTTATTAGAACAAACAGCGAAAAATTATCGGATAATTGAAAGCTGGTTCTAAAAAGGCAGTCTATGCTGCCTTGTTCGGAAATTTAGGCATAGCGATAACCAAGTTCATTGCGGCGCTCTTTACCGGAAGTGCCGCGATGTGGGCAGAGTCATACCACTCCGCATCAGACACATTCAATCAAATTCTGATATTGCTTGGGATAAAGACCAGTGCCAGGGCTGCGAGCTTCCAACACCAGTTCGGCCATGGAAGGGAATTGTTCTTTTGGTCATTTATTGTGGCCACGATGATATTTGGAATATCTGGCATTTTGTCGCTTGAGCAAGGCGTATCGTCGTTATATAAGGGATTTTACCGCATTGAAAACTCACAGATAAGCTATATCGTGCTTGCAATCGCATTTTGTTTTGAGGCAAACGCACTGAGGGTGGCGCTAAAGCAGTTTACAAAGGAGATTCGGGAAAAGGGAGAAAAAGTAAGATTTTCATCGATGGTCGAACATTTCAAAGAAAGCAAAGATACTGCGCTATTGACAGTGGTTGTTGAAGACACGGCCGCATTGCTTGGAATAATAGTTGCGGCAATAGGCATCTTCTTGTCCGAAGTCACTGGAAACACCGTATACGACGCCATTGCGTCTTTGTTCATTGGAGGTATATTGATGTTCTTTGCGTTCTTTTTGGCAAAAGAAAACAGGGGCTTGCTTATTGGCGAGTCCATCACGACAAGAGAGTACAAAAAAATCGTAAGATCCATCCAAGAGATCCCAGAGGTAAACAAAATCATCACGATGAGAACGATGCACATGGGCCCGGAAGACATCCTGGTTGGAATTCAGGTCAACTTGATTGATAATTTAGATACTGACAAAATTGAAGCAATCACTGATGTCATCGAGCAAAAAATAATGCAAGTAATTCCATATACAAATAGGGAACATATCTTTGTCGAAGTAGAGCGAGAAAGAAATTAGCTATTTTCTGGCAAAAAACTCTTCAAGCATCCTTTTCTTTTCTTCCATGTGGAATAACGATTCAGTGTGCTTAAAGGCGTCTTCGTACGGTTTTTGAAACAGCATGGCCTGCATGAGCAGGTGATTCTCTGGAATGACTATCCCTGTCTGATCATCGGAGTACAGCATCTTGACTGTGTCCCCTATCGACTCCAGAATGTTTGCATGAATGTGTATCATGTTGGTGTCTTTGAAGCTGAACTTCATTGACTCTGCGGCATCCCGTATCTGCTTTGTTCCTTTTGCAGTCCAGAGTGTCGCAACACCATACTCGTTTTTGAAGAGGTCTAGAATTTCAGGCGGTGAAGGTGCGTTTCCCCTGAACCGTATGTTCATCATATGGACATGCATCTGTCTTGTCGGGACCTTTATTGCTTGGATGAACAGCGGGGTTTCTTTTCCCATGTAATGCTTTACGTCATCTTGGTGGTGCGGGTTTGCAGTCCACTCGATAGTATCTGGTACGGTTTTGTTTGTCTGCTCAAGGTCAGCCCATCTTCGCACAAGTATGGCGTCAAATCGCTCGATTTTGGAGCCAAATTTTTCCCGCAGCGGCTGGAGTATTCTTCCCATTCCAGTGACGTTGCAGCTTCCCTGCATGACGTGTTTTTTCCCAAATGCTTCCTTGTAGTTTACACGTGAGTTAAACAAAATGTCAGAGACGCGTTCATCGCCAAACACAGACTCGCCGCCTTGGTATATCGCCATCACGTTTTTTGGCTCATAAAGTGTCTTTTTGTTTTCATAGCCCGTTCCGCCAGGCGAGGAGTCAATAACAATGTCGCAGTTTTCTATGGCGTCTTCGATGCCGCCCTTTATTTTGTAATTCTTGAAACTCTCGATGTTTTTTTGCGGAACGTAAACGTCAAACCCTCTTGAGATTGCGTCGTTTACTTTTTCGTCCGCTGAAAACTTGCCAACCCCGATTACCTTGATCTCAGGATCATCTTTGATGAACTGTGCGATGCGACTGCCGATCGAGCCATACCCGTTGACAAAGACCTTTCTCATATGTTTTACAAATATGCCGGATTTATTTAGATTACACTTGATATGCAAGCCTTGAGAATTTTGCGGATCGTTTCAGAATGAATCAATTCTACAAATGACTAAATTAATCCAGATTTGTGGGCACTTGTTGATACACGCACCATCCCTAGGAATCGGCGCGGGGACTGCCTCCGCAATCATATTTAGGGTGTTCTTCACCATGAACGCCATGACAGATACCGTCTTTAGAGTAGGCGACATCAAGCCATCAGATGCTCAAGAGCAAGAAGTTACGCCAGACTAGCAAGAGGTCAGCATGTCAATATTTTATGAAAATGCCTCTCCGTACCTTTGGAGCCAGACGCGCCAATCACGATTGTAGAGTTTGGGGACTTGGTGTTCTTACTGCAACAAGTTCTTCCATGAAACTGACAATAAGATTTACGAGAACGATATCGACTGGCAAAGCAAAGTTCGTCTTTACCATAATAGGTCAGGACTCCGTCACCACAGCTCATGCTGCGCATTGTGCAAGCTAGCAAGGCAGATTCTGAGAATATCACGACGCACCATACAACAACTGGAATGGTGAAAACAATGGCTGGGCATCGGCAGAGTTCTGAGTGCACAGCCGGCGACAAATACAAGTCGATGATTCAGGCAAGCACTCTGGACGCACGGACACGGCCTTACAGGGACTCCTGACTTTTTTGTGATTGGCCCAAACAACAAAATAGCGAAAATTCCAGGCGCACAACCATACGATGTGGTCGTGAATGTTTTGGAATCAGGCGAGCCCAAAAGCTAGATTATATTTCTCAAGGCCATGACTGGCATCATGGAGTTTAACTGCATACAGGACTGTTCTCAGTGCTGTATAGAGCGCGAGTATTACCCAACAAAGAGATTTGGCAAGGTCGGAGTGCTCATTTTACCTGAAGAAAAAGACAAGATAGCAGAACTGGCAAAAAAACATAGACTCGATGTGACAATTCTTCCGCGGATCGGAGTCGCATATCAGAATTCCAACGGCCCCGAAAAAATAATCGCATACCAAATGATGGGAAAAGAAAAAGACGGCAACACATGTCATTTTTTGGATGTGGACTCGGATAGGAGATCCCCACATGGTGGTTATCTCTGCAGGATATACGACCAGAGGCCCCTTGCGTGCAAGGCATATCCGTTAATCGAATCCAATCCGATTACGCTGGATTCGAAATGCAAATTCTGTCAATATCACAAGACGGCTGACTCTAACTTAGAAGGAGAGATAGAATCCCTCATTCAAATAAAAACAGAGATGGCTACTGATGCTCCAATTGTGTGGCGGTATGCTACAGGAATCGGCAGAAAAGAAGACAGAGAAGAGATCAAAAAGGGCTGGATCAGAGAGTCTTGATTTCTGAATTTACCCGAATTATGATAGATTTGTATGACTACAATGAAGTTAGCCGATAACCCTTATATTGATTCAGTGTCAATCTGACAAACTTGATCATGATATCAAGTCTGTGATCAACTTCGATACATCGACTCTGAGGATTACTGGTTCCTTTTCAGGATTCAGGTTCCCACTCATTGCTTCACCTGTATCGCCTTCAGAATTGGCTAATCTCACCAACCCCTTATGAGAAATATTCATGGCAGCTATGACATCTCTGTCCTGCCATCTCTCACAATTACCGCACCACAAATCACGACGTCTCTGCCTGTCCTCTTGGAGTTTCCCTCCGCATCTTGGACAGAACATGCTGGTGCATCTTGGATTTACGTGGCCTGCTGGAACCCCTTCCCAGTCAGCCTTGTATGTTACCTGTCTTTCAAGTTCATAATTTGGCAATGAGTTTAGTTTTCTTCTGAATTTCCTTCCTTGACCATTTCCCTTTCGGTATAGTCTTCTGATCCCATTCAGATCCTCAAAGATGATCATTGCCTTTTGTTTTTTTGAATATTCAACTAGGGATTTTGAGATCCTATGGATTCGTTGTTGTATTCTTCGCGCCTGTCGGATTCCAAGTCTGCTCCTAATCTTCTTTCTGACTCTCCAGTCATCTCGTCTGATGCTTGCAGCTACATGGTTGTAGTTTTCTTTTATTTTGAGCAGTTCTGCAGTATTAACTAAAATTACTTTATCAGAGTTTCCAAAGGTAACGTTTCTGAGGTTTCTGTCTATTCCGATTGTTTTTTCTGGTTTGAATGGCTCTACTTCTTTTTGTATTGATAGTGATAATGAATTTGGAGTTATTGTAAAAGACCTTACTTTGATAGACTTGTCTGAAATGGTTTTTGTGGTATGATCATTTAACAGGATGTTTGCAAATTCTCTGTTTCTGATTGGAAATGACAATAGAACTCCGTTGATCTTAAAGCCATAACATGAGACCAGAAAGGGTTTTTTTATGTATGGTGGCTTTGGATTTCTACCTTTCTTGATATCTTTTTTTCTCTGAGCCAGTCTTCCACAGGCATATGAAATCGCAGTCAGTTTGTAATAGGACATAATGTCATAATTTTTCATCTTGTGGTAAGATAGCAACGATAGTTTTTTGAGTGTGGCACAATTGTTTCCCAATCCTATTCTGATGCAGTCGTTGACCATCTGACGAAACGTTTCCATCATGTATGTCTGCTCAGAATTTGGTTCAAAGATCTGCCTTGTGGATTTAATAGGCAATGAATATCTTTCATACCCATGAATTAAACGGATCTGATGCATTGAGTGTTGACTCACGCATAACAGATTACACCAATAACATGTACAAGTAAGATCTCACAAATTGCACAGAACCCTTATATTCAAAATTCAGAGCTGAGAGCTCATGGCAGCAGGAATAGATGACATCTCAGTGTACATACCGAGGCTCTTTGTAGACTCGGCTGACTTTGCCGTAGCCAGAGGGCTAGACCCAGGCAAGCTCAAGCAGGGACTGGGCATATCAAAAATGGCAATAGTAGACACCAACCAGGATCCGGCATGCCTTGCTGCAAACGCCTGCCTAAAGCTGATGCAGAAAAACAGCCTCTCCCCACAAGACATTGGAAGGCTGTATGTAGCTACCGAGTCCGCCCTTGACGAGTCAAAGGCGCTAAACTCGTACGTAATAGGCATGCTAGAGCAGGTTTACGGAGCTGACTCGTTTGAGCACTGCGGCGGAATCGAGTGCAAATTTGCGTGTGTATCTGGATCTTATGCTGTATATGATAATTGTAATTGGATTCGCGCCGGCGAGGCCGAGGGCAAATCCGCCATAGTCGTAGTATCAGACATTGCAAAATACGATCTTGGCTCTGCTGGTGAGTACACTCAGGGTGCTGGCGCAATCGCAATGCTTCTAAACGACAAGCCGCGCTTGCTACAGTTCGATACCAAGGTTACATCGACGTCGATTAAAAACGAGTATGACTTTTACAGGCCGTTTGGCAAAGAAACGCCAATAGTCCATGGCCAGTATTCCAATTTGCTGTATCTGATTCAAGTCAAGAAGGCATTTGAGGCATACAAGAAAAAGGCGCTGGAGACGGGAATAGTTAAGCTCAACGAAGGAGAGACAATCCTAGATCATATCGACTACCTGTGCATGCACCTGCCATACAGCAACATGGGGAAGAAAGCACTTGCGTACCTCCTAAGAAGAGAGTGGAGGCACCTGCCCAGGTGGAAGAGGATAATTGAGCAGACAGGCATGGAAGAGCCGATGCCAAAGGATCCTCGAGGGACGATCGAATCCATTCTTGCTGACGAGGAATACATGGCAAAGGATCACCAGTTCACCAAACTATTTACAAAGACAAAGGAGTACCAGGCATTCTATGAAGACAAGCTTGCAAGCTCACTTGTTGCGTCGTCCATGATAGGCAACCTTTACACTGCGTCACTGTATCTAGGATTCAGAAGCTGCTTGGAGTTTGAATTCCAAAAGGGAGTAGACCTAGCGGGAAAGAGGTTCGGGTTCGGTTCATATGGCAGCGGAAGCAGCGCAATGGTCTTTAGCGGTGTAATCCAGCCCACATACAAGGAGATGGTGCAAAACATGAACATAGAGGCAGAAATAGGCGAAAGAAAAAAGCTCTCACTGGAAGAATATGAAGAGATTCATGAAAACAAGCGAAGCCCAACCGAAAGCCTCCTTGATGCCAAAGAAGAGTTTGTTCTAATCAGTGTCGAAAAGGCCCCTGAAAGCAAAGGGGAGCGCAAATACGCATTCTGCCAGTAAACTAAGACTCGTATATACCATGGAAACCTCACCAATCAAGGAAATAATATACCACAAAATAGATGAGATCTCAGAATCAAGGATCTTAAAGGAGCTGTCATCGGGAGACAAAAAGGCAATAGTTTCAGAGATCCTGCACAAATGCATCCCAGAAATAGCAAAACTTGATGGCGATGTGCACGAAAACTTTGGCGCCTTTGCCGAAAGCATCACACATTATCTTTTGACTAATGCGTTGATACCAAGCCAGAGGAAGATAACAATCAAAAACACCGAAGTCGACGTGATAATCCCAGACTCGCGTACTCTTGACACGGCACCAGAAAACTCACTGATACTGTATTTTGTAAAGACCTCGAACAAACAAGACATATCAGAAAGACTCGGTAAGCTACAAAACATTCAACCAAACAAAGAAAACATTTGGGTTGTTTCAAAGACTCATCTCGGAATGCCGTACAAGACTTTTGATGTTGACAACATATCGTCGTTTGCTTCATTGCTTGACGGTATCGATTTTTTTCTTGAAATAAAGCCACGGCCAAGGTTCAAAATATTCAAAACATGAGCTTTGGGACGAGCTTGTCTGCCAGTGTCTTTGGCATCTTGCTTTGGTCGCCAAGGTGCGGAATTGTGCAGAGAACTTCGACTCCACTCAAATTCGTGAGATCGTTTGCCAGGTCAACGACATCGTAGCCGGTTGAGTCAAAGTTGTTAATGACTATTCCACGAATCCTTATGCCGTGTTTTTTGCACGCATCACAGGTCAAAAGCGTGTGATTAACAGTTCCAATTTTTGAGTTTGTCACTATTAGCGCATCTAGGTTCATGTCCTTGATGAGATCTGCTACGCAATATTCCCTTAGAATTGGCGTCAGTATCCCGCCGATTCCTTCGACTAGCAACACTTGGTGCAGTGCCTGTAGTTTTTCAAATTTTGCAAGAACCTCTTCTACGTCAATTGTTGCGCCGATTTTTCCTGAGGCGGCATATGGGGACGCCGGAATCGGAAAAAAGCAGGGGTTTATGAGGTCTTCAGGATCGTTTACACCAGCTGCCCTTGCGAGGATTTCTGCGTCTTTGGACCTGAATCCGTGTTTTTGAGGCGTGCCGCATGCAAACGGCTTCATCACGCCGACGTCAATTCCCTTGTTTTTTATCGCGTAGGCAAGCCCTGCAGTGATTGTTGTCTTGCCAATTTCGGTATCGGTTGCCGTCACAAAGTATGATTTCAATGCAAAAACACTGCGGGGTTGCTTGATTAACCTTACCGCTTGATTATTAAAATGAGTTTTGTTAGAATCACGCAATGAAAGAAAATAGCTACGTGTGGCACCCTTATACCCAGATGCGCGAATGGGACGGCTTTACGAAAATTGTAAGGGGTGATGGCATGTGGCTTGTAGATTCTAATGGAAACAAGATGCTAGACGGCGTTGCAAGCATGTGGTGTAACGTGTGGGGACACTCTAAAAAAGAGTTGATATCTGTCATTCGTCGTCAGTCGCATAAAATTTCACATTCGTCACTTTTCAATTTAACAAATGAGCCGGCAGAAGATCTTGCAAAAACGCTCGTAAAAACCCTTCCCGGTATTTACAGAATTTTTTTTTCTGACGACGGCTCCACGGCGATGGAAATTTCGCTCAAAATAGCTCTCCAGTACTGGAAAAACGTCGGCGAAAAAAACAAGACTGTGTTTGCCACGCTTCAAAACGGGTATCATGGGGATACCTTTGGGGCAATGTCAGTCGGGTATGTGCCTGGATTTTTTTCCATGTTCAAAAAAAAATTATCAAAGGCCATCCAGATCCCATTTGCAAACAGCTATAGAATACCGCCGAGGACGACTCAAGAACAATACCTGACAGAGAGATTGGAAAAAATAGAGAGGCTTTTTTCCACAAATGATACAATAGCTGCTTTTGTGATGGAAAGCGGCGCGCAGATTGCCGGCGGCGTCAACATTTACCGCGATGGTTTTCAAGCTAGAGTATGCAAACTATGCAAAAAATATGGAATATTGCTTGTTTTAGATGAGATTGCCACGGGCTTTGGCAGGCTAGGTTCGCTAGTCGAATACGAAAAACAAAAGAGTAGTCCAGACATTGTGGCTCACGGCAAAATGCTGACTGGCGGCTACCTACCACTTGCTACAACTGGCGTAACAAAAAAGATCTATGACTCTTTTTTGGGAAGTTATTCCCAGATGCGGCATTTTTTCCACGGGCACACGTTTACGGGAAATCAGCTTGCGTGCGCGCTGGCAAGTGAAAACCTGAAACTTTATGAAAAGAACGGTCTTATCAGAAAAATCCAAAAAACCTCAAAGGTCTTTAAAAAAAGACTGGACGAGATATCCGAGATTCAGCTTGTAGGAGATATTCGTTTCAAAGGAATGTTAATGGGGATAGAACTCGTATCTGACAGGAAGAAAAAAACGCCTGTATCCTTTAAGAAATCTGTAAATAAGATGGTATTTGAGGAGGCGAAAAAACAAAGAATCTACCTGCGAACTTTGGGAAACATAGTTCTGCTCGTGCCGCCACTTGCAATCTCTGAATCGGAGCTAGATTTTCTGCTTGACGGGACAATACAGACCATCAAAAACATCTCAAAGCGCATGAATTGATTGTAAACCCACTACCTGCAAGTCGGTTAACAATTGAAATCTTAATTAACCGTAAAATCTGGCTAGAATCTATTGAGCTCTGGGCGTAACGTCATTTTGGAATGCCAAGACAAAGTAATCTTCGGCAAAAAGCTCAGCAAAGATGAGCTTGCCGCACTAATTGATACAGCAGACCTGAGGGGACTTTCAGACGCCGCAAACAAGATAACTCGCACTTTTCATGGAAACAAAGTCGACGTCGAGCAGCTTGCAAACATAAAAAAGAATTATTGCAGCGAAGACTGTGCGTTTTGTGGACAATCCGCATTTTTCAACACAGGAATCGATAGTTACAAGCTGCTGCCGGCGGAAGAAATAGTCAAAATGGCAAAAAAGGCACGTGACGAAGGCGCGGAATCATACTGCCTCGTAGCAGCATGGAGGCAGCCATCGCCGGCCGATTTTGAAGAGGTCTGCAAGACCATATCCATGATCAATGACCAGGTCGGCATCAATCTTGAGTGCAGTCTGGGTTTTCTTACAGATGAGCAGGCAAGACGGCTCAAGGAACTGGGGGTTTGCCGGTACAATCACAATTTAGAGACCGCAAGGTCGATGTTCCCAAAGATTTGCACGACTCACACGTACCAAGACAGAATTGATACTCTGTTGATTGCGCGAAAGGCAGGCCTTGAGCTTTGCACCGGCGGAATAATCGGGATGGGCGAGACAAGGGCTCAGAGACTAGAGCTGATTTTAGACCTGGAATGGCTGCAGCCAGAAGAAGTTACCGTAAACCTCCTCGTACCAATGCCAGGCACACCACTTGAACTTCAGACACCGATTCCATTTGAGGAGATTTTACGAATGTTCGCAGTCACCAGATTTGCACTTCCAAGATCGATCATTAAGATTTCAGGGGGGCGTGAGGTACACCTGCAGGACGACGGCCAAGAACTGCTCCTCAGCGGTGCAAATGGCATAATCAGTGCAGGATATCTTACACTTGGTGGAAACGAGATGAGAAAAGACCTCGAGATGATAAAAAGAATCAACCTTGAAGCCTAAGCTCGGCTTTGCAGACAAAATCCTGCAAGAGCTTAAAAAAGAAAACCTCTACCGATTGCTCCGGCCTAGCACCGTCAGTGGCGCAAACATAACAATGGGCACAAAAAAACTGCTGAACCTCTGCTCAAACGACTATCTCGGATTATCTAAGACGAAAATAACCCAAAAACAGTTTCAGTCAAGCTCAAGGCTTGTTTCTGGCAACGATCCTTCCTTTGCGAGGCTGGAAAAAAGGCTCGCAGCGCACAAATCCCAAGAGTCGTCCCTGGTCTTTCCAACTGGATACATGGCAAATCTCGGGGCCATACCTGCACTGGCAAAAAGCGGAGACGTCATACTCAGCGACGAGCTGAATCATACGAGTATAATCGAGGCGTGCAGGCTAAGCGGCGCAAAGATCCTAGTCTACAAACACAACGACTTGGGCGATTTGACAAAAAAGCTGAAGACGTACAAAAAAGTCACCACCAAGTTCATCGCAACCGAGGGGATCTTCAGCATGGATGGAGATCTTGCAGATCTCAAACAGATTTCAGAGATAGCAGAAAAGAACGACGCCGTCCTGATCCTAGATGACGCCCATGGCGATTTTGTCATGGGAAGTGACGGCAGGGGCTCTGCAAACCATTTTGGTGTTGAAAAGAAAGTCGACGTATACATCAGCAGCCTTAGCAAGGGCTTGGGCTCGTTTGGCGGGTACGTGGCATCCTCAGAGCCTATTGTAGATTTGTGCATAAACAAGGCCAGATCTTTTATCTATACATCTGCGCTCCCCTCGTTTCTAGTCGAAGTCACACTGCAAAGACTAAACCAGAACCGAGAAAAGAAGAGAAAAAAACTGGGTCAAAACGTGGCTTACCTTTCTGGCGGACTAAGGAAGATCGGCTATGACATAAGATCACAGACGCACATAATTCCAATAATAATAGGAAACGAAAAAAAGGCGCTCGAGTTTGGCAAGTTCCTGTACGAGTGCGGCGTTTTTGTGCAGCCGATAAGGTATCCAACGGTGGCAAAAAACAGCGCAAGGCTAAGGGTTTCGGTCACCGCATGGCTCTCAAAAGACCACATCGATTACGCGCTGGATGTTTTTGAAAAGGCGGGAAAAAGGTTTGGAATGTCGTGATTAGCCAAATCCAAGAAACATTGGCGAGCCGACGTAGAATGCAATTGCGACTAGTACCCCAAGCATTATGCCGACAATTATGAATCTCTTGTTCATGACTTATCCATAGAACAGTCAGATAAAAAGCATGTCAAATTGGGAAAAATTTGGAACAATGATTAAATAAAAAAATCAAGGCCTATTGCCATGGCGGAGATAACGATCGCAGTGGCGGCACTGGCTGGCCTGGGGTCGTTTCTTGCACCGTGCATTTTGCCAGTGATCCCCGCATTTTTGGCATACATTTCTGGAACCACCATAACTGAGCTTCAGCGAAACAACGGATCGATCAATCTGCTTTCAAACAGGCTCAATATTTTACTAAATACGATATTTTTTGTTCTTGGGTTTTCCGTTGTGTTTTCAATATTTGGCATAATTTTGAACAACGTCCTTGCAAGCAGCGCAAGCATCTTGACTTCTAGCTTTAACCAGGTAGGCGGGGTCATCATAATAGGATTTGGCGCCTTTATGCTATTGTCAACAAGAATAAAAAAGCTCAATTTTGAGAAAAAATTCTTGCCAAGGGGAGGCAAGGCAAGCTATCCGTTATCATTTGTGTTCGGCTTGGCGTTTGCTACATGTTGGACTCCCTGCATTGGGCCAATTTTGGGAAGTATTCTTACGTTAGCAGCCACAACTCCAGGACAGTCGTTTACACTACTGCTTGCGTATTCACTCGGACTTGGAATACCATTCATCCTGATGGGAACATTCTTTTCAAGAATGACGCGTATCGTTAGGTCATTAAGCAAGCACCTAAAGTATTATTCCATAATTATGGGCGGCTTTATCATATTGCTTGGAGTTTTGGTCATGACAAACCAGCTTGCAAGGATTGCGAGTTTTCCACTACTAAACAACTTGCTACTTGGGTGATAATATGAGATCAGAGATAAAGACGGCGGCAATCATGGGAGTAATAATTGCAGGCAGCATCGCAGGCATCAGTCTGTATTTTAACTCACTTGAGGAGCAGATAGGCCAAGAAAGCAGCCCAAAGACGCAGACAATACAGGGAGATTCGGTTCTACCTAACATCGACAAGAGTCGCTTCAAAAAGGCGCCCGCGCTTGAGGGAATCGCTGGATACATCAACACAGACGCCGAACAGCTGCAAGAACAGATCAAAGGCAAGGTTGTCCTTTATGACATCTGGACATACAGTTGTATAAACTGCCAGCGAACACTTCCGTACATTGTAGCTTGGAATGAAAAATATGCAGACCAAGGCCTTTTGATAATAGGCGTTCACTCACCGGAGTTTGAATTTGAAAAAGACATCAACAATGTACGGATTGCAACAGAAAAATTCGGCATCAAATATCCAGTGATACTCGATAACGACAAAGTAATCTGGGACGCCTTTGAGAACAGATATTGGCCAAGAAAATACATCGCAGATCACGAAGGATACATCAGATATGATCACATAGGTGAGGGCAACTACGAGGAGACGGAAAAAGTCATCCAAGATCTTTTGGCAGAAAGAGCGGCAAGTCTTGGCCTAAATGTTGTAACTGCGCAGACGTTGGTAGACATCAAAGAGTTCGAACACGGCTCTAGAACCCCGGAGCTGTATTTTGGTTATGATTTTGCGTATGGCAGAGACCAGCTTGGCAACAAAGAAGGATTCCAACCAGAAAAAACCGTCACATATGCAATTCCAGAAACACTAGAAAGAAACTTCTTTTATCTTGACGGCACGTGGCAAAATCTTGCGGACAGGATGGTGCTTACATCCGATACTGGAACAATCGTTCTCCCATATTTTGCAAAAGAGGTAAACATAGTTGCCGCAGGCCAATCAGAGCTTGAGATATTTCTTGATGGAAATCCTATTTCGGCATATGCCGGTGCAGACGTATCACCGGACGGAAAGGTAATGATAACCGAGTCGACGCTTTACAATCTTGTCAGAATGGAAGAGTCAGAACCGCACACCTTGCAGATCAGCGTAAAAAAACCAGGGTTTGAGATTTACACGTTTACTTTTGGCTAAAGTTGTGTAACCGCATGGCCTTGTCACCCCAGTGACAGGGGCCCTAGTTACAAACTAGTTTAAAACTAATTTTTCTAGCACATATGGACGATGGGATCACTGAGCGACAAATGGAGCGACGTGGGACGGTCAGACAACCTCTCACAAAAGATACTTGACAGAGTAAGACCGGACGTCCCCCTCAAGAACAAAATTGACGTAGCGCAAAAGAACCTTCAGCTACAAATAGTAAAACTGGATTCTATTGCGGTAAAAATAAAGCAAAAAAATGATTACATTTTCAACAAAATAGTCAGCGCGCAAAAATCAAACAATCATGCACATGCAAAGGCGTACGCAAACGAGCTTTTAGAGATAAGAAAGATGCACAACATGGTAAATAGCGCAAAACTCGCATTAGAGCAGATTCAGCTTAGACTAAACACGGTATCAGAGCTTGGCGACATTGTAGTGACACTGAGCCCATGCATGTCGGTAATCAAGGGACTAGGCGCCTCGCTTAGCGGAATAATGCCAGAGGCAACATCGTCTATGCAGAATCTCTCGCAAGTGCTCGGCGACGTGCTAAACGGTTCATCTATGAATAATACCGACTCTGCAATGACCACATACAGTCCAAATGCAGACACGCTTGCGATTCTTGAAGAGGCGGCAGCAGTCATAGAGGGCCAGACCAAGGCAAACATTCCAGAGCCGCCAGCTAGTGTACCAACGAGCGTTGCTCAAAGAAGAGAATCAATCATCTAGGTTTCTTTTTGCTTTTTTCCACCAGGATTTTCTTGATGCGTGATATTGTCGGATAGCTGTAGCCCCGCCTTCGATAATTTGAGATCATCATTTTCCAGTTTTTCAGCCGCCATTGGGCCTGCTCATTTGTGACAGAGTGAACCTCTTTTTGGATTATGCTTTTGCGGCCGACTTTGAGGACGCCGGCGTCCTTTGCCGACCAGCGGTTTTTCGCAAATTTCAAGCCCAATAGAATCTCCTCTAGGGGAATTTCTTTAAAGCAGTCCTCGATGGCTCGGAGTTGCGTCTCCGTAGGCTTTTTTGATATTGATAGTTTTAGCTGGAGCTCTTCCATGTCGCAAATATGCCCTCATTTCTTAATAGAGTCATGATAAACTAGAATTAACAAAAAGTTGAATTGCTAGGCACGCTACCAGGAATGTATGCGCGTGTTTTACTCGCAAAAAACCGAGCAGCTGATAAAACTAGAACTTGTGCAGTGGCGCGCTATGCTACAGTCAGGCCTAACACAACAACACCGGGATCTATCAGATAACTGGAAGACGTGTGCACTTGGCGAACGAATAAGGCTTGAAGGTCTCGATCTCAAAAACCTAAAAGAACTGTCGCCAGAAGCAATAAAGCTAGGGTACGACTTTTCTGTTGCGTTGCAGGAAAAAAACAACGATCTTGCCTTGGAGATAATCGAAAAAATAGAAAAATTGCCTACAATTTGGAGAAACAAATCACAAGTTGCGATCCAAGATCACAACTTTCATTCCTAGATTGGTTTAATAATCCAGATTCGGCGTATTTTTATCATGAACAAACTCATGTCTGCTGCAATATTTTCTGTAGGGATATTACTTGCCGGAACTATTGTGGCCGCATTAGAAATAGTGCCTGATGCCGAGGCAATAAAGGCCAAAGGCAAGTATCTAAAGGATGTCGGCACTTGGAAAAAGAATAGAGTTCCCTCCAAGGTATGCGGTGATGAGCTCTGCTCAATAAACGATACCACGATTGGCTTAAGAAAAGGCGAACACGTCATCAGGGGCTTTTCGAGATAAACAAGACCTGATTCTTTAATTTATTTTGCTGTCTTAAAATAATATATTTCTAAATTCGAATTTTGAAATAATAAAAGTTAAGGACGGGATTACTTGTGAGGTGATCCCGTGCCGATCTTTTGCTTTACTTTGTAGATTGGCATGCCATCACACAGTTGGTCGCCGCAGACTTTGTTTTTTGCCCACTTGCTGAACTTGTGCTTTGGTGATTGTTTTGAAGGTTTTGCTTCCGCATCCTGATCGGATGAGAGTGCCATGATCAATATAGTAGACAATAAGACGCTTATTGCAACTAGACCAAGTATTTTACCAGCCATTGATCGGTAATCTGATTCCTGTTTAATTAATTGATCTTTTTTCAATGTTTCTAAATTCGAATTTAGAAATATGTAATTTTTAGGCACGAACTACACAGGCAATCAGGACATCAAGATGTCGCCTTCGAACAGTAGGAATGTTTAGAAGAATTTTTCAATCAAGGAAAACTAGATGCGCCATGAAACCATTCGAATATGGACTGGTTGTGACCATAGGTTCTCTGTCATTATTGGTAACCATCATCGCCATCATGGAAAATCCAAATCATGCAGACACACAAAACTATGATCCAAAATATACACACCTTGTCAGCCGAAACGTAGATGTCGTTATCAGCAAATCGGCCAAATTTGATGCGTCCAGGACGTGCTTTGAGATATCAGATGAAATCTATGTGCAACGCTTTTCAAAACAATTCGTAGACTCGTTGCGGAAGGCAGAAAGGGTAAATGATTCTTGGTATGACCCGTCTTATGGGGTAGGTTTTCAGTTACAAGGGACTCGTTTTGAGATATTACCGCAAGAAGCCATAAACTATCTCGGTTTGTATGACTTTGATGAAAAAATAATCGAGCCGGCTGACAGGCATGGAAATACACGTACAGATTTGGCGTACTCGATGATTCAATACAACTGCTTTTTTGATTATAAGGGAATGCAGTACCTCTTTCAGCTAGACTTTGACCCCATGATTCCGCCGTACGAAGACTTTAACCAAATCAACATAACAAAAAATGAGCTAGGCAAGCCAATCCTGTCCAATGCAGACGTTGTAACTTATCTTGATTTTAACGATACAATGGTATTCAGCAATCAGCTAGACGAGGATGTCAGACTCGTTTTCACTATGCTAAAGCCAAAAAAAGACGAGGGTTATTCGCCAGATAGCTACACCATTCCGCCAAACATGTCGCTTACCTATTACTTTAGGAACCACTACGCCGGTGGAAAGATACCATACGTATACACCGTCCAGCCCTTTGAGTTGTATGGGTCGGTTCTGGTCAAAAAACCAGATCAGTGCATGAGCATGAGCGAAGCAAAGTCCATTTATTCACAGACTGGTGTGGAGTTAAAGTTTCCCAGTTACCTGCCAGAGGGGTACGAATACGGATGCACTGCCATGGTAACAACAAATGAGGTTCTCATTGGTTATGACCGTACTGGAATTTTGACTGAAAATCTAGAGTTTCTCACTCATTACAAGAAGAGGATTGAATATTTCCAAAAAGGCGGAATTGTGATTGATTATTACCTCATGAACGATGCCAGACGAGACTGTATGAACAACCTAGAGCCAGCAGAGCCAATCAATGGAAATATTACAATTTTTGTGGGTTCTTCTGAATTCGAGAATGTGAATGGGAGTTTGCTGAGATTGTGCACCGATGGCGAGGTCTACAACATAATGGGCCAGCTACCAAAAGAAGAGATGGTCAAGATGATGAAATCCGTATACGAAAGTTAGCCCCGAATCGCCCAGAATGCGTCATTTTAGGCCCGATGTTTTTGCTCTGCTTCAAAAATCCAATAAATTCTCAAAAATATAGCACAGATTGGTTTTATTCGTAAAAGCTAAACCCCCTCCCATACAACTCCAGTTTACGAGTAAAGCGATTTTTTCAAAAATGCCGATTTTTAGTGGGGGTTTAACGTTTGTTCGTATCTATGGTGGCCAAGCACCAAAACACCCCCATTGCCCAGCTAAAGATGACCAAACTATTTTTGCTACGAAGAAAAGCTAAACCCCCCCATTTTTGCCAAACTTTGGCAGAATCTCCGACCATGTCTGATCAGGCCTAGGCGTCAGGTGACTTGTTTTTAGTGCCAGTTAAGTCTCAAAAGGGTGGGTGTTTTTTGCCAAAACTTAGTTAACTATTGCCGGTTTTTCCCGAGATTCAAGTATTTCGACTTCGACCGTCTCAAGCGGGTCTTCTACCTGGTTTCGCCTTATTGACAAGAGTTTTGGTTTTTCAAAGTCTTTGGTGCAATCTGGGCACGCATACACCAAAACACGGTGTTCGTTTGGCGCCTTTGGGTTTGAAAGTCGTGGGTAGTAGGTCAGTCTACCGCCGCAATCAATGCAATAACGATTGGCCCTCCTAGTTCTGGCCAATGTAAACCTCCTGCATTACTCCTAATGTGCGATCAGATATTAGATCGGAGTGGTCTAATAGAATAAACCCAGACGGTTGCAACGATCAATATTTCTAAACTCGAATTTTGAAATGTCCAAAAATTAAGCTGTGCCGTCAACGCCTCGTGATGGCAACTTCAAAAAGACCATGTTTCAGAACTCGAGTTTAGAAAGATTAGGCGCCGCCCGTCAGACTTGAACTGACGACCCCCTGATTAACAGTCAGGCGCTCTACCACGCTGAGCTAGGGCGGCAACACGTTTGTACCTAGATGTATGCGATTTAATTCTTACTTTGAAGTTTGGAAATTATTTTTCGATGCCTTTGGCCTTGTGGTACAGGTAGATGCCATCCAAAAAGACACGGTGATCTTTGTTTTTCACCTTGGTGACAGATTGTATGCCGGCAGCTGTCTGGGTCACGTGGTTTAGTACAGGGCCTGTGATTGTGATGTCGTCTCCTTTTGCCACGACTTTTGTTGCGCCGTGGATTTTTGCCACCCGTGGGGCCCTTTCGCCCTGAAAGTTCTCGATTAGTACCAAATCATCTTTTGTCTTGACAGTTATCGGAAAGTGGGCATAGACTACCTTCATTTTTAATGTATATCCATCCACCACACCCTCACACAGACTGCGAATTATTGAAAACGCCGTGTTTGCTATGGCATAATACTTTTTTCTGGTACTGAGCGCCTTTATCGTGACTTTGTTGTCTTTGACTTCGAGCTCGACTGGGATTCTCTTAAAGTTCTTGTAGATTTTGCCCAGCGGTCCTTCCACTAGCAACATGTGTTTGTTTAGTGAAACTTTGACTTTTTGCGGGACCTCAAAGGTGGTTTGGAAAATCTCGACTTGCTTAGTAGACATATCCTAGTAAGAACCCCCCAATTCCCTTGTTTTCTGCCTCGTGGTGCGACATTACCCCCTGGTTTGTGGTCACTACCAGCATGCCTCGGTTGTATGCAGGCAGGTATTGCTGCTCCCAGTCTGTAAATTCATTCTTTTTTACCTTGAATCTCGGAGTGACTGCGCCGCATTTTGTTATGTGCGCCAAGAGCCTAATCTTGAACTTTCCTCCTCGTCCGTCCTCCACATGCTCAAATTCGCCGACATAGTTGTGTTTTTGGAGTGTTTTGAGCACCTCGATTGCAAGTTTCGATGTGGGCAAAATCACGCATTCTGTCCTTCTTCTTGCTTCGTTATTGTACAGAGTATTGAATAGATTTGAGAGGATATTAGTTGTCGGCATTTTTCTCACCTATATTTTGCAAATCCTAGCGAATTTGCTACCTCTCTGAAGCAACGTCTGCATATCATGAGATTGTATTTTTGAATTACGGCAGTATAGTCGCCGCATCTTTTGCACCATCTGGAGCCTTTGCCGAACTTGTGCTCTTTTCTGCCGGTGTATTTGTAAGTACGATCTTTCATTATACTATTGCAACTCCAAACTCACTAGTTAAAAATTCAATCGCTTCGTCCTTTGAGATCCTGTGGTGGGTTCCGACGCTTGCCTTGTGTCTGCTTCTGACTCGGATGCTAAACCCAGGTCTTGTGAGCGTGACTGCCGCCTCTAGGCCCAAGATTCCAATCTGCGGGTCATACTTGATTCCAGGTATGTCGATGTGTTCTTTGATTCCAAACGAAATGTTTCCGAAATTGTCAAACGATCTTCCTTTGATTTTGTTTCCTACCGCATCAAAGAGTCTTTTGAGAAGTTTTGCCGCATCCTCGCCACGTATGGTCACTGCAACGCCGATTGGTTCGCCTTTTCTTACTCCCCAATCACGTTGGGTTTCTTTGGCATCACGGGCGCAAGATTTCTTGCCAGTGATCTGATCTAGTGCTTTTTTTGCCACCTCGATGGCTTCGCCAGATTTTCCGACGCCCATGTTTAGGACGACTTTTTCTAGTCTAATTTTTTTCATTACGTGTTGTTCGGACATAGTATCACGCTACTTGGATAATTGGCTCCTTTTTACCCACTACCATAACCAGTTCTGCCGGGATCTCGATTTCTCTTTGCCCAAATGACAGCAAGGCACGCTTTGGTAGTACAAACGTTCCCTCTTTGATGTCCTTTACTTCTGCAATCTGTCCTGCGTTGACTCCCTTTGTGACAAGCACCCTTGAGCCTTTTTCCAGTTTGAGCACCTCGTTGATTTTCTGCTCAGGAACCTGCATCAGGCACGAATCACCCACCTGGACATCAATATCTGAGATTAGTGAGCGGCCGTCATGGAACCCGAGCTGTGTTTTTTTGTTTTTAATCGAGGTCTTACTTGTCACCTTGACCAGTTTTACTGATTTTTCGTTGTTTTTGATTTTAATCGGTTCTAAAATGTGGCCTTGCTTTGGAACGAGTCTATAGACGTCAGATATTCCGTCCAGCTCGACTACATCCATCAGGCCTATTCCGTGGTGTACAGACTTTCTTTTTAATCCGTCGACCTTTACCTTGCCGTTGTAAATTGCATATTCTGCCTCGCGCGTACTAGTAACCAGCTTTAGTGTGTCCCTGAGAAATACCGCAGTCGGTATCGAAAAGTGCTTTGAGTGCGGGCCTGGTCGTACCGTAGTTACAAATCTAGGCTTCTTTCTTGAGATGCCCCAGAACATTGGGGCCATTTGTCTTTTGAGTTTCTTGCTTCCAGCTATCCGTGGCATTACTTGTCCTCCTTTTTGGATTGTTTAACTGTTTTTGGCTTGGATTCTTTTTTGGTTTCTTTCTTTGTTTCTTTTTTTGGCTCTGGTTTTTTTGCTTCTTTTGGTTTTTCTTTTTGCTGTTTGATCTCTTTTGGCTCCGGTTTTGGCTCGGGCTTTGGTTGCTCCTTTGGCTTTACTTCCTTTGCAGGCTTGGGGTTTTTTCCTTCCAGTTTGTTTTGTCGCCACTTGTCCTCGGTGTTAAGATCAGTCACCAGGACATTTGAGGTATGAATGAAAACGTCGAGATTTCCCCCTTTGAGTTTTTCTTTTTTTATTCCTTCGATTGATATTCCATTTCTCTCAGTTGAGACTCGTGTAACTTTTCCTGACACTCCCTTGAACTCGCCGCGCATGACGCGAACCGTGTCGCCCTCCGTTACTCGGATGCTGGTTTTGTTGTATTTTTGCTGCAGCTCTTTTGAGAGATGGCTGCACATCATCTTACTCCTTGCAAATAATGACGCGTTGTAAATTGTTCTGTTTCTGATTATAGAGGGCTTCATTTTATACCACCATCGACGCCAGGTTTGCTACCCTTGGCCATTTTTCTGAGGCTTCTGCTGCAACCGGTCCTTTGATGTCGGTGCCTTTTATCTCGCCTTCCGGCGTCACAAGCACCGCTGCGTTGTCTTCAAACGAGACGCGGATTCCGTTTAGTCTTCGAATCGGATATTTTTGTCTAATTATCACTGCGCCAAATATCTGCTTTCTCAGCTCTGCTGGCCCCTTCTTTACTGTGACGTTTACAAAGTCACCTACTGCTGCTGCCGGATATCGCGATGTTCTAGTCTTTGTGTGCTTTACCATTATTATCTCAAGTATCTTGGCTCCCGTGTTATCTGCGCAGGTTATTCTTGCTCCTACCGGGAGTGCTCTGGTAACATACGGCCTGAATTCCTGGACTCCCTTTGCAGATACTGCACGACTTTTTCCAGCAGACATTTTATGACTTGACCTCCACTACTACAAACGAGACGGACTTTGCGATTGGCCTGCACTCTGCCGCAACTACGATGTCGCCTTCCTTGATTTCGAGTTTTGCAGACTTGTATGCATGAATTGTGCTTGTGCTTCTTGCATATCGCTTTGATTTGGTAATGTAAAGTGGGTTTTCTCTCTGGATTACTACGGTGTTCTTGTTTTTTGCGCTCATTACTTTGCCTTCGAATAGCTTTCCTCTGACACTTAGGTGCTTGCCGTTATCCATTACAATTCCCCTATAGCCTTGTTTTGCGACCGATTTGCTCATGCCTTCACCTTTATTCTGTCCTCTGGCCTTTTCGAGATGACGTCACCATCAATGATTTGGTTTGTTTCTGCGAACTTCCAGTGGTTGTGCTGTTTTGGGATCATTTTTGTGCCATTCTGTGTCTCTAGTACAAACATGAATTTTGTTTCGTCGACTATCTTTCCAGAAAGTCCTATCAGTGCCTTGTTTGCAGACTCGACTACCTGGGTCTGGAGCCCTATGAATTCTTGGTTTATGATGTTGCCTATCATTTTTTATTCAACTCGTTTATTCTTGTGAGCATTCGTGCTACTTCCTTTCTTGTTGCGCGAATTTTGCCGCTTTCCTTTCGGAGTGTCCCTTTTGCAGCGTCGGTCCTTAGTTTAGCAAGCTCCACTCGTGACTGTTCTAGTCGGTCTTTGAGATCTGCTTCGTTTAGCTCTCTGATTGACTTCATTTTTAATCTGGCCATTTTACTTTAATTGCTCCTCAACTTCTTCCATCGTGTCTAGGTTCTCGATTTTTTCTGCAGCTAGTTTGATGAGCTCGCTTTCGGTTCTTGCCTTTCTTTCTGCCTCCTCGCGGTCTGCCGCTTCTTTTGCTAGTCGCCTCTGCTCTTTTTCCTCTTTTTCTCCTATTAGCTCAAATTCCGGTACAAATCTTTCCTTTCTTGCTATTCTTATTCTGACGCCGATGTATCCCATCGGTGTTGAGACGTGCGCGTTGTCCTCGTCCACTACAATTTTTGCGTGGTGACCCGCGCGCGGAAGAATTCCAAGTGAATGCTTCTCAAACGAGGAACGATCCCCCCTAAGCTTTCCGGAAACTGTGATTTGTACGCCCATTGCGCCTGCATTCATTATTTGCTGCAAAGTCCACATTGTTGCACGTCTGAACGCAGTTCCGCGCTCGATTAGCGACGCCAGTCTGTTTGACATCACGCTTGCCGTTAGTTCGGGTTGTGCGATTTCATTAACTGCGATTTGTGGATTCTTTAGTCCAAAGTCTTTTTCGAGTTTTTCTGTGAGTTCTCGAATTCCGGTTCCTTTTCTTCCTATGACAATTCCAGGCCTTGTGACATGCAGGACTACTCTCGTGCCGGTGGGAGTCTTTGAGATCTCTGCATGTGAAAATCCGGCCTCTTTGATTGCCACCCGCAGATAATCCTTGAGCAGCATCATGTTGTAGTTGTCTTTGATTACGTTTTTGACTGACGACATTTCTAGGACTCCCGAGCCACCAGCTCGATGTGTGTCAGGGTGTTGTTTTTCGGAGTTGCACGGCCCATTGCGCGCGGCGTGAATCTCTTTACGACCACTCCACGGTGCGTACAGGCGGAAATTATTTTGAGTCTGTCCAGATCCATGCCCTTGTATTCGGCATTTGCCTCCAGGTTATCCAAAGTCTTGATGAATTCTTTTGCTGCCTTTTGCGGGTAACGCCCGGACATGACTCCCGGGTCTGACCTGTGGCCTACCTCGTTTTTGTATCTTCTAAATGGAACTGCTCGCCTTCGCGCGATTACATCTTGCAAATAGTCGCGCGCCTTTTCAATCGACAGGCCTTTGATTGCCACTGCGATTTCACGTGCATGTTTTGGCGAGATGTCTTTTTCCCGTACTGATGCACGTACGTGTTTTGTTGGGTCAAAATTTGCAAAAGCGTAACCAAAGTTCGGCATAGTATCACTTCAATGGAACGTACAGGCTTGATCTCGATGCGCCTACACCGGGTGCACCGTGTACGACTCGTTTGTTTGTTCTAACATATTCGCCGATATAATGTCCAATCATTTGTGGCGTGATTGTGACCGGCACGAATTCTTTGCCTGAAAATACGTTAACTGTTATTCCAACCATGTATGGAAGGACGATGAGATCTCTAATGTGTGTCTTGATTGGGTTTTTTGATTTTCCAGCCTTTTCCATCTTTATTTCCTCGATGAGCTTGCGCTTGCCGTCTGTGATTCCTCTGGTCAGGGACCTTCGTGCTCTTGCTGGGAAGATCTCAAAGAGTTTCTCTAGCGACATGCTCTGTAGCTGATCCAGCGGGATTCCTCTGTAGTCAAATTCTTTAACCATTTATTGACACCTTTAGGATTGAAGTTTTGTAGTCCATATTATAGCATTCCTATCTTTGTGGCAAGGTCTCTTGCCTTTTCTACTGATTCGAATTTGACAAACGCTTTTTTGCCGGAAATTGTTTTTGCGGTGTTTATGTCGACTGCTTCTTCCTCATAGAGTGCTTTGATTGCCTCTTTGATTGTGGGCTTGCTGGCTCTCGGGTCTACAATAAAGCAGATCCTGCTGTCTTTTTCGATTAGCGAAAATGTTTTTTCCGTGACGTAGGGTCGTATGATTATTCTTGTTGCTTCGGTGGTATTCATTGTAGTGCCTCCATCAGATTAAGGTGTGGCGACTTGATGTTTGCAAGCTCGTTTAATGCGGCCTTTGTATAGACAGTTAGCCTAATCGGTTGGGAGCCTGGAGCCAAGTCAAGAACGGACAGGTCGCTTGCGGCCCTTACATCGACTCCCATAAACGAGCCGCATGCCTTTGATAGTGATTTTGGATCCTTTGCAACAAGCAGGATGCTTTTTCCTATCTTTGTCTTGCGTCCTCGGATTACCGACCTTCCAGAACGAGCCTTGCGTTTTTCCAGCCTTTGGATGTCTTCTGAGAGGTGTAGTGCATCAAAGACCTCGGAGATCTCTTTTGCCTTTGTTATTTTTTCAACATCGTCAGAAACTATGATTGGAAATGATTCTATTTTGTCCACAATGTGTCCTCGTGACGCAACGATTTGCTTTGATGCGGTGGCCGCGATTGCCGAGCATAGCGCCAGTCGGTTTTCTTTTTTGTTTAGTTTTTTGTAGATTATTTTCCCCGACAGTGGTGGATGCGCCTGCCTTCCGCCCCTTACCATTGCCACACCCGCTGCCTGTCCTCGCCTTGGGCCTCCACCTCTAATTCTTGCTACCCTTGCTTGCCCATGGCCTGTCGGCGGGTCGTTTGACATTGCCACTACATCCATTCCAGCAGTTGGGTGTCTGCCCTGCCTTTGGTAGTGATGCGAGTCCAAGTTGACATATGCGCGGTGAATCAGGTCCTTTCTGAACGGAGTTTGAAACACAAGTGGTAGATCTACTTCGTCTTGTTTTGTTCCAGTTGTTGAAAATGCTAGCGCCTTCATACCACAATCTCCAAAATGTTTGGCTTGAGGATTTTCGATGGGATGTTTCTTGCCTGGTTTCTGAGCTTGACGAGTCTCCTGTATGTCCCGGGGATAGAACCTTTTAGAACAACAAAGTCGCCATTTACAAATCCATAGTGTTTGTATCCACCGGCAGGATTTATCTTGAATTCGTTTTTATCTGTGTTACTCATTATCATTATTCTTTTATTGTATTCGACTCTTTGATGGAATCCACGCTGTCCTGCACGTGGTACTGTGTACATGATGCTTGATGGAGAGATTGGACCTAGTGTTCCAAGCGCCCTGACGCTCTTTCTTGATTTGTGCTGTTTTTTCTTGACACCCCACCTGGTGATTGGGCCTTCCCATCCCTTTCCTTTTGTTATGGATGCGACGTCAACGCTGGAACCAAGATCAAAGACCTGCTCCACTTTGACTTGTTTCCCAAAGTGTCCCTTGAGAAAATCAAACTGTGCTTTAATGTCTCCGCCCTGTACTGCGACCTCAAAGACGTATGGCTTTTTCTGCGCAAGTCCGGCGGTGTTTGGAGAAACTGCAACTATAGCAAAAAGCTCGCTTACTCGGTTGACGAGTTTTTCTGCCTTGTCAAGACCTCCCTCTTTTGGTTTTAATGTGATTAATCGTGAAACTTCTTTTGGCATGTCCGGGCTGTAAACATCAAAGAGCGCATGTGAGCCGTCGATGTCCTTACGGTATCCACGGATTCCAATTACAGAAACTGGCGGGGTTGCAACCACAGTACCAAGACTCACAAGTTGCTTTCCGTGGTTTGGTGTCTTTTCCCTGTCGTCGATGCTTACTATCTGGATGCACCCTACCTTGAATCCAGCATAACCAAGCAGCTTTGGCTGCTCTGATACAATAGCTGGCCAAGTCCTGATTCTTGGCTCCATGCTTTTGGCACGTCCTCTAGGCAGATACGCAAGACTGCCACGACGTGGTTGGCTGTGTTTTCTATGACCCATAGATAATCGAAAACATTTGTTAACCCCATTATATACCTAGGGATAACGAAAGTTACGGTTTTACGATGTTTGTTACCGAGAAAAAAATTGAAACTCCACCGATAAGAACGCCAACCATGCCGAGAATTATTGCAAGTAAAAGAAAGTTCTTCTGTCTTTTCACAGGTTGATTTTTGCTTGCCCTAATTTGAATTTGCAAAATTGAGAATGGACAGTATGCCAAGCATTGATTCTTCTAGCCGCACCGTTTCTGTTGCCTGATTTGGGAAAAAGTTGAGGGTCCTTGCGTTTTTGATGTTTATTTTGTTGCCAAGAATTTCGTACAGTCCGCGATCTGGGGCGCCAAACACAAGAAGTATCGGTCTGTCAGACCGCACATATTCCTGAATTTGGCTTTGTGATGCCAACTTTCCCTTGCGCGACGTCATGATTATGGAACCGTTCCATTCCTCGAGTATGTTGATTAGGCTCGGCCTTTCCTTTACTCGGTACCCCCAATACTGCTTTATCTGATTCTCAGAGATTTCTTTTACGGTGATACTTGGCTGGACTGTCTTAATTTGGACGGTGACCCGTTTTTTGTCATATTCTTTTCCATAGTATGGAATCATTTGGTGGATTCCAATGTCGAGGAATTTTTTCCCCTTGTAGTAGACTACTGCTCCCTCCCTGATATCGCCCTCCTTGAGACTCTTGATGTTTGATGAAAGGGAGTGGTGCGGAATTTGTAGTGGATGTAAGATTCCGGCATATCTTAGGTCGTCGATTTTTGGAAAAAGCGTCTTGCGCAGATACTGCGGTGTCTCAAGATATCGCAGAATGGTTGACAATAGAAGCCTGTCTTCCGGGTTGCCCCCGTGCTCGTCATAGATGAAAATTGTCTTTACGCCAAATATTGCACACGTCCTTGCAATCAGGGAGACCTTTCGAGACTTGTCTAGTTTTGTTGCCTCGTCCTTAAGACAGGAATCTGGGATTGCGACTGAGATGTTCAATAAGATGACTTAGCTTGGTAGCGGGAATTTCTCTTTTCCAATAGTTGCATAGTTTGTGATTTGTTGTTGAGTTACCTTTTCAAATTGTTTTGTAGAGATCTTGATGTGTGACATCTTGATGTGGTCTGTTCCTTCTTTTTGATCACTTGCAAGATAGATGCACGCCGTTGCGAGTGCAGATGCGTCTTCAATTGACATGTCGGGTTTGTAGTTTTTCTCAAGAAAATCATTTGCCTGATCAGAGCCTGCGCCTATTGCAACTGCGTCGTATGCAATGTATGTGCCGCTTGGATCTGTAAGAAACAGCGAGTTTTGCGAATCGACGCCTCCGATTATCAGTGCTACGCCAAACGGCCTTGCACCGCCAAACTGTGTGAACTGCTGGCATTGGTCTGCAAGATGTTTTGCGACGCTTTCTACCTCCACTGCCTCGTCGTAGATCATTCTGTTGCTTTGCGCAAAGAACCTTGCCGCGTCTGCTTGGCTCCTTGCGTCTGGGATGTAACCTGCGGCCGCAAATCCAATGTGCTCATCGATTTGGAAAATTTTATGTGCTGATTCGGAAATTTGTAGCTTGCGCGGCTTTTCTTCTACTGCAATTATGACTCCATCTTTGCTTTTTACACCTACTGCAATTGCGCCACGCCTTACCGTTTCAATCGCATATTCTACTTGGTAGAGTCTGCCGTCTGGGGAAAATATCGTAATAGCTCTGTCATAACCTTGTTGAGAAGGAAGCAATTCAATTTTCATTGCTTTGAAAGTTTAATTTAAGTCTAGTTGTGTGTTTCACGTGCGATTTGAGATTCCGTTTTACGGCCACAAAAATGTAAGAGCATACCACGCAAGGACGATTGAGATCACAACCGAGCCAGATCTCACGCTGCAAGGAGATTGCATAATTGGGGTCATTTCTGGTTGCGGTTGTAAGGGGATCCCAGAGAAGATGAAAAAGAAGATTCGCAGATCGGACTCGCAGGTTACTATCACAATTACGGTGAATGGAAAATCGTTTCGAGTCACTGGCAGGGGGCACGAAGATCTAAGGCTGGAAAATACTCATGACATTGTGATCAGAAAAAGCAAGTTCATGTGTCCAAGGACTCTTGCCATAGGATGCGACAAGGCTTGCGACGACATGCCGCGGGAGATGATAAAGCAACTGCAAGATCCAAAAACAAAAGGATTGTTTGTTATCGAAGTTACTTGATTTTTTTCTGGGCACTAAAGTCCTTGTTTTCAAGTACGTTTGCCATGGCCCTGTTTACAATTTCGGTCAGTACAAACTCGTTGTATTGCGATTCTGACTTTTTTTGCAGTGCCGGTTTTTTTGCTATGCCTTCAAGTATTTTTTCTATTTTTACAGATGTCGTCTTTATCATTGAGGAATATTTTAGATCAAAGTCTTTTGCGGACTGGTTTGAGATCAGTTTAGTTGATGTCCCGTAAAACTTTGCAATTGCTCCTCTGACTTCTTCGATTTTTACGACCTCGATTAGTCCAGATTCTTTGAGAATGTCCAGGTGGTGTCGTATTGTGGTTATTGCTTTGTTGTAGCCAGTTTTTTGGAGCTCCTTCCCTATTTGTTCTGTGGTGAGTTGTTTGTGATACAAAATCTCTACAATTCTTGCTCTTGCCGGGTCTTCCAATGCTCGGGCTTGTTCAATTGAGATGCTAACAACTCGATTGATTTTGATTGGTTTTTCTAGTATGGTTGACATGATAACTGCACATATTGCGATCAGCTAAAAGATCCTAACATCACTTTTTTTTGTCTAATCGCATCAATTTTTTTGCGTTCCGACAAATTTGATAGCGGCCCGAATTTTAGCTTTTACGCTATCAATAATTTAGCTGCGGTGGAATGATTATGATACCACACCAAGATAGTTAGTAGCAATACCAGTATTGTTGAAAATTTTAAAATTTTGGCAGCCCCGGCGGCCCAGGGTGTTAGATAGGTGCAAAAACGGCAAAAACAAGGATTTGAAAAATCGAAATTAGAGTTGAGACTAGGATTTCCGGCCTAGAGCGGCTTACCGGTGATTCTTTGGTAAGAGCTTACGTAACGCTCGGACATTTTCTGAATTATTTCGTGCGGGATGGATGGTGCAATCGGTTCTTCGCCGCGGCTTCGTGCATCATCGAACTGTTTTTGATATCCGTTTGCAGTGAGCCAGTCCCTGAGGATTTGCTTGTCGTATGATTCTTGGATTTTTCCCACCCTGTACGCATCCTTTGGCCACATCCTGTATTCGTCTGGGCCGATAGAGTCGCCAAGAACCATCTGCCCGTCTAGCTTTCCGAACTCTAGTTTTAGATCGGCAAGTATGAATCCAGCAGTACCTGCGATATCGGACATCAGATTGTAAATCTCAATTGATTTTGATTCAAGCCATGCAAACTCTTTTTCAGTCACAAGCCCCCTGGACACGGCAACGTTTTTGTCGATTGGCTCGTCGTGCTCGGCCTTGGTCGTCGGATCAAAGATTGGCACTGGAAGCTTTGCCGCAATCTCAGTCCTTGTCCCGTCAGGCAGTGTAACTTGTCCTGCCTTCCAGCGCGATATCAGGCTCCCGTAGAAATATCCCCTTACCACACACTCTACTGGGATCATCTGCATTTTTTTGACGACCATCTCGTTTTTTGAGATGGTCTTTACAAAGTGGTTTTGTATTGGGAGTTTGTTGAACCAAAACTCGGCAAACTTGCACAAGACCTCGCCTTTGTTTGGGATCGGGTCGTGGAACTTGACATCATATGCCGAGACCCTGTCGCTGAACTTGAAAAGAAGTGTCCCGTCCTCAAGGTCGTGCACGTCTTTTACCTTGCCAGAACCGACAAACTTCAAGTCTTTTCAGAGTTCGATAACGTGATTGTGATTATAACGATTGTGAGTGGATTTTTAATCTAGGGGCGTTGATACTGGGTAATGCGGATTTTTCTCCTCATTGTGGCAGTCTCGTTTGGCCTTGTGCCGGCGTTTGCAGAGACGCAAATCAATGATGAGAGTCTAGTGCTCGAGGTATTTGTGCCCAAAATTCCTGAAAACCCGACATCGATGACCTTTGTTGGCGACGACATTTTGGTTTTACAGCGCTATAACGGCCAGGTGCGCCTCGTACGTGACGGAGTTTTACAGGACAGGCCTGTCCTAGACGTTGCAGTAGCAAAGGACGGCGAACGTGGGATGCTTGGCATCACATCTGTAGGAAATACAGTTTATGTCTATTTTACTGCGGCTGACAATGACGGCGGAAATGCCATCGAAAATCGCATCTACAAGTATTCGTGGAACGGCGATGAACTTGTAGACCCGGTTTTACTAAAAACACTCCCAAGTGACAATTATTACCACAACGGCGGCGCAATGACAAACTTTGGCGGCCAAGTCTATGCTGTGATTGGCGACAATGGCAACTATGGGAGGCTGCAAAATAGAGAAACCGATTGGAAAAACGACACCAGTGTAATACTGCGAGTCGACCCGCCAGGCCCGTACTATGCCATGGGGATTCGAAACAGTTTTGGGCTGGCGGTGGATCCCTTTACCGGAAACCTCTGGGACACCGAAAATGGCGACGACGACAACGACGAGATAAACCTAGTCCCTGAGAACTTTAACAGTGGGTGGATTGAGATAATGGGTCCTGCACAAAGCCAGGTCCAGATCGATGCGCTGCCAAAATATGGGAACTTTGTTTACAGCGACCCCGAGTTTACTTGGGAAAAACCCGTTGCGCCAACTGCGATATCGTTTGTAAAGTCAGAAAAGCTAAAGGACTACGAGGGCAGCGTCTTTGTTGGTGACTGCAACACCGGTAACCTGTATAGGTTTAGGCTTGATCCTAGTCGAACCGAGTTTGTTTTTTCCTCGCCCGCGCTCGCAGACAAGGTGCTCAACGTGGACGAGCCGATGGATGAAATTTTGTTTGGAACCGGCTTTGGCTGCCTCACGGACATCGAGGTCGGGCCGGACGGCCTAGTCTACATTGTATCGCTTTCAGAAGAAAGAATATACAGAATACTTCCAAAGGCAATGGCCGAAGAAATGGCGGCTGATGGTACCACATCGGTGGACTCAAAGGGCGGGTGTCTGATTGCCACTGCGACATACGGAACCGAGATGGCCGCACAAGTGCAGATATTGCGAGAGATAAGAAACAATGCAGTGTTTGGCACCGAGTCGGGCGCGGCGTTCATGTCTGCGTTTAACTCTGTGTATTATTCATTTTCGCCTGCAGTGGCCGACCTGGAAAGGCAGAATCCAGTTTTTAGAGAGGCCGTAAAGACCACAATAACTCCGCTTCTTTACACCCTTTTGATACTGGACCCTGTCGGAATCGACTCCGAGGCAGAGATGCTTGGATACGGGATAGGCGTCATCTTGCTAAATGTGGGAATTTACTTTGTCATCCCCTCAATGCTCGTGATAAAGTCAAGGGCTCTCTTTAAGAGATAATCAAAGATTTTTGACACTGCGACACAAAACCTTATGAGTAGATTTTTCGATATCATAGCATGCGCGACATAAACGAGATAATGCCAAAGATTCCAAACATGCGGTGGGGCGCCCTGACAAACAAGTACCCCACTACCAGAAATGTCGAGGATCTAGACACGATGCTCCCCCACGACAAAAGATGGCACACGGTCTTTGATTTTGATGACCACGTTTATGTCGACGATGTACGAATTGCAAAAAAAGACAAAAGGTCTTTGACCTAAGATCCCATCATTCCAGGCATCTTCGGTGGAATCCTGTAAGGTTTTGTGACAGAGACGCTGTTATCAGCAGTGACCTTTACTTGCACAAACGAGTTTTCTGAAGGAGGCGAGAGGATTACTTTTTGCCCGGGATCCAGCGTACCAAGGGAAAGTACGTCGCCGTCGCCAAAGTTGACGATTACGTTTGTTAGTGATTTGCTTCCGGTGTTTTGCACCATGACGCGTGCGGTGACAAAGAGGTTCTGCGGGTCTTTGAAGGGGTCGACGTCGACTGCGTATTCCTGTGTGGCTATGGCGCCTTTTGTCAAAGACAGTGCGATTATTGCCCCAACTGCCACTATGGTGGCAACTGCGCCAATTATGAAGAACCTGTAGGCTACCATCAAGAAAATAGCGTCATTCTGGCTATTAAGATTAGCTTACTTGCCGCCCTGTTCTGGAATTATGGAAAGGGTCGTTGTCGAAACTACGTGTTGCGTTTTCCTGATTTGTTTGGTTATGATATCAGACACTTCCTTGTGAGTTGCCCCAACCACTTTGACAAAAATATCGTACATGCCATAGGTTCCGTGGGCTTCCTTAACCCCATCAATTTTTAGAATCTCGCGCATAACATCCATTTCGTGGGCTACTTCACACTTTACAAGCACGTACGCAATTTCCATACTTATTCGCCCTTCATTTCCTGACGTGTTTTGAATGTTGGCTTTATTCCAAGGGTGGTATAGTCTCCAGTCGTGCACGTAAAACACATCGAGTCCAGCGGAATGCCTACCGCGTTTGCAAGGTTTTCAGAGTCGTTGTAGCCCAAAAAGTCTGCGCCTATGTCGTTTCTGATTTTTTCGATTATCTCCTCATCGGTTCCATTTGAAATCGCACCGGTGGCAAGCTCGTCCTGTGATGGAAAGTCGATTCCCGCATAGCACGGATACTTGATTGGCGGGTACGTTACGAGCATGCTGATTTTTTTTGCGCCAGCACGACGCAGTGCCTTGATTATTGCCTTTGAGCTGGTCCCCCGAACTAGGCTGTCGTCAATCACTACGATGTGTTTTCCGCTGATGATTTCGGTAATCGGTATTATCCACCGGTTTATCTCAACTCTGTCGCTTTGGTGCGGCTCGATGAAGCTTCGCAGGGGGCCCTTCTTGCTGTATCTGTCTTTGAGCAGCCCCTCATCAAACTGCAGGCCAAGCTCTTGCGCATACCCAAGCGCCGCAGGCCTTGCAGAGTCAGGCACAGGTATCACAAGATCTGCATCCTTTATCGGGAATTTTCTTGCAAGGAACTGGCCGATTCTCTTTCTTGCCACATAGATGTTTGTTCCCTCCATCCGGCTAGTCGGGTGTGCAAAATACGTAAACTCAAACGAGCAGTGAGCGTGTTTTTTTTGCTCTGAGAACATTTCGGACTCCATTCCAGAAGCGCTGAACTTTAGGAGCTCACCCGGCAGAACATCGCGCACGAGCTTTGCCCCAACTGCGCTGAGTGCTGACGATTCCGACGCGACGATTGTGACGCCGGCGTCTTCTTTTGAGCCCAGAACCATCGGCCTAAAGCCTCGTGGGTCACGGGCAGCATACACTGCGTTGTCGTCAGATACAAAAGTAAAACAATACGAGCCGGCCATCTCGTTTTTCAAAATGGAAAGTGCGCTTCCCAGCTTGCCGTTTGTAGACATCAATGACACCAGCCTTTGTGCAGCTATCAGAGTGTCGCTGGAGTTTTGCGGAGTAAATGTGCACCCGCCGACCATGTTTGCAAGCTCGGCAACGTTTGCTATCGTGCCGTTGTGCGCAATGCAAAGATCCTTTACCTTTAGCGGCTGTGCATTGTCCAAGTTGCTTTTTCCAACCGTAGAATATCGAACATGCCCGATTGCCGCAGGCGATGCGTATTCTTCTGTTATTTTATGAAACTCCGATGACGAAGATGACACCAGCCCGAGTCGTTTCAGTGGTGCCTTTTTTGGAATTGCTATTCCCCAAGCCTCCTGCCCCCGGTGCTGTAGTGCACGTAGCGCATCTATTATCATCGGGATCACATTGAGACCGTCTTTACTGTAGATTCCTACAACACCGCAGTTTTCCTTAACCATGCAACACCAGCTCCCCTAGTGAATTAAACCACTTGTCACGCGACTTATCAACCCTTAGTTTTGCTACCTGTTTTTTGTTCTCTGAAAACGTAATTTGGTCTGAGCCGAACTTGCCAATCAATCCAAAATCGACTTTGTTTTTTTCGAGATATTTTATCACAGAGTCGAGCTTTTGTTTTTCTACAACCAGCAGGTACCTAGAATGGCTCTCAGAAAACAACAGCCTGTCCATGGGCAAACTCTCGCTTGGCACATTCTCAAGTGTTATGGTGCAGCCGATGTTACTAGTAATGGCAAGCTCGCATGCGGCCACTGCCAGTCCCCCCTTTGAGCAGTCGTGTGCGGCCCTTATCTGCTCGTTTTGTATCAGGGAGAGCACCACATCCATGTTTTTCTTTGACTCTTCCAGGTTTACTTGTGGGGCCTTTCCGCCGATAAAGTCATGGATGTATTCGTAGTATTCGGAGCCGCCTAGCTCGTCCTTTGTTTTTCCAACCATTATCAGCAGATCACCCTGCTCGATTTTTTGCGGCTTGAGTGGTTTTTTGTCAATCAGCCCAAGGACTCCAATCAGCGGCGTCGGCTTTATTGGTCCTTGTGGCGTCTCGTTGTAGAGGCTCACCTTGCCGCCAACGCATGGAATGTTAAAGAACTTGGAAAACTCGGTAATTCCCTTTAGCGATTCCAAAAACGTCCAAAATATCTCAGGGTCTTCTGGATTCCCAAACTGTAGGTGGTCGACCATCCCGATTGGCTTTGCGCCGGTGCAGACGACGTTTCTGCACGCCTCCTCAAAGCACCCCATCGCCCCATGTCTTGGGTTGAGGTAGCAGTGCTTCGGGTTTCCGTCAATTTTTGCACTCAGGTGCTTTCCGTTGTCCAGTCGCAGCACTGCCGCATCCGATCCGGGCTTGACAGTCGTTCTGATTCCGACTTCGTGATCATACTGCCTGTAAACCCAGATCTTGCTTGCGATGTTTGGGTCTGCAAGCAGGCGCATCAATGTCTTTGAGAGGTCTTTTGCAGGCTCCGGCTCTGGCTTTTTTTGTAGATCTTTTATGTATGCCGGCTCTTTTGCTGGCCTGTCAAGGAGCGGGGCGTTTGCCACGACTTCTGCAGGCATTGACGCAACTACCGATTTTTTGTTTGTAACCGTCATTATTTTATTGGCAGTTACCTTGCCAATTACGGAACAGCTTACGTGGAATTTTTTGCATATTGCCTGTATTTTTGGGAGTTTTTTATTATCGGTAATTACGAGCATTCGCTCCTGGGACTCGGAGGTCATGATTTCAGTTGGATTCATGTTTGGCTCGCGCGTGTGGACGAGGTTTACGTCAAGCTCGACTCCCACACCCAAGGCGTCTGCAGTTTCTGATACTGCACATGAGAGCCCTCCGCCGCCGAGGTCTTTGATTGCCTTGATGCAACCCTCGTTTCTTGCCTCGAGTGTGGCCTCGATTATCAGTTTTTCAATGAACGGGTCTGGGATCTGGACCGCGGAGCGGTCTTCGGTTTCCAGAGAATCAGACGCAAACTGCGAGCCGCCAATTCCGTCGCGACCAGTGGAGCCACCAATGAGAACCACGATGTCTCCTGGCTGCGCGTTGTTTTTGATCAGTCTTTCTTTTTTTCCAAAACCAATCGATGCCACATCGACAAGCGCGTAATTAGTATAACATTTGTCAAACTCAACCTCGCCGCCGACCGTCGGTATTCCAAGACAGTTCCCATAATCTGCTATGCCGGTAACGGCGTTTTTGAAAAGCCACCTTGCGTGTGAGTCTTTTTCAATGTCTCCAAAACGCAGCCCGTCAAGAATCGCAATCGGCCTTGTGCCTGCGGATAAAATGTCACGTATTACCCCGCCCACACCGGTAGCAGCCCCTCCATATGGCTCGACTGCAGACGGATGGTTATGACTCTCAATGTGGACAGTCACCACATAGCCGTCGCCAACGTCGAGCACGCCAGAGTCGTATCCCTTTTCATGGATTACCCTTGGCCCAGACGTTGGAAGCATTTTGAGGTGTTTTTTTGATGACTTGTAGGAGCAGTGCTCTGACCATTCCGCTGCCACTATGTGTGCTTCTGTCTCGTTTGGCCTTCTTCCAATTTTCTGTGAGAGATACTCCATCTCTTCTTGTTGCAGGCTCATCTTCTTGCACCAACGGTAGCTATCAGGGACTCGAAGATCACGTTGGACGGCTTGCAGTCATTTGGATTTATGTCAGCCTCTACTGCGCGTTCTGGGTGCGGCATCATGCCAACTACGTTTCCTTCCTTGTTGCAGATTCCGGCTATGTCAAAAACAGAGTCATTGATGTTTTCGCCGTATCGGAAGACGATTTGGTTGTTCTTCTTTAGATCGGCAAGCGTGGCCTTGTCCACATAATACCTGCCCTCGCCGTTTGCAATCGGAATCGGGATTCTTTGCTTTAGCTTAAACATGTGGGTAAAGGGGGTCTTGTTGTTCTCCACTATTAGTTCAGTCCACCTGCACATGAAGCTAAGCGAGTTGTTTTTGAGCAAAACCCCTGGCAGGAGCTCAGACTCTACTAGAATTTGAAACCCGTTACAGACGCCAAGAACCGGCGTTCCTTTTTCAGCCATTTTTTTGACGTCGGAAATGACTGGGCTGTGTGCGGCAATGACTCCGGCCCTTAGCCTGTCACCATAGGAAAATCCTCCTGGCAGGACTACTGCGTCCAAGTTTTTTGGAAGCTTGTCTTCGTGCCAGTAGTACTTGACGTCGAGCTTAAAGACGTCTTGCAAGACGTGGTACATGTCCCGATCGCAGTTGCTCCCGGGAAATACGATGACGCCGACCTTCACAGCTAAATTTGTGCAATGACGTTATTAAATCAAAGCTCAAATGTACATCTGATTCATCACAAATCTTTTTTATCCACAAAAAAGCCAATTCAAAACATGGGTCAGATAAGGGACATCATGAACAAGCACGTAGTCACAATATCGAAAGACAAGACCTGCCTCGAGGCGGCGGCTCTACTGCAGGAAAAAGACATCAGCTTTTTAGTGGTGGCCGAAGGTCAAAACCCAATCGGCATAGTAACCGAGGCGGACTTTGTCAGAAAGGTAGTAGCAGCAAACAAGATCGCCTCAGACCTAAAGGTATCGGACATCATGTCCCCAAAATTCAGGTGGGTGGAGCCGACTACTACAATCGAGGACGCAGTACAAAAGATGCTCAACAATAAAATCCGAAGACTCATCGTCCTAGAAGACCAAAAACTCGCAGGCGTAGTCACGCAGACTGACCTTGCCGCACACCTGCGGAGCAAGCTCCTAATAGACGAGACCGTAAGGTCTATCGGAAAGGAAGACTAGATTACCGAAAACGTCACTTTGCTCACCATCGGATTGTAGATTCGAAGATCGTCGCAGAGTTTTTTGATTGTGTCTTGGGCTTTTTGTTTTGTTGTCGCAGATATCTGGAATTTTAGCATCTTGGCAGAGCGAATTTTTTTTACCGACGAATAGCTTCCCTTGAGGACAAGATCGTTTAGGATGGTCTGGCCCTCCGGATCGTTCATTCCGGGTTTGTTTTCTATTATTACCTGCACCTCAAAGACCGGCATCAGTTGCACTTGTTTTCGGTGTAATATATTCTTGAATTTGAGGGCCGGCAAAGATCACAACGTACCGAATTTATAATACATCGCCAGTCAGAAGCTAAAGTGACTCGACACAGATATTGGAAGATTACAGCGGATGAGATAATCAAGTCAGATTACGATCCAAGCAAGGTACTAAACTGGGAGATAAAGGGCATAAGGGCACCAGAGGATCAGGCAGTCTTTATCGGCGTATTTTTGTACAAAAACGGCACGCCGTACGACTATGAGTCAATCAAGGGAATCTCGTTTTACTACAATAACGTAAAGCGGAGCGAGGTCGGCGAGGTCACAAAATTCCTCAAAGACAAGTTCGGCGGCGTTGAGAAAGAAAAAGGCGAGCGGATCATCCTGCAAGGATCAAGGGAAATCTACGCCGGAAAGGACGTAGGCCAGCTCGCAAAAGAGTTAGAGGCAAGATTCAGCCTAAAGTCAGTCATCTCAATAGAGTTCAAGGACATTTCAGAAGGAGAACGCAAAAAATTAGGGCTTGCCGACGCAAAGCTGCTCCCTATTCCTGGCAACAAATAAACAATTTTCGTAAACTAAATAGGGTTTCATTACCTATCACAATCAAATGTCAGAACTGCAGGGAATATTAGAGCACCTCTCGGAGCTTAGAGGACGCGTCATGCGAATCGTGGTTTTTGCCGGAATAATCATCGTTTTTATTTTGACGTTCCGAGCGGAGCAGTTTGTTTACAGCGGGCTTACTTTGTATTATCCGATGCCGGATCCGTTCAACAACTTTGCTGCGCAAATTACAAACTACATGAGAGAAACGCTCGTTCCAAGCAACGTGCAGCTAATCCAGACAGCGCCAGGCCAGGCGTTTTATGCCCAGGTATACGTCGCGGCACTTATCGGAGTCGTTTTGTCCATGCCAATAATCGTTCGCGAGCTGACTACATTCATCAAACCGGCACTAAAAGAAGGTGAGGTGCACGCAGTCCGCTCAATTGCAGCTCCGGCACTCGGGCTTTTTGTGGTAGGCGCAGTCTTTTCCTACGTCACCGTTATACCATTCATGCTTGACTTTTTGTACCAGTATGGCGAGTCCTCAGGACTTGTCACTTTTCTAAACATAATGGACTTTGTGACATTTGTGCTGCAGTTTTTGCTTGCCTTTGGTGTGGCGTTTCAGCTTCCGCTGATAATGTACGCAGCTACCGTTTCAGGCCTAATCGACGTCAAGTTTTGGAGAAGAAACATCCGGTATGCCATAGTAGCTCTGGTCGTAATCGGTGCGATTGTGACGCCGGACGGAAGCGGAGTCACAATGTGGTTCATCTCAGGCCCCATGATCGGCCTGTATCTTGTAGGCATGATCATTTTGGAGCGGAGGGAACGCAGGATTAAAACACTTAAATCCAAATCATGACGTATTAGGAAATAACCTATGTTAGAAAACATCGCCGGTTTTATTGCGGGGCAAGAATGGATCCTAATTATAGTAATTGCAGCAATTCTGATATTTGGTGCAAAAAAGATCCCAGAGCTTGCAAAGACATTGGGCAAATCCAGAATGGAGTACGAAAAAGGCAAGCTCGAGGCAGAAAAAGAATTCAAAGACCTCAAAGAGAAAAAAGACTAGGATTTCTCCACAATTTTTGAAAACTCGTCAAGTACATTGTTAAAATCTGCAGCTATCTTTTTCTTTGCCAGAATGCCGGCAATCACCGAGATTCCACCCAGCCGAATGTCCGCATCCACCACCAACCTTGTGCCTTCTGGTGCTTTTTCGTACCTTTCTGTGATATGGCTGCCCTTTGCATCCCCCCCAAGGACAAAGACCTCGTGGAGCTCTGGATATTTGGTGATGTGTTTTGCAGTCATTACCAGCTCTCGTTTTCCGAGCCGCAAGTGTTGTTCTACCACTGCGACGTTTTCTCGCACAGAGCGAATACGGACTGATGGGAAGTACTGCGGCAAAATCCTCTCAAAGTTCTCATAGTTTGCAACGACATCAAAGACTGCTTGTCGTTCTGCCTTGATCAGTTTTTCAAGGTGGATTTTTGGCAACTACTGCTGTGTGCCCCATCTTTTGTATAAATCATGTTCAATGTTAAACTGGTCCAGACACTTGCCGACTGTGTGGTCGATTAGTTCGTCAATCGATTTTGGTTTTGTGTAAAATCCTGGAACCGGTGGAAGAATTACCACCCCAAGCCTTGCCAGTTTTAGCATGTTTTCCAGATTTATCGCAGTGAGTGGAGTTTCCCGCGGCACCAGTACTAGTCTTCTGGACTCTTTTAGTGTCACACCTGCTGCGCGTGCCACGAGGGTCTCGTCATATCCGTTTGCTATGCTGGACAGGGTCTTCATCGAGCATGGAATCACCATCATGCCGTCGGTTCGGTATGTACCGCTGGATATTCCGGCTGCGAGGTTAGAGTCGTCCGAATAGCTCGTCGCAAGTTGCTTTACGTCATCTAGTGTGCGGCTTGTTTCCATTGCAAGGCATTTTTTTGCCCACTCTGTTATGACCAGGTGGGTTTCAACTTTGCGCTCTTTTAGTACCTCGAGCATCCTGACACCATAAATGACGCCGGTGCTTCCGGTCATTCCGACTACCAGTCTCATTACCAAATATGCGGATGCTGATTATTTTAATCTGACAAAATGTTTGGCAGACTGCACAATCACCTTGTTAGAATTTGTTTAGAAAAAACCAGGATCCACTTATATAAAATGAGGTCGTAGTGGTATTGATGCCAAAGGACATAAGTTCTGAAGCATAAGGACGCGTGGCCAAGCAGAACCGTTAGGTGTTCCATCAACGCACCTGCGTTGTGGCAATGAGGGGTGTTCTCTCGGCGTTCTGCGATTGCGGCCACGCCGCCGATTTTTCTATCGAACCTGGGCAGCTCCAAAAACTATGATTGAATATATTACCATCATTCCAACCAAAATTGCAGATGATCAAGCGCGCAGAGATTCAGAAAATTGCGGAAAAATATACGGGTTTTAGGGTTGGTGTACTTGGCAGCCATTCTGCGCTTGAAATAATGGATGGCGCAAAAGATGAGGGACTCCAGACAGTCGTTATCTGCCAAAAAGGCAGGGACACACCATACAGGCGATTCAAAAGAATTGCAGACGAGATAATTGTGGTAAATAATTTCAAAGACATGGCGTCGGCAAAAATGCAGAAAATGTTTGTAGAAACCAACACCATAATAATTCCACACAGGGCGCTTACGGCATACCTTGGGTACGACACCATTGAAAACAAGTTCAGAGTACCAATATTTGGCAACCGCTCGATGTTTCAGGCAGAAGAGCGCAGCTTTGCAAAAAACCAGTACTACCTTTTAGAAAAATCCAGGGTAAGGCACCCCAAGCTCTTCAAGAACCCAGCCAAGATAGACAGGCCCGTCATAGTAAAGGTGCAAGAAAAAGCCCGCAGGCTGGAAAGGGCGTTTTTTACCGCATCGTCATATGACGACTATGTCAAAAAATCCAAGGAAAGGATCAAAAAAGGAATAATCAGAGCGGAAGATCTAAAAAAGGCAAGCATCGAGGAGCTTGTCCTTGGCACATACATGAACTTTAATTATTTTCACACTCCGATTTCCGAGCAGGTCGACTTTGTAGGAATTGAAAGGAGGCTGCAGACAAATCTGCACGACTACAACGCCATTCCAGCAAAACAGCAGCTGGACATCAACGTCGACGTTCAGAACATCGAAGTAGGACACACGCCTGCCAGCATCCGCGAGTCGTTGCTAGAAAAGGTCATCGATATTGGTGACAGGTTCGTGGCCGGAGTAAAAAAGGTGTACCCGCCCGGAATAATAGGGCCGTTTTCTCTTCAAAGCGTCATAACAAAGGATCTGGAGCTTGTCGTGTACGATGTTTCGTTGCGCGTCCCCGGAAATCCAATTGTTGCCACCACGTCGCCATACACCAAATACCAGTACGGCGAGACCTTTGGGGTTGGGCGAAGGATTGCGATGGAGCTAAAACGAGCCCATGAGCAAGGCGCGCTAGGCCAAGTGCTTAGCTAGGCTTCGACTTTTTCTTTTAGTAGTGTCTTTCTTACCAGAATTGGTATGTTGTAAAATGCGGCAAGTGCAACTGCATCCGATGCGCGATAGTTCCTAAGTACAATATCTTTTTTGCCGGTAAAGTAGAGATTCGCCCTAAGGACGCTGCCGCTCTCATAAACTTTGACCTTGACTAAAAACAGCTCGTTTTCCTCGCAGAGCTGCTCTATCATGTTGTAAATGGTTGGCAGTGAGTCACGCTTTCCCTCCACGAAGCTTTTGATGTGTCGTGCTACCTCGCCTGAAAATGCCCGCATGTGGAATTCTTTTTTGTCGTCTGACTGCAAGACGATTATTCCTTCAAGGGCATACGGATCAATAAAGCCGACGTAGCTTATTTTTGAGGTGGAGTAGTCAGGCTCTTGTTTTTGATTGATATCCAAGGATACATTTCTATGCACATTATTTCTTATAAGGGATTTCACTGATCGGCGCAAAAAAACATGGACGACTTATCAGTCCTACGCGGTTCTTAAATGCAAAACTCACAAAATGACATTATGAAAATTGACATACCACTTCCCTGTCCAGCATGCGGCGGAAAAATGTATTCAGTTGGCTATGACGCGCCTTTGAAAATATTAAAAGCCAGAACATGGCATGTGTGTAAAGAATGTAGATTCTCAAGAAACGTTGAGGACTTTAAGAAATCTCTCTGCTGTGCATAACGGTAGAACAAGTTTTTTCTTTTTTCTAAAAGATTTAATGTAGTTGTTTTCGGCTTAAACGTGATGGTCCAATCACGTGACGGCAAGTCGCTTATTACAGTCGGGTTTGTGAGCATTGCGGTTTTGTTTCTGATATACGCAAGACTTGGCAATGCCGAAATTACGCCGTCTGCACTTTCACCCATAGAGAGGCTCGGAGTCGCGTTCTATGTCATGATGGTTCTTGCTCTAGGGGCAATATCGTACGGGCTTTACCAGTACCACAGGCACAAGTTTCAGTCGGGAAAAGACGATTATTTTTCAGTGATTGCGCAGGTAACGTGGAACAAAAAGTCAAGAAGAATTTTTGCCGCAACTAGCATTGGATATGGTGTTTTTTTTGCCTTGACTTCGGGGATTTTGGTCTACCAGCCAGATGTCACCTTTTCGTATCATTATAACGTGCAGGTTCCGTCCGCCCAGATTATTCCTTGCTGCGGCGAAATAGGATACGTCCCAAAGTTCATCTTTTACATAACAGAACACGTCGGCCTGCAGGTAATTCCAATAAATCTGGTCCTGCAAATTGCGGTTTCGTATTTGGTTGGACTAAACGCCGCGATAGCTTCTAACGCGTTTACGATCCTCAAGAGGAAGACGGGCATGGGAAGCGTCGCCGCAGCTACAGGATTGTTTATTGCGTGCCCTACATGTGCCGGGACATTTCTTACGCTTATTGTCTCCGCATCAGGTGCTGTCGCGTTTACTTTGGCAATAACTCAGTTGCAGACGCTTTTGATCGCAATTTCCATCCCATTGCTTGTTTTTACGCCAATAATCATGGCAAAAAAGATCAAAAGCAGCGGCTGGAGATGTAGAGTCGAGCCCTAGCTGGATTTTTTTACTTCGGGTATCTGCCAGTTACCAATGTCGTATCCGTCCCGCCTCAAATACTTGAGGGTAAGCTTGTAGATCAGCTCGTCGTGATCTACTTTTTGCAGTATTTCAGACCACAGAACCTTGCCGTTTTGCGCAATGATTTTTTTGAACTCCGGGTTCAGCGCTTCTGCCATTTGCACGCACTGATCAAAGGTCTTGCCGTTCTTGTATGCGCGCGTCCTGACATCGCACCTATCCATATGACACTACGGCGTGCCTGACATAAAAGTCCTATCTGCTAGATCCTCTTTAGTTTCTCAACGATTATGTTGAATATCTCTGAATTATCCAAAAGGATGCACGGGATGTCGTTTTCCTTGCACGCCTGGCCGCTTTCCGTGTCACGCGTAATTAGGACCATGCCATTTTCCTTTGCATAGTTGATGATAGAATAATCCGTGTGCAGTTTTTTGCCCTCGGCTATGAGTTTTTTCACAGAGTATGCGTCGTACCCGAGGGCACGAAGCCTCTCGTCCCAGCCGTCATCCATTTCGTCGACTAGAATCTTCATATGGAAAAGCTAGGAAATTCTGTATTTTAAATCTAAAGGTGTGCCGTTAGCTTTTTGACTCTAGTTATTATGGACATTTTCTTTGTAATGCTCATTTCCGGTTCTACTGTAAAGTAGACGGTCTTTCTTTTTGGATACACTACTATCTGGGTCACCTTTTCCCGCTCTACATGGACATACCTTACCTTGCCGAGGCTTTTGTCGAACTCCCTTCGCATTTTCCTGCGCTGTGCGATTTGCTTGCAAAAGTGCTCTTCTTCTTTTTGCGTTTTTAGCGAGGTCTTGCCCTTTTTCATTATTGACTCTAGGATGTTTCCTCGAAGATCGATTATTGCCGCAAACCTCATCCCGGAATCGATGCAGATTATCTGCTCCACTATTTTAAGGAGCGAGTTGTGCGAGTTCAATTTTCTGAAACACCAATCCAGCTAAATATAATTGGTTTAGCTGGTTCTTCGAGATCAAAACGATTCCGGTTCGTGCAATACTGGATCATACAAAATTAAATCATATGACCAGATATCAAATACAATGAAACCCAAAATAAGATCGGTGCTAGCAGCGCTTGAAAGACGATCAAGGCTTGAAAAGTCACGTAAAGTCAGAGTCGAGCCGGACCAGAGGATGCTTGCAATAACTAAGGACACTGGCGAGTTTTTTCATGCGCTTTTGCTCGGGATAAAGGCAAAACGCGTACTTGAGCTTGGTACCTCGGTTGGGTATTCCACGCTTTGGCTTGCGGACGCGGTGGCCACGTGCCACAGGAACCCGCGGATCATTACGCTTGAAAAAAACCCGGCAAAAATAGCAAGGGCTTCTAGGAACTTTGAGCGTGCAGGCATATCTGGAATAATCCGGATAAAGCGGGGGCAGATACTTGAGATTCTAAAAAAGATGCCAAAAAGGCCGGTCTTTGATTTTGTCCTAGTTGATGCCGACAAGGAAAACGCAAAAAAATACTTTGATCTTGTCCTGCCCATGACAAAGGTCGGCGGCATAATTGCTACTGACAATGCTCTATACCCACAAAAATACCGAAAAATTATGCGCAGCTACTCAAACCATATTGCAGAAAAGCCAAATGTCCTCACGGCCACGCTTCCGCTAGGGAACGGTGAGGAGATCTCAATTAGAATATTCTAGCTTTTCAGCTAACTCGTTATCTTTTTTATCTGGATTTTTTCCGATTGCCAGGCCCTTTGCTATGGATTTTCTTTTTTGTTTTAGCTTTTTTATTTTTGACATCTCTTTCTTTTCTTATGCTTGTGTAGTCTATCTTTTCACCTAGCTTTGCACTCAGGTATTGGTGGTCAGAACGGTACAGGGCCTTTCCCTGTCTTAGTGATTCCAGTATGAATTGTAGTCGTCCCAGATCACCGTTGCCAGACGTAATTAGTTTTTCAACAAAAGCCTTGGTCTCTTAGATGGTTAAAGTCGCCATGCTCTGCCATTTTTGTAGCCACCACTTGTATGTTAATAACTATAGGGATTGCAGCGAAGAACCCGGCAAAAACTATGCAGACTGCCCGACGTTGATTTTTAGTAAAAGTGTCGGAGATAGTGCTGACGGGTTGTTGATGCTTTCCCAGACAAATATTGTGGCCTCGTATTTTCCGGCCTTGGTTGGAATCCATGATATTGCAGGCGAAAACGATTGTGCCGGCTCCAGAACGCCTGTCAGCCACGCAAGCGAGACGGCTACGCCGTTTTCGTCTTGGATCTGAACAATGTATGCAAAGTCCTGCTCAAAGTCTTGGTTGTTTTGCAAGTCGGCTGCTATCTGTATCTGTTTTCCAATCTCGACGGATTTTGCCGGAGAACTACCTACCTGTACTGGCGAGTCTACAACTGCATAGCCTGCCATCAACAACGCAATGGCTGCGACCAGATACATCATATTTGGAATTAATCATCGGATTGATAAATCATCGTCTTCTTGCTTGTGCCTGTCCATGTATTCCAGTGCACAGCCTGTTGAGCAATAATTCGAAGCCCTGTTTACAAATGCCTTGCCACAGTTTCTGCATTTCAACTAAGATTGATTAGTGTTTTTTAATTATAAACCTGTGAATCGGAACCAAAAATGGAAATGCATGCAAAAAATTTTGACATTTAGCTTTTTTCTTTTTTATTTGGCAGATGGGTTTGGCGAGTTTCTCTCGCCAGGTCCGGCATTAATCCCATCTACTGGGTTCATTTGCAACATTTTGTATAAAAGATAAACGAAGAAATCATCCTCAGTATCGCGCAATTCCGCACTTGGCGTAATATTGTTGGTGATAGTCTTCTGCCTTGTAGAATTCCTGTGCAGGCTTGATTTCAGTTACTATCGGTCTTGCAAACTTGCCTGATTTTTCCAGCCTTTCCTTTGATCCTATTGCTGTTTTTTCTTGCTCAGAGTCGTGGTAAAATATTGCCGAGCGGTACTGCACCCCGACGTCTGGGCCCTGCCTGTTGAGCTGGGTCGGGTCGTGTGAGCTCCAAAAAACGTCAAGAAGATCCTCGTACGATATCGTTTTCGGATCGTACTCTACTTGGACCACCTCTGCATGTCCCGTGGTGTCTGTGCAGACGTCCTTATATGTTGGGTTTTCCATCCAGCCTCCGCTGTATCCGACCGTCGTGTTTGTGACGCCTTTTGTCTTTTGAAATATGTCTTCTACGCACCAAAAACAGCCTGCGCCAAAGGTGGCTTTCATGGATTAGCTATGCATTTCCTAAATTAAAACGATTTTCCAGATTATTTTTCGTACAGCCATACGTCGAATTTCGTAAGCGGGACGCTGAGATTATCAGGTACTATCACCAGCAGTCCAGATCCCTTGGCCACATCGTTGCATGTTCCAGAAAAGCTCGCATAGTTTTTGCCAAAGCAGCCGTCATAGTATTGGAACTTTTCGCTGCCCTGATCAAAGTTTTCCTGTTCTTGGGTGGACGGCACGAAATAGACGTCAAATCCAACGGTATTGTCGTTTATCCTTACCGCATAATCAAATGACGTTATCTCCTTTTCCGTGCATATTGGGATGAACTGCGAGTATCCTGTCTTGATTTGCGATTCGTGTTCTTTTTCGTCCTGCTTGCTTTTGATTGGCGTGTACAGAGTTATGTTTGGGTCTGGGCTTTTTTGCAGGCCGCTTAGGTATTCTATTTGATGGCGTATGACGTCTGCTCCAAACCTTGCATAGTGCGGTTCCCAGGCGTCGCGGCAGTTCGTGTTGTCGTGCTGGATTAGGATGTAGGATTTTCCGTGCATGTACCTCAGCTCATCGACGTTTGTCTCCTTTGTCATCTGCAGCCTTGCCTGTGTGTTGAGCTGTTCAGAGTCGGTTTGCGACCAGACATTTGTAATGTCGTACACGATGTTTCTTGGATAGCTTTTCCATTCCTGCTGCAGGTGCACGTACACCGACTGTTTGTTTACTGCTTGTTGTTGGAGCACAAACGCGCCGAATATGTAGTAGAGTATGACGACTCCAATTATTGCAAGCCCGATGATATGAAACGTGCGCATGTATTGGTTGGGACTTTACGGGGTTTTTGAAAGTTGTCATTATTTTTATCATGGTTCTGCCAGTGACTCGCCAGTTTCATGATAGTACCTGCGTTCTATTTCACCTAGTCGCTGCTGCGCGTTGTGATGGTGTGGCCTGCGCTTGAGCAGTTTGTATTCCTCAACCAGTTTTTTGAGCTCAGAGCATTTCATTGCAGGGCCTTTACCTTTTTTAGATATGCCTTTACCTGGAATAGTTTTACTTCGGCCTTTTTTGCGGTGTCCAGCGATGACTTGTAAAAAGATTCCCGGTAGGAGGAGTTATAGAACAACAAGTCGGCGTCGCCCTGGGCAAGCTCTGCGTCGTTTAGGTATTTTTTGCAGTCCAGAAAGAGGTCCAGGCCTTATCGATCTCCGCCTTGGATGCCATGGTGGTGGCAGTAAAGCTGTTTAGCGAACCCTCGACACTTGAAAGGACAGGCGAGCAATAGGGCAAAAATCGTTAGCGCCAGCAGCACACTGGTTCTAAACTGTCATGGTAAAAAAACAATGCCTGCATTTGCAGGATGTTTTTGGTTCCAAAACGGAAAAATCATCTCAGGGCTTTTCGGATAAGCAAAACAGATACCGCCGGAATGCCAAGATAGATTCCCGAGTTGAGTAGGATTATTCCAATTCCATATCCGAGCATTTCCTGCTCAGAGTCGATATCTACATAATTAAGAATTGAAAGCGTGTAAAGCATCGGCGTGATGGTTGCTCTCACTGCCTGTTTGAATGCCGGACTCTGTCTTTCCCAATCTGCAATTGTTGGCGAAAACGAATAGTACACTCCGTTGAACATTTCCATAAACGCAGTACCGGAACTTGTTCCAAGCAGAGTGTTTTGTCGTAACTCTCTGAGCTGCTGCACCTGCGGCGCAAGCTCTGTTCCAAAAGCGGCAGTTGCCACAAGGCAGCCTCCGAACTGCTGCTTTGTTTCATCTAGTACGCAGATGCCTCCCTCAAGTCGGGTTCCCTCGCCACAGGTTATTTTCTGCGGCTCTGGCTCTGCCACTCCGACTATCTCGTAGATTGTCTGGTCTGGAAAGTTTCTGTCAAACCATGCGCGATATTCCGATTCAGAGTTGTATCTGTTGATATAGTATTGAGGATCTTTGTTCGGATCTGGAAATCCCGGAATGTGTGTCTTTTTTGGACCAGTCTGCACAGGTGCCGGCTCCGGCTCTGGTTCTGGCTCCGGTTCAGGTTCTGGCTCCGGCTCGGATTCTGCAAGAACGCATACCCCTTGTGAGTTAAGGACGGTTCCTGGGCCGCATTTTGACTCGTCTGGTTTTGGCGTCGGCTCTGGCTGGTCTTGTACGGTTTTCAGAGACACCTCGTTTGATGGAGCGCCTGTGCCGGCAGAGTTTATCGCGTAAACCCTGTAAGAGTATGTGTTTTCCAGCAGGCCGGTATGCGAGTATGTTGTGCCAGTTGTGCTTTTTGCAAGTGTCAGGTATTGACCCGCGCCTACCTTGTACTCTATTTTGTAGCTTGTCGGAGTGCCGCCAGTAGATGGCGCAGACCAGGAGAGGTTTATCTGCGTTGGCGAGACCAAATTGGCCGAAAGAGCCGGCGAGCCAGGCAGAGATACAGTTGATGGTGGCGGAGACGTAGACAGTTTTGGAGTTGACGAGGCCTCTGACGATGCTTGGCTTATTCCGACGGAGTTTATCGCATAGATCCGATATGTGTAGGTTATATCAGTGGTAAGGTTTGTGTGCGAGTATTTTGTAGTAGAGTTTTGCGTGCTCGACGTTACTGTTTCGTATGGGCCTGTGCCTTTTTTGGCCTCGATTTTATATCCAGTTATGGCAGAGCCGCCGGTGCTTGATGGCGCAGACCAGGAGAGGGTTACCTGCGTTGGCGATGCGGCAGTAGCAGTAAGGCCTGTCGGGGCGCCAGGGGCAGTCATTGCCGGCTGTGATGCGGGCGGCGTCGACGTAGTCAGTGGTGTGGCAGAGGCCTCATTGGATCTTGGACTGGCACCCAAGCTGAAATATGCAGAAACGACATATGTGTGGGCCTGGCCTGTGGTAAGGCCTGTGATGGTATGTGACGTTCCGGCAGAGTTTGTGTTGTCGACTATAGTCTGGAATGTGTCTTGGGCTACTTTCTCTTCAATTTTGTAGCCGGTGATGGACTGTTTGTATGTCTGCGACGGCGGAACCCATGAAAGCATAATCGATGTGGGGGATACAGCGGTCGCAGTAAGCGTCGGGTTTGTAGTCTCCTTTGGTGTGGCAGAGGCCTCACTTGGCGAGCTTGTTCCGGCAGAGTTTATCGCAGAGACCCTATAGTAGTAGGTGGTGCCGGTAGTCAGACCAGTGTGAGCAAACGAGGTCGCAGTGCTTTGCGTGTTGGCAACCACTATCTCATATGCGCCAGTGCCCTTTTTTGCCTCGATTTTATAGCCGGTTGGAACTCCTCCAGAAGAGGGTGCGGTCCAGGAGAGATTTACCTGCGTTGGCGATGCGGCAGTAGCAGTAAGGCCTGTCGGGGCGCCAGGAGGACTGGATGACGATGACGAGCCGGGTGTGGCCTCAGGCGACGCAGAGCCGGTTCCAATTGCGTTTATTGCGGATACGCGGTACGTGTAGACCTGGCCTGCCGTCAGTCCTGTGTGTGAGTATGTGGTTGATGTGGTGCCGGTGTTTGAGACTATTGTAGTGTAAGAGCCGGAGCCTATTTTGTACTCTATTTTGTATCCAGTGATAGGCGAACCGCCGTTGTTTGATGGCGCAGTCCAAGAGAGACTTATCTGAGTGGACGAGGCCTGTGTTGCGACAAGACCTGTCGGTGCGCCAGGCACGGTAAGCGATGATGAAGATGTCGGCGTTGCAGAGGCCTCGTTTGATGCTGCCCCTGTTCCGGCAGAAGATATTGCGGAGACTTTGTACGTGTATGTGGTGCCGGTGACAAGGCCGGCGTGTGAGTATGTGGTTGATGTGGTGCCGGTGTTTGAGACTATTGTAGTGTAAGAGCCTGTCCCGGACTTGGATTCTATTTTGTATCCAGTGATAGGCGAACCGCCGTTGTTTGATGGCGCAGTCCAAGAGAGATTAATTTGGGTAGGCGATGTCGCAGTCGCAGAAAGGTTTGTCGGGGCGCCAGGAACCGTAAGAGAAGATGTTGATTGCGGTTGCGCATATGCTTCGGCGGACGGCTCGCTTGTTCCAAATTGTGTGATTGCATATACGCGGTAGAAATAGAACTGGTTTGTCGTCAGGCCTGTGTGGGTGTAGCTGATAGTCGTGCTCTGCGTGTTTGATACCAAAGTAGAGTATGTCCCTGAGCCGACCTTGTAGTCGATTCGGTATCCGGTTATTTGGTAACCGCCGTTGTTTGCAGGGGCGGACCAGTAGAGGCTTATCTGGGTAGGCGATGTCGCGTATGCGGCCACATTAGTTGGGATGCCAGGATTTGTTCCAGCAGATGACGATGTAGGCGTTGCAGTAACTTCGGATGAGGCCGCGCTTGTGCCAATAGAGTTTACCGCATATACCTTGTAAGAGTATGACTGTCCTGTCGTAAGGCCTGTATGTGAATAAAATGTATTGGTGGTACTTTGCACCAAAACCGTGTAAGCGCCGCTGCCTACTTTGTATTCAATTTTGTAGTTTATGATTGGCGAGCCCCCGTCGTTTTGCGGTGCCGACCAAAAAACGTTTACCTGGGTAGGCGAAACCGCAGTCGCAGTGACGCCAGACAGTGGATCAGATATGGTTGCCGCGCTTGCATAGTTTACAGATGCTAAAATAAAAGCTATGAAAAACGCCGACAGGGCAATACGTTTCATTGTTGTTCCAAGTCAGCTGATGGTTCCTTGTTGATAAGCTCTTAGATTAAATTATTAGTGAATTGGGTTAACGAGTTTTGGTTAATTGTGGGTTTTTCTGATCAGAAAATCAGCAGCCGAATTTTGCCGCCCAGAATTCTGAGGAAAACTCGCTTGTCTTGCAGTATTTTTGTAAGATGACGGCGTGATTTTTTGAGAGCAATTCATAGTTTAGCAGTTTGTCAGCGCAGTAGACTTTGCCCACCAGCCTTTTGAATCTATCAAATGGCTGCTTGTCGTCCTGGTCTACTGTTACGGCAGATCCTACTGGACAGAGGCGTTTTGTGAAGCTTTTCGCCTGCGCATATCCATTTTGCCCTGCTTCTGGGGTGTTTACAAGTGAGAGCCGTACCTTGTAGGTGTCTATTTTTAGTGTGTCGCCATCAATTATGCTTTTTACCTTGCCGGTTATGCAGAGCGTCTTTCCGATACAGCCAGGCGTTTCTGCAGTTTGTTTTTTTGGCATGGCCTTGACTGCGCCAATCTGGATTTTTGATAGCGGCTTTTGCGCCTTGCAGTAGTTGTTGTCGGAACATTCTGCACAATATCCCTTGTCGCCGCACTGGTAGCTTCCAGTATCAGAGGGACAGCTGTGCCTGCTGTGGCAGCCGTCAATATGCGCAGAGGCCACACCAAAAAGCGGAAGCGCCAGAACCAATACTAACAAGATTGCTGCAAGTTTCATTGTCTTTGGACATAGTAGATGGGCTTTGAAAAACTTGCCGTGATTGTATCCGGATCGCCTGCACGTATGAAAAACTCGGCGCTCTTGCACATCTTTGGCATTATTAATCCCGAGACCTTGACGGTTATAGATTCTCTGTCTGACTTTAGGTCCAGCTCAGGGGAGTAGAGCTTTTCTCTTCCGGCGCAGACTTCGAGTCCCACTATATGTACGATGGAAAGTGTCCTTGATTTTTTTATCGAGGTTATTTTTACCGACCTGTCCTCGCCGGGGCTTTTAATTTCCTTTATGTCCTTTTTGACTTGGTGCTTTGTCTTTTGTTGGCCGGTTTTTGGCTCTGCCCAAGTTACATCTACCAGTATTGTGAACGCGAGTAATGCGCACAGAAAAAGCCCGAGTGCCTTCAACGGTTTTTGTATGCAGAGATCGGATTTAAGATCTGCTCACCTTATGATTCCGGATGTCTTGGTCTTAAAATCGGACTCGTACCAGACGGTCTTGTACTCGGTGTTTTTCCTTGGAAGAATGTTTATTGCAATGTGTGAAAACGTCTGCCTTGGATTGGCAGAACCATGGGTGTGCAGTGTATTTTTTGGGATGTATGCGATATCGCCATTTCTTAGCTGGATCGTCTTTGTTCTTTTTATCCCAAAGGTCGATTTGTCACGTCCGAGTTTTTTGAATGTCTCGAGACTGCCTTTTCCTTTTGTTATGATCAGGATTTGATTTCCGTTGTGTGAATGGAGTTTTGTCTTTGCGCCTTTGTCAAAATAAACATGGTAGATGTTCTGCTCTTTTGATTTTATGGTGGACGAGATCTCCTTCATGTGGACTGCGTTTGTGAACCAGTTTTTGTTGATTTTGCGCCTGTTTCCCGGAGCGTAGATGTTTGATTTTTTCATCTGGATTCGCACAAGGACAAGCATAATTTAGTGTTTGATTTTACGAGAACTGGTTTATTTTTCCTAGCGCGTCTTTGATTTTTGCAAGATCTGATGCCGCTACGTTCTTGTCAGATATGAGATCGGAATAAAAAGAGCCCTGACTCGCCTGGGATTTTTGAATGTCTGACTGGTAGCAGTTTAGGGCTTTTTCAAAGATAGGAATGTCTGCCCGGAGTGATTCTAGCGATTCGGGGTTTTGCAGGCCTGCCTTTATTTTGTTTATTATGGGATCGATTAGCGGCCCCGTTTTGCCTGCCTCGTGCTGGACTAGCTGTGCAAACATTGGCGCATCTTTTAGCTCGGGGGATCGCCCTATGTTTTTGAGCCTTTTTTTGTAGTGGTGCAACGCTCTGAGGATTATCTCGTAGCCGCCTTCTTCTCGCAGGTAGATTCTGCCGAGCCAGACCTTTTGGGACATTGTTTGATTTGTTATTGTGACGATATTATTTTTTCCGAGTGAAAATGGCGGTTTTGTATCGGATTGCGCCTCTGTCAGATAACGATTGGATTAATCTTTGAGAATATTGTTAGGCATTAAATATCAGTACGCATCAGGCAGATCGATGAAAAAGATTATCTATTTGTTAATTGGGATTTTAGTACTTGGTGGCTTTGGAATTTTTGGTTTTGTTGTTGGTGAAAGTGTCCAGCAGGCATCGATTGATAGAGAGAACACTAAGAATGTGCAAAGCATTCCTGCTGACTCGACTGAACATAATGAAATCGCAATAAATAGCTGATTAAAAATTTGTATACTAGCCAAAATTTGGTATTAAAAATATTTTTAGAATTACGAAAATCAATATTATATTTTTAAAAAACATACTTGTAGTATGAGCATACAGTTAAGGCGCAGAAAGACAGACACCATAGCAATGTTTGTCATGGCTGCAGCGGTGATTGGCTTTCTAGTAGGCTTTGCGGTCTCACTGTTCACACCATAGGGCGTGAACAGAGACTCATGACAAGCAGTTAGTGTAGAGTATACTCGTTTTCCAAATTTTTGCAGATGGTTTAACCAAAAAAGTAGGTTAGAGTACATACCATCGAAGCTCGATATTTGGAATTTTGTGATGATTAAGTAATTTATAGAAGGCATAGTACCGACCAATCATTGGCCGATTTTGATGAGCAATGGAAAAATGTAATGGGTAAGGAATACCTGACCTATAACAAAAACCAATACGAATACAATAGAAAACGAGTCGAAGAATTTCTGGAGTTAACCGGCATTAAAAAATGGTATGAAAGAGATTCTTTTATCAAAGGTAGGATTTGCTTAGATGCCGGGTGTGGACCAGGTAGATGGACGTATGCCATGCAGCAGCTAAAGGCTGCCAGAGTAGATAGTTTTGACATAAGTGAGGAAGCAATTAACAGATGTAGAACCGTTAATCTTAACGCATATGTATATGATATAATGAATTTAGAAGCCAAACAAGAATACGATTTTGTGTTATCGTGGGGAGTTTTGCATCATCTAGAAGATACTAGAATGGGATTTTCAAAAGTGGCATCACAGGTGAAAAAAGGCGGAATGTTACACATTATGGTTTACAATAAAGAAAATGATCGATTTTATGATGGATTTAGAGGGCCCTCATGTGTGGAAAAACATGCTTTTTGGGAAAAACTATCATTTGATGAGAAAGTCGAGTTATGTAGGAAAAAAGCTGTGGAACTTGGTGGCGATATTCATGGTTGGTTTGACGCATTTAATCCAAAATATAATTGGAGTTTTTCAGCCCATGAAGTTCGGGAATGGTTCGAAGAAGAAGGATTTTCCGATATTAAATTGAGGATGGTAAAACAGAACATCAACATGAACGGCGTCCGTAGCCTTTGAGAAATTTTACACTAAAGTGGTTTTGATGACCTAAGTGTCATGGATTAATTACCATGAAAGTTTTTTCCGTGACCGTTGGGCCGTTATCTCCTTTTTCAAATTGAATCCTTACGGTATAGTTTCCAGTCTCTTGCAATGCAATATGCCCATATGTCGTACCATAAGTTTCCTTGACGTCCAAAACAAAGTTTGTTGGGAATGATTTTAGACAAGAAGCACTTGAGCCTTCCATACCAGCATGGGTCTTGTTTATTGGAAATGTGATCATTTTACTTCCGCATGGAGTTCCAAACCCCGACAATACATAAGAAAATGAATATGGCTCTCCAACAAAATAGCTGTCTTTTAGTCCGATAATCTTGATTTCATAATGTTCTTTTGGAAATTGTATTGTTGGGTTTTCACCGATCATGAAAATACCAAAAACAATCACAGATGTTATTGCAATTCCAATAATTGCAATAATGAAAACGTTCACAGAGACATATTTTCAGTTATGACCTTAAACGTTTTCCAACAGATCAGATGTTTTAACTATCACACCACATTCTTGTTTTTCCAAGTTTTTGAATAATGGTCTGCCAGCCGCAATGGTTCTGGCAACCACTGATCTTTTTTTATTAATTCTTGCACAATTTTTGTTGCGCTTCGGAGACCGATTTTGTGGCCAACGCTGACAAAGACATTTTTCCTGTTTTTTATGACTGCCCCCATTATTTTGCTATCGAGTATGACGCGGTTATTCTTTATTTTACCACAGAGAAGGCTTTTGGCCACGCCTATGGTTGGTTTGTCTAGCGATAATCCAAGATGGCATGCAAGACCACACTTTCTAGGATGAAGCTGACCATTGCCATCCACTAATAAAAGGTCATAATCATTTTGTAACAAGTGTAATGCAGAAAATGCTGGTTCTGCTTCTCTTAAGAATAAAAGACCTGGCTGGTACGGCTGGTTTACTTTAGTTTTGGCGTTTACAGATTCTATCATTTGTAGAGTTTTTCTATCAACTATTACTGCGCAAGTCGACGCTACATTATCTTTGTAAGAAACATCCACGCCACATACTTTTTTTATAGAACCAAAGGAATCCGTCGTAATTATTCTACTTGCAAGTTTTTCTTGCAGCATCATAGGATCTTGAGTCATTTGTTCAGGTTTAAGAGCAAAATGCGTTATTTCCAATGGATCATTGCCTATTTTATCATGTTCTGAAAGGTCCATTCGATCACGGCCCTTTTATCGTGCCCCCAACGAACGTGTCTTTCAAAATTCAATTTGTTTACAAATGGTTCAGAGTTTACGCATAACACACAACTCGGGTACTGCTCAACCAGATATTTTATCATGTTCTCTCTATGCGATGATAAGTGAATAAGCCATTGCTTTTTATCAGCACTGATGCGTTTACGATTTAGACAAAATAAACAAGAACCGGTTTTCATTAGATTTTAGCTTACCTCCAATGTTTTTCTCAGGTGTCTTTCCCTCAATACAATATCTTTCAAGATTATCAAATCCAGAGTTGTTTTCTTTGAATGTGAAGAAATTATCATTGTGTCTATCTTCTCTATGAGTAAGGAAATCTCATACGTCGTCAATCTTGGTAAAATCCGTTCTACATCCGATTGGTTTTTTGCCAATTTTTCTACTTTCTTTTCATTTAACAGATCAAATTCTTGCATCACAGTTACTTACGCGTTAATCATATATTAAGTAAATTTGTCGTATGTTTGATTTTTTATAAAGTAATTTTGTTATTATTAAACGAATTTTAATAAAAATAATTGTTTCTCTTAAATAAGTTTACAACGTATAAACAACGATGGACTTTACGGAAATTCCGGTTTGGGTTGGATATTACATAATGGTGACCATAATAGCATATCTGATTTTAAGATCAACCAAAATGCAAACAAAAGTACAAAATGATAATGATGCACTACGAATCGTCAGAGACGCATTAGAGATTGACGAACTCAAGCATTATGAAGTTACATCGATAGTAAGAATGAATGAGACCAACACAACAACTGTCATTGTAGAAACTGATACGTTGAGCATGGTCGTGGAAATCGACAACATTACAGGTAAAGTAATCAATAAAGAAAAACTTGTGCTATGATCTCTGATTCTGAAAACCTATGTGATACGATTTTCGAAATTGATCCTAAAATAAGATACGTCGCAATCTACCATAAAAGCGGGCATAAATTATGTGGTGGAATGCGTGACGGTTTAGAGCCATTATTACCTCCAGAAGAGCTAACAAAATCTGCAATACACACCATTATGAGATGGGAAAATCGCAGTACGCTTGCAACATTCATTGGTCATGGAAAATACTCTATGGCAGAATATGAAAAGATAAAACGTATAACGATCCCATTAAATCAAACTGAATTACTGTTAATTTCTACAGAGGTTACTGCGAATCACAACCTAATTATCTCCAAAGTCCTAGATCTTCTTCAGAAATTTAGTTAAACAGAATCTTTTGTCTTAATTCCCTGCTTCTATTTCTGAGCGTTACACTAGTAATTTTTGAAATTTCACATAATGTTTTTTGGGAATAATTCTCACCCATATTCATTCCCGCCAAATAAATTGCGGCAGCGGCAAGCCCCATTGGTTCTTTACCCGCAGTCATATTGATTTGCTCTGCTTTTTGGATTATTTCAAGGGCGTGGCGTTTTATTTTTTCAGAAATACCCATATTGTTTGCAACTCGTACAATGCATTGATACAAATTCACTGTTGGCAATGTCAACTCTAATTCATGTATTAGCAATCTTAGGTATGCACTGACATCAGTTTTCTTTACATTTATGGCGTCGGCTATATCATAAAGTGTTCTTGGTGTCTCACTTTCTCTGCATGCAGCATACAAACACGAAGCAGCTATCAGCAACATATTTCGGCCACGAGTCAACTTCTTATTTGTGGCTTTCCTAAATAGATATACAGCATTTTCTATAACAGAATCGGAAATAGTGAGCTTATGTTTTAGTTTTTCAAATTCGTAATACATTTTATAAAAATTCCTATCCGATGAGGTATGATTTTTGCTTCTAGTATCAAACAGTCTTAAGCGATTCATAGTTCCTTTTGTGATAAATGAGAATGGTTTTCCTGAAAAGTCCCAATTTTCATTTCCAATATTGGTAAAAAGTCTCGCGTTGGAAAATGCTGATGAGCTGGGCTGGCCCACTCTGTATCTTCTATAATCATCATCAAATGGCCGCCATTCTCTATATTGACTTTCTAGTCTTTCAACCATCACCAGCCCACAATTGCTACACACGATTTCGCCACTATCAAGATCCGTAACGGGTGAACATGAAATGCAGTAAGAGTCACGCGTACTTTTTTTCAATACATCATAAACCATATCGCAATAGATGTTACTCTAAGTGGCCAGAGGGTTAACCCAACCACCACATGAAACACAGATGAGCATACCTTCCTCATCCTCATATGTTGGAGCGCCAGGAGGGCATTCGCATCGGAATACGTCTTGTTCCATCAATTTCCAATATTTACAATCATATTTAAATAAGAATGCGAAATAAGTAAACAAATATTTAAATTTCTAATAAATCACCTTAAATTTCTTTATTAATGATAATGTGTGGAGTCCAGAAAATGGGGGAAGATTTTGCAGATTACACCAAATGTCCAGACTGTCAAACTCCATTATTGTTTTGTAACTGCACATGCCCATATTGTGGTAAACGAAACAAATGCAAATGTGAGTTGATTCCAATCAGAGAGTGAAGGTATGGATTACAAAAATATTTACGAAAACATAATGAATCTTGATTCCAAAATAAGATTTGTTACCATCATTGATATCGAAGGCAGACTGATGTTTGGAGGCCAGCGTGAGGGAGTAACTAACTATCTAACACCATCAGAAGAGCGCGAATCGATAAGACATGCAATAGATGCATGGAAACTACGAACAAAGTTTTCCGGTTCTATAGGTGCTGGTAAATATGCACTGGCAGAATATGAGAAGATAAAACGTATAACAATACCACTTGATGATAAACACATAATTTACATGACAACCGAAATCGAAGCGGATCATTCGGCCATAATTGCCGAAATTTTGAAACTGAAATCAGTTATGATGAGCGGAATTTAATTGTCTTATAGAATTAACGGTATGATGATAACCTTATGTAATTATTGATCATCTCGATCCAAATCCTGTTTTAGTTATGACTAAAAAGTGTCAGATTTTTGTGCCCAAGCGGGGGGCTATGCATTTTTTACTCTTTGTCGATAAATTCGTCAGCTGTTGGCGGCTCTGGCGCAAGTCCCTTTCTCTTTCTAATCTCGGCAGTAAGCGTCGCCTGGATGGACTTTGGCATCGGAGTCCATGCCTTGAAATGGGTGTTCCACATTGCCTTTCCTGCGGTCTGACCCCTCATCTCCTCGGACAGATCAAATGTTTCAGATGCAGGTATCTCACCGATAACGATGCTGGTCACGCCTTTTTGCTGCATGTCAAGTACCTTTCCGCGCTTTCCTGAGAGAACCGTTGCGACGTTTCCTATCATGTCTTGCGGCACCCGAACCTCGATTCCAAGCATCGGCTCTAGCAGAATTGGCTGCGCCTTTAGCATTGCACCCATGCATGCACGTCTTGATGCTGGGCTGAGCTGAGACAGTCCCCTGTGTGCAGGGTCCTCGTGTGGCACAAAATGCGTAAATGTGAACTTGCAGTTTCGCACCTGTTCCTTTGCCAGCGGGCCTTCCTTCATAACTTCTTCAAACCCGGACAGAATAGAGTCTGACGATTCCTGGATGAACTGGACACCCTTGGTGCCGTTTATCAAGACATTTCCGCGTGGATCGAACCTCATTACGCTTTTTGCAACATCAGAGTCCCATCCTTTTGATCGCAAAATAGTGGCCATTTCTTTTTTGTCCTTCATCTCTGAGAGTTGCCCGTTGCGCACCATCTCTGCAATTTCTGGCTCTAGTGGCTCTACCTTCATGAATATCTTGTTGTGCCTGTTTGGCGATTTCGACATGACGACGTCGGATTCGCCCTGGATCGTCTCACGATAGTTGATGAGTGGTGGAGATGTAACTATTTGGACTCCGGCATCGCCAATTAGCGATGTTGCAATTTCCAAGTGCAAAACACCCATTCCGGCAATGACTGTCTCGCCGCTTTCCTCGTTGATTTTCACTACCAGGTTCGGGTCCTCGATTGTAAGTCTTCGCAGCGCCTCTACAAGTTTTGGCAGGTCCTTTGGATGTTTTGCCTCGACTGCAATCTGCACCACCGGCTCTGAGACATACTTGATTCCTTCAAAAATTGCAACATCTTTTACCGACGAAAGCGTCTGCCCAGCCCTGGCTTCGGTAAGTCCCAGCAATGCAGGAATGTTGCCGGCACCAAGTTCGCCCACCATCTCTCTTTGGTTTCCCATGAAAAAGTTGACAGACTGGATCTTGCCTTCTCGTTTTGTATCAATCAGATACACAGATTGTCCGTCCTTTAGCGTTCCGGAAAACAGCCTTCCAATTGCCACAGGCCCAGCTGCTGGATCCATTGCCATGTTTACAATCATCATGACTGCGGGGCCGTTGTCGTCGCAGTTTAAAATCGCCTTTCCGATATCGGATTCCAGGTCCCCCTTCCAGATTTTTGGAATCCTGTATTTTTGCGCAACGTGTGGTGGCGGATGGTGCTTTACCACCATTCCAAGGACTGCTTCTGCAAGCGGAGCCTTTTTTGCAAGATCGTCGACGTTTGCGCCTTCTTGGTATGCCGCATAAATGTCCTTAAACGAGATTCCTTTTTCCTTCATGATATCTATGTTAAAGCCCCACCTGTCTTTTGCAGAGCCAAACGATACAGAGCCGTCCTGGATGGAGACCTTCCACTTGTCCCGGTATTCCGGCTCGGCATAGGTATCAATTAAACCGTTAAATGTAGTGATAATGTTTGCAAGCCATTCTTGCATTTTTTCAGGAGTCAGCCTCAGCTCCTTTATGAGTCGGTCGATTTTGTTGATGTACAAAACCGGCCTTACCCTTTCTTCCAGTGCCTGCCTTGTGACGGTTTCCGTCTGGGTCATGATTCCCTCTACAGAGTCCGATACCACGACTGCGCCATCGATTGCCCTGAGGCTTCGCGTCACACGCCCGGTAAAGTCGATGTGTCCTGGCGTGTCTATCATGTTTACGACATATTCTTGGCCTGCCTTTTCAAAGAGTAGTGTTACGTTTGCCTGAACGATTGTCATCTGCCTGTCCTGTTCAAGCTTCATCGAGTCAAGTGCGAGTGCGCGTCCTGCCGCCTGCGGAGAGATGATTCCCGCATACCCAAGAAGGTTGTCACTCATCGTGGTCTTTCCGTGATCAACGTGGGCAATTACCCCAAAGTTGCGGATGTTGTCCTTGTTTTTGATTATTTTTAGGATCTGCTCTGTTGCCTTGAACTTCATGTTTGATTGAAATCCTTTTTGGAGGGGTATTAAATCTTTCAGAAAATTTGCCGGAATTTTTGAAAATCTAATAGATCATATCAGAGCTGGCGTTTCGGATTTTCTTGCTTGTGACAAAGTGACACTCCAAAAGGCGCCTTGTTTTTGCATTGTTTAGTGCCACAAGCTGAGAGACAAACGCATAGAACAGGGCTTGATCAATTTTGCTTTTTGAGACAATGGACGGATTGTAGACGTGCAGCCCTAGCCTTTTCAGATTCGAGTGGAGATGTCGTGTGTAGTGATTTTTTTCCTCGTAGATTATGACGGTGTCACCTTTTTTTGCAGAAAAAAGCCCCATGTGTGAGAACTGTTCTATTCTCTCATAGTGGGCGTCGGTGCCAAGCGTTTCGTACATTTTTGCCGCAGCATACATCGCAAGTGGATACGAGTGTTGGTTGCCAAGCACGTAGACTTTGTTTTTTAGTGCAATTTTTGATTGAGCTTTTGCTGCCGCAAAAAGCCGCTGGGTGTTTTTTAGTTTTATTTTTTTCACAAGGGATATGCATGAAAGCATGCTTGCGACAAATCCAATGCTCCCACAGGTCAGAACCTCCGAGTCCGCATAATCCAGCAGTATGGTATGACGGCAGGCCTTTGCCAGCCGGCTGGTGCGGCTCCTGGTTATTGCCACGGTGTTTTTTGCAAGACGCGCTGCTCTGACATTTGATATGGTGTTACCAGAAATAGACACGAAATAGGCTCGTTTTTCTTGGAGTCTTTTGTTTTTTGCCAGATCACGCGGGTCTGCAGCCCTTGCCCGGTAATCCGAAAAAACCTCCGCAAGCAAGGCAGACGCAAACGAGTCGCCGGTTCCACAAAACACCGAGTTTTTTTGCATCTGCGGCGAAAGCGGCCTTTGCAGTTTGACATTTTTTAAAAACTCTTTCTGTAGATGGATGTCCCGCTCAAATGCATCTATAGTACCCAACGATTTTGGTTTGTACTTGCGATTTAAGTTCTTAGTGCTGATGTAACGTGAATTGGCTTCACATTATTATTACCAAGACCGCGAACGCAAATATTGAAAATAACTGTAGGACACACGCCAGACTCTGACGACGCTTTCATGTTTTACGGAATGCTCACAGGCAAGGTGCCGTCAGATGATTTTACCGTACAGCACGTCATTGCAGACATCGAGGAGCTAAACAAGCGAGCGCTGCACAACGAGCTAGATGTGACTGCAGTGTCTGTCCATGCATGCGCATATCTGCCACACTATACCATACTGCGAAGCGGCGGAAGCTTTGGCATAGGATACGGCCCAGTCGTAATAACAAGACAGAACATCACACAGGAACAGTTGCTACACTCAAAGATAGCAGTGCCCGGCAAGATGACGTCGGCGTTTTTGCTTCTCCAGCTAATGATTGGAAAATTTGACTATGTCGAGATGAAGTTCAGCGACATTCCGGCAGCAGTAAAAGACGGAATAGTTGATGCAGGACTCGTAATCCACGAGACACAGCTGTCCTACGTGCAGGAGGGGCTTCACATGGCACTTGATGTCGGAAAGTGGTGGCACGACTCTACAAACGGCCTTCCAGTTCCGCTTGGGACCAATGTCATGAGTGACAGATTTGACAAATCTACGATTCAGAAATTCGACAAGTACCTGCAGAATTCCATAAGGTACGGTCTTGAGCACCAAGAAGAGGCGCTGGAATACGCAATGAAGTATAGCCGCGGAAAGCAGGCAAGCCTCATCGAAAAATTTGTCAAAATGTACGTAAACGACGTAACAGTCGAGATTGGGCATGCAGGCGAAAAGTCAATACGGCATTTTTTTGAGCTGGCAAAAGCAAAGGGCCTAGTGCCTGACTTTGAGATAAAGATTAGCGGTGAGATAGGATGGAGCTAACACCTTCTGCTTCGAACAGGTCACAGCATTTTCTTGTAATACATACCACCTTCGCACTACAAGGAGTGTTAGCTCAGTTACACTTCGTAATTTTACAAGATAAAGATGATCAGTTCCAACCTGCAAATGTGTTTAAATGAAAATCAAAAACTAAACAAATGTTTCAAAATCGGCAGCGGCTGGGTTTGTTTCTTAACAGGTGTTTGCATTTATAATCCAGATTGTTGCAAAGGTATCATGGTCCTAGTGGACAAGAAGATACTTGGCGGTGGCCTCGCAATGGTGGCAACCGGCTTTGCGTTTCTAATCTACCTAAGTTACACTGCGCCACTAGGCGTTGCCGGCATGACAGAAGAAGAGGCGCTGGACATAATCCAGAGGCAGCAGCAAAACCGCGACTTTTCCAATCTTGCAGGGATGCTAGTAGGGATAGGCTTTTTGCTCATTTTGATCAGTTTTGGCGCAAGGAGAAGAAAAGGTGGCGCAAAGGCAATCGAAAAAAAGCCCCCCGCGCAAAGCCTTTAATCAAATTCTTTCGCACAACACTAGTTGGTTCACGCAGAGATCAGCATATATCCGGTCGGCACGGACTCGACAAGCCTCAGTTTCTACATAGCAAAGGCAATAGAAGCAATAAAAGGGTTCGAAGACATCAAGTGCGAGATTACGCCAATGGGCACCATTTTAGAATCGGATGAAATCAAGAAAATCTTTGAAGCATCAAGTGCCGCAATCGAGGCGGTTCACAGACTCGGAGTAAAACGTGTCGAGGCAGTGCTCAAAATAGACTCCAGAACAGACAAGTCCCAGTCCATGCGACAAAAGGTCCAGTCCGTCGACAAGCACCTATCAAAAGGTTCGTAGTGTCTTAAAGAAGGTGTCGCGCTGAACCGGGGTTCTGCCGATTTCTTTTACCATCGTGGCAAGCTCAATGACTGACGAGTTGGTGGGCTTGCCGGCTGCTCTATAGATCTCCTCGGAAAACGCAGTTCCCACAAGGTCGCTTCCGCCGTTTGAGAGTGCCACCTGTGCAAGCTTTTTGCCAAACGCCACCCAGTACACAGATATGTTGTTGAGCGCACCTGCCAGCATCAGTCGTGACGTGGCAATTATCTTCAGATCATAAATCGATGAGCACTCGTGCTTTACCAGATTTTTTTGCTCAAGTTCCGTATTATCAAGGCTAAATTTGAGTGGAATGAATGTGATAAATCCGCCTGTCTTTTTTTGAAGATCCCGTATCTTGATTAGATGGTCTACTATGTGCTCTGGCTTTTCGATGTGCCCATACAGCATCGTTGCGTTGCTTTTGATTCCTAGCTTGTGGGCTTGGTCTATTGTGTCAAGCCACTCCTGTCCTGAGCACTTGCCGCGGACTATCTGATTTCGAATCTCAGGATGGAACAATTCTGCTCCCCCGCCAGGCATGGAGTCGAGTCCAGCTTCTTTGAGGCGCAAAAGTATCTCCTTTACCGAGTTCTTGGTAAGCTTTGACAGATAGTAAATTTCTGCCGCGGTAAACGCCTTTATGGTAAGCTCCGAGTGATTCTTTTTGATTATCTTCATCATGTTTTCATAATAATCCAACTGTAGCTTTGGATGAAATCCACCTACGATGTGCACCTCGGTTGCACCAAGACTCTTTGCCGCAGCCACTCGTTGCTCTATTTGCTCTGGTGTTAGGGTATATGCGTCTGCTTCGCCTCCTTTTCGGTAAAAAGCGCACATCTGGCAGCTTGCGGCACACAGATTCGTATAGTTCATGTAATATGACGCCGCAAACGTCACGGCATCGCCCACTAGTTTTTTTCTTACAAGGTCAGCAGTCGCGCCAACTACAAAGAGGTTGTCGTTTTGCAAGAGATCAAGGCCGTCCTTGTGCGAGAGGGTTTCGCCCGCAAGCGCCCGCTCTACTGCCTTTGATTCACTGACTAGTTCCCGTAACACGATTTGAAGAACTTGAAATATAATAAAAACTAAACCGGATAGACAGAATCAATTTCTGATTTGCCTATTTACGGTTGTAGTGCATTTGTGAGGCTTTTTCATCTCTTTCGGAGATAGCCTTTTTGTCTTGTTTCTTTAGTTCAGACTCTTTTGAGTATTGGTCGATTGCACCGAGTTGTTTTAGCGTCTTGTCTCGTCCGCGTTTGTCGTCTTTAGTGTATTTATGGTCTTTGTCAGGTGCGGTTTTGAGTTTCATTTTGTGCTCTGCAATTCTTTTTGCATATGCCGCTCGGTCTTCTTCTAGTGCCTTTTGCACTTTGCTTGGACCGCCTGCTGCCTTTCTTGCCTCGATCTGTTCTTTTGCCGCTTCCTTTAGTTTAGCGACAAAGTCTGCGGTTCGCGGAATCTGATCCTTTTGGACCATCTTGTTTCGCTCTTCGATCATCTTAGCGATCTCGGCCGCTGCAGCCATTTTCTTGGCGTTCATTTTCGCTCTGGCATCTTCTGCCTTTTTTATCTGCATTGCCAATCTCTCGGCCTTTTTTTGATCTTCCATGGATCGGATTTCCTCATGCTTTGCCTTTGATGCCTTGTTGGTATCAACAGTTTGTGCATGCGATAATCCGATCGGGCCGACCATTACAGAGGCCAAAAGAAGTACTGAAGCTAGGATTCCTAGTTTTTGCATACTGGCAAACCAAATGTTCGATATAAAAATAATGCGACACAATTTTACACGTGCGGGCGTTTGATTAAAACCGGTTTTTGGTTTACTTTGAAGGTGTTTTTGTAGATTTTTTGCTTTTTTGCTCCAGCGCTTGTTTTGCTTTTTGGATTTTCTGCTCTTCGGTTTGAAGTGCCGACTTGGTTGCTTTTTGCTCAACTAGCTTTCTTTCTTCTTTGAGCAGGTTCTTTGCCTCCCTTTGTTTTTCCGCCATCTCCTTTTGTATCTGTTTTTGCAGTGCAAGGGCTTTGTTCTTTTCCGCTCTTGCGGCTGCCTCTAGCTCTTTTTTCCTTTTTTCAATGTCATCTTTTGTGTTCGATTGTTTTTGTTCTGCTATTTCTTGCTGTCTTTTTAGGGCCATCTCCTCTATCTGTTGCTTTGTTTTTTCCTTCATCTCACTTATTTCCGATAGTCGGTCCTGGCGTTTTTGAATTTTTTCCTGGCGTTTTGCCTCCTCTTTTTCTGCCTGAGTTCTTTTTTGTATGTCGAGCTCCTCTTGCAGCTTCTTTTTCTTCTCAAAGAGTTCCTTTTTCTTTGCCTCTATTGCGGCCAGCTTTGCCATTTTCCTTTCTTCGAGCTTTTTCAGCTTGACTTCCTGCTCTGCCTCAAACTCGCGTATCTTTTCAGACGTGCTTTGCTTTACGGGCTTGGACTGTTGGGCAGACGCTTCAAAATATGGCACAAGCGTTACGGAGGCCAAAAGGACTGCCGACAAAAGGACTGCCACTTTATTCAACAGGTCTCAATCATAGGTCTCGATATAAAATCATATTTGAAATAAAAAGGGCTTAACTGTAGAACTGATTCGCTCAGCTGGCTTGCGTAGAGTTTGAGCCTGCATTTGCAGACTCGGAACCACTGTCTGCATTTGGAGATTCCGCATCAGATTTTGCAGTGTCAGTTGGTGGCTCCTCTGGCGATTCTATTGGTGGCGGCGGTACTGTCTTGGACTTTAGTTTGACTTTGGCGTTGAACTTTGCAAGCTTGTCTGCCATCTTTTTGTCGAACTTTGTTTTTGCGTCGCCAATCCGGTCTTCTAAGCTGGCCTTCTTCTTTGCCAACCTTTCATCTAGCATTACTTTCTTTTTTGCCATCTGCTCTTTTATTTTGGCTTCTTTTTCTTTGAGCATCGCTGCCTTTTGGCTGTGCTTTTCCTCAAGCTTCTTTGTTCGCTCTGCGAGTTTGCTGTCCCATTTGTCAGATTGTTTCAGGGATCTTTCTTTGATTGCTTTTACTCGCTCGTCTACTTTGGCTTTGAGCTTTGCTTTTCTTTCTTCTAGTTGTGCCTTGATTCTCTCCTCGTCAGACATCTTCTTTTGGACGGGTTCTGTGGTGGCCTCTGGGCTTGTTTCTTTTGCCTCAGAATCGGTGCTTGTCTCAGTTGATGTAGCGTTTGTCCCAGACTCTTGCGCAAATGAAAATCCGATTGGCCCCACCAGTGCGGCTGCAACCAGAAGCACTGAAGCTAGGATTCCTAGTTTTTGCATGTTTTACAAGCAAATTTGGTGTATATTTAAGATTGTGGATGTTTTGACTAAGGATACAGCATCGGCGTTTCAAAATTATGAAATAATGGTTCTTCCACATAAGGGCATGGTGCTGCCATTAGTAGACGAGTACAAGCCAAAGTGCTATCTTTGTAACAACGCCTTTGACACCATTGAAAAGCTAAGAGAACATCAGGAAAAAGACCACGGAGACTTTGTCAGCTATCACAAAAACCAAAAGCGCGAGCCGGCCCCCGGCGATGTGAGCGTATTCTAAAGCTGGGCCTTTTTGCTTTGCAGATTTTCCTTTAGCAGTTTTTTTACCACATCCATGCTCAGCAGAGCCAGGTCATAGTTTTTGTCTATTCTTAGCGCCTTTTTGAAATACTGTAATGCCTCTTTTATCATTCCCTGCTCGCCAAGGGAGAGTCCCTTGTATGCCAGTGCCATTGCAGACTTTTTGTCAAGTGTTAGTGCCGCATCATAGCACGATATAGCATCGTCAAATTTGCCAAGGCTGTGCAAAACGGAACCCTTGTTTATCAGGGCGGTGATGTTTTTTGGTTCGGTATTCAATGCCTTTTGAAAACAGCCCAGCGCTTGCTTGAGCCGCCCAAGGTTTTGCAGGGCAACCCCCTTGTCAATTAACGCATCCACATTGCCAGGCATTGTCCTCAGCACCCGGTTGTAAAGGATTATCGCCTGCCTATAGTTGCCATACTCACACATCTCCGATGCCCTTACCAAGGTTTTTTCAATGTTGTTCAATTTGCCGTTTAGAAAAATGTTTTACTGCCAAGATAATTAGCCTTTTGTTATCATATAGAACCCCGCAACCCTCAGGACGCAAATTTGTCTGCCGGATCCAGCTCAAGTGCCTTGTTAAAGCACTCCAGTGCCTCGTCATAACGCCCCATGCTCCGGAGCGCTGCGCCCTTTAGGTTCCAGACCTCTGCGTTTTTCTGGTCTAACAGTATAGCCTGCTCAAAATACGACAGCGCCTGCTCAAAATCTCCCTCGAGGAGCAGTGCCTTGCCTTTTTGTAAGAGGTCGTCCATGTTTTGTCAGCGGCATACTCGGTATTGTAATTTTCCAGGGACGGCTTCCAAAGTACGGCTGTAGGTCAGACCTTTAGGAATTTTTCACACTCACACTTGTCGATAAGGCACGACTCGTAGTTTCGCATGTGGTCATATAGCAGATGGCCACACTTGGAGTTCTGGCAGGTGCGCAGGCTCAGCTCCTTTTGGACAACTTTTTGCGCTATCAGGTTGGCCTTTTCTTTTGTGTAGTGGCGCTTGCTCAGATAATACCTCACAACCCTCCCATAGAGCTTGTTAAAGTCAAATCCCCTTTCAATCATTTTACAATATCACATATGTTATGGATGAATTTATCATGCGTTCACCAGATGCTGAAAATCCTTTTAAAAATTCATAATAACCTTTAATATTTGTAAAGTGGTATCATTATGCGATGATCCTAGACAAAACAGATGTAAAAATTCTCAAAAATCTCCTAGTCGACGCAAGACTTTCTTCGCGCCAGCTGGCACTGAAGCTGGGCATGTCAACTGTCACAATCCTTACCAGAATAAAAAAAATGGAGCAGGAAAAGATAGTCAAGGGATACACGGCCATAATTGATCATGAAAAGCTTGGCTACGACCTTACCGCAATAATTGAGATCTATACAAAAAAAGGCAAAATGGTAGAAATCGAAAACGAGATTGCAAGCCTTGAGAACGTTTGTGCCGTCTATGACGTGACAGGCGAGTCAGATACTGTCCTTGTTGCCAAATTCAAAAACCGCGACGAGCTTAGCAAGTTCATAAAAAACCTCTCATCCAAGCCAAACGTGGATAAGACCATAACAAACATCGTCCTAAATACGGTAAAAGAGGATTTTAGGCTGGTCTAGCCTGCCACGCGCGACCGGCATGAAAAAAACCCGCGTAATCCTGGCTTTTCTGCCATAAGATTATAAAATTTTGAATTGGCATATACACTAAATGCGCAAACTCGTAGCTTTTCTGGCACTTGCCGCAGCAATGTCGTTTTTTGGGCTCCTATCAGACATAATGGCACAACCAGCGGTAATAACTGAGCAGCAGCGTGGCTCAGAGGAGATATCCGAATACTATAATGTAAACGACGTCAGGCTTGCAATGATAATAATTGCAGTAGCCGTCGTCATCTTGTTTTTGTATTTGGCAAGAGACACAATCCTGCGAAGAAAGACCGAGTACGAAAAAGTCGAGCTGGAGTCAAAGAAGAACCGCGACTATGAGAAATATCATTCCGATTGGAATGCCGACGCTGAAGAGTTTTTCGGCGAGAAAAAAAAGAGCAAAGAGGCAGAAGAGTTCCGAAAAATGTTACAAGAGTCGAGGCTTCCAAACTATTATTCCATACTTGGAGTCCCAGTCGATGCAACAAGTCGCGAGATCAAGACCAAGTTCAGGCAGCTGGTAAAAGAACACCACCCCGACAAGACAAAGGATGAAAAAACCGCACAAACACTTGCGGAAATAAACAAGGCATATGAGGTCTTGTCTGATAACGAAAAAAGAAAGGACTATGACAAATATTTCAAAGCATCAGTTGGATAACTCTGTGCCGACTACCATCAGCGTCAGCTCAAGGCCACCACGACGCTGTACATAGCTGATCAGATTTGCAAATAGCGTGAGGTCTTTTTTGGCCTCGTTTTTTTCCAGCGCCGCAAGAAACTGTATTTTCTCAAAGTCGGCGTTTGGCCCAAGCATTGTCTTTGAGAGCATTTTTGAGATGTCGCCTGATACTTGTGCCTTTATCTTAAAACCCATCCTGTCAGAAAAATACACGCCACCCCTAGTCGTAGGCCTGCTAACCGGAGTCTCCGAATAAGTCAGGGAAAACGCATCTACTAGATATTTCGAGCTGCCTACTTTCATCTCGAACTTTAATGACGTGCTCTTATCCATTATCAAAAACAACAACTCCCTGTCGATTTCCATGGATTGCCTTGGCCGGATTTATCGTATTGAGTCTTACTCTAGGTCCAGCACATCACAGATTCATCCAGTCCAGTTTTTATGTATGCTGGAAGGAATTGGTCTCAAAATTCTTCTAAAAATTATACCTAGCGATGTAATTTTTACATTAATTGCTTAGCTACAGTTTTAAAACTGTGCCATAATGATACTCTAATGCAACTGTTTGCAAACCCACAAACACTTCGCAATGAGATAATCAGCTTGTCTACTTCCTGTGGCCTTGACAAGCCATGTTATACCAAGATGCTGGATTTTACGATAAAATTATTCGAGTCGCAGGGCCTAGGAAAGGACTACTACGGCTACCACAACATCACTCACGAGCTTGAGGTCACCTATATTGCCCTAGTTGTGCTAAAATGGAAAAGCATCCTCAAGGAGGTCAAGCCAGACGATTTCAGATATCTGTATGCGGCTGCACTGTTTCACGACTTTGATCCGCAAAAAAGCGTAGACAAACCGCACGAAGACAATGTCATAAGATTCCTCTCTTGTGACGAGAACGTAAAGGAGTTGTGCAAGGACGCGGATTTGGACATTGACATAATCAAGGCCCTCATACTTAGAACCACCTATCCATGGAAGGGTATGCTCAAAAAGCACGCTGAGGAGCAGATCGTGGACTGTTTTGGCAGATCATCCATTACAAAAAACAGCATTGAGATGCAAGAATACTACATACGCCTTGGCTGGCTCTTGTCGATAATAGACAGGGTCAGCGGCTACGCGCTTGGCGACTTTACAAAGGCCATGGACATGGCAAAAAAGAACGCGCATGCGCTTGCATGGCATCCGTCATTTATAGTGAGGCGCGCCGTTGCATACTTTGAGGATCTGCTCAACGAAGAAGCAGATATGTGCGACACCGTTCTCCGCGCACTGCCAAAGGACATGAGAAAAAACTTTATGGACGCAGTCACCGGGTTTTTGAACCTGCGACAACAAGAGATACTTATCCAGTCCGAGTACCTGTATGAAAATCTCAGACTAGTTCCAAAAATAGAGTCGATGCGAATAAGAGACGACGATGGTTTTCAAAAGGCACTGCTTGACACATACAATGAGCTGCCCACTCCGCTCCAGATAGGCAGGGAGCATTTTGGAAAAACCCTGTTGGACCCAAAAACAATTCTCAACACCCTCCGAGTTGGCAGCTCAGACGGACCAATAATCGGATTTGCGAAGGGAGGCCCGCTCGAAAATTACAACCTACGACCAGAGATAATTGACAAAAACTTTGGCAAGCGCAACACGGTCTTTTTGGAGCCAATTGCCCTAAAGATGGGATACTGGGGCATGCAGGGCGGAAGCGAGATGAGACACCTCTTTACCATGCAGGCGCATTCGATGAACTACAAGTATCTGACAAGCTTTGCGCTAAGGGACGTCATAGAACGCAGAATCGAGAAAAACGAAAACGCCGAGTTTGTCACAAAATTCGACCCAGAGCGCTGGGACTATTACCGAATAGAGCTATAGCGTTTCTGCAATTGCTCAATGGTTTTATCATGCAAACTCTTTAGTACCTCACAACTTTGTAATCAGACGTGCTAAAGGCGGTAGTTTTTGCCATTGTTCTTTTGGTTTTATTGCCTTTTGAGGCTGTTTTTGCGCTCGACGGCACGCAGCGAGCCGATCTAAAAAACGCGCGCCTGGTCAACTCCTTTGGCGAGGCAATATCGCAGAACATAAACACAAACCAGCAGATTCAGGTATCTGCGGACGTCACAAACAAGCAGGACAAGTCACAGACGTTTGTCTACATAGTCCAGATTGTAGACCAAAACAAGATTTCGCAAAAACTCACGTGGATTTCAGCCTCGCTAAATCCACAGCAAACACTCTCCCCCGCAATATCGTGGTCCACGCAGAGGCCTGGCACATACACTGCTGAGATCTATGTCTGGGATAGCATCAAGGACGCCTCTGCACTTACGACACCACTTGAGATCAAGATGACTGTCAGCTAGTCGCAGTCTAGAGCTAAAATACAGCTTTGGCCTAAATAATCTGTTGAGTTTAACTTCGGCGCAAAAGAAAATTGTCGCAGGATCGTTTCTTGGCTGGTCGCTTGACGGATACGACATAGTCTTGATGTTGCTAGTCATTCCGTCGATTAGCCAGTTGTTTTTTCCCTCCGAAAATCCCATACTTAGTATAATTGCGACATTTGCCTCATATACTGTAACACTGATAATGAGGCCGCTGGGCTCGGTGATTTTCGGAATTTATGGCGACAAGTTCGGCAGAAAAAGGTCAATGATAATAACCATTCTTGGCTTTTCTGTTGCGACGTTTGCAGTCGGGCTGCTGCCGACGTTTGCGGTGGTAGGGATCCTGGCCCCAGTCTTACTAGTGCTGGTAAGGCTTGTTCAAGGGATCTTTGCAGGTGGTGAGTGGGGCAGTGGCGCAGTCATCACAATAGAAAGCATTTCAAAACAAAAGCGCGGACTGTTGTCAGGGTTTTTGCAGAGCGGTTTTTCGTTTGGGTTTCTTTTGGCCGCAATCGCGTTTCAGGGAATAACGCTCGCGTTTCCAGGACAGGCCTTTGAGGAGGTCGGCTGGAGGATCTTGTTCTTTACGGGCATAATACCTGGGTTTGTGGCGTTGTTTGTCAGGCTCAGTATGGACGAGTCGCCGCTCTGGGTGGAAAAACGTCTCAAAAAGACGCTTGAAAAATCGCCGCTAAGAAAGATAGTATTTGGCAAGGAATACCGAAGGGAGTTTTTTCTGTGCGCTGCCATAATGACTGGAATGGTCTACATGTACCACGGCTCGATTAGCATACTTCCTACGTATCTTGAGCAGTTTGGCGGCTTTGTAAAGGGCGAAGTTGCAGTCATGATGATCTATGCCACTGCGTCGTCATGGATTGGAATGGTCGTCACCGGATGGCTTTCCCAAAAGATTGGAAGAAAAAAAGCCATCCTGTATTTTGTTTTTGCATCAATTCTTGTTTCCATCCCACTTGCCACGATAATTCTTAACAAGTTTTTGCTTGCTGGGCTTCTTGTAGCAGTGTATGCGTTTGTTATTTCCACTGCGTCAGGGCCGGTGCCGGCGTTTTTTTCTGAGCGCTTTCCAACGCAAGCGAGAAACAGTGCGGCCGGATTTTCATATAATGCAGGCCTGATTTTTGGCTCGTGGTCTCCGCTGATTGCACTGTATCTCATGTCGAGCTCCGCAAAAGAAATGATTCCAGTGGCCGTTGGCATAAACATAATGATTGGTGCAGTGATTGTGATAGTGCCGACCCTGCTTAGCAGGGAGACAAAAGATGTCGAGCTGCAATGACCTTTTTGTAGCACAAATTAGACATTGTGTCTAGACCTCAAATTAGATCGTCCAATCTACCTGCGTGTTAAATAATTTTTACAGCCCTCCGCTAATAGAAGATCTTGTTAGTATTGACATCATGATAGGCTATTGCGTCAAATGCAGAGCAAAGCGGGAGATGTCAGGTGTAAAGCCAGTCACTCTCAAAAATGGCAAGCCAGCCACAAAAGGAACATGTCCTTCATGTTCTACGGCTATCTTTAGAATCGGAAAGGCATAAGCCTTTTCTACACTTTTTTAGCTAAAACTTCCACTCTGGAGTATTGCCGTTCCACATGGCTCGAAATGGGCGTGGGTCTTTGCCGATTTCTTCTTTGATTCTATTCTCTAGCGCAAAAAACATGTTTTCTAGCGCATCGACGCCTCCGTCCGCAAAAAGCTCCCTTCCAATCTCTTTCATACGCTCCTTTTTTTTGGCCACCTCTGGCGAGTCGGGGTTTTGCAGACAGAAGGTTATAAGATCAATCATCTCTTCTTCCAGTAAAAAGTCCATGTCGCCAATTCCAGGATTTGCAAATATCTAGTTTCGTGTTATCGATCTTATCTTGTCTTGGATTTGCGCCAAGATAAGCTGGGCTTTTTCCTTGTTTTCAAAAGACTCGACTTTGTTGTCCATGATTGCGTCGATTTCATAGCTCTTGTCCACCAGTACCTGGGCCACGTGCTCATCCAGGGTTCCGTTTCCGATCAAATAGTACGCAAAGACGGTCCCTTTTTGGCCTATCCTGTGGAGACGGTCTTCTGCCTGCAGGTGGATTGCCGGACTCCAGTCAAGCTCTGCAAATATAACATATCTTGCGCGCGTCAGGTTTATTCCGACGTTTCCTGCCCTAAGTCCTGCGATCATCAGTTTGGTTTCTCCGTTCTGGAACGAGTCTATCTGTCGTTGTCTGTCCTTGTCGGACTGGCCGCCGATTATGGATGAAGGTTTGAATTCGGCAAGGCTCTGGTGCAAAAGCGAGTGGATTGCTTTGTGGTGGCAAAACACGACTACGCTTTCTTCTATTTCCATTATGTTTTTCACAAAATTAATGACGTGTGGAAGTTTTGCCGCGCCTGCTGCCTGTCTTTCGCTTTGTATTGCCCGCTGATATGCAGACGATGCGTCAAACGCAGTCTGTGCTTCCTTTCTTTCCTCTTCTAGCTTTTTCCATATTTTTTCCAGCTCTGTGTTGTAATAATTGATGTCTGAATCTATTACCTCCTTGTATCGGACTTTTTCTTTCAGCTCGGTCAGAACATCTGCCTTTTTGCGCCTCAGCATGACATGTTTTTGCAGCATGTTGCGCAACGACTCGCGCTTGTTTTCCAGGACGATCGCCTTTCCTTTTTCGTTGATGTAGCAGAAATACTCACAGAATTCCTTAAAATTCCCAAGCAGTCCTGGCCTTAGTATGTCGACAATCGGCCAAATCTCCGAGCCTCGATTGTAAATCGGCGTTCCAGACAACCCTATTCTGTATTTTACGGTCTCTAGGCCTGCAAGTTTTTTTATTGCGTGGTATTTTTGTGTGGTCTTTGATCTGAGGTGCTGCACTTCGTCGCAGACTATTGTCCTCAAGTTCAGCTTTGCAAGGTCGTTGTGTCGTTTGTAGAGCAGCTCATAATTTATTATGTAAAAATCGTACTTGCCAAGATCCTCGGATTTTCCCACACGTATGATAGTTGATGAGGGTGGCTGACCTTCAACGATTTTGCCGTTCCTGCTTTTTCTCATGAGAAACTTTGAGATTTCTCTTTGCCAGTTCTGCAATGTTACAAGTGGCGCCACTATCAATACAGGAAATGCGTTTTTTTCCGTAGCCATATATGCTAGGGATTGGATGGTGTTGTGAGTGATCATGCCGTTAACGATGTAATTATGAGTCTTGGGAACCGAAAGGTCATACACGTAGCCAGAATGGTGCCTAGTTTGGATTTTCTTTATGGCACACCAACGGATTGCACCTGCGGCCGGTTTTTTTAGCTCATTTGCAAGTTTGTAATGATGTGTCGATTCTAGCCTGTCTATGACAAGATATGCCAGCTCCTTGCCCATTCCTTGCGTGTACTCGTATGGCGTAGCGAGTTTGAGCGAGCGTGATGATACATCAATGTCTGTGATTTTTTGAGCAATTTTTTGTGACGGAACTCCCCCGATGTTTGTATTATTCTCTGGTGAGTTTTTCCCAACATGCAACGATGTGGCCGGCACCGCAGCCTTATCATTCACAGTAAGATCTCCGGCCATCTTCCAGCCATCGGGAGTCATGAACCTATGACGTTTTGTGCATTCTATTTCAGAGCCATCCAACAACGTAATTTTTACGATCGGTTCAGAGATTTTTTGCCTAAAAATCCTATCGACACTTCGAGCGACTATTTTTTGGCCGTCAAATGTTTGAACCGTTACTGGTGTCAAAAGCTTTGCCCAACACTCATTGCCATTTTGTTCTGTTATTATCGAGTTTTCCCACAAATCCGCAATTTGTGTTTGGCCATCAATTGTCTCGATTAACGAGTCCCCAACAATGCACTTACCGAGGCCCATCTCGTCGGCAAGCAACGCGTTTCCAGAAGACTTTAGCAAAAAGTCAAGCCCTTCCCTTTGGAAGTTAAACAACGTCCCCCGAAACTGTTTGCCAGGTGTTGCCAGGCGGAGTCGCTCTGTTTTTTTGGGTTTTTTTACTACCGGCTTTGCAGATGGCGGCAGTTTTTTTTGCCAAACGTTTTTTGACAAAATCTCAAGTGGGTACCTGTCCATTATCCATTTTATCTGCCGGATGTTTCTTGGGTCGTCTGGGACTATTGCCTCAAACTCGCCATCGCCGTACCACGCCTGCGGCATTATGCGTGAGACCATCGCGACTGCACGCTCGCCAGTTATCTTCCAGCTCCAAGTGCCAGAAAACCTGTCCAACACATATTCAAGAGTACCAAAACTAGCCATGGCCTTCGATGATCTCGGTTAGGTAGTTTTTTCGATTTATGAATCTTGCAGATGTGTCATTGTATGATACGGATCCCCCAAAAATTACACAAAGACGCCGCGATTAGTGCAGATTTTGGCAAAACTGCCCAGGCATGGATTATTTTTACATCTAAAAACCCAATATCGGTAAATTTTGCACCAAACAGACAATTTGTTGCCAAAGTTTTAATCGCAAGAAAGCCAGATTATCTGTGTGAAGTTTGCCCAGTTAGGAGAGCCATCCCTTGAAAAACCGCTGATCATTGCGGCGCTGCAGGATATGGGCAACGTCGGCAACATTGTAATCGATTTCATAAACAAATCAAAAAGGACGGTTCCGTTTAGGACCGCCGAGTCCACTGAGATCTCGTACGTTCTTGACAAGGGAGGTCACATCGAGATTCCAGAAGAGATCTGGGAGTACCGCCACGCAAAAAACCTCATAGTCTTCGGAGGTGGTTACGGACAGCCAAAGACAAACGAGGAGTTGCACGTAGTATGTAGGGACGTAGTTGATGTGGCAAAAAAATACGGCTCCAAGTTCATCTATACACTTGGCGGCTTTCACACAGAACGCCCGGTTGTGGGCGAGCCACGTACATTTGTCACTACAACGTCGCAGGAACTCTCTTTGCAGCTGGAAAAACTCGGCGTCAGCATGACGCCGTCAAAATCGGTAATAACTGGCTTTAACGGCCTGATTCTTGGATACGCAATGACGAATGACATCCACGGTATAGGCCTCTACGGCGAGCTAAATGAGCCTTCGATTCCGCAGTACCGCACAGCGAAAAGCGTCATAAAGACGCTGGAAAAACTCACCTACCAGAGCTTTGGCGACACCCACGAGCTGGACATAATGGCCGACAGCATCGAGAAAAGGCTAAAGACTGACTGGGGAACCGAATGCTGACTAGTGTTTGTGCATTTCTGCGTTTACGTGGCAGTCACAGCTGCACAGCTCTGTTTTGTGATCGTTTTGGCAGTCAATACACTCAAAATGCTTATGTTTTTCACAGTTTCCGCAGATCATTTACACCAGTAATTATGCTAAAGCCATATTTTAGGACTGTGTCAGAGATCAATTTCGCTCTTTTCTAGAATTGATGCGGTGAGCTTGTAGTACGACACCGGGTCGATCTCCTTTGCAAAACCCTTGTCTATATTGATGAGATAAATTGAGTTTAGCTTTGCGTTGAGTATGTCGATGTATTCTATTGGCGGGTTCTTGTAGAATTCATCGCAGATTGTCTTTATCTTTTTGATTTCGTCTTCCGGCCGAAGTGCTGGTGGGTTGAGAAACAGCCGGTGCAGTGGTATCATTCCAATGACCGGGGTCGCAAGCGAAAACTCGTTGCAGTACTTGCTGTATCTGGCAATCTTGCTGACGATTCTCGATATGTAATATCCAATTGTGTCCAGGGCGTGCTCAGGCGGCGTAAAGCCGGTCTCTATTTCTATTATGGAGACATGGCCTTCCTTTTTTGCATAGACGTCGCAGACAAGCGAGTCGGTCAGATGTTTTTCGACGTCTACTGTATACCCTTTTGCCACGAGGTTTGCCGCGCAGATCATCTCCAGTACAGAGTGGTTTATCTTTACCAGGTTTTGCTGGTACAGGTCTATTAGTCTCTGTCGCACGTAGTTCAGTTTTGGTATGTCATCTTTTTGTAGTTGTGGCGCAAGCTTGTTGGTAACCGCATAGACATCGTCCCGGAATTTTTCTAAATCCAAAATTCAATGTTACTGCAGGATGTTGTACTTATGAAGATATACTTTACAAAAAATGAATCAAAAGACTAGAAAGTATCTAGAGCGCTTCTCTGACACTTTTGATTTTGGCAATTGCTGTCGGGTCGCCGTTTATTGGCTCAACGGTGATTGTAATAGTGTCTTTTGCGCTTCTGCCCTGTCCGTCGCTTACGGTCAGCTCAAAGACCAGAGTCTTTGTCTCGCCGTTTCCTACCTCGGGTGCTTCAAATGAAGGCTTTGGCAGAGATGTCGAAGACAGTGTTACTTGTTCGCCCGAGAGCTGTCTCCAGTCATAGTCGAGGCTTTGCTTCAATGGGTCTTTGCCAGATCCAAAGAGCGTCACTGTTGATAACTCCGGAACTGTCTTGTCCTTTCCTGCATAGGCAGTTATCTGCTTTGTTATCTCGCCTTTTACCGTGACGGTGACGCTGGCAGGTTCGCTGTCTTCCTGTCCGTCGTTTGCAATCAACTGGAATGTTATCGGAGTGTCAACTGCTACCTTTGGAGCGGTGAATCCGGTTTCCAGATCAATTTCGCTTGATAGGTCCACGCTCGGTCCTTCCACCTGGCTCCACAGATATGTTAGTGGGTCGTCATCTTCGTCGGTCGCAGAGCCGCTAAGTGATACTGTAGCGCCAATGTCCACTTGCTGGTCAGCACCTGCGTCTGCCACTGGTGGAGAGTTAACTGGTAGTACTGTGACTTTGGTAATGTCCTTTGATGGGCGGCCGCTTTCGTCTGCTACTCGGAGCTCAAAGACCAAAACTTTCACCTTTCCGTTTTCAACTACTGGTGCGGTAAATGTCGGCTCTGGCTCGTCGGTTGCAGACAGCTCTACTTGTTCTCCGCCGACTTGGCGCCACTCAAATGTAATTTCGTCGCTGTCAGCATCCTCGCCTGTTCCAGACAAGGTCACCGGTGTTTGCTCGTCTACTACCTGGTCAAGACCTGCGTCTGCAGATGCTCTGACATTATCAGAATAGATTGTGACTGCCATGGTGTCAGAGTCCTCGCCGCCATATGGGTCAGCTACTGCTAATTCGAATTCAAGTTCCATCGATGCTCCACCGGTTACCTCTGGTGCTAGGAATCTTGCTTCAGCCTTGTTTGGATAAACCAGTTTGACGTCGTCACCGCCGACTTGTGTCCAAGTGTACTGGAGTTTGTCGCCATCAGAGTCAGAGCCAGAACCTGTCAGGTAGACATATCTGAATGAGAGTGAGTTCTTGTCAGGTCCTGCGTCTGCGATTGGATCATCGTTTAATGGTCTAACTCTAACAATTACAATGTCGGTTGCGCTTCCGCCACCTTCGGCAGAGCATGTAAATCTAAATGCCATCGGAACTATTGGGCCGTTTGGAATCTCCGGTGCGACAAATGTTGGGTCAGGGTCTGCGTTTGATGAGAGTTCTGAGAACGGTCCGATTGTTTGTGTCCATGAAAATGACATGTCGCGGCCTAGTTTGTCATCGCATACACCTTCAAGTTGCACCACGTCTCCCTCATCCACCAGCTGATCTGGTCCTGCGCTTGCGGAGATCAGAGATGGCTTGCCCGCAGTCACTTTGATAATTACGCTGTCCCTTGCAATTCCGCCAAAGCCGTCGCCGACTGTAAGCTGGAATCGCAGAGTGCCTGTGGCTCTTGACATTTCTTCTGTGTCAAAAGTCGGACTTTGAGAATTTGGATCGTCCAGTGTTACGACTGGGCCGTCAATTTGTGACCAACGATAATTCAGAGGATCCCCGTCTGGGTCGGTTCCACTGCCTTCAAGTGTTACTGCGTCGCCTTTTTCGACTGACTGATCTGGTCCTGCGTCTGCAGTTGGAGGCTGGTTTCTTGGCATGACGGTGACTTTGATTGTGTCCGTGTCAACTCCCCCGTATGGATCAGTTACGGTCAATTCAAATGTAAGAATTTTGACTTTGCCATTTTCTACTTCTGGCGCTTTGAAGGTTGGTTCTGCCACATCTGCTGAGGGCATCAGCTCGACTTCCTCGCCGCCTATTTGGACCCACGAGATGTCCAGTGTGTCATCGTCTGGATCTACGCCTTCGCCGGATAGGGTTACAAAGTCGCCGGATTTTACAATGTTGGTTGTGTATGCAGTAGTGGTGTCAATTTGTGCCAATACCTGGGACGGTACGGTTCCCAAAATTAGTAAAGTCAGCAAAACAGTATAGAATTTTAATTGCAACGTTTTTACCGTAAAAATCACGCCGATTAAAAGCTTTCGCTCGATTGGGGACAATTTTTAGATCAATTTTTGATTCATGAGCTTTTTTCACACCAAATGTCGAGTCGATCATCAAAAGGCAAAAATCGATCCGCTCGGATCAGGCCTGCCGCATTATTCTGATTTTGGATCAACTAGCGATTTGATCAAAAATGATCGTCTGCTCAAAAATAACTGATTTAGAGCTATTTTCAATTTGAGCTGCAGGGTTAACAAAAAAAAGGTGAAAATTCGCCATTGAACCACCCAGGCATCGTTGGAGTTTTATTGGCAGGAATGCTCCTAGGCAGCGCCACATTTGCCTCCGCGGCAACGCTTTGGGACTTTATTGTCAAGGCAGAATTTGAAAATCCCAGAATCGCAGTAAATGAAAAGCCGGTGATTTTTGGAACGGTTCTCAACCAGGCATCAAAGCCCGTCCAAGGAGCCGAAGTGAAAATTCGCTTTGCCGGAGTTGTCGCCACCACCACGACGGATTCTTCTGGTGGCTTTAGATACGAGTTTGAGGAACAGAACATCCCAGGTATGTTTTCCGTAAGCGTTTCGGCAAGAATAAACGACCTCAAGGGATTTGCGACTACCACCCTGCGGGTAGGCGACAAGACATCCACGTTTGGCGATCTTTACTATCGCCCGCAGGCTTTTGGGAACAAAACAGATGCCACCGATGTTTCAGGCGACCCATACAAGGCACTAAAGTTAAAGCAATATCAAAAATTCATCGAGGATCAAAACAAGAGAAAGCTAAAACAAGAATACGTCGAGTCCAAAAACTTTGAGTTGGGCCAAAAACGCGAGTCCGCAAAGCAGCGACTCGAGCTTGCCCTAAAGGAGAGACCGGTCGGTGCCGGCGTGTACAGCGGTGAAGAATATGAAAGATACATGGAAAAACTAGATCCCCGAATCAAAGCAACGATCTCAGGCCAGCTAAACTATACAAAGCGGATCTTTGAGGAGGCCAAGTATGCCATGAAGTCAGTGCTTGACAATGGCGGATCCATGCAAGAAGCAAGAAAGGCATACATGGAAAAACTCTCGACTACAAAAGAACAGCTCGTAAAGATAGGTGACAACAACACGGAAAATCATTCTAAAATAAAACCAAAGAAGGAAGCGAAGATCAACAGCAAAAAAGTAAACGGCCTAAAGCTAAACAAATACCTCAAATGACCTCAATTCCAAATCGGAACTTGGAAAATCACTCAATTTCCGTGAAAGATATAATCAATGCCACCGAAATATTGCCCATGATCACTGCAAAGATCAGCCTAGGCAACGGAATCGCAAGACAACTATCAGTGTTTGCAGGCGGGTATGGAGTTTTCAGCGAAAAAATGTGGCAGGAAATTATGGATTTTGGAATAGAAGCAAATGATCTTCGAAGATCCCAGCCCACCTATAAGGAGATATTTGAGATCTATTCTGCAGTCGTAGCCTACACCGCAAGCGTCAGGTATCTAAGAGATCTCAGCGGCCTGACCTAGTGTTTTTGGCATCGCCTGTTATACAACGGGCAGACTGCGGATAACATTTTAAGCTATTTTACCAACTCAAATCGATGGGCCTAAAGCGCTACTTTGCAAGCCGCGGCATCATATTGTTTGGGGTGCTGATGACAACACTCCTTCTCACAATACTGCTTGTCGGCTCCAACATGGATGCGATAATGAAAAAAGGCGTTGCCATCCAGGTCAGGTCAGAAATAGTACAAAACCAGGATCTCGTGGCAGGGTTTCAGAGCACGTCTGAGCTAGAATCCTACATCGAAGGCCAAATCGCGCAGCGGGCAAAGAGTCTTGGGCTCGATACGCCATGGTATTCGCCAAACAGAATAGGACTTGCCATGTACAAGATACTGATCTTGGATTTTGGTCACGCTACCTTTCTTACCAGCGATTCTGGTTCTACTGCCGTAAGCGACATTATTTTAGAAAAATTGCCAAAGACCATCTTGCTCTTTACTACTGCGACTGTCATAATATCGATAATCGGCATATTTATCGGCGCCGTCGCGGGTAGCAGGCCTGGCTCAAAGATAGACAGGGTAACGTCGTCGTTTGCAGTAATTAGCAGCAGCTTTCCGGTGTGGTGGATAGGCCTAATTATGATCTTTACATTTTCGTTTTCGTACAGCTTATTTCCGGCAAGGGCGACACCGCTGCTGGCCCCAGACGATCCAGGGTACATACCGGCGCTGCTCTACCACATGACGCTTCCGCTAATCACCATAGTCCTCATAGGGTTTGGGACATGGGCGTATCTTGTCAGGAACTTTATGATAGGGATACTCCAGGAGGACTTTATTTTTGCAAAGCGGGCAATCGGCATAAGACAAAGCAGAATAGTGTTTGGTAGCGCGCTAAGAAATGCCGCGCCCCCAATAGTGACCGTTCTTGCGCTAAGCCTCTCAGGCTCGCTTGGCGGCGCCATAATTACAGAGGCGGTCTTTGACTGGCCCGGCATGGGCAGACTCTACTTTGAAGCAATAAACGTGATGGACCTGCCAGTTATAATTGGCGCAACCTATGTCCTGACTGTGTTTTTCCTCATAAGCATCTTTGTTTCTGATCTGCTCTATGGGTATCTCGACCCAAGAATCAGGACGGTTTGAGATGGCAGACTATAATGAAATAAAGGCCGGCCTTGGCAGAAGTAAAATTGGCCTTGTCGGCATCGGAATACTTGTTTGCCTGATTTTGGTTTCTGTGTTCACAATGATATTCATTCCAGTTGAGACGTACAAGCAGTGGAACAATCCCGCCAGCTGGACTGCGTTTCCCAAGTCTGCACTGCCAAGCTGGGTGAACTTTTTTTCCGAAAAAAAACTGCCAGAGCACCAGATACTTGACGACCCGCAGACAGTCTTGCAGGAGGGCGGTTCGCTGTTTGTGACTACGCAAAGCTTCGAAACAGACTATCGATACGATTACTTTCCAAACGAATTTCTTTTCCAATATACCGCAAAATACGAGGGCTCGGCATTATTGCAGCTTAGCGTGCTCAGGCCGGACGGAACGGTCTTGCAGCTTGCGTCGTCGTCTCTTCCACAATCACTTCGCCCCGTTACGCACTCTGACAAGGTTTTTTCCACAAACGAGTCCATCAAAAAGAACCTAGTGCTGCAGTCGTCCAAGTTCTCATACCCAATAGACAACATGCCTACAAAGGAGATCATTTTTTCAAGATCAGACAGTAGGGACGTCCTAAAGGGCACGTATGTCTTTTTTGCAAAGATTTCAAGCGTAGATTCAAAAAATGCGTTTTCAGAGTCCAGGCTGATTTTGGGGGGCAAAGTATTTGGCCTTGTAGGCACGGACGAGCTGAGGCGCGACCTCTCAATTGGGTTGTTGTGGGGAACCCCGATGGCGCTCTTTATTGGGGTAGTGGTTGCAGTCGGCTCCGTAGTATCCGGCCTAGTTTTTGGCGTCTACGCAGGATACAAGGGAGGCAGGACGGACGAGTCCATGATGCGATTTAACGATGTTATCTATGCGCTTCCGGCCCTGCCGTTTTTGATAATTTTGTCAGTCACAACATCAAACAGCATATTTTTGCTGATAGGGTTTCTGATGATCTTTGGCTGGGTCGGCATTGCCAAGGTTTCACGAAGTCTTGCCCTGCAGATAAAGACAAGGCAGTTTGTCGACGCCGCAAAAACCATGGGACAAAAAGACTCCAAGATAATCTTTAGGCACATAATTCCGCAGATAATGCCATATGCGCTGGCAAGTATCGCAATATCGGTTCCTGCTGCAATCACCACGGAAGCTGGGCTCAGCTTTTTGGGACTTGGCGATCCGACATTTCCCACATGGGGCCAAATACTGCACGACGCCAAGGTGTATGGCGCAGCGGCGCGCGGGCTTTGGTGGTGGATAATGCCGCCAGGGATCATGGTTGCGGTGACTGGACTTGCGTTTGTGTTTATTGGAAATTCCCTTGAGGCAATAGCCAACCCAAAGCTAAAGCGCTAGCTTGCGGTCTGGAACTCTCTGATTATCTTTAGTGCCTGGTCGTTTAGCTTTATGGTGTATGCCGCGGCGTTTGGGTCTGTGATCTGCGATAGTTCCTCTGCGAACTTTGTCTTGTCCTTTCCCCTCTCATACATGCCGCCGGTTTCTTTGATGCAGAGCGGAAATTTCTTTAGGCTCAGGCCGTTTTTGAGCAGGTGCTCGATGAATTTTTTGTAGCCTTCGATTTCGTACCAGTCCAGCTGTTTTTCTTCGCAGATTGCAATCCACGTGTCTATCGAGTTTTGGTATATTGCCTTCTGGCGCAGTTTTTCAAGCGACATGGCCTAAAAGTCGGCGCGCTTCATCTTAGAACCACACCTAGGACACGACGCGCCCTTGAACCGATGACTGCACGTAAGGCATACGTACTTTACTGTTCCGCCACCTTCGGAGTTGAGTCCAAAGAACCCACCTCCGCCAGAATCTCCGTAGCCGCGCATTTTACTCATGTATCTGCGGCGGATAAAGAGCGGTAGCATGATAAAGATTGCAAGCGCGGCCGCAAGTCCGTATGGGAACGGCAGGATCATCTGCAGGCCAATACTTACGGCAAGCGACGCAAACAGAAATATCAGGTAGTTTCTATAGTTGTACAACACATTCATTTCCTTTAAAAGCCTAATAAAGTTTGGGACTGAAAAGTCTCAGTTGGGTAATTATACAATAACCTGCCTTTTTTCTATCTTGTGTATTATGTTTTCATATTGAGTAACCAAGTGCGTCTGGCAGTTCCATGATAAAGGATCAGAACTTCAGCCTGTCTTTGACCATTTCAGGTTCTGTACAAACGAGTCCATCAGGGTCGGTTCACAAAAACAAAACACTTCAAGATTCTCCCTGCATAAGGAGATGTACCTAAAACTCAGGGGCAAATTCTATTCAAAATACGTTCATGGTTCTCTGGAATGTGTGGCATCAAAGCTAAAACAGTACAAAAAGGCAAGAAGGAAAAATCATGATGCTAAAATACCATACATATGGAAGAGTATGTTCAAGCTTGATAATCAAGGTTATAAGATATCAGATAAGTACATCAGGATTCCGATCAGAAAAAGAGAATATTGCGCCATCAAACTTGCAACGTATGTGTTGGAACAATTGAAGCACGCAAAACTGGGCTCAATCACAGTAACTGAAAACAAACTGATCATATCCTATTCCAAAGAAATCGATATGTTGAAGCCATCTGATTTTGTGGCAATCGACAGGAATTTGGACAATGTTACAGCGTTCGATACAGAAAATAACTTGACTGTACATAATCTACACAAAGCAACTAAAATCAAAGCTAGATACAGTCAGATAAAATCCAAATTCAGACGCAATGATCTCAGAATCAGGAAGAAGATTTTCCAGAAATACGGAACCAAAGAGAAAAACAAGGTTCATCAAATTCTGCATGCAGTTTCAAAAAAGATCGTATCGAGTAATAAAGGCATAATCCTAGAAGACATCAACCCGAAGAACACCGAATGATGTTTTGTCCTTGTTGCAATGCGACAGTTGACAGAGATGCCAACGCCGCAATGAACATTCTTGCTAGAGGCATACGGGACGTGCCAGACGCGGTGCAAAGTGAAGCGATGAAGCAGTCAAAAGATGCAGCAGATTGTGCTGAGTCAAGTTTCTAGTCAGCCGACGAAGACTTGACGGTGCCTAAAGCTTTGTCAGCTTTTTTCTTGCGTATCCGACTCGAAAATTATTTCTAGTTGGTTTCCCTCGCTGTCCCACGCAAAAATGTCGTCGTTTTGCTCGTATGGGGATTTTACTATTATTGAGACAAGGCCGAAAAAATTGTGCAAGTCAGTCACAGACGGCTCTGCGGAGCCACTTGGGTGCGAGTGCGCTATTCCTATATAGGATAGATCGAATGGCAAAAAAGAATGAGGAAAACCTGCAAATGTCTGGTCGCTGTACGAAAACGGCGGAATCACTAGGCTGTCGACTGTTATGGTTCCCTTTTTTGACCTTCCTTTCAAAATCAAGATTCCTTCGGATGGGTGCTTGAGCTTGCAGTAGGTAAGTATCCCGTCGCGGGCCTCTTTTTTGAGGACCACTTTGCGCTCCAGATCAGACTTCACGCCAGTCACTCCGGCACCACTTGGTATTTCTTGCCGGTGATTTGCTCGAGTGCGCGCTCTAGGTCTTCGACCAGGTTTTGCTTTTGCTCTGTTTGCCGTTTTAGTTCCGACTCGAGGTTTGCTATCTTTAGTTTTGCGTCTTCTCTGTCCGATTTTGCTTTTGCCAGTCGCCTCTCGAGCGTTTCAATCTGGCTTATGTCGAAGCTTTCCAGGTTTTTTCTCAGCTCCTGGATTTGTGTATGTAGCTCGTTTTTTTTGGCTCTAAAGCCATCAAGGAGTGAAAGTGTATGCGTTATGTGGTCGACTGACTTGTCTGTTTCTTTTACAGACACTGCGCCAGACATTATTCCCTTCATACAGGACTCCAGAATTGTCACAATGGCGTTTTTGTCCCCCATTATTACTTCGGAGGGGCGTTCCACGAGCCTTTCCAGCATTGTTTTTAGGGGTTTTTCAAGCGAGGTGACATAGACGTATTTTCCAAGGGGTCTTGATATTTTTGAAAACTCTTCATCGATTTGCTTGTTCAGGTTGTTTTCCATGGCCTCGACTTGCTTTATTTTTTCCTGATATTCCAGGAACTTTGCAAACGTAGGCGACGAAAAAATGTTTGAGATTTGTTGCTGCGTCAGGCTTGCCACCACCTCGGCGTCGCCATACGATTCCTTGAGTTTAGCTATGTGCCTTGTGTTGTCAATCATGCTTTGAGCCGTGCTCGTAATTTTTTCAGTTTTGTCTTTGATCATTGCAATCGATGACTCTAGTGATGAGACTTGGCCTATCAGTTTTGATATCATGGTGTGGTTTTTTGTCACCAGCCCAAGGTGTGCCTTTAGGTCCTGGGCATATTTTTTTGCAAATACGTGTATGACGCGACTATGCTTCCCAAGGACGTCGCCGATTTTTTTTAGCGTGTACGATGCAATCTCTGATGCATTTAGAACATCGCCGTAGCTTTTTACTTGCGGCAGTTGTTTTTGCGATTCTTTGAATATTATCTCGATTACCTCGGCCTTGCTTCTTGTCACTAAGATCTTTAGCCGATTGTCAATGTCGTCGATTTTTAGATCATCGTTTTTTAGATGAGTGATTATCCCGTAAATTGCGTTTAGCTCTTTTTTTATATCATCAAAGAGCGCCTTTGTTTGTTCGAGAACCTTTTTTTGCTTGTCTTCTCTTTGTTTTTCTAGGATCTGATGTATCTCAGGTATGCGCACCAGCTGTTTGCTCTGGCTTGGCGTGGTTTGCTGCTCAGAATTCTCCTGAGACTTTTTGCTCCAACCAAAAACCATATCATGACTAGGATGTTTAGCAAAATTATATCTGTCGATGGCTAAAATTTAAAAAACTGCAACCAGTCCTCATTTTATGACTCGACTCATCACCGCAAACCCCTCGCAGACCAGGTACTGCTCGACTGTGACGCAGTCAGTCACGATTCATAGAACGCCAGACATAGTCTGGGAGGAGATTGGTGACTTTGCAGGACTGGCAAGATGGGTAAGAGACGTGCAAAAAACCGGGCTTCTCTCAAAGACAAAACGCGGCATCGGCGCTGCAAGGGAGATATCATTTTCTGACGGAAGCCATGTCATAGAATATGCCGTTGGCTGGGCTGAAAAAAGTTACATATCATACATTGCCACAAGTGGCTTGCCGCTAGAGGGATACCACGCGACGATCTCCATTTTACAAAAAGGCGGGGCGTCGGAGGTTAGCTGGACGTCGTTTTTGATAAGCGACAGCCAAGACAGGAAAAAGTTTGACGAGTTTTTGGGGTTCATCGAGTCGTTTTACAGCGATTCCTTAAAAAATCTCAAGGCAAGACTGGAAAACCAGGCCTATTGATTCGACGGGTGTCGAGTTATGAACGTTAACCTTGGGCGTCAGTTAATATCTTAGGCAACGGCTACATCGAAACCATAACAAAAATTCAAAAAATTAAGGGATCATGTTTTTGTGTTAGTAAATCAATAATAGATAATGGAGATTCAAGTTGCAACCAAAGATGACCTTATTGATGCAATTGAAAATGAAGCCAAAATCAAAGTAGAAGGTCTGGTAGAAAGCGCGATTGAGGAAGCAGAGGAGGTTCATTCGGGAGTAAAAAGAGAGGATGGGATCTCTTCTTTTCTAGAGACTCACATCTTTCCCGTTACGATTGATGTGATCAGACATTATCGATCCTCAAACAAGTTTCTTACCATACTGCAGATAGCCTCAGCTCTCTTGCATGATGTGATGGAAGACAACGAAAGGATTCTAGATCTTTACGCCTCCAAGTCCTATGGATTTGATGCTTATTTTAGACACCGTTTTGGAGATTATGTGTACAATGTCGCAACGATACTTAAGATAAAGCCATTAGGTGACTACAAAGACTATGATGAAAAGGCCCGGGAGTTCGAGCGCTTTAAAGACTACTGCAACCAACTCCTCAAATCAGACTATGATGTCAAGGCAATCAAGTTAGCTGATAGGATAAACAACATGAACTTTATTGCAAATGTTCCTGGGCATGAAAAAATAACTCGATACTTACGAGAGGCCGAAGACTTTTACCTTGCATTTGCGCTGATTCCGCCCAGAGCAGACGATTTTTACATCAGATTGAGAAACGCATACGATGATCTTAGACGGATTAATTACAAAAATGAAGAACTCGTCACAAATTAATAGTCTAGTTTCATCGTTAACGGCCGCAGCTTGCAGTTACAACCCTCTCGCTTTCCACATCGGGGGCAGTCACAATCACAGTATAATAATGCGGTTTTACAGCTTGGACATTGTGTGTACTCTGCGTAATCGTCCCTCATATTTCCACTATAGAAGTGGTTTTTGTGAAATTTAAGACTGATTAAGAAACATGTAAAAAACTGATTGCATTATTGTTTGATTTTTGAAAATCCGTTAAATCAGCCATATCGGTAATTGATTCCTTTTTCACCGCGTGGATGCTTCCACTCTGTTTCCTGAGAACATGTACCGCATTCGATGCAGCCTTCGTGTGAAAGCATGACTTGCCCATTTTCTAAACTGTAACACTTGGTCGGACATAATATGATAAGTTTTTTCATAAACTCACTAGTTGGATTTAATACCTTGATGTGCGACTGGCTATCGTCGTTGTAGTTCAGCTTTGCAATCCTTTCGGCGATGGGTGGAATCGTTGGTGAATAGCTAGCCTTAATTGTTTTACCGAGTCTCTGTGCGATCTCGATTGGAACCTTGACATAAGTGTCCTCGGATTCCACAAGGGGAAGTAGCCTGTCGTAACCAAGAATGTTTGCAAACTTTACTGCCACGGTTCTAAATGTACCACTTGACATCAATTTGATGATGGCCCCGTATCTGGAACTGATGATATCTTTTGGGATATCCTTTGACGCATTTAAAAAGATCTTCAAATAATCCTTGTCTATGGCTGTCAGGTCCCTAGTGTAAGGGCTTTGTTCCAGTGACAGAACGTATGACTCGCCAAGGTAAGCTCGCCCATAGTTATTTCTCTCAAGAGCGTTTGAGATTGTATTTGCAGCCCTTACAGCATCATCTATTCCAACATTTAGGCCCTCGATTCGTGGGCCGACAAAGATCCCCCTACCTGCGGCATCTCCAACAAAAAGTATATTCTTAAAGTATGGTTTTTTCATTCTACAGCGCTTGCCGTCTGGGATCAGCTTTGCGCTGTATTCTGCTTCTACATAATCGGTTGCAAAGTTCACCTTGTACTTGTTTGTTAGCTGATCCCGAATCAAAGATAGCCTTTCTTGCAGGTCTTTTTCTGATACGAATTTGCCCGATTTTATGAGTTCATTTTTTTGACGCGAAGAAAGCGCAGCATCCCGTAGCTCGTACCATGATTTTATCAGTTTTGCAACCGCAAAACGAATGCGGATCTGTTCTTCTTGCGGCAGAGTTCTGTCTATCTCTGGGCGTTTTGGTACATCATCTTTGATAAACTCACTTACCATAGGATTTTTCAATAACGCGTCGATGAGTGTATATGGCTCTAATGGATTTTCTAAAAGTGAATCAAAATGATACACTGCTCCAACTGAGATTGTGTTTTGGTTTGTGTACAAAAACCCACCACCGATATGTCCTAGCGTGATGTCGCCTGCAAAAAGATGTGCCGCCCCCTCTGCTGAACCTACACCAAACCTTTCATTGATTATCTCTTCTGGAAGTTTTACCACAACCTTAACTCCCTGGTATAGCTGCTCCGGGGTAAACTTGGGTCGTGCTCCAGTCATTTCTGCTATTTCAGAGTTTACACCGTCTGCTGCGATGATTGCTTTGACTTCAAATTCTTCAAGCTCGTCAGTTGTGACTATTGTTTTGTCTTGATTCCACTCAATGGATTTTACGTGCACTCCAGGAATTATGCCACCACCGTACCTTTGCGCACTCTCTGAGGCCTGCCTCGCAAACCAGCCGTTAATCTTGTTCAACAGAACCGAATAGCCAAAGTTTGCCTCGTATTCGTGGGCTTCAGTCAGATCCATTGAATAGACCTTGTCATTTGAAGTTGCATGCAAAATGTATTTTGTTATCTTCCGCTCAAATGGTGCGTCCTGTAAAAAACTGTCACCATAAACATCTTCCACATTAAAGACGCGCCCCTTTTTGGGTTTTTTAGAGTACAGTATCCCGCCAGAAACATTTTTTGCACCAACCTTGTTTCCTGCCTCAAGCAGAATGGCTTGCTTGCCTAGATTGGAAAGCTGCTTTAGTGCTGCCAATCCAGCAGAGCCACCACCAACTATTGCAACATCATATTTTTCCATTACACATCACTGTACACTAGTAGCTTGAGACTGTATCTTTAACTCTTCAATCAAAAGAGGAATCACATCCTCTATTCGGCCTTTGATGAGAATGTCTGACTCGTCTTTTATAGGAGAATTTTCGTCAGGATTTATTGACACAACAAATTCAGAGTCCCTCATTCCTGCAATGTGCTGCATTGCCCCACTGATTCCAACTGCGATGTATACGAGCGGACTTATCTTTCTGCCACTGGTCCCAATTACTCTGTCTGGGATCATGTATGTTGCAGCAGATGACTGGCTGACAGAAAATGGTTTTTTTGAGATTGGAAGCGATACACCAATCTCGGCGCTGAGCTCTTTTGCCAACTGTTCTATTAGCTTGATGTTTTGCTCAGGCGAGTCACGTATCCCTCTCCCGAAACTTATCACCGCTTTGTGACTGTCAAAATCAATCTTGCTTTTGATTATCTTTCTGCTCAGAACCTTGACTTTAAGATCATCCTCATCTATTTTGGGATGGTATTCAATGATCTGGCCCTTCCTTTTTGATGTCGGCTCGATTGGCTCAAAGACCCCTGGGATTATACTGCAGGCCTGTGGGTGGTAGTCCCGTTCGATTGAGGGGTTTTTATTGTCAAGACACAAAATTGTAGTCCATAAAAAGCCAGAAAAGTCGGGCCGGTACATCTCCATGGTCTTTTGGTAAACGATTGGCTTGCCGTTTGTTTTTTGCTGGTGCGTAATCTCTAGATCGTTTATTTCGAGCTTGTTTATGTCTGAGGCGAGTCCCGATTCCAATTCTGCTAAAACAGTTGATGAGAGATGCCGTCCTATACTGTCTGCTGCAAAGAACATGTATCGTGGCATCTTAAAGTCCTCCGAGTATTGCGGCTCTATTTTTTTTGCAAGTTCAACATCTTTTGCTATTTGACTGATGACCTTTGTGCATATTGTATTTCGTATCTCTTTTAGCTCTGGGTGATCACAGACAATGACTGCATCGGCGCCGTAATTGATCAGCCTCGGTGAAATCTCCTTTATGTTGTGGCCAAGCAGGATGGCAACGACCTTCTCGACTGAATCATACTTTTTGTTGAATTTATCAAAAATGCGCCTTGCCTCCCCCAGCATCTCAAGACTTACTGGAACAAGTTTGCCATCTTGGACCTCCATTACGACATAGAGATGTCTGTAATTCCCTTCTGTCATTTTATCACCATTGCCGACAAGGCCTCACGAATCTTGGATGCTACTTTGCGGATGTGTTCTGGGTTTGAGCCGTCCAGCACTTCAGCCTGTCTTTTTGCCTTGCCCTTTGGAATTCGTTCCACCTTGTATACTATTGTGGGCGAACCGGGCAGTCCGACCAGGGTTTTGTCAGCATCAAGCTGGTCTACATTGAAGACCTTCAGATGGTGTTTGTAGTTTTTTGATCTCACCTCTGATTCCTTTCGGTACTTTTCAAATGATAATCTTTGTGAAACGGTATTAAAAATTGGCCTGTAGGAGGGATCGATGGAGATAAAGGCTGGGAGTGGCGCTTCCACTTCCTCCACTACATCATAAAACCCCTGCAGGGACACCAGTCTTTTTACCTTTATTGTTCTTGTCTGCAGATCCACTTCATAGTCGATTACGTTTCCCAAAAACGTAAAGCCGAGCTTCCATGCAGTCTGCGGTCCTGTCTGGCCTGTCTCCCCGTCTGAGGCCCTGTGACCTGCAAAAACAATATCGATCTCGCCCATCTTTTTTATGCCTGCCTTTAAGACCTCAGCTGTAGCAAGAGTATCTGCTCCTGCAAAGATTCGGTCGCTGTACAAATGAAGCTCGTCTGAATCACTAATCTGCTGGGCAATCTGTAGGGCCATCTCCGCAATTGGTGGCCCCATCGTCGCAATCGTGACTTTTGCACCATATTTTACTTTGGCATAAAAGGCAGCTTCTGCTGCAATAGCACTGTGAGGACCAAGTGTATTTTTTGTCTCTGCACGGTTTAGTGTCCCATCGGGGTTATAGCTGACACTCCCTTCGGAAAAATCGGGTTCTAATTTGATGACGACTGCGATGTTTAGACTCAATACACCTAGTACCACCAACCTAGTGTTTATGTATCATGCTTGGCTCAAAGCCGGTCTTTGAGATTGACATAATTCTAGTTGCCGGGACTTACTCGTCCCAGAGGATTTTTGATATGCCGTAATGGGGAATCCGGATCTTCAAAATCTGGTAATCCCCAGAGTCGATAGAAGTTGTTTGAGACGGCATTCTATGATTAACGTTATTGCCCAACACCCCTCAAATCAACAGAACCGAAAAAGCATCTTAAGTCACCTCGAACTAGTAAATCTGTGAGCGACACGAGGTTTGCGATACTAGGCATCGCACTCATTTTTGCAGGATTTTTGATCTTTGGGATATTTGGGCAACAGTACTACAATCTTTCAATCCAGCAGCGCGAGTTTGGAGATTGTTACGAGTTTGAAGGTGGGAGGCAAATCGAAATAGAGTGTGACGCAGCAACCGAGGCCATGGCGGCATTTTTTGCGCTAGTTCTTGGGCTGATTGGCGCAGGAATATTTTTTCTAGTCAGAGCCGCCCGAGGTAGATGGGATCAAGACGTCAAGCCGGAGGATGCCGTGGGACCAAGCTCTACGTTTCCAAGCTAGACTCGTATTATTCCGTTTTGTATGAGGTACTGGATTCCCCGTACAAAGTCAGAGGTTCCTATTTTGCCGTCTGCCCACCACCCTGCATTTGCCTTTATCCACCCTGGCATCGTAGCCTTGCTTGTGCCTTTTTCTGTTGCCGGAATTTTGATTATGTGCTGCTCGATTAGATATTCCAATCCCTTTGTAAAGTCAGAATCACCAATCTTTCCTTCTGCCCACCACCGGGCATTGTCTTTTACCCAGTCAGGAACTACGATAACGCTTTCATCAAGAAGTGTGGGAACTCTTTCTAGCAACACGGTGTTTATTCCTGCGGATTTTGCGTCGCGAATTACCGATTCTAAAAGATCAAGCCGGCTTGTGTCGATTTCGTTTTTGAGCTCACCGTCTTTGATGGCAAAGTCGGACGGCTGCATGCTTATGACTGCAAAGCCATATTGTGCTATGTTTGAGTTGATTTTTTGCATCGCTTTTTGTGATATGGTTCCGCCCAAGAACGGATCGTCGTCGACGAGATTCCCAAACGTCTCTGTGCTTGGAACGTGTCTTAGCGTCTCAAGTGTTGCTGACTTTTCTTTTGCGATGTTTGAGCTGAAATAGAGAATTTTGTTGTCTGCAGCTGCGGCGACTGTGTCTTGGTTGAATGAATCGAATGGAGGCGCAAAAATTACAGCCCGCACCCCAAACACCTTGCTTATTTTGTCGTTGGTTTGCTTGATGCTCGAAGCCTGTCTTTGCTTGTCATAGCTTGTGTGGTCGACGTATTCCCACCCCCTGTTTGCAAGCCTCGTGCTTGCGGGGTTGCTGTCCAGTTTTTGTTTTATCAGATCAACGGTCTTTGGGTCGTTACCAATAAACTTGCCAATGACTGACATGGTAAGTGGAACCTCGTTCTTGTCAAAAGTTTCGATAAGCGTGCCTTGGACGTCGTTTAGCCAAAAGTCTTGAATGTTGTCGAGCCTAAAGGCAATGCAGTTACAGTTTTTTTCCAGAGTTTTTTGTTCTACTGGTTTTGCGGCCTTTGGCACGCCATAATCCTGAATCGAGCCGATTGTAAGTATCTGAAGGTTTTCTGCACGAACCCTGTCGAGAAGCATTCCGAGCTCTGCTATTTTGGTATTGTTCACCTTGTTTACATAAACTCCGTTTTCGTACAGCGAAAACTCGTGTGGATGCATCATAACCACGGCATATCCATAGTTGAAGATACTGTCGTTTATTTTCTCAAGGATCTGTTCGTTTGTTTCGTGGTTCCAAAATCCGGTGTTTATGTCCAGTTTTGCCGTATATGCCAGCATTGGAAACTGGTAAAAGTCAGATTTTTTGAATTTCGGTGGGGCGTCTACCACACCCGTTTCACCGGGACTCATGTGAGTAAATCCATTTTCTTTGAGAACCGAGATGGTGTCATTGTTGAATAGGTTTTCTGGCGGTATGAATGTGGTCGGCCTCACGCCGAACACTTCAGAAATTTTGTCATTGGTTTTCTTTATGTCTGCGGCTTGATCTGCTTTTGTCATCTTCGTGTAGACGTTGTGCCGCCAGCTATGGTTTGCAATTTCAATTTCATCCTCTGTCAGTCCCCCCCTGATAGTAGAGACCAGTTTTTGCTCGGTTCCAGTCACGCCCCCGATCACCCCCAGTGTGAGAGGCGCGTTTTTGTCCTTGAATGTCGAGATTATCGCCTGCTGTGCAGGAGAGAGAAAAAAGTCCTGCACATCATCGAGCCGGAATGCGACACAGTTGCAGTTTAGGTGATCGTCGTTTAGCTCCGGGTTGTACAAGTAGATTTTGATTTTATCAACAGACTCTGTCATTGTGAGCTTTTTTCCCGCAATTGTTTTTAGGAGATTCAAGTCGCCTTTTTCCTTTATGTACAAGGCGTAATTGCCGACTTTGAGATTTGTAAAGTGTGCAAGGCCCTTGTCCGTGACAGGAGATTCTGCGATTTTGTTCTTTTTTATGTCATATATCTGCGCTACAAATGAGCCGTCCTGTTTTGCGACCTTGCTTGTCGTAGTGTTGTAGACTTCGACTGTAAACATTTTATCGATTATTGCAGGCCAGCTCGTCACCACCTTGAACTCTTGCGCAATGTTTGGCTGTAGTTTTATTGGTGAGTGGGTGTAGACTAGGTTCTGGCCCAGTGAGACGTCGGCGTAATAGTAATTGTCTTCCTTTATGCTAGGGTATAGCCACATCCTGCCTGTCTGGCCGTTTTTGTCAGTTTCAGAATAAAACCAAGACTTGCCGTCTTGCGATTTTATCCAGACCATTGCGTTTTGGATGGGTGTTTGTCCGTCCTTGTAGTATATGCCCAGGCGCATGCCGCCGGCGTTCTTTATGGTGATGTCCAGCTGCTCCTTGCTTTTTCCCAAGTCGATGAATCCGACTCCGGCATACAAGTTGTTCATGTAGACTTCGACTTTGTAGCGGTGTCCCAGAGGAAGCTGAGAAACGTCTGGGTTATTTTCCAGCGGCGCAATTACTTTGAGTGGGGTTGTTTGCAGGCCCTGAAATATTTTGATCCCAAGTGCGTCTGGCGAAACACGATCACCGCTCTCGCTTTTGACAAGAATCTCCAAGGTGCCTGTTTCTTCCTGGGCATATGCAGGTATGGCAAAAAAACACACGACTATCAATCCAAGACAAATTCTGCCGATCACTGTTTTACCCTCTGTGCGCTAGTCCATACTGCCTTTTTGCCAAATGCTTCTTCCACTATTGCCTTCACGCTAAGAAAGTCGATTAGCTGTTTGTACCCAAGCACCATGAATATGGAAAAAACCAGCATTTTTTTGTCGTCTCTGTCCATACGTATTGCCATCGCAGACAGCAAAAACTGCATTATTATGAACATCAGCAAGACAAATGCGACAAAGGAGTAGTTGCCTATCAATATCTGATATGCTGCAAAGCCCCAGAGCATCAGGCTTGCCACGGGCACTATCAGCATGTGTATTGCCATTAGTGGATAGGAAAGTCGGTGCAGGTATCCGAATCTAGGATTCAGCAAAATGTCGTGGTGTCTTTTTAGCACTTGGAGGTTTCCGCGGTACCACCTTTTTCTTTGCCTGTAAAAGTCTCGCAGTTTTTGTGGCGCCTGTGTATACGATACTGCAGAGTTGCTTCCACTCACCACCATGCCAGAGCGGAGAACCTTGAGAGTTGCGTCAAAATCCTCCACAAGCGTTGCCTTGTCGTGCGAGCCTGCCTCTTCGAGGCTTTTTTTCCTAAATGCGCCAAGCGCTCCCGGAACGATTGTAATTGCCCCAAAATAGTCAAGGCCGCGCCGCATGATTTGAATTCCTGAGAGATATTCAAGGGCCTGGCACCAGGTAAGCCAGTTGACTTTGTTGCGAACCTTGATGTTGCCGGCAACTGCCACTACGTTTTCTTGTGCCATCCCCTTGGCGATGTGTTTTAGTGACGAGTGTCCGATTATTGTATCTGCGTCCACTATTGCGACAATGTCGCCTGTTGCGTATAGCATCCCTTGGTTTAGTGCAGACGCCTTGCCGCCGTTTTCCTTGTGGACCACCTTTATCTTGTCGCTGTATTGCATTGCGATATCAAGTGTTGCGTCCTTGCTCCCATCATCGACTAGGATTATTTCTTTGTCGGGATAGTCAGCTGCCAGAAGAGATTCTATCGTGGTACGAATTACCTTTTCCTCGTTGTATGCCGGAACGATGATGCTTATTCGAGGATATGTGGAAGGATCCGGTATGCGCGATTCTCGCGTTACGCTGCGTACTGCGAGGGGGACAAAAAGCAGCGTCTGCCAAAAAGAGAGTGCGAGCGACCAGACAAATATTGCCTGTGTTATGGTCAAAAGCGTAAGGTATCCATCCAGTGCCATTATGGAACCAAAAACAAAAGGCAGTGCCATGACAGATATGGAATAAACAGACGCCGTTCTTTTTTTGTAGACATACTGTGAGCTCGGAGGCTTTCTTGAGAAAAGGTGGTAAAGCGTCATCGCCGCGGCTGCAATTATCGCAAGGATGCTAATAGACGAAAGCAACATGTATGAAAGGTAGACCATTATTGCAAAGATTGTAATTGCCAGTAAAATCAAGACTGGGTCAGGCCCTGCCGTTTTTGTTTTTGGCTTAGGCCTTGGCGGCGCTTTGGCTTTTTTTGCGGGTTCTGGTTTTTCTTTTTTCTTTGTTTTTGGCGGCTCGTTTTTTACGACTTTGATCGGCGTTGGCGGAACCGAGATTTGTTGCGGCACAAACGTGTGTTCTTTTTCAGGTTTTAGCTTGGTATAGATGTCTTCTGAGAGCACACGGGTTTTAAAGACCGCGCCAGGTTTTTTGGTTCTGATAATGTTCTGCTGCCTTTGAGGCGTTTTGTCAAGCATTGCGTCTATGCAGATTGTGTGATACCACCGGTTTTGGTATCGGAGTGTTTTTTGTTCCAGTCCAATTTCCTCGTTGCAGTGTGCGCATCTTACAAGCAGATGATTTGTCATTGTCTGCCCTATGTTTTGCAGCGTGATAATTGTTGTGTATGTTTGTCACATTAATTATGCGAAATAATCAATTGGATCGTATCTTGACGTCACATGTCCAGTGCCATCGAGACTGCTTTTTGAATGTCGTCGATCTCATATGGTTTGATTATGTACGCAATTGCGCCCGTTTCAATGCATTGCTGGATAGTTTCCATGTCTTCCATGGCAGTCACCATTATCACCTTTGCATCGGGGTTGGCAGCCATGATTTCCTTTAGCGCCTCTTTGCCATTCTTTTTTGGCATTGCGACGTCCAGCAACAGCACGTCGGGCTTGACTTTGTTATAGACATCGACTGCTTCTGCCCCATCTGATGCGACGGCTGCCACCTCATGATTGCAGGAGGCAAGCAGGTCCTGCAGTAGTTGCACGTTTGGCCCATTGTCTTCGGCAATCATTATTTTGGCCATTAAATAACAAAGTCATGGACGCACTTAACTTTTGATGTGTCGATTTGCAATACAACTGTACATCAAGCATTTAATTCAAAATGGCGCCGGGTAAGGGATTCGAACCCCTGAGTGCGAATGCACAACCGCTCCCCTGTCGAAGATCTCGAGGCGGTCGCCGTACCGCTTGGCTAACCCGGCAACAGTCTTCTAAATCATTTTACCCATTATAAGGCTCTGTCAAGTCTTCATCGGTTGACTATACACCTGACTCAGCACAATCTGCTCCGCATCTTTTGACTGCTTCATAGCTTCACCTTGTGTCGCGTGGGGCACGAACCGCATGCCTCTAGCAAGGATATTTTTTGCGGCGTTGACATCCCTGTCAACTACCATATTGCAACAAGGACAAAACATCGTTCGGTGCTCTTCGGGTATCATCTTTGACCCACATATCGCGCACTTTGAGCTTGTCCCTGCGGCTTTTACATATTTTACAGGTAGACCGAGCCATCTTGACTTGTACTCGATCTGCCTCTGTAATTCATAAAACTGCCAAGAATTTATTTTGTGTCTGAACTTTTTTCCCTGTCCGTTTCCCTTTTTGTATAATTTTCTGATTCCCTTGATGTCTTCCAAGATTATTCCTTCGTTCTCAGAAACAACCTTTTTTGAGATAACATGTAAAAGCTGGTGAACCCGGTTCTTTTCCTTTGTGCCATATTTTGAAAATATTTTCTTTCTAATTCTGACGTCATTACGCTTGAACCCAGATTTTACCTGCCCGTATGTCTCTTTGATTTTTGTTGCTTTTTGGAGATTATGTATTGTTAGTTTATTTTTTGTATCAAATGTTGTAGCGTTATCCAGATTTCTGTCAATTCCTACAAAATTGAGTGGTTTTTGCCACCTGATTTCTTTTGAATATGATATAATCAATTTGTTTTCTGTTATCGTGATTGAGCCCGTCTTTGTGTTCTCTAACGATTTCAAAACATATGATGCAAGCCTGATTGTACAGTATTGTCTTGCACGAATCGGAATTCTGATGTATCCATCATATATTTTGTAGCTCTGGTTGTCGAGTTTGAGTATGCTCTTCCAGACATATGGTATTTTGGCATCATGATTTTTCCTCTTTGCTTTTCTGTATTGTTTCAGCTTTGATGCAGCACATTCCAGAGAACCATGAACGTGTTTTGAGTAGAAATAGCCCCGTAGTTTTAAGTACATTTCTTTGTGCAGGGAGAATTTCGAAGTGTTTTGTTTTTGTGAGCCGATTCGAATGGACTCATTTGTGCAGAATCTAAAATGATCAAAGACTAGCTACAGTTCCGTTCTTTTGTCATGGAATTGCCAGACACATTTGACTACCTTCAATGTGAAAATTTATTATCTGAAATAGAAAAGCAGGAGGTTATTATATAATCACCAGATACCAAGTGATTATTCCACTAAATACAAAAGCGGGGAATGCAGAACCATTTCAATGGGTTTAGACCTAAAGGGGCTCATAACCAAGGAAAAGACCACGCTAGAGTCGTTCTCCTCCAAGGTAATCGCAGTCGATGCATACAACACGATTTACCAGTTTTTGTCAATAATCAGGGGGCCTGACGGCATGATGCTTTCCGATTCCAAGGGCCGCGTCACAAGCCACCTCAGCGGGCTTTTCTACCGAAACGTCAACTTCCTATCCCTTGGGATAAAGCCAGTCTATGTCTTTGACGGCAAGCCCCCATCCATGAAGGCAGCGGAAATTGAGAGGCGAAAGCAGATAAAAAAAGAGGCCACAGTCAAGTACGAAAAGGCAGTGGCCGAGGGGAACCTAGAAGCCATGCGCAAATACGCGCAGCAGACCACTGCCATGCAGGACGTGATGATTGAGGACTCTAAGCGCCTCCTAGACCTGTTTGGCATACCGCACATCGATGCACCGTCAGAGGGCGAGGCAACAGCTGCATACATGACCCAGACAGGCCTTGCGTACGCGTCTGCAAGCCAGGACTATGACTCGCTTCTTTTTGGGGCAAAAAAACTAGTTAGGAACTTTACAAATTCGGGCAGGCGGAAAATCCCAAACCGCAACACCTACATCGAAATAGAGCCAGAGATAATCGATTTGCAAAAACTACTTTCAGAACTAGGGCTGACAAGAGAGCAGCTGGTGGATCTCGGAATACTCATTGGCACCGACTTTAATCCCGACGGTTTTGAGAGGATAGGCCCAAAGACCGCACTCAAGATGATAAAAGAGCACGGCAGGCTAGAAGAGATTCCTCAGATCCAAGAAAAACTATCTCAGATAGACTACAAGCAGATACGCGAGATTTTTTTGGAGCCAAAGGTTGCCGTGGTATCTGAGCTAAAGTTCGGTTCGGTAAACCAGCAGGAGATGATTCGGTATCTTTGCGAGGAGAGGAGTTTTTCGCGCGATCGGATAGAATCCTCGCTTGGCAGGCTGCAAAAGTCCAAAGAGCGGCGAAGCCAGACCCTTGAGCAGTGGTTCTCTTAATTTAGAGATCAGGCAAACTATAGTTTTACTGCTTTTTCCCAGCTCTTCTTTGCTTTCTGGCTGGCATAAATCCAGACCATTGAGCCATCGTTGTCAGTTAGAATTTTGTTTGAGATCTCCAAGTATTTCAAAATAATATTAAGGACTGGAGGACGCATGCTAACATCTAATTTTTTTGCTAGTTGTGCCTTGGAATCAAATTCTTTGTATTCTGTAAAGAGTTGCTCTATTTTTAGGATGTTCTTCAAAGTAGGGTTGTATTTTCGCACATTCTGGATAATTACATCGTAAGATTTTGCGTTGTTGTTTTTTTCTGCAAATACGGTCTTGGGCCTCAACTTATACTTAGTATAAGTATCACTCATATATATGCATATATGTACATACATTCATGTACTAATAACCAAATCGTTTATTGTATTCACCATGATCAAACAGTTCCATTAAAAGCGACTTTCGCTCACCATGTATTACAAGTATGCCATAAATTAAACGAAAATGGTTTGGTAGATCAACTTTGTAAACTGCATTAACGTCATGTTTTCTGATGTAATATCGAGGAATCTGTTTTTGTTTTATACGAATTCCTAGCACCCTATCATTTTTTAAAGCATCAATGACGTCATTAATTTTTTTATACATGGAGCTGTTTTTGTTTAGTCTAGCATAAGCAAGCATAAAATCGTCAGGATCGCCAGACACTTCCAATTCTTATCAAACAATAGAACAGCCCAACAGATTAAGACTTGTCAGTAGCATTTGCAAACGCCCAGATCAGGTAAAAAGCCATATTCTGAAATATTTAGACCGTGTTTTTTGACCAATCCAGTGGTTTACGTAAAGAACACAATCATGAGTAATATTTTTTAAATACCGAGTAAAAACGCAATCGAAGTGAAAGTTCAGATCCTAGCAGTAACAATGATCGCAGCACTGCTCATATCGGTCACCATGGCAAACAGCGCATTTGCAAAGCCGGCAAAAAACGAGATCAGTTCAATCATGGAAACATACAGAAAGACAGTTGCAAAGGCACAAAGCGATTTTACGGCAGCCGTCAAAAAGGCAAACGCTGACGCGCGCGATGCAGTCTCAAAGGGGCTCCCAATTGACAAAATCAACGCAGACTCCAAGGCAACCATTCAAAAGGCAAGGGTAGACCTAAAGGCCGCAGTCGACAAGGCAAGAGCAGACGTAAAATCAAACCTGAGCAAGCTCAAAGCCCAAATAGATGCAAGATCCTAGCAAAGACTTTTTGCATTAGTTTTGTATCTGTTTTTTTAGATCCTCAAATGCCGACTGGATCTCGCTTATTGCACCGCCGTCCTCAAGCGTGCTGATATCACCGATTTTTTCGTTGCTGGCAATTGCCTTTAGAAGTCTTCTCATTATCTTGCCGCTGCGAGTTTTTGGAAGTTTCGTGACAAAGTATAGCTGCTGAGGAGTCGCAATTGCTCCGATTTGCTTTCGTATGGTGTCGATTACCTCTTTTCTGAGATTTTCTGATACTTTGACTCCTTGTTTTACTACCAAAAACGCAATGATTGCCTCGCCCTTTACCGGGTCTGCGATTCCGCAGACTGCGGCTTCCGAGACGGATTTGTGGGAAACTATGCTGCTCTCAAGCTCTGCCGTGCCAATCCTGTGGCCGGCGACTTTGAGTACGTCGTCTGCCCGTCCAAGAAGCCAAAAGTAGCCGTCCTTGTCCTTTATCGCATAGTCTCCTGTATAGTACGAGCCGGGATACTTCGACCAGTAGATCGACTTGAATTTTTCGTCATCGCCCCACAGTGTCAAAAGCATCCCAGGCCATGGTTTCCTGATTATCAAAAATCCCTTTGTCCCCGGCAAGACCTCGGCGCCTGCATCATCAACTACTGCAATGTCGACTCCAGGTATTGGAAATGCGCCAGAGCCAGGCTTTAGCGGTATGGTCTCCAGTCCCGGCAGTGGTGATATCATAATTGCTCCGGTCTCTGTCTGCCACCATGTATCGATGATTGGGCACTTGGCCTTGCCTATTACATTATAGTACCATTTCCACACTTGCGGATTGATTGGCTCGCCTACCGTGCCCAAAAGCCTCAGGCTCGAGAGAACATGCGAGTTTGGAATCGCATCGCCAAATTTCATGAATAGTCGCAATGCAGTCGGAGTCGTATACAGAATCGTGACCCCATATCTTTGGATGATATCCCAAATCCTTGCAGGGGTTGGATAGTCCGGGGCGCCCTCGTAGATGACCTGAGTTGCGCCGCATATGAGAGGCCCATACGCAACATAGCTGTGACCAGTAACCCATCCAATGTCCGCAGTACAGAAATAAACATCAGAGTCCTTGATGTCAAATGCCCACCTAAACGTGGCAGCGACGTGTGTCAGGTACCCACCGGTGTCGTGGAGCACCCCCTTTGGTTTTCCAGTAGTGCCAGACGTGTACAAAATATACAAGGAATGATCACTTTCCAATGGCTCTGCGTCGCAGATGTTGCTTGCGTTTTTTATCAGATCCTCCCACCATAGGTCTTTATTTCCGAATTCGACTTTTTCTCCCGTTCTTTGTAAAACTATCACATGTTTAACAAAGTCAAGGCCTTCTATTGCAGAGTCGACTGTTTCTTTTAGCTTGACGATATTTCCGCGCCGGTATCCACCGTCTGCCGTAATTATTATCTTTGATTGCGAGTCCAAAACCCTGTCGCGGATCGACGTTGCCGAAAATCCTGAAAATATCACGGTGTGAATCGCCCCGATTCTTGCACACGACAGAATCGCAGTTATTATCTCTGGCACCATTGGCAGGTATATTGTCACCCTGTCTCCCTTTTTTACTCCGAGTGATTTTAGGGCGTTTGAGAACCTCTTGACCTGATCAAAGAGCTCGCCGTATGTGACGGTGCGCCTTTGCTCGTTTTCTCCCTCCCAGAGTATTGCTGGCTTGTCTTTGTGTTTTTGATTTGCGTCCAAGGCATTGTAAGAGGCGTTTATCATTCCTCCGACAAACCAGCGCGCAAACGGCGCATTCCACTGCAGCGCCTCATCCCATTTTCTGAACCAGTGCAAGTTTTGTGCCTGTTTTTCCCAAAATGTCACATACCCTGCGCCTGCCTCCAGACGGGTTTTTGTGTCGTTTTTTCCAAGGCCTGTGTAGTAGGTTTGAGGCTCCACGCCTCAGTATCTTTTTTGGTTACTTGTAAATTTTTTATTTTGTATAAAAAAGAGGTGTGAGCCTTCTCTATGTGGCTTCCATGCTTTCATGCCAGTCCGGTCTGTTTTCGACATTTACAAAATTGTCTGGTGGTGGCGGTGGAACTGCCGTACGCATTGCCTCGTCCGCATTTTTTTCGGTCGGCGGAGTTGCGTGCGTTGGCTGCACCTGGGGTTGGGTCGCATGATCAGTTGGTTCTGAAGATTGTTCTTCGTGAGAAGGCGCGTTTGGAGTTGTCTCGACGTGCTGTCCGGAGGTGGTCTCGGTAACAAGATAAGATACCGCAGAGTGCTGTATCTGTTCTTTTTGGCTGACTTGGGGGGCTACACTGTCCAGCGACAGGTCGGCAATCCTTCTTTGGATGTTTATGATTTCCGCCCTTTCGTGGTCAATGTGCTCAATTATCTCACCGGTGTGCGTCTTTATGAGGTCGTATTTTGAATCCGAGATTTCGTTGCTCTTGAACTGGACCTTTGCATCAAACAGCAATGTCTTGACTGCCTTGAGCTGGTCGTTGAGGTCTTCTAGACGCTCAGCCAGTTTTGTGCTTATCTCTTTTTCAGATTCTTCGAGTGTTGAAAGCTTTGACTTGTATTTTTCGTGGATTATTTCAGCGTCTGCCTTCATCTCGTCATTTTCTGAGACGATATCAATTAGTGCCTTGAGTCGCCTTAGTGTGAGTCCTTTTTCCCTTAGGAATCGTTGTGAATCGAGTCTCCATTTTGGTATAAAGATTACGACATCGCCCTGAACAACTAGTTGCTCAAATGGGACCTGCCTGAGTCCGTCAAGACCGCAGTCAATTCCCACAGTCTGTATGGAGCCGTCGATGTCAGTTATGGTGCCGATGACTCGGCCCATCTGGGTGCCATACATGTCTTTGACTTGCTTGCCGATAATCTCTACTTCGTCCTTATTCATTGGTAAAACTTGAGCGTTTTATATAACCGGCAAAATGTTAACAAGCTTTCTAGTTTTGGTTAGAACAATTTAACAAAGAGTTTCGCAATTTTAAAATCCAATCTGCCACGTACCATACCTATGATTGACAAGGAAGGCCTTGACCAGATACTGCACTTTGTCTCAAAGCGATGGGTAGAGCTGAGCCGCGATCCAAACAACAAGGCGCTACAAAACCTGCCGTCCGATTTCTGGATGAATTCGGTGGGGGGAAAGGCCGGAAACGGCCACTGGATAACCATGCTGTTGTATACGGAAAACGAAAACGACGCAAACGCCCTAAAAGAGGTTCTTCTTCGCTGGCAGTCAAAGAGCAGATCGTCGACGCCGGATCTAATCCAAATAAAACGAAAGTAGTAATATTGTGGGCCCCTCAATTTTTGATGTCGTGGCCGAAGAATACAGCGTTTCAGAAAAAGAAGTTTTGCTCAGGCATTTCTCAAATGTCGACGATTCTGTCTTTGCGATAATCACCCCGCGCCAGGTAGATCGCGGGGCACTGATGTCCAGGTACTCCAGGACCGACAAGAGCATGCGGCAGATATTTCTTGACGAGTTTTTGTCAAATGAAAACCGTGGAGAGGAGTTTTACAACAAGGTCCTAATAGAATACGGCGACGATTCTGTTGCGGAGCTCGGCATCGCGCAAATAGCAATCGAGGGAATATCAAACATCGCGGTAAAAAAAATCGAGGACCGTCGAATAGGCCTGTCATACCTTGAGAAGTCCTCTCGGTACGTCACATGGGACAAAAAAGTAAACAGCGAGTTCAAGTTTTACCGCGAGCCGACAATCATGCAGTCAAGGTTTGCCGATTCATATCTTCAAAGCTGCAATCTGGATTTTGAGGTGTACTCAAAAAGCATAGAGCCGATGCTAAAATACGTAAGAGAAAAAGAGCCAATAGAGAAGCTAAGGTTCAAAGAGTCCGGCACTGGAAGAGAGGTTTCGTTTTCAAAGCTGAGAGACGAATCCGACATCAAATCTGCCACCATGATTTACAATGCCACCACAAAGGCAAAGGCCCTTGACATCCTGAGGGGATTGCTTCCGGCATCTACGCTTACAAATGTAGGCGTGTCAGGAAACGGCAGGGCGTTTGAGTATCTGCTTACTGTCATGCTCAGCTCAGGCCTCGAGGAGGAGCGGGTGCTAGCCCAGAAGATAAAGCACGAGTTGGACACGACCATCAGATCCTTTGTGAGGCGCGCAGACGACAAGTACGGAAAGGCAATGCAGGAGTACCTCAAATCAATACAAAAGGCAGCACACCGCCTGGCAAGAAAACACCCCGTTTCCGCAAAGTCGGGCGGCGCGCAGGTAAAGTTGGTAGACTATGAATCAGAATCAAAGGCACAAAACAAGATAGTTACAGCCATTTTGTACGAGCAGCAAAGAGTCCCATATGAAACGATACTAAAAAATGTAGAAAAGATGAGCAAGGCCGCAAAATCGCAGGTCATTTCTTCCTTTGCAAAGCTGAGAAAAAACAGAAGGCAAAGGCCGCCCCGCGCATTTGAGATGACCCAGTATACCTTTGACATTGTTGGGAATTTTGGGATGTTTAGGGATCTGCACAGGCACAGGGTCCTGACACTAGAGCGCCAGCTGCTCACAGCAGATCACGGATTTTTGGTTCCAGGGGAGATCACCGAGATCGGAGTCGAAAAAGAGTTTGTCGACTGTATGAATACATCAAAGCGGGTCTTTGACTCACTCAGGGACAGATATCCGCAACAGGCCCAGTACGTTGTCAATTTTGCATACAACTATCCGTTTTTTATGAATCTGAATCTGCGGGAGGCGTGTCACCTAATCGAGCTGCGAACCATACCGCAGGGGCATATCGACTATAGGCGGGTTGCACAAAAGATGTTTCTGGCAATAAAAAAGGCGCACCCAAATCTCTCAAAGATGATCAAGTTCGTAGATCTCAAATCATACGAGCTTGAGAGATTCGAGTCTGAAAAAAGAATAGCAGAAAAAAGAAAAAAATTGGAATAACCCTCTAATATTACCAGGTGCGGATATTTTTCATGGAAAGTGACAAGGTGGTAAAAACCGACGAAGAATGGAAAAAGACACTCAGCCAAGACGAGTACGAGGTCTGCCGAAACAAGGCAACCGAGCCCCCGTTTACCGGCAAGTACACGTACAGCAAAGACGACGGCATTTACCGCTGCACGTGCTGTGGAAACGAGCTTTTTAGCTCTTCTGCAAAGTTTGACTCTGGCACCGGATGGCCTAGCTTTTTTGAGCCGATTCACGAAAAAAGCCTAAAGTACGAAACCGACATCAGCTACGGGATGACAAGGACCGAGGTAATGTGCGCAAAGTGCGATGCTCACCTTGGTCATGTTTTTGACGACGGGCCCAAGCCTACGGGCAGCAGGTTTTGCATCAACTCGGTTTCGCTAAAACTTGACAAGAAACAGAATTAATAAATCGGGATTCAATCAAGTCAGTTGAGATGTTTTTAAGGAGTAGAAGGGCTTGCGCTTAATTGTGTGCGGGTTTGGCACCGTGGCGCAGAGCCTTGCAAAATTATTGGTATCAAGGTCAGATGATCTGTATGCAAAATACGGCGTAATGCCAAGGATGGTTGGCGTCTTTGACAAAAAGGGCGGAGTGACAGACCCATCAGGCCTCGACCTAAACAAGCTGGTTGAGATAAAAAAGAAGCACGGTTCTGTAACGCACTACGACAAGTCAAAAAAGTTCCGCAGCGGCCTTGACCTTATCAACAATGTCGACGCCGAGGTATTGATAGAGACCACTGCAAGTAACTACAAAGACGCCGAACCAGGCATGTCGCACATAATGGCGGCCATGAGAAAGGGAATGCACGTCATTTCGGTCAACAAGGGGCCCCTGGCACTTGCCTTTCCGTCGCTTATGGAGCTTGCCACGTACAACCATGTACTTCTCAAGTTTTCCGGAACGGTCGGCGGTGGCACACCCATCTTGGATTACGCAAAAAACAGCCTCAGGGGCGAAAGAATTACATCGTTTGCAGGAATACTCAACGGCACTACTAACTACATCCTGACAAACATGTCGCAGGGGATGAGCTTTGCGGTGGCCCTAAAGGACGCAAAGTCAAAAGGGTATGTAGAGGCAGACGAATCCCTGGACTTGGACGGCTTTGATGCGGCTGCAAAGCTTGTGATTTTGGCAAACTGGATAATGGGTATGAAAGTAACGATGCCGGACATACAAAGAACCGGGATTCGCAAAGTCACAAGCGAGGACGTAAAAAGGGCTGCAAGGAAAAACGCCGCAATAAAGCTGATTGCATCATGCAACAAAGAGCTGATAGTCAGCCCAAGGGAGATACCAATAGACGATCCGCTCTGTGTCAACGGCACGCTTAATGCCATTTCGTTTACGTCGGAGCATTCCGGCACACAGACAATCATTGGGAGGGGCGCCGGCGGCACCGAAACCGCAAGCGCCATTCTGAGGGATCTTTTGGACATTCGCAAGGAAATACTACGGGATTGAAGTCAAACCTAATTTCCAAGTCGGAGACAGCCGAGATGCTATCAGATATTGGCAGACAGTGGAAGATGGAGCCTCCAAAAATAAAAAACCTCAAAATTTACGAGCTTGAGGACGATGCCGCGCTAATTGTTGGGGAAGGCATCACGGCATTAAAGTTGGGTGCGACTTATTTGCCGTTTTTATCCGACGCTGAGACGCTGCAAAGATTTCCAAGCGTCACAGTCGACATGGGGGCAGTAAAGTTCATGTGCAACGGAGCAAATGTGATGAGGCCTGGAATTCGTAATTTTACGGAATTTGAAAAGGGCCAACTGGTCTGTATCGTTGAGGAATCGCAAAAGAAATTTCTCGCAGTAGGACGTGCACTTGTTTCAAGCAAGGACATGGAAACCATGAGCAAGGGAGTCGTAATTGAAAATCTTCATTATATTTCCGACAAATACTGGGAGATTAAAAAATCGCTCAAAGACTAGCAAGACTTGTGGTTTTCGCGGAAATCGCATATTATTCCCGCGATGGGATTTTTTCCTTGATTGTTTCAATCAACCCATCAAGCTTGATTTTCTCAAGAATGCCTTCCAGTCTGTTTGTTTTTTTGAGGAAAAATATGGCACCCCCGGCAGCCGCTGGAATTATCAGATACATTATATCGATTCCGCCGATGGAAATGCCAATTATTCCTGTTTGTTGAGGAGTTTCATCTACTATGGGTGCCAGTGACGGATTAACTGTGATTTGCTTTGTCGCAACTGCCGAAGAGACGCCAGGCCCTGTCACGGTCGCAGTTATTGTTATCGAGCCAGCATCGAGTGCTTTTAGGACGATTTTTGCCAAGCCTTCTTCGGAGGTTACAGAATCCATCCGGATTGTTTCCGCTCCTTGGGCGTCCCATTCCACAGCATAGCCAGATATCGGCACATCCGTTCCTGCAAATGAGATGCTAAGATCGGCAGTAAGATCGTTACCTTGGTACACCGATTCAGGACCAGTCAAAGTTAGGGTCGGTTGTAGTGACTTTATCTCGACCTCAAACTGTTTTAGTGGAAAGTTTTCAGATAGCGTAGAAATGTTTGCTGTGCCGTCAGCAATCCCTTTTATTGTAAACGTCGTATAATATTCGCCTGCTTTGATTGTAACCGCATCTGGGATCTCGATTATGTTGTCGCCGTCGGAGATTAGTTTAATCTCGGTATCTTTGCTTACAAATACCGGGTTTCCTGCAGAATCCAATAGTTGAATGGTTGCAAGGCTCTCTGTGGCGGGAAGTGTAATTCCGATATAAGACATCTGCAAGTCAGTCGGATCAGTGGTTTTGCTAGTTACTGTCATACTCACATCAAATCCACCCCCAGCCCCACTAAGTGTGGTGGTTCCTACGTCATTTGTTTTTGGACTAAATAGCAGGTATGGCTGGTTCTGTTTTACCGATTGTGCGTCCACATTAATGATGTCGTTTGCCTCAAAGACGATAACGGTATCTGAGATAAAGCGGGTAGGGCCCTCTCTGCTGTCTTCTTCCTCTTCGTCGCCTCCAGTAGTTTCGGTTGTCGCGGCTTCTTCTTCTTTTGATGCTTTCATAAATGCCAAAACCGGGAATTCTTCGTCCACGAGGATCTCGTCTATAAGTGGCTCTGCAGTGAGGCTGAGATCATCTTTGACGGGTCCTTTTGGAGAAGCCGTAGCGGTTTTTATTCCTTCATTGTCCTCATAAGTGACTATCACAGAAGAATCTGGTATTACCGTTCCCGTATTTCCAAAAATCAGTGCGGCATTTTTCCCTCGCTCAAAAATAGGGTCGATTATCGAGACTGCCTTGAGATCCGATGACGATGCTTTCATTACAAATCTTTCTGTTGGCATTACAGGAACCGTAAGTGTTGACATAAACGACTTGCCGGTGGAATCGATTTTTGATACAGATATCTGCGTTTCAAGATACGCTACGCCCATGATTTCGGTTCCGCCTGTAGCCAAAAATGGTATTGGCGCTATTTTTGCGGGGCCGTTCCCGTTTAGCTCACCAACTCCAGTGTCATGAACCACGGTGATAGAGCTCCCAGACGTAGCATATCCCTCCGATGAGATCTGTATGTTGAATGTTTTCGATATGCTGCCCGAGCTGCCAGAAGAACCGCCAGATCCGGAGCCGGTGAGAGCGGAAAAGTCAGGCCTTGGCAGAAAGCTAGTATATGCGGAATATGTTCCCTCTTTTATTGTGAGGCTGTTTTGGGCAAATGATATCTCCTCCCTGTCAGTGCTCGCGTTTACGGTAGCTTCCGGATTGTCCACTGCAATCTTGACAGTTATGTCTCGCGTTGCCTTTACTGGGATCCCCTCACCGTCTTCTAGCTGAACTACTGCATAACCGATATTGTTAGTCAAGCTGAGATATTGTTGCGGATTTGCGTATAGTTTTAGCGTCAGGGGCTCCGCTACTTCTCTTACGCGAACTTTGCCGCTTACTTTTTTCATCCCTTCCGTCTCTGCAAAGATAATTGCGTCGCCAGAATCCTTGACCTTGAACTGACCCATTGCAAAATATTTCCCCTTTGGTATGACCAGCTTGTCGTCAACTAGCTCAACGACGTCTGAATTTGGAGAGAGGAGTGTGATGGTGGTGTCATTAATTGCCCTTGTCGGCAGACCCCCGCTGGTCAGGAGTTCCACTGCGACATACCCAAACTTTGGGCTGTCGACTGCAAAATCATCAGGGGTCAGTTTTAGGGAAAGTTTGGATGGATTGTTGTTGTTTGTGTAAACAGTTATTGGAATCTCTTGGGAGGCAAAACCCTGCGCCGCTATTGCTATGTTTGCCGTACCTGCTTTTATTGCTTTTATTTTCAAGTTGGTTGTGTACCGTCCGGTTTGCTCAACGCCAAGAATCTGGATTATCTCAGAGTCGGAGCTAACCGCCTTTAGATTTGAAATGTCCCTTGGAAGCATAAATTCGCCTGACATCGAATAGACCTGAAGGATCACGTCGGTATTTTCCAGAATTTTTTCTGGGAGTACCTGATAGCCGAAATTCAGCGCTTCCTGCCCCTCTATGGGAATAATCACCACTACAGCTAAAAGCGCTACAAAGTACAGCGATATGATGTCGGGTTTTAGCATTAAATTTTTTGCATGATGTGTTGTGCTTGTTGTCATCCTTGGGGATCTCGTCGGGTGTTGGTTTTTGTTGCACATTTGTTAATCACTACACGATACTGGATCATAATACATGCTCAGATCATCAATCTCGGACGGAGTATTTGCAGTCCATCACTTCCAAAACTGATTGGGTGTATCTGCTCGCTGTGTTTTACGCCACGCATTTTTATGATTTGTATGGATCTTTCCATGGTATCTTGTTTTCGGCCATATTGTAATTGGATTATCCCAGATGCTGCATACCATTCTAGTGGCGGTTTTTGGTCATTTGGGGATTCCGATAAAAGTAGCGTGGTGACGCCAGAGTTTTCGAGTGCCTGGATAAGTCCTTGGAGTCCTTGTCTGAGATAGAACTTGTCCTCATACTGCATCATAAGTACTGATACAGAGTCGATTACCACTCTTTTTGCGCTGATTCGCTTTATGCATTTTAGAATAAGTCTCGTTAGATGCTCAAACGGCATTTGCTCACCACGGTACAGCGAATCGTCTTTTTCAATTATCTCATCATTTACCTTGAACATTCTTGCATCCATCATCAGTAATTTTTCTTTTTGGATCATGTTTTGCAGGTCTAGCCCGAACGACTTGCAGTCGTTTTTTATCTCCTCCAGGTTTTGCGCAAGCGAGACATACACTCCAGGCTCGTCAAAGTCCTTGGCGCCTGAATACAGGTACTGCAAGCCAAAGGTGGTTTTGCCGCTTCCGGGATCGCCAGTTATTACCAGAGTTCGACCCTGCCTGAATCCCCCAGAAGTTATTGAATCAAGTCCAGGAATGCCTGTCTTTACCTTACCATAAGTTAGGCTCATCTACAAACATTCGGGCGAGTTTTCTATATAAAGAGGGGGATGGATTTGAAACTGACATCCTGCTTTGTGAGGTTTGCTATATGTGCATTTTTTTAGAGTTTGCCCACAAAGACTCGAACAACAACTCCATGGAAGTTATCATGGCAGGCGAGTTTGTCCACAATGCCACAGGTGCGGTGCTGTCGCCAATGTTTTTCGTAAAGAACAACAGCTCTGAGCTGTCCTTTAGAATAAAGCACGGGTGCTCCTTTGCATTGTCGAGGAGACGGATGTTTTTTCTATCCAGCTCGTCAAATATGTACAGTGTTTTTTCGGTGCACGTGCTTAGCATGTAAAACTCTTTTTTTGACTCTACGAACGGCTCCAAAAAGTCACCGTGATACAGCTTTAGGAAGTCTTTTTCCGAACCCAGGATCATGAACTTTTTTGAGTGGGTGTCAGTCATTTCGGTTATCTTTGAAAAGATCTGATTCGTCCCGTGAAGGATTTGGAACTTGAATTCGTCATCTGTCTTGGCAGTATCAAAGTTTGGAATGCTTCCCCACATTTCTGTGAGCTGTTTTTCATTTCTTTCCAGAGACTTGATTCTCTCTTTTTCGGAATTCACCAGTACCAAAATCGCCTTGTCTATTGGCAGGGCCGTAAACTGGATCGGGTGCTGAAATGTTGCAAAAACAATTCCCTTGCTCTGCAGAGACGATAAGAGATGGTATGTCTCGGTTCTTGGCAGCTTTAGCGCCTTGCATACTTCGGGTGCGGTCTTTGAGCCATACTTGCCCAGATAAATGAAGACCTTGCTCTGGTTGTCAGTCAGTCCGTATTTTGCCAGCTCGTCCTGGATCTGCTCGACTGATATCTTGTATTCGAACATCTGGGTGCCGGGGTCCGTGTCAAACATTGATAGCTGTGTTGTTTCTTTTGTCATGCTTTTTCTGGATCCTTCCTAGATCGGCACATCTCTATATTGATGCATAGCTAGCATTTTTTTAGCTGATCGATCAATCCGATCGAGCATCGGATTTTTATACATTTTTGCCTCAATTCTCAGCAATTTTTCACACTATTCCTACTTCTAATGGGCTTTTATCATCAGGCACGGCTTCGCTAAAGATCGATTTGAATGAGAAATCCTTGCGCACGCCAGATCGCTTGATGAGGCTAATCTGCATTTGGTCACGATAGTTTTGAAACACTATACAGCCAACGTCGTCCCGTATGCCTTTATCGATAAGAGTCTGCAGCGTAGTTTGGGTTTTTCTCAGATTCTCTAGTCTTGATTTGAGGTCATCGATTCCCTTGAAATAAATCTCAAACTCGCCTTTTGTGCCAGAACCATTGTAGACTAGTATTCCGTCAAGGTCATACCATTGCGAGTCTTTGGATTTTTTCGATGATTTTGGGTGTTCCTTTTTTTTCTTTTTGTCGTCTGTTGGCTTGTCTTCCAGTTTCTGCTTTAGTTCCTCAAGTGCGGGATCGTCAGAGGCTGGGGCTGCGGATCTGATTTTTTCGCCAAGCAGTGTGGACGAGTCCTTTATTTTTTCCTCCAGTACCTTGATCTCACTTTCAATGGCCGTTTTTAGTGACAGAACAGAATTGAAATGCTGGACTGGGTCAGGAAGCGTCCTGGGTCACCTGCTCTGGCTTTTGTATTGCGATTCCGTCCTTTATGTTGTTGAGCGGCAGGAGCTGTTTTGTTATGGCGCGCAAGAAGGTTATCTTGTCCAAAAGTGTTTCTTTTTGTGACTTGATTGCATCCAGCAGCTGCGGTATTGCATACTCTATGATTTTGCTAATAACCTCAGGGGAACACTCGGAAAACTTTTTTGTTTCGGTTTTTCCGCTTGGCATTCGAATTATCAAATCAAGGTTTGGAAGCATCGTTATGTTTACGTCCTGGGGCAGGTCAAATATTTCAGGGCTGATACCTACGGAAAAGCCCAAAAATTCGGTTATGATTTGCAGAGAATTGTTGAGGTCATCAATTATTGTGAGTTTTTGGTCTTCGAGCTCGTAGATTTGCAGTGTTTCGTTGATGAGGTTGTTTAGCTGGACTTGGGTATGCTTTGCGTTACTAGTTGGCTGTCCTTCCGCAGGCTGCATAACTCAAAAGTATATGATAAAACTAGATTAAAGAACGTATGTAATTCCATATTACACATTATTCTAGCCGATGACCACACCGTCTTTATAAGCAGGTATTATTCTATGACTGTGACTCTCCCCAATTGTATATTTCTTAGGAACTTGTCTCCGCGCTCATCATACCCATCGATGAATATGTATACGTCATACTCTCCAGGAGGAATCAGAGTGCCTCCAGTTAGATCACGGTCCGGCCTGTCTTGTATGCTCCAAAAGTAGATTCGGCCCACATTATTTACTGGGATAAATATGCTGTCTCTGTCCTCCATGACGCGCCAAGCGCTGTTGGCAGCAGCGGTACTACAAGGATCTACCTCAGTAGAGTTGACAGAGCATACGACTCCAGCGTAAGAGATAGTACCAGTTGGCTTGTCAAAGACAGCCCTTGTTCCTTGGTATACGAACCAGCTTCCATACGGCCCTACGTTGTATACATTAATCGCAAAGCGGTTGTCGTTGTCATATACGTAATAAGATGGGAATGGAATGTCGGGAGGCGGTATTTGTAACAAGCTGGACTTCGGCGTTATGTCCTGATCATCTATTTTGAAGTCAAGCTCCAGTGGCTTATAGGTACTTGTTTCTGGGACATATTGTGCGCCAAACTTTATCCTTTCATTTACTGATACTACGACTGATGAAAGTGCATTGGTGTAGTTGAACACGCCATATGTGGAATCGGCGTTATCATCGAGTCCTTTCGGATCATAAAACGGCACGTTAAGATTCAAATTGTTGGTAAGAGTCGTTATTAGGACGCCGTTTTGGTTAGTCTTGTTGATAGAAAGATTCAGTTTGTGAGCTGCCGTGCCATAATTCGTATGAGAAAGATCATTTGCTTCAGGCGTGTTAGTCAGAGCTTTGCCGTTCCAGTGTATTACGTCATCAATCCAGCCATTGAAAAAGTTGCCATTTTCTGCTGCGTTAGAGCCTATATACCATCTGCCATCGGCATCAACACTGTCTGTACCATAAGTGTTGTCTTGGGTAACTGGGGATTCAGCATCGGTTCCATCAAGACGGGTAATATACAAACTACATTGGTCTGCTGTTCCAGTTCCTTCCCTTACAGCAACCACGTGATACCAGTTACCATCGTCATACTCATTAGCGCTTTTACACGTAGTTATATCGGCGCCCAGGTTTGTATTAAATTGAAACAAGACCTTGCCCGTGTTGGCCTCTAGTGCTATTTTGTAATAATCACAGCTTGGGCAAGTGCCTCCGCCCTCCCACGACGCGAGGTGTTGTTCGGTGGCACCTACTGCTGCGGCTGTTTTGAACCATAATGCAGTGGTATCAGGCTCTGCATCGAGATTATTAGCATCGCCAGACGCTACATTATTCTTGCTTCTAAGACAGTCGTTTGTTCCATCAAATCTAAACACGCCTGATGTGTGTGGGCCCGATGTAGCCTCCCAGGTTGGAGGCCCGCCAACTCCGACATTTGGGCTATAAACTATGTTCAGCTGAGCACCCAGAGTAGCGCTATCTGACTCTGCCGTTCTCCTATTGCCTGACGAAGTACCGCTGTTATCAACGGTTATGACCAAGGCGTTACCGCTAGCCCAGCCTGCTCTGTTAACAATTTCTTGAATGACTGTTTTAATCTCAGGTGTCGTTGTGTCAGGACCCACCTCGCCTAAGGTCCAAGCGGGAATATTACTCCAAGTTACAGCAGCGGTCGTATCGGCCCTATTTGATACACTGAAAGTTCCCAGGCCGTCAGCGAATGCAGCCGCATTATCAGCTGCTTCACCACGAATTCTAACCGTTGTGGTTCCGGATTGGGTTTCGTCTGCTGTAAACACAATATAGGCACTTTGTATAATGGAACCTTGTGGGACAGTCACCCCAGGAAAGCGCAGCCCAACTACCTGTAATGTGGTTCCATCATATGGCATCTCTAGATCCCCACTGGTTGTATCTACGTTACCGCTAGATACAATTTCTTCTGCATTATTTGAATTGGAAGTAATCCTTATTGGCGGCATTGTTGTTTGACCGCAGCCTTCGAGATCTCTGTTGGCGCTGCCTTCTGAGTTATCTGGGTTTACTTCGTTTGCATTAAAATGAAAGATCATGCTTTCGCCTTCGCTCTTTAGTGTAGACGGCATTGCCTCGCTTTGCAAGCGGAGTGAGGATACCCAGTTACCAGCAGGAATGGATATTACTTGAGTGTGATTTTGTGTATAGAAGGCAGGGGTGGCACTGTCCAGATCTATTTTTAGGCCGTTATTGCCTCCGTCTGGGGTACCAGAGTACATCTGGTATGAGCTTGATGGAGTTTTAGATGTTTCAAGATGAAACATCAACACGTCCTTGTTTAACGGAGTTGCCGATGTTCCTAAAGCCGTGATTGCGGTCCCAGACTCTGTTGCAGACACTACTTCTCTGACTTCCACAACCGCGTTGGCCGTATTTCCGCTTACGCCGTTAGTAAGAGCCGTGGTAAATGTGACTTTGTTTGTATCGGCGCCAGCTACAGTATAAACCCACTTGAATGTGGCCGTATCACCAGGCCTTATGATTGGGTAGGAGAGTGGATCCGGCCCTGACACATAGGTCGCAGTACACGAGCCTGTACACGATGAGGTGTCTATGGTGGGAGTCGATGTTGGCTGTAGGTTGAAAACAGTAGCTGCGTTTGTAGCATTGTTTGTCACAGTCATCAATACAACGGTATCGAACTCTGTTGAGACTACCGACGGTATTGTGTGCGCTTTTATGAATAACGGTGCTTGGGCAGGCGAGTTCACAAAAAATGTTTTTGCATTACCGCGTTGTGTCACCAGTTTCATATCATAACCTGCAGATGAACTCATTGTGAAGCCCAAGTCCGGCCCAACGGATAAAACCCCACTTGGTGCCAGGGTTTTGTCAATCACAAATTTTTTAACGTCGTCTGCCTGGCCTTGCTGATCAATCCAAAGTGTCTTTATGGCGACAGGGATGTTTCCAGTGTTTTTTATTGTGGCGTTTAGTTTATTTGATGATGTAATTCCGACGGAAGTTATTTCAAAAGACTCTGCGTCCTTGTCTCTCTGTCTGGTATCCTCAACAATCACGGTTTCAGAGAAATTGCCTATCAGATCTAGGCTGTATGAGACATATGCCAGAGCACTGATCATCACTGCAGTAAATATCACTGCACCAACCACTGTATGAAGGCCGCGTCGTGTCCTCATGGAGGGGTCACCTGGGTTGTAAAGATGTTCCCACGGTCCGTTATTAATTCAATGTTGAATTTCTTTCCTGATGTCCATGAATAAGTGATATTTTTTGAAAATGACTTGTATGGAAGGATGCCACCGTCAGTATATTTTACGCTGTTAAATTGGGCCAAGGTAGTAGAGTTGATAAAATTGATTTGAGTTACGTTGGTGCCTAGACTGCCCACATTGGTCACGGTGATATTGACTTTTTTCGTCGGACTCGTGACGAACCAGACATTCTCAATTAAAATGTCTTCGTTTAGCTTGTTCATCTGCGTTGAAAAGACCCTCTCCAGTTCTTGCCGTTCCTGCATGAGGCTGGTGCTTGACCAAACAAGGACAAATACCCCAAGCGTGCTTACTGCAGCAAGAAGTATTGCCGCAGTGACAACGGTTGAAATTGCTTTTCTTTTTCCTAGTCTTGGTACCGGTAAAGTAAGTATCATAGGTTTGCGATCTAGATGAGTTTGGTTCACAATCCTTACGGTAGACACCCACATACGCATTCATAAAATCATTCATTCGTATTAAAGAGAGTTGTAAATGTGGTTAATAATTTAGGCAAAAAATGCAGACTATATTAAAATCACAAACCCAGTGCAGAAAAATCAGGATTAGATCGATCTTTGTTCTTATGTAAACCTCGTCAAATCAGACGGTATGGCATTTGGATAATCTTCCAATTGGGTTTAGTTTGGATTTTCATTAGGCAAATTGCCAGAGGCGTCATCTTGCGGCCCCGTTGGTTGTGGTTCTGTATTGGGCTGTTGTGTCTCAGCATCAGTTTGTGTTTCAGTCCCTGGTTGCGTCTCGACGGTTGGCGTCTTGGTTTCAGTATTTACTGCCTGTGCAGATTCTTGGCTCGTGGATGGATTTTCTGTTTGAGGCGTCTCGGTCATCTGCGAGCCGCCTATCTTGTAAGGAGGGCATGGGACGTTGAGACTTTTCGACATGATAAACAGAGTAGGAAAGAGTTCCTGATATATCGCCGTCAGTATTATCGGTACAGAGCCGTCGGTTTTGCTCAGTATTTCGTCACGCTGCTCAGGGCTGCCAATCAGTTTGGCGGTGCCCTCCATGGCAAATCTTGCGTTCTTTGGGTTCGAGGTGATGACAAATGCATATTGCAAGGTGGAGTGGTCGGTGGCATTCTCTGTTTCATTTATCGAGATTTCGACGTCGTATTTTTTGAAGGTGGTAAAATCGGCGCTATTCTTACTAGTATTTAGGGATCGTACCTCGACCTGTATGTTCATCTGTCAAAGATGCTTATTTAGTTATTAAATAATACTGTATGTACCGCAATAGAACAGACAGAATTATTATACATCTTTCCCTAATAAGCTCAGCACATGAGTCTGAATAAAAAGCAGGTTTCTAACGTGAGTTCAAAGGTCAGCACCGAAGGCCACAGTGTTTCGTTTTCGATTTCCAAGCTAAAAAAAGAGGAAAGCAATGCGAAAGCAGACATGTATGATTTTAAAAAATATATGACGGCGGCTAACTTTTCATTTGACGAAAAAGTAAAGGAGCGAATCCCAAAAAACACGCCCCCCTATCTTGACAACGGCGAACGCTATGTGGAAAGGATAATCCGCGCACTGGCATATTTCAGACAGTGTGCACTTATTGGGCCTAGCGGCACAGGAAAGACCCACATCGTGTATCTTGTTGCGGAACTGCTCGACCTGCCATTGTGGGAGATAAACTGCGGTCTGCAGACATCGGTTTTTGATTTGTTTGGTAGGTACATCGGCCTAGGAAAAGAAAACTGGATTGACGGCCTCATCACGGATTGGTGCAGGTATGGCGGAATTTTGTATCTTGACGAGGCAAACATGATGAAGCAGGACGTTGCGACAAGACTCAACCCAATCTTGGACACAAGGGGACACATGGTGCTGACCGAAAAAGACAACGAGCTCATCAAAAGACACAAGGACGCGTTTTTGATAATCAGCATGAACCCGTTTTCTGCGGAATTTGCAGGAACAAAGCCAATCAACGCCGCAATGAGAAGAAGGATGAGTGTGTGGCTAAACTTTGACTACATGAGCATCGGCGACAAAATCGACGAAAAGGAAATCAAGATGGTCTGCGAGTCCGGAAAAGTCGGAAGAGACGTGGCAGAGACGATAGTGAAAATCGGCGCGAGGCTCAGGCAGGAGTACAAGAGCAGCGAGTTGCCATACGGGCCTTCGATTGGAGATTTGGTAAATTGGGCAAAAATCGTAGCCGACGGTGCCACCCTGGAAGAGGCCGGAATCGAGACAATTGTCTCTATGACAAGCGACGACCATGAAATACAGGCAGAAGTAATGAAGATAATCAAAAAATTCAACGGCACCACTTAGATTATTATCAAGATGTTTTCCTGTGCCTTAGATCTCGATTTGAGCAAACATGCTTTGACAAATTTCTAAAATTTGATTTTGTTTAGTGTTGTAGTTTGTGAACAGCACCCGAGTTAACAGTCAGTCAGCCATACTAGTCCCTAAGGAATTGGCTGATGGGGTTGAATGATTCGATTTTTTCATTATCGCAAAAAATGTTTTATGAGATATCTGGTAGCACGCCTGAAAAAACCGGTGTTTTTTTTACCAATTCTCTAGAGTACCCAATAATCAAATACGACTCCAACATGGTCGGCATCCCACTGCCAAGGCAAAACGGCAACAAGATTTTCTTTGAGGGATATGTTTTTCCAAGCTATGAATCTTCCTACAAGACCATTTGGCACCTGTACCTGGCAACTATCGCTCATGCCGCAGGACATGTAAAGGTCACAGATTATTCCCAGTATCAGAACTGGCTCCAAGGAAAAAACATTCACAAGGCAACTAGGGTAATAGAGTATGTTGAAAACATCAAGGTAAACGAGTTCCTAAAGGACACCCATCCAGAATACTACGAGCTAGTTACAAGAATAATCGACGTACATGACCAGATAATTCCACACAAGAGTCGAGATTTTGCAGTAAAAAGATTTTCCGAGGCGTTTAGAAGGCACCGAAGCCCAGAAACGACAGATCAGACAGGCGTAATCGGCGTTGCAGACAGCATATACCAAAGCCAGTCAGCCATTTTGGATAGGAGATATCCGTTTACAGAAAACCAGACAGATAAGACAAGGCCGGTTTTAGGACCGGTTCTGGACTCGCACGGCGCTTTTTCTGCCATGATAGAGATGCTAAATGAGTCGTGGTGCGCCGAGGCCAGCCTAAAGAAGAAAATGGAACACACCTACCAAGAAATGGCAAAGGATCTGCACTTTGACAAAATAGATTTTGTCCCAGAGCGATTTTCAGAATATTTGTTAGTCCAAAGTCAGGTCGGCCCCATAGTAAAACAGATATCATCTCAGCTAAAGAATGTGCCAAATGCAATAGATGATTCCGTATCGGAGGACATGGGGACACTAGAAATGCAAAAAGCAATCCAAGCAATAGCGAGCCAGAACTCTTCCATCCAGATATTTGAACAAGACGATAAGAGACGACACATGGAAGAGTGGGCAATTGTAGTAGATACCAGCAGCAGCATGAGAATAAAATTCTGCGACATGAAAAAACTCATCCTATGTTTTGCACAGGCCGCAGACGATCTGGTCTCAAGGAATGGCAGGTGGGGATTGTTTTGCTTTGATCACGACTTTAGTGTAGTAAAGGCCAACACCGAAAGGTATGACCAAACAATAAGGGCAAGGATAGGCGGAATAGAGATGGGCGGGCTGTCGTATCTGCCAGATGCCATCACCCTATCAAGCAGAATGCTCTCGCGGAGCGACACCGAAAGAAGATACCTCTTTGTCATTACTGATGGCCTGTCGTTAGGTTATGATAAAATAGACAGAAGTTTAGAAGATGCTATACGCCGGGCAAGCAGGCAAAACATCAACGTAGTCGGAATAGGAATACCGCAGCACAAGCCTACGTATTTTTCGCTATCCGTGCCGTACGACAACATGCGCAAGATGGTCTCAAGATTCATCTCGATGTACACGCAGATAGCTACATCGTCGCTGTAAGTCCAAAAAATTACTTACTACAGTACTTTATATTCAATGAACATCATCATAGTACACTTGCATAATGCAAAAAACCAAAGAAGGGGTCTTAGTACTGTACTTACAACCATCATCATATTGGTGGCATCAGTAACCCTAGGCGCAGGCGTTGTGCTGTATGGCGCAAGTTTGTTCCAAGGAAGCTCCCAGACGGAGGCAATTTCTGTCGGAA
>JBASWV010000009.1:0-121863 GCA_049276655.1 Candidatus Nitrosotenuis sp. | reverse complement strand
AACCACACAACATTCCACTAGTCGTCCTTGGAACAAGCATGCTCTGGTTTGGCTGGTTCGGATTCAACGCGGGTTCTGAACTTGCAGCAGATGGTGTTTCAACATCAGCATGGGTTGCAACAAACACAGCAACAGCAGTGGCAACACTGACATGGATGCTAATGGCATGGGCCCACACGGGCAAGCCTAGCATCGTCGGTGCAACGTCAGGTGCAGTAGCAGGACTGGTCACCATCACTCCGGCATCAGGTTTTGTCGGGCCAATGGCCGCAATGATAATCGGAATTGCGGCAGGAACTGTCTGCTATGGAGCAGTTGCCTTCAAGAACTCTCGCAAATGGGACGATGCACTCGACGTTTGGGGAGTACACGGAATAGGTGGCTTCACAGGCGCAGTTCTGACCGGAACGCTTGCAAGCCCACACATCTGGGATACGGGCGTTGGGATAGGCGCATGGACTGGAACACCAGAAGGCTATGAGCAACAAGCTATCAACATCATTGGAGCGTCTATATCGGTAGGATATGCATTTGGTATAACTGTGATCATTCTCAAAGTAATGGACGCAGTTTGGCCAGGTGGAATCAGAGTCACTCCAAAGGAAGAAGAGATTGGACTCGATTTGGCCCAGCACGGAGAAAGAGCATACGTAAACGAGTAATCCCACCACTTTTTTTTCAAAAAATATTTTTAAGATGTATGGAGATTTTGAAACTGGCTTTACAGTTGTTTAGTTTTTTCTAAACAAGTCTTATAATTTTTAGCCGCGCTATTACCCCATAACAAATCTCCAAACCCAAAAAATCGGCACAGACCTGATAATTTTCTTAGCAATAGTTCTAATTGCGTTGTTTGTTTATGTCATCAATTTTCAGCTGGCCAAATATCTGGCATTGGCCATAACGGGTGCGCTTTCGTTTAGACTGATAATGTCTATCAAAAAAGAAGGCTTTGCAGCAGCTATGTGCGTCTTTTTGGGCTGCTCTACAATCCTTGGAGGGATGCTGATAGTAAATGACATCAACGTTATCGAAAAATCCCCACTTGGCAAGTTTCAACTTTTTTACGAACCTCTCTCAAGACAAATTCACAACTTGCAGATATCAAAAGACTTTTTGAATCTGTATTCATTGTTTACTGGAGCATCCTCCGTGGCGATTGGCCTCATTTTTGCATACAGGCCATCGCTGATTCGGGTCAAGAACTTTCTGCCATATGAATACCCGTATCCAATATGGATTAGCAAAAAACAACCAGTAACCAAATTCAGCCAGACTCTAGTGTCCACAAAAAATCTACTTACGGACAAAGAAAGGATGCTTTTGTGTAGATACAGGTATCTGCTGATCTCAGTAGACGGTAATCTATACCTCGTCTCGCCAAACGAAATGGTTCCAGCAGACTCTATAATTATGCGCACAAAGTCAGGCAGGACGTTATGCGGCATATCGCGATATTGATGGTACGATTCCTGCGTGTTCCTTTAATTGTTGTATGACGTCAGTATGTGTGGCGGGCGGGAGGATCTCTTGTTGGGCGCAGCCTGGCATCATGTGAACCTGCTTGCCCTCTACATGTTTTCAAATTTTGTAACAGGAAGGTAAAATCTCCGCCAATTTTAATAGATTTTAGCCACCAATCACACCTAGAGTAAAACAGTCATTGTTTTACCCAACCTAGTCACTGGCACGGCACTCGTGTTGATCAGAGATCTTGGTCTACCAGCCCAGTTGCTATTGGCATTGTGATTTTGTGCCAGTGACATTTTTTGGAACCATGATGATCCAACATAAATACCAGCCAGTGCATAATGTGTGAAATGAAAAAGCTCCTACTGGTGCTTCCCGCAGTGCTCATTTACCTATATGTTCCCAGCGCATTTGCCACAACTGATTGCCAATTCACAACAACTGGTACCACGATGGCGCTGGAAAATGACTGCACAGCCGATGAAACGATACTTGTTCCAGATGGATTCACATTGGACGGCCAGCAACATACCATAACGGCAGTTGATCCTGCAGGCGGGCACTTTGTCGGGGCTGTGGTCAAAAACCAGGGCGCAACGGCGTACGTAAAGAACATCAACATAGCTACAAGCGGCCTGGCCAATGTTTGCGATGGCGGCAACGATAGATTGCGTGGGATAATGTTTGAGGGGGCCTCTGGCTCTATACTACATAACACAATACTTGGTCTAAATCAGGCTGGAAGTGGATGTCAGGAAGGAAACGCAATCGAGGTTCGCAATGCTCCCTTTGACGGCACACATCCAAATACAATGGTAGTAGAGGTCGGCCATAACACAATTTCTGACTATCAAAAGACCGGCATTGTCGCAAACGGCGATGTCTCTGTGGATATTCACCACAACAAAATAAGTTCCACTGCGACGCCGCAACTGGCCGCAAACTCGGTACAGCTCGGCTTTGGCGCAAGTGGAACGGTGCAGTACAACCAAATAGACGGCAACCAGTGGTGCGGTTCTAGTGATTTTGCGGCAACTGCCATACTTGTTTTTGACGCAGATAACGTGTCCATTCTCAAAAACCACATTGGAGGAAATTCCGACATCGGCATCTATGGGTTTGGCGACAACCTGACAATCGATGGAAACAAGGTTTTTGACAGCACGGCCATTGCGGACTGCAACCAGTTCGGCTATGACATTGGGGTCGGAAACTATGGCGAAAACAACTCTATTACAAAGAACCAAGTAGGCGGCTTTGAGACGCCTTTTGACGGTGATGTGGGGGCAAAGAACAAGGTAAAGAAGCCAAGATCGATGAGCTGGTTCGACTAACATCATTTAGGCATAAAATGCGCATTGCTAATAAAATAAAAAAGAAAAAAAGAGGGTTTAGTTTCGTGGTTTCCAGGCACTAATCCAAGAGTTGACAATGTTTTGGTTTAGATCTGCAAATGCACTGGTGTTTTGGTTGAGTGTCTTTATGTTTTGGACTGTTGCATCTAGGACCGTCTGGACAACTTTGCTGTTTGTCTCAAAGGTCTTTATGAATGCCTCAGTAGCGTCCTGAACTGCAGTGATTGTGGTCTCTGGCAGTGCAGTGTTGATTCCAACCTTGTTTGCAATGCTTTGCTGGATCGCGGTTGTCGTGTGGATAAAGCTGCTCCATGTTGAGAGGAACTCCTGGTTTAGGTTTGTGTATGATTGGAGGGATTGGGTAGATGCTCTCTCAAATGCGCTCTTCACTTTATCGAAGCTCTTGGTGTAAACTGAAAATACGTCTTTTTGGTTTTCTGTATTTGACATTTTGTTTTGCACCTTTTGTTTTGGAGGAAAGTCTGCTTGACTCTTCTTTGAATCTTGGTATTTCTTTCCATCCATTGGTTATTACAACCAATGATCGGTATATATAGTTTTGGTAATGGTTGGTAATTGTTGGTTTTACTGACCACCAAAACTTGTATTCTGTGCCTACGTTGACCGGGAAATCCTTCCCAAGTCTTAAGTAGAGAACTGGGTTCTTTTTGTTAAATTGAAAAAACTGGGCCTTGCCGCATCCGTTCTGTTACTCCTAGGCATTTTGCCGGCGTTTGGGGCATATGTGGAGCCGACCTCCCAGGAACAAAGCCTCTACGACGAGCTGCGCGCCGACTTTGAAAAACTGACCATACCAAAAAAAGAGGTAGGTGACACACTCCGGTCGTTTTCAGATCCGCTTGTCATCTCATTTCCGTGCGACACAAATTCACTTTACACCTTTGTTAACGCTACAATCCAGACAAAGCTTGCCAGATTCGACAACAGCCTCTCGCATACGGGTGGTGCAATAACTGGCGGAATCTATGTCTGGAAATGCAGCATAACAATTTCAGGCGGAAAAATGACAATTAACTGCAAAAACGAGCTTATGCTGAACTCCGCTGCCATTCTCAAATCCTCGGAAAAAGATCCACAGGTAAAACAAGTCGAAGATCTGGTCATTTTCTATCACGAGCTTTTACACGGTCAGCTTATGATTGACGCCATAAAGTCAAACGAGTCGTGGCGTGATTACACATGCAACAACCCGATCGACGAGGATCTTGATTATTCGTACACCGACGCGGAACACGTTGCGATCACTCCAATCCAGACGGAGTTTGCGTCAAAACTGATCAGGGACGCAGGAGGCACGTTCCAGGTGGAAGAAATCGCCCCTGAGCAGACAAACTCTGGCGAGTTCTCAAAAACGATCGGAAGGTTGTACGATTACCCGGAATACATAAAAACTGGAATAAACGTCTCTGCAAGGTCGTACAACGTAGCTGACATATCAATAACGTCGCAAAAAAATGACATCATAATTTCGGGAACGCTAAACGACAAGACAAAAAACGGAATCGTCTGGCTTTACATCTTTGGCAAGCCGCAACAAGAAGGCCAAATCGAGCCTCCGGAGCCTGAGCCGCAGCCTGTTGAGATCCCTTCATGGATACGGAGCAACGCCAAGTGGTGGGCAGATGGAAGCATAGGCGATTCGGACTTTGTGCAGGGGATCCAATTCCTAATCGAAAACAACATCATGACAATTCCGCAAACTGCGCAAGGGGCGGCAAAATCCGAAGAAATACCATACTGGATAAAAAACAACGCCAGGTGGTGGGCAGACGGAATGATATCTGATTCGGACTTTGTTTTGGGAATCCAATATCTGATAAAAAACGGGATAATGCATGTAGGGCAGACACAAGTCTCTGCTGTCGTACCAAGCCCCCAAGACCAGCTAGGCTCCATCAGGGTTGTCGGCGATACATTTGAAAAAAATCAATACCAGTCAACCCAGGTCAGAATCATAGGCAAGGTCAATGATTTTAAAACCGGCACCTACGTCATTTTGACAGTACTTAGGCCCGATCAGTCCTCGTTTGACCTAAAAGGCATACTCACAAACAAAGGCGAGTTTACCATACCGATAATGATCGATGCAAGCTCGCCGTCTGGCAGATATGCGGTTTTGGCAAAATACGACAACGCGGATCTCGGGATGACCTCCTTTATTGTAAAATGATTACATGGTTACATCGAAACTAGGTCTTTACCAAAGTTGGTATTTTGCAGTTAGCTTGAAAAGTGCAAAGCATACCATAATCATTGAATAAATGATTAGAAGACACACAATAGTGCTTGACAAGGACATAGAGTCAAAGCTCAGACACATGCAGGCGGACCTGATAAAAAAGACGGGATCCTCTGTGAGCTTTTCTGCAGTGATAAATCAGACACTAAAAAAGGCACTCAAGTAATCTGTTATCGTAGAGCCGAGTCTACCATCAGCGCTATGAACAAGACCGCAAGGTAGGGGCTTGAAAACTTGAAGAGCATCCACGATGCCTTTTCTGACGGCTTGGCAATGACCCAAAACGAAAGCGCGAGCATCAGGGCGCCAGACGCAACTGCCGTGTATAGATAGATCTCGCGCATTACGGGCTGGCCACTATCGGTGCTCAAAAAGAACGGAACGACACTGAACAAGACCATGACTAGCGTAGAGGCCGCAATCACACGCGCAGAGGTCTTTTCAGAGTGCACAGCCGTAAGCATCGGGACATTTACCTTGTTGTAGTCGTCCTTGAAGTGAAGCGTCAGTGCCCAAATGTGCATGGGAATCCAGATAAAGACTAGGCCTGCCATCACAAGGCCAAGATCCCACAAACCCTGAAGCGTTGCTGCGGCATACCCTATCATTACAGGCGAGCCGCCGCAAAAGCCGCCAAGTATGATGTTTAGCTGGCTTCGTCGCTTTAGCGCAAGGGAATAAACTACAATGTTGTTCACAAGGCCAAACGCCATGAAGATTCCGGCCCAGATTCCATTCCAAAATCCGGCAGTATAAGAAATCGCAAATGCGCACGCCATAGAAATTGCTGCCAGAACCAGGCCAAAGTCTCGTGCCCTCTCTGGGGGGGAGATCCTCCCGCTCGGTATGGGGCGGCCCTTGGTGCGCTCCATTATTGCGTCAATGTCTCTGTCGTGATAATTGGTCAGTGTGTTTGCAGACGCAGACCCAGCCGCCACACCTAAGATCATCAGTGCCCATGTGGCAGGGGATATGGAAACGTCATAAACATTAGAGGCCGTGATCGCCGCGCCAAACGCAGTAAAGACAAGCAGGTACCAAATTTTTGGCTTTGTCAGTTCGTAGTATGTCTTAATTTTAGAGCCGGTTTGCGCTTTTTGCATCATTTCCCCACCATCCCATCAAAACAGACATCGAAAATTAAATGTACCATGCCCATTAGGTTTCGTGGTTATAAGGCATAGTCTTTGTGCGCCTTTTCATCTCGATAAAGCTCTCAGACGCCAAAACCCCCTCTATGCGGCCTATCCCCTCTGAGATAAGCTTGTGCATTTCTGCCAGGTTCATGGCATACATTGTCACGATTATGTCGAACCTGCCTGTGACTTCGGAGATCTCGCGGACTCCTTTGATCTTGAATAACTCGTCAATTATGGTGTCGCGGTACTTGGAGTCCATGTTGATGCCAGTCAGCGCCTTTACGCCGTATCCGAGCTCCTTGTCGTTTACTACAATTGTGAATCGCTCAATAAGCTTGCGCTTTGTGAGGCGCTTTATCCTGCTGTACACAACGGATGGGTTCACCTTGATTTTTTCTGAGAGCTTAGGGATGGAAATGGACGCGTCCTCGCTGAGCTCTGACAAAATCGTAAGGTCCAAATCATCAATTTTTGCCGTCTAAAACACCTGCTCTGTCAAAATCTTTTCTGTTTAATAAGCTTCTGATCAAAAAATTTGAAAAAAGCCTGAAGATTAAATTTTTCCTTTCTTGTACAGCATCTCTGCCAGAAGCACGGCGCCCTTGGCTGAGCCCATCTTTTTGTTGTGCGAAAAAAGGACGTACTTGACCCCATTGTCAAATATCGTATCCTCCTCAAGCCTCCCAATGGATGTGGTCATGCCGTCGTTGAGCTGTCTGTCAATTCGTGGCTGCGGTCGCGTCGGGTCTTGGTGTACTATGAGATAGTCCTTTGGGGCAGACGGAAGTCCTTGGACGCTTACATGGCTGGAAAAGTTTTCTATCGAATTTTTTACGTCGTTTAACTTTGCAGGCTTGGATGTCTCTACAAAGACCGACTCTGTATGGCCGTCAATTACCGGTACGCGCGTACAGGTACAGCTGACCTTGATGTTTGCTGGCTCGATCTTTCCGTCCTTTAGCTTGCCCAAAATCTTTGCAGTCTCTACTCTCACCTTGTTTTCCTCCTTTGGGATGTATGGGATTAGATTGTCAGTAACATCCAGCGCAGAAACGCCAGGGGACCTGCCGGCTCCAGATATTGCCTGCATCGAAGTCATGATGACGCGCTTTGCTCCAAAGTTTTCGTAAAGTGGCTTCATTGTTATAGCAAGGCCAGTCGTGGTACAGTTAGGAAGAGGCACAACAAACCCTTTCCAGTTTCGGTTTTTCTTTTGCGTCTCGACAAGCTCGATATGGTCGTCATTTATGCCGGGGATCAAAATGGGAACGTCTTCTTCGTACCTGTATGCAGACGACGTGCTAACCACGGGCACCTCCTTTGCGAACTTGGTCTCTATCTCCCTTGCGGCGTCTGATTCCACTGCAGAAAATACCAAGTCAAGCTCGGACGTCTTTACCTGATCTATTGAAACTACCATCATGTCGCGTGCGTACTTTGGGACATCGCCGCCTACCTGCCACTTGATAATGCCAGAGTTTGGATCCCTTATGGCGTCGATGTATTTTTTGCCAGCGGATCTCTCCGATGCGGCAAGCTGCGTTACCTCAAACCAGGGGTGGTCCTCAAGTGACACTAGGAACTCTTGGCCTACCGCGCCGGTTGCGCCCAATATTGCTACTCTTTTCTTCAACAACGGAATTTTTCATGCGATCAATTAATAATTCTTTATCGCAGCGCGACCGTAACAACTTAAACCCGTGGTGCTCTTTTGAGCTTGTGAAATTTGCCAAAAACATAGTAAACCACACCCCGATCCCACACGGGGGGCTGTATTCCATGAACGGCCCAGGCCACAAGATGGTGGATTATAGCTCAAACGTAAACCCGCTTGGCTTCCCAAAGTCGATAAAAAAGCTGGGAAGGGGCTGGATGGCAAAGATACCGGTGTATCCAGATCCCGAGTCCAAAAAACTGAAAAAACGGCTTGCAAGCCACCTCAAAGTATTGCCGGCAAACCTGGTCGTTGGAAATGGCGCAACGGAGATAATCTACAACTTTTGCAGAACGACGCTTGAAAAAAACACACCGGTTCTGATTCCGGTGCCGACCTTTGGCGAATACGAAGCGGCTGCAAGACTCTGCGGCGCCAAACTTTTGTTTTTCAAAACTATGGATCTAGAAAAAGACCTTGCGGTCTTTGTAAAAAAAATACCAAGAAACGGCGCCGTCTTTGTCTGCAACCCAAACAACCCGACAGGTACCATGACGTCGAAAAACTCCATCCTACAAATAATAAAAATGGCAAAGGCACGAAACACGTTCGTATTTGTGGACGAGTGTTTTATGGAGCTGGCTCAGAACCAGAACCAATCAGTAATTGACAAAATACACCATGAAAATTTGTTTGTCCTGCGCTCTCTTACGAAATCGTTTGGTCTTGCGGGCCTGCGTGTCGGGTATGGGATTGGAAACAAAAAACTCGCCTCCATCCTAAACAAAATAAAAATCCCATGGAACGTCAGCGGCCTTGCCCAAGAGGTGGCATGTCTTGCGCTATCTGACGCTGAATTTCTTGGAAGGACGCGAAGACTGCTCAAAACAGAATCCAAATTCCTCACAGACTCGATTTCAAGGCTCGACGGATTTTCATGTCTTGGCACGTCTGCCAACTTTATTTTGATCAGGACAAGGACAAACTCGAGGCTTTTGCAAAAAAGGCTGGCCCAAAAAAACATCCTCATACGGGACTGCAGCACATTTCGCGGCCTTGGGAAAAACTATATCAGAATAGCAATCAAAACACACAACGAAAACCTGCGGCTGGTAAATGCACTGGAGGGGCTGGCTTGAGCAAAACACTGATGATACAGGGGACATCCTCTGGCGCAGGCAAGACGACACTTGTGACTGCACTGTGCAGGATATTTTCCAATGCGGGATATTCTGTTGCCCCATTCAAATCCCAAAACATGTCAAATTATTCGTACAGGGAACGGGGATTTGAGATATCACAAGCCCAAGCAATACAGGCAGTTGCGGCACGAACCGAGATAACGCCGCACATCAACCCAATCCTGCTCAAGCCGCTGGGCAACTATAGGAGCTCGGTAATAGTTCAGGGCAAGTTCTACAAAAAAATGACTGCGCAAACCTACTATGAGAGATTTGCACTCACAAAAGGACTCAAAACAGCACTGGAATCCTTTGAGATCCTAAAAAAAAGACACGACCTTGTAATAATCGAGGGCGCCGGCTCGCCCGCTGAGATCAACTTGCAAAAATACGACATTGCAAACATGCTACTTGCAGAAAAGACAAACTCTCCAGTGCTATTAGTGGCCGACATTGAAAAAGGCGGCTCTTTTGCAAGCCTGACAGGAACAATGCTGCTTTTGCCAAAACAGCACAAAAGGCTAGTTCGGGGGTTTGTGATAAACAAGTTCCGCGGAAACCAAAACCTCCTCAAGCCAGGCTTTAGGAAGCTTGAGCAAATAACATCTAAATCCATTCTTGGCGTAATACCTCTGATCGACTTGGAGCTGCCAAACGAAGACTCGCTAGACAAAAGAATCCATCTCTTTAGGAAACAAAACCAAAAGAAGCTCGACGGCGAAATAGAAAGACTGGCAAAAACTGTCAGCAAAAACCTCGACATGAAGAAAATTGAGAGGCTGCTCAGATGATACTAGTTCCGGTTTTGGTTGTGGTCGGCGCAGTAGCACTCGATCTTGCGTTTGGCGATCCAAAAAACAGGTTTCACCCCACTGCGTGGGTTGGAAGAATAATTGCAAGGCTGGTGCCACTTGCAAAATCGCCAAATGCTACGGCTGAAAAACTCGGCGGCGTTTTTGTAACGCTAGCAGTCACAGGACTAGTCATTGCATTGCTTGTTCCGTTTGACATGCTGACAAAAAACACAGACACACTGTCTGCAATAATTGCAGTCTTGGCAGGCTCGATTCTGCTAAAGACTACGATTGCGATAAGGGGCCTACAGCGTCACGGCCGGCTAGTAATGGAGTCCCTTGATGACATAGGGGAGGCAAGGGCAAGGCTCTCGATGCTTGTCAAGCGCAACACAAAGGATCTCGACAAAAAACACATCGTCTCAGGCGTGTTGGAAAGCACGAGCGAAAACATCGTAGACGGCATAACTGCGCCGCTGTTCTACTTTGGCCTTTTCGGCCTAGCTGGGGCGTTTGTGTACCGCACAGTAAACACGATTGATTCCATGATTGGATACAAAAATGAGCTGTTTGGGAACGTGGGCTGGTTTGGTGCAAACTGCGACAAGGTGCTAAATTACCTGCCTGCAAGAATAACTGGATACCTGATGATTCTTGCCGCGGTTCTTATCGGCGCAGACTGGAAAAACTCGCTGCAGACACTTAGGCGCGACGGAAAAAAGACAGCCAGCCCAAACGCCGGATATCCGATGGCCGCAATGGCAGGTGCGCTGCGGACAAGATTTGAGAAAATCGATCACTATGTCCTTGGGGACGGGACTGAACCCGACATGAATCACTTCAGATCTGCGATTCTGATGATGAAGGTAACATGCATTTTGTTTTGCGCGATGGTAACAATACCGCTAATAACAATTCTATATTATCTGGGATGGTGGGCACATGTTTAGACAGGCAGCTTCGGTGTTTTCGTTTCTTACAATAATTCCTACTGGAAGCTCGGATCTCAGAACCGTAGCAAAACACATGTACCTGTTCCCAGTGATTGGAATAGCAATAGGCCTCATCGTCGGCGCTGCCGGCTATGGGCTGTCGCTTTTTTTGGAGCCGCTCGTAGTTGGATTGCTTGTCGCGGCAGGCCTTGCGCTGATCACGGGCATCCACCACCTTGACGGCCTCTCGGATTTTGCAGACGGGCTGATGGTTCGCGGCACGAGAGAAAAAAAACTACAGGTGATGAAAGACCCGTCCGTAGGCTCGGCAGGGATAGTAGCAATAGTTCTGTACGTGGCAGGGGTGGTAGTTGCGCTTTCCACAATGAAGGGATTTGAGCTGTTTTACGCAATACTGGTAGGCGAGATAATTGCCAAGTTCTCGATGGTCCTTGTCGCAAGCCTCGGCCCGTCTGCATGGGAGGGCTCTAACACGTCATTTGTGGACTCGATGAGGGACAGAAAAAAACTGGCAATAGCGGCCGCAATAACCATGGTGTCTATTGCGGCGCTTCAGAACAATGCGGGATTCATTGCGCTCGGAATAGGAATAGTTCTTAGTTTGATTCTGGTTTGCGTCTCTAGGCGAAGCTTTGGCGGCGTATCAGGCGACATAATAGGCGCGGCAAATGAGATAACGAGGGTATCGTCGTTTTTGGTGTTCGTATCGGCATGATCGGACTCGTGATGGCGGGAGGCAAGGGAACTAGGATGGACATGCCGGGAGAAAAACTCCTCCTGGAATACAAAAAACCGCTGGTGCTGCACGTGGTGGATGCGCTAAAAGAGTCGCAGTGCTTTTCAAAGATTCTTGCCGCGACAAGTGACCACTCGCCGCGTACGGGCGAGCTTTTGATGTATAACGATGTTGAAACCGTCAAGACAAACGGAGACGGATACGTAGATGATCTGAAATTTGTGCTATCAAAGCTCGACGAGCCGGTCTTCGTAGTTTCTGGTGATCTGCCGCTGCTTGACGGTAAAACCGTAAAGGAACTGGTCTTGCGTCACAAAAAAGACGCGGCGTGGCAGAGCTTTGTCATGACAAAAAAGTTTCTGGATCTGCTGGGCATAAGGCTGGAATTTGCGACAAATGTGGAAGGAAAGGAATGCTACTATACCGGTATATCTATTGTGGATCCAAAGAAAATCTCCGGCCCAATCGAAGAAACGCTAAGCATATTTGACGACAAGAAAATAGCAGTGAACCTGAACACAAAAGAGGATTATTTCTCACTCAAGAATTCCTGATACTGTGCCGTGTATCTTTGCGACAGAACCAGTCGGCTCTGCTATCACGTTGCCACAAGACTTGCACGTAACTGTGGTGGTGACATGCGAATACAAAATGTTTTCAGCACTGCACTCCCTGCACTGTACCTTCTGGAACTTGCTTTTTGGCTTTGGTAGCAGGATGTGGTTTCTCTTCAACTTGCAAGCAACTCCAGCTTTCTGAGCCTGATTCCGTGTTTATTTGATTTCTTTTTGCACTGCGGGCACGTGAAAATCAGCGTCTGCTTTTTTGTAGTCTTTGCAGGCTTGGCCAACTTCGGGAATTTCTGCCCGCCATACCCCTTTTTGTCCTCTTCGTGCCTTCGCTCGCCTATTGCAGAGCCCCTTCTCTTGCCTGCCTTGTATAGGGCTACCTTCTGCAAGGTGTGAGTTTTGCATTTAGGACAATACCGGTTCATTTCCTTGGGCATGTTCATAGCAGACAACGACTCGGCTGGTAATTTAAAGAATGACGTTTAAGCTGTTGTGAACCTCTACCGGACATGTCTGGTAGCCTCTTCCTGCTTCGACGACCGAGCTTCTGATCTCTGCAGGCGTAAATTCCCGTAGTTCCTACGGTAGTCTGTCCGGCCCAATCCCATTTCGGCTTTACATGACATCAGGTACAGGTCTGTATCGCAGTCAAGACGTTCTTCCACTTTGCCTAGCTCTAAAATTGAAGGCATGATGGACTTTGTTGTATTTATAATGCTGGTTATTACGTGATTCCCGGCATTCGTTCGCCGGATAAATCCGGCGCCCCCTGCCGTTAAATTTGATAAAGTCGCAAGACAAACTGGTTGTGTGGCTACGAATCTTGCTGCAATGATCACTCAGCTTAACGCAGTGGCAATGGGCGACAAAAAAGCAGACCTGATTCTCAAAAACTGCTCGCTTGTCAATGTTTACACCAAGGAAATAACAAAAAACGCGCAGGTAGCAATAACAAAAGACAGAATCGCATACGTAGGACCGGACGCGGCGCACGCAGCGGGCGTGGCAACTGCAATCATAGATCTGGAAGAAAAATTCCTTTCACCGTCATTTGCAGATCCCCACACACACATAGACCAGTTTGTGACACCGTCCGAGCTTGCAAAACGCTCGCTTCTGTGCGGAACGACATGCCTTTTTTCTGATCCAATAGACATTGTGAGCGTATGTGGTTTTAGGGGATTCAGAGAGTTTGTCAAGATGTCATCAGGACTGCCGATTAGAATTTTCTCGGTGGTGCCAGGGGGGCTGCCAGTCGACAGAAAGTTCAGCCACGGCAAATCACTAGGTCTTTCGCAAGAAAAATCCGCACTCAAGCTGGACGGGGTGGTGGGACTGGGCGAGGTGTTTTCGTGGACAAAGGTGACTATGCGCGATGCAAGAACCATGAACACAATATCGCAAATGCTCGATAATGACTGCATCATAAACGGCCACACCGCCGGAGCATCGGACAAAAAACTAAACGCGTACGTTTCGTCTGGGATACTTTCGTGCCATGAGCCAATAGACTATGACCAAGTAATGGAGAGGCTCCGGCTTGGCATGTGGGTGATGATGAGGGAAGGCTCGATTCGCCGTGACCTAAAAAACATCGTCCCAAAAATTTTACTGTACAAACCGTACCTTAACCGGCTGATGTTCTGCTCCGATGGGCTAGACCCGCTTGACATAACAAAACACGGCCACATCGACCACTGTGTCAGGGAATCGATTGGTCTTGGCATGGATGCAATCGACGCAATAGCGATTGCGTCAAAAAACTGCTTTGATTATTACGGCATGGGAAGGGATCTTGGGGGAATCGCGCCCGGCAAGATTGCGGACGTACTAGTACTTGACGACCTCCAACAAATAAAGCCAAGAAAGGTCTTTGTCGGCGGAAAACTCGTCGCATCAAACGGAAGCATTGTGGCAAAGATTCCAAAGCCGAGGTTGCCTGCGTGGATTAAAAAAACAGTCAAGCTCAAAACGTTCACAGAAAATGACTTTGTAATAAAGAGCAACAAGCCAACGGTTACTGCAAACACAATCGAGCTGGAAACAGAAATCATAACAAAGCTAGCTGGTGTGGAACTTGAGACGAAACAAGGCAACGTCCCTGCCTGCCCGGCCAAGGACATCTGGAAGGTTGCGGCATTTGACAGGACATACGGGACGGCAAAATGCGCCATGGGGTTTTTGAAAAATTTTGGCGCAAAGATAGGCGCATTCGCATCGACTTGGAGCTTCCATGAAAACGACCTCATAGTTATTGGCTCAAACGAAAAAGACATGGCAGAAGCCGCAAACCACCTCATAAAATCGCAGGGAGGAATGATAGTTGTAAGAGACTCCCAAATCCTTTCGTTTCTGCCCCTTTTGATTGGCGGCATAATCTCGGCAGATCCGTTTGGTGACGTGCTCCAAAAGTTCGTCGAGATAAACTCCACACTCACAGAAAACGGCTGCCGCTTCCAAAGGCCGTACCTCGTACCCCTGTTTTTGCCGTTTCTTGCCCTTCCATCTGTGAGGATCCTTCATAGCGGAATAGTTGATGTAAAGAAGAGATCGTTAATCAAGCCAATAGCCTAGCAAACTTTTAAAAACGGGGTAGCGAGGTTTTTTGTGAGTATGGCATCTATTCAACAAACCCCAAGCGGTCCAGTTTTGGTATTAAAGGAAAGCGCACTGCAGCAAAAAGGCAGGGACGCGCAAAAAAACAACATAATGGCAGCCAAACTAGTAGCTGACCTTGTCCGCACAAGCCTAGGTCCAAGGGGGCTCGACAAGATGCTAGTGGACTCTATTGGCGACGTTACAATTACAAACGATGGCGCAACGATCCTAAAGGAAATCGACGTCCAGCACCCTGCGGCAAAAATGATGGTGGAGATCTCAAAGACAATGGACAACGAAGTCGGAGACGGAACCACGTCATCGGTAATCTTTGCAGGGGCGCTCCTGCAAAAGGCAGAAGACCTACTAGAAAAAGGCGTCCATTCCTCGGTTATAATCGAGGGATATCAGGCAGCGCAGGAAAAGGTAATGGAGCTGCTCTCGCAAATTGCAAAAAAAATAGAGCCGACCGACGAGGAGTCGCTCTTAAAAATTGCGACAACCAGCATGCAATCGAAGCTGATCTCAGAGGACAGCGGCACCATCGCAAAGCTGGTGGTAAGCGCAGTGCTGCGGGTTTCGGAGAAAAAAGGCGACAAGCACATAGTTGATCTTGATAACGTCAAAGTAGAAAAAAAGGCAGGGGCCTCAATCGAGGACACCGAACTTGTCAAGGGCATAATCTTGGACAAAGAGGTGGTTCACAGCGGCATGCCTACCAAAATCGAAAAGGCAAAGATTGCTCTTTTGAATGCGGCACTAGAAGTTGAAAAAACCGAAATGAGTGCTGAAATTAGAATCACAGACCCGACCCAGATGCAAATGTTTCTAGAAGAAGAAAACAGAATGCTCAAGTCGATGGTAGACAAACTCCACAAAATTGGCGTCAACGTGCTTGTCTGCCAAAAAGGAATCGACGACATCGCACAGCACTACCTGGCAAAATATGGAATCCTCTCAGTAAGGCGAGTAAAGGAAAGCGACATGACAAAGCTCTCAAAGGCAACAGGCGGCCGCATCACAACAAACCTTGATGACATAACAGAGCACGACTTGGGCCATGCAGAACTAGTGCACCAAAAAAAGGTCGAGTCCGACAAGTGGGTCTTCATAGAGGGATGCAAGAATCCAAAATCCGTATCGATACTTGTCCGAGGCGGCTCCCAGAGAATAGTCGACGAGGTCGACCGCTCGCTTCATGATGCACTGATGGTAGTAAAAGACGTAATCGAAAAGCCCGCAATCGTAGCAGGCGGCGGATCTCCGGAGGCATATCTGGCATCGCAGCTAAAGGAGTGGTCGGATAACTTTGAGGGACGCGAGCAGCTTGCAATCAGAAAGTACGCCGAAGCACTCGAGGTCATACCGCTGACAATAGCAGAGAACGCAGGAATGGATCCAATCGACACGATGGCAAACCTCCGCGCGAGGCAAAACAGTGGAAGAAAGTGGGCAGGAATCAACGCAAAGGAAGGAAGAATCGACGACATGATGGCACTAAACATAGTCGAGCCGGTGGCAGTAAAGGAGCAAATCTCAAAATCTGCGACCGAAGCTGCGTGCATGATTCTTAGAATCGATGACGTAATAGCAGTTTCCGGCGGCAAAAAGTAATCTTCAAAGCATATACTGGCAATAAAGTCTCGTGCACCGAGTTGGAATCGATCTTGGCGGAACTAAAATCGAGGGGATCTGCCTTGACGACAGGAAGCAAGTCATACAAAAAAAGCGCATACCTACAAACCAGCAAAACGGATACAAGTCAATTATAGAATCTATTGTGTCTATGGTATCTGATCTTACACAAAACGTTTCACACTACACCGTTGGAATCTGCACGCCGGGTGCGATATCCAAAAAGACCGGCCTTATCAAAAACAGCAACACCCAATGCCTTATCGGAATGCCGCTAAGAGATGATCTGGAAAAATTGCTTGGAAAAAAGATAGCAATGGACAACGACGCCAACTGTTTTGCAATGGCAGAGGCAACGATGGGTGCGGGGGTGGGACACGGCGTGGTTTTTGGCGTAATACTTGGCACCGGCGTCGGCGGCGGAATAGTGATTAATGGCAAGATCCACAAGGGGCGCACATACATCGCAGGAGAGTGGGGACACCACACCCTACACCAAAACGGAAACAAGTGCTACTGCGGAAAACTGGGGTGCGTGGAGACCTACATAAGCGGACCTGCGCTTGAGAAAAGGTGGGCCGAGCTCACCGGCAAGTCAGGGCCGCTAGCAGCAATAGTCCAAGACCTTGGTACCGAAGAGGCGCAAAAATGGAAGCAAGAGTTCCTGGACAATTTTGGAACCGGCCTTGCAAACGTAATTGACATCCTGGATCCGGACGCAATAGTGCTTGGCGGCGGCGTGTCCAACATTGATTTTCTCTATACCGAAGGAAAAAATGCAGTTTATGGCAAGGTCTTTAGCGACTTGGTGGACACACCAATCCTAAAAAACAAGCTTGGCGATTCTGCCGGCGTATTTGGGGCCGCGCTTTTGGACTAGTCAAAAGTTCTCGTATGCATAATATGCCATGGCCCGCGTCTCGTTTAGTAGTGTAGAGCAGGAACTGATGATGCCATCATAGTCTGCATAATCGGGCTGGTAATTTTTCTCAAGCATTTTTCCAAGTGGGCCGTCCCTGATTTTTCTATATTCTTTATCGTACCAGATGAGGAAGTTTATTGCTTTGATGTTGCCTGACCTTTTTGCCTTTACTTTGAATTTTTCCAAACTAATCCTGTCTACTTTGCAGTCAAATTTTAGGTTGTATTCCTCAAGGAGATGCAAAAACGCATCGTTTATGGTATTTACAAAAACGCCCAGTAACGATATAAAATCACCAGACTTGGATTGCATCTTGGCAAGGATAGTCTCAGCCTCTGCAATTTTTCTGGTTGCGGTCATAAAAGAAACTACGTCCCAGATCATAAAACGATTCTTACTGCAGGATAATTCCATTATTGAAGATTTTTAATTACAAGTGGCGATAAGATCTGTCGTTGAAAGCAATACTGTGCCTTTTCGCTTTTGCCTTTGCAGTTCCGTCCATATCTGCACAAGAATGGCAGACGCTATCGGAGATGCCCACACCCAGAACCGAAGTTGCCGCGGTGCCGCTGGGAGAAAAGATCTTTGTAATCGGCGGCTTTGAAAGCTCGGGCCGAGCATCGGACGCAGTCGAAGTCTTTGATACTACGACAGATTCGTGGTCAAAGGCAGCCCCGCTTCCTGAGGGACTGCATCATGTCGGTGCCTCTGAGCACGAAGGCAAAATCTATGTCGTTGGAGGCTATGGGGACGGCTGGGTTGCCACGAACTCGCTGTACATTTATGATTCTATGACAGACACTTGGGAAAGAGGAGCCGACATGCCTACCGCAAGGGGGGCGCTGACTGCCCAGTTTGTTCATCATGCCTTGTATGCGGTCGGGGGAGCAGATCGCGCCATCTATCCAACAAACGAATCATACGACTATGTCTCTGATATGTGGAGTGTGGCTGCACAAATGCCGACGGCCAGGGACCATCTCGCATCTGCCGTCATTGACGGCAAACTGTATGTGATTGGGGGTAGAAAGGGATCACTTGACACAAATCTTGGCGCAAACGAAGTCTATGATCCCGCATCTGATGGCTGGACAAAACTTGAACCGATGCCAACTCCGAGAGGGGGGCTGGCCGCTGCGTCTCTGAACGGAACCGTGTTTGTAATCGGCGGCGAATCTAATTTTGGCACGTTTGAGGAAAATGAGCAATACATCCCAAAAAAAGGATGGATGACACAAATACCATTAAAGACCGCAAGACACGGGCTGGGGGCCGCTACCGTTGGCGAGAAAATCTATGTGATTGGGGGCGGTTTGTCACCGGGACTGAGCGTCAGCGGAACAAACGAAGTGTTTGTGATCCCTGAATTTCCTGTACCTGTATTGATAATTGGAATCTCGGTTGGGGCGTTGGTGATCTTGCGGCTCACAAAAAATCTTTTTATCAAAACTTGATGTAATAGCTTAGCTATGAGGCCCTCCTAAAAGAATGGCATTAAATCATGAGATTCCATTCTTACTGAGGCTCAATTGTCGCAGGAGGCTTGCTTGACACTACATATGTGACCCAGGTTACGTCGTCTATTTCGTTTGTTATTCTATTGCTAATTTTTGCAAGAACCTCATGGGGGAGCCTTGTCCAGTCCGCAGTCATCGCGTCGATTGACTCTACCACACGTATCATGACGATGTTGCCGTATTTTCTCTCATCGCCGACTACGCCCACTGCCTTGTCGTCACCGACTGCCGCATACGCCTGCCAGACCTTTTCGTACCAGCCGGCCATCTCGAGCTCTTCTTCAACTATCTTGCTTGCGATCTTGGAGATCTCTAGCTTCCTTTCGGTCACCTCGCCAATTATTCTGACTGCAAGGCCTGGCCCTGGGAACGGGTGACGCATAAGAAGCCTCCTTGGGACTCCAAGTACGGCAGCCGCCCTTCGGACCTCGTCCTTGTAGAGGTCTTTTAGCGGCTCGAGCACCTGCAGGTGCAGCCAGTCCGGAAGGCCGCCCACGTTGTGGTGCGTCTTGATTACCGCGGCAGGCCCCTTTGAGACACCACTTTCTATAATATCTGGGTACAGTGTCCCTTGGGCAAGCCACTTGAAGGGGCCGTTCTTTTCGGCAAAATCTGTAAAGATTCTGACAAATTCTTCGCCGACTATCTTTCGTTTCTTTTCCGGATCCGAGACTCCCATTAGCTTGTCAAGAAACTGCCTTTTTGCGTTAATCGAGGTAAAGTTGACGGCAAAGTTTTCCTTGAACATTTTTTCTATTTCTTGCTCCTCGTTTAGGCGCAAAAGGCCGTTGTCCACAAAAACGCACCTGAGTCTGTTTCCTATCGCCCTGTGGATGAGCAGCGCGGCCACAGTAGAATCTATTCCGCCGCTTACTCCGCACAAGACATTTCCATCTATTTTTGAGAGCTCCTTTACCGTCCTTTCTATGAAGCTCTCGATTGTCCATTCCTGTTTTGCGCCGCAGATGTTCAGAACGAAATTCTTGAGGATCTGCACGCCGTTTTCCGTGTGGGCCACCTCGGGGTGGAACTGGATCCCATAAACTAGGTGCTGCCTGTTCGCTATGGCAGCTGCCTGGGAGCGCTCCGTGTGGCCTATTATCTCGAAATTGCTTGGTATCTTTTCCGCCTCGTCTCCGTGGCTCATCCATGCACGAAGCGAGCTGCCGACTCCTCCAAGGAGGTCGGATCCGCTGTCTACCGTCAAAATGGAATGGCCGTACTCTTTATTTGCGCGCTTTACCTTCCCGCCAAAATTGTCCACTATAAGCTGGTGGCCGTAGCAAATCCCGAGAAGCGGCAGCTTCATCTGAAAAATATTCGAGTCGGGCCTCGGGGCGTCCTTGGCATAGACGCTGGAGGGGCCACCGGAAAATATTATCCCCTTTGGATTCAGCTCTCTGAGCTTTTCTGCAGATATGTCATATGGGACAAGCTCCGCATACACGGAAAACTCCCTGATTCTCCTACAAATGAGATGGCTGTACTGCGAACCAAAGTCCAGCACTATTATTTTGTCCATGACATCACTTGGAATTTTCTATCATCTTCGAAAATGACCACGTTGCCGTGTTTATTATCTCGTTTACCCGTTCCTTTTGTCGATAGTTTTTGATTATTATCTCGCGCAGGTGCGCGCCGTCTTTGTTTATGAGGCAGTCTATTATGGAGTCCTGGCCTATCTGGCCCTTTTCAAGATCGGCAAGGTCCTTTTTCTTCATCTCGCCAATTATCCTGTCTAGGAAAAACGACTTGAAGGGATGCATGTCCTCCCTGAGCGTAAGGCCGTCTTCTAGAACAATTGAAACCTGGTCTGGCGTGATGTGCGCATTTGCGATCAATGCGCCGTCGGTGTTTTTTCGCAGGGCTATTGAGTAGTCGTCTTTTTGCGTTTCTTGCTTTGTTTCCTTTAGGGAGGAAGCCTTTGTGAAGCTTTGCTGCTTTAAGATGGAGTTTATGAGGGCGAGATTTTTTTCAAGCATCTCGATTTCCTCTTTGTGTTTTTGGATCTCAGAGGCAAGGCGCTCCTTTGTCTCAAGCGCCTCTCTTACCTGTTCTTCTGAGAACTGCATAATTTACCTCAAGTATTTACAGTAATTAAATCCATTCTGGCCGAAAACGCTTGATCCTAGCTCTCCGTAAGATATCTTGGTAAAGCCTCGGAGCGGCTTTGATAAAGTGAACAGGTCGGATCTGGCCCTTGGGGCAAGCCACTCCAGAAGAATTTTGCCACGGTGTAGTTTTTTCAGCTTGGTCTTTCTGTCCGATCTTGCAGTGTTGGAAAGCCTGCCAATGCGTGGGCCGAAATCCATTCCGAACAAAAAGATCTTGCTTGCGCCAAAGTGGTTTGCCAAAAACACGCACCTGTCGCCGTCTGTGAATCCGCCGAAATTGTGGGCCTTTCCCACTTCTTTGGTCTGAGTGGTGACAATACATTTTTTGAAGTTTCTTGCAAAGCCGAGTCTGTCGATGTTATCCCCATGCGCATGAACGACAACTATGCTGGACTTTGCATTTTTTTCAAGCAGCTTAAGATCCCCGTCAAGATCTGTGACAACTATGTGCGGTTTTATTCCGTTTTTAACCAGAAACCCAAGTGCTGTATCTGCGCAAATTTTGATCACGTCCCGGTGACGTCTTAGTGCCGAAATTGCCGACGGCAGGGACGGGCCTGCACCTATCACAAAGACCGGCCTGCCGGCGATGATTTTTCTTAGCTTTTGCGCAGAAAACTGTCTTTTTACAATCGAGCTCAAAAGTAGGGCTGCACGAGCGTCGTCTTTTTTGCTATATCCGAACTCTTTTACTATTTTCGTATATTTGGAGTCCCAGCCCTTGATAGTCAACCAAATCTAAAATTAGCATGTGCTTTGATAAACCATATGAGCAAACTGGGTTCTGTGCGGGTCGGCAAACCAAACCCCGTAAGGATAATGGGGATACTCAACGCAAGCCCCGAGTCGTTTTACAAAAAATCCATCAAAAAAGGCAGCCAGATAGCCGCGGCGGTGCGACAAATGGAGCAGGATGGGGCCGACTTTGTAGATGTTGGCGGAATGTCGACTGCGCCATACCTGTCTACACTGATCCCAGAAAAAGAAGAGGCAAGGCGTGTAATCGAGGCAATCAAGCAAATCCAAAAAGCGACAAACCTCCCTATATCAGTTGATACCTGCAGGTCATTTGTGGCAAAAGAGGCACTAGGCCAGGGAGCAGAGATCCTCAACGACATATCTGGCCTAAAATACGACAAGCAAATGCCAAGGATTGTAGAAAGATACAACCCCTCGCTAGTGCTGTGCGCGTACAGTGCGACCCCTGTCAGGGGCGATCATATTGCACAAACAAGGACACTCCTCAAACAAAGCCTAGCACTTGCGAGATCTGCAAAAATTTCCACAAGCAAAATAACAGTAGATCCGGCAATCGGGTTTTTCAGAAGGACCGGCAAGAACCAGTTCTACACAAAAATCAAAACAGACTGGTTCAAAAGAGATCTGGAGATCCTGCAGAACCTGTCCTGCCTAAGGATGAACCTGCCGATTCTCGTTTCGGTTTCAAACAAGTCGTTCATAGGCAAGATCCTTGAGCAAAAGAATCCGGCAGATAGACTGCACGGATCACTTGCGGCCGAAGTGATATCAGTCCTAAACGGAGCCGACATTATTCGCACGCACAACGTAAGGGAAACAAAAGAGGCAGTGGCAGTGGCGCAAATGTTTTCAAAAAGAATCGGGAAAAGCTTATAACGCAAAGCAATTCTTCTGTAGAAGGTTTCAGTTGGAAATAAAAGAAGGATTAACTTTTGACGACGTTCTTCTTGTGCCCAAATATTCCAACATTACAACGCGTTCACAGACGGATCTGCGAACCAAGCTTTCAAAAAACATCTCGCTAAACATACCATTAATTTCCGCAAACATGGATACCGTCACCGAGGCGGCAATGGCAGTAGCCATGGCGCGGGAGGGAGGAATCGGAATAATTCACAGGTTTCTGACAGTACAGGAAGAAGTAGAAGAGGTCCTCAAGGTAAAGCGCTCAGCCAGCGTCATGATAGAAAACCCGTACACGGTTTCGCCGGATCAGACACTCAAGGACGCCATCGCATACATGCACGAAAAGGGAGTGTCGGGACTGCTCGTGGTAAAGGACTCCAAGCTTGCGGGAATCCTCACAGGGCGAGACGTCGTGTTCGAGTCGGAATCGGACAAGCTGGTGCGTGACGTAATGACAAAAGACGTCATTACCGCAAAGCCCGGCATCTCACTTGATGAGGCAAAAGAGATCCTAAGGCAGCACCGAATCGAAAAGCTCCCACTAGTAGATGAAAAAGGGGCAGTAAGGGGGCTGGTGACAAGCAAGGACATTACCCACAACGAAAACTATCCAAACGCCTCAAAGGACAAAAAGGGAAGGCCGCTTGTCGGCGCAGCAGTAGGGGTCAAGGGAGACTTTATGGAAAGGACAGAGGCCCTCCTAGAGGCCGACGCAGACGTAATCGTAGTGGACATCGCGCACGGGCACAGCGAAAACGCAATCAATACCGTTCGCAACATCAAAAAGGCATTTCCAAGCTGCGAGCTGATTGCCGGAAACGTAGCCACTGCCAGGGGGGCAGAGGACCTCATCAAGGCAGGAGTCGACGCAGTCAAAGTCGGAGTGGGCTCGGGCTCCATCTGCATAACACGGGTCATCACGGGCTCCGGCGTGCCGCAGCTGACTGCCGTATATGACTGCGCGCAGGTCGGCAAAAAACACGGAATCCCAATAATTTCTGACGGCGGAACTCGAACCTCAGGCGATGTGACAAAGGCACTTGCCGCAGGCGCGTCGACCGTTATGATCGGAAGCCTGTTTGGCGGAACAGACGAGAGCCCCGGATCATACGTGATGAAAAACGGAAAAAGATACAAAATCTACCGGGGAATGGCCTCATTTTACGCAGCGCTTGGAAGAAAATCAAAGGAAACCGGAACTATGGCAATAAACGAAGACCTCAACGACTATGTGGCAGAGGGAGTTGAGGCGATGGTCCCCTACAAGGGAACAGTCACTGACATAATAAAACAGCTGGCCGGCGGCGTCCGCTCCGGTCTGAGCTACTGCGGGGCCCACACCATACCGCAAATGCAGGAAAACGCAGAATTCATCAAAATGTCCCGCGCAGGATTTGCGGAAAGCCAGCCCCACGACGTAGATGTGATGTAGGTTTTTATCTTCTGATGCAAACTGATTTTTCATGCTCACCAAGACCACCGTCATAGGCATAGGCGTCGGGGCCGCAATAATCGCAATCGGCCTGTACGCGCTTGTCTCCTCAATAGGCCTCCAGTCAATATCTGTGGAAGAAAAGATCGAAGTCGGCAAGTCCACCACCTACAAGTTTGTTGCGCCAAAAAGCTCGCACCAAAACTTCAAAGTTACGGGAGACTCGTTCTACGTAAAACTGGAAACTCCTGGTGCTGGAATACAAAAAGACGAGGAATTTAAAAAAGAAATAACCTTTGACTGGTACGTTCTCCAAGAAGGCACAAACAGAATCGCAATACAAAACACCGGCCAGTCGGAGCTTGTCGTAAAGGGAACTTTTGAGAAAAACACCGATCCAATTTTGTTTACCTATCACATCATGGTAGTCACCGCGGGCGTAGTGATTATTGGGTTTAGTACAAGCTTTAGCATCCGCAAGCCAAAGGGATTCTAGCCAAGCTTTGCCCTGTTGTAGGAGCCAAGTACCTTTAGGAACAAAGAGTTCTGGCCGATTTTCTTGAGAAGCTCCGATATCTTTGGGTCGTCCCAGTTGCCGTCAAAATCGACGTAAAAGTTGTACTCCCATGGCGTGCTCTTGTTGGGCCTCGACTCTATCTTTGTGAGGTTTATCTTATAATCGTGGAACTCCTTGAGAATGTTGTACAGCGTCCCAGCCTCGTGCTTTACTGAAAATATTATCGATGTCTTGTCTCCTTCCTGCGATTTTTCCTTCGATAGGACCAGGAACCTGGTGTAGTTGCTGGAGTTGTCCTCGATTCCCTCCGCGATTATGGGAACGCCGTATATTTCGGAGGCCCTCTTGCTTGCGATGCAGGCTATGTTTTTTTTGCCAAGATCCTTTATCATTTTGACGCTGCCGGCAGTATCGTACGCAGGAACAGTCCTGAGCTTGTACTTTTGGATGAACTTTCTGCACTGGCCCAGCGCCTGGGGGTGCGAATACACGGTGTCGATGTTTTGAATCTTGTCAAACCCTATGAGGCAGTGCCTTACCCTGTAGTATATCTCGCCCACCACATTTAGGCTGGTGGACAAGAGCAGGTCGTAGCTTTCGCCGACGCTGCCCTCAAGTGAGTTCTCCACTGGAAGGACCGAATACTGGGTCCTGTCATTTTCTGTAGCGTCGATTACTTCTGCAAAGGTGGAAAACGGAACGGTGTCAGCAGGACCAAAAAATGAAATCGCCGCATCCTCACTGTACGCCCCTCGTTCCCCTTGGAACGATATCTTTTGCATTGTGGATTACCACTCACTAAAGCTCATGGTTTCCTGCTTCAATGACCTCTTTGAGATCTCCACAGGCGTAACTTCCCGCAGTTCCTGCGGTAATTTCATATCGATTCCAAAAATTTCTAATCCCTTTTTCAAAATATTGATTGCTGCGTTATGATCCCTGTCCAGAACTAGTCCACAAACATCGCATCTGTGAATCCGCACTGCCAAAGATTTTGGCACCATGTTACCGCATCTTGAGCAGTCAACGGTTGTGTTTTTTGACGGGACGTCGATTAGCATTGTTTTGTAGTCCAACATCACTCCAAATGTTCCCCATCCGGAATCCAGTATGCTTCTGGCAAGCTTATGGTTTTGCGCCATGTTTAGCTTTTGAAGCCTTTCCACAAATATGACACTGTATCTTCGGGCATACTGTGTTGACAGTTTGTGCAGAAAATCCTTTCTTTTGTTTCTAATCCTCTCGTGAATGATCCGGTAGAATCGGACTGCCTTCTTTCTATTCTTTGATCCTTTTTGTCTTCTTGATATTATTCTTTGGATTCTTGCTAATGGCTTTAGCATCTTTTGCAGATTCAACGGGTTTGGCGTTGCATACGCTGCGGAATCATATGCAAAACTCTTGATTCCAACATCAACTCCGACTGCATTTTTGAGCGATATCTTTGGAATCACAACATCAATGTCGACAACAATACATGCGTGCCATTTCCCTGATCTCGATTTTGATATTGTGATCTGTATAATTTCCGAGTTTTTCGGGATCTCCCGGTGTTGTATTATTTTGATTTTGCCTATTTTGGATAGATGCAAAAATCCGTCATTTAGCCCAAAGCCTGATTGGTTGTATGTGAATGCGTTGTATTCTGAGAATTTGGCAAATTTGAGATGGCCTGTTTTTTGGCCGTTTTTTTGCATCTGTGCCAGTGATTTTTGTGCTCCATCAACTTGCACTGCCACCATTTGCAGCATTTTGGAGTGGTGATTGTATAACCATGGTTCATAGTCCTTTAATCCTGTTAGGAAATAACACAGATCGTTTCTTGATTGGAATCCCTCGGAATTAATTTTTTGTATCATTGCGTTGTAGACCAACTTACATGCACCGAGCGTGTTGTTGAGTGTCTGTGTTTCGAGATGATTTGGATACAATCGAAGCTTGTAGGTTCTTATGACCACGAATTTTATTTGATATTGGACACTAAAACAGTTATGCTTCATCATCATATAATCTGTGGTGTATTTGTTTTCATTCCGACCCTAAGTATTTGGGATTTCCACCTGATCTTAATCTCGAATCTTTATGAAATCGGCCTTTTCGTAGTTGGTTGATATCTTTCGGTCTTCCATATAGCCACAGTTGGGGCACTTGACCCTGTCCCGCATCGGGACTACGCTGCCCCCGCAAATATTGCACTTTGTAAATAACACCCCAAGCTCCGGCTCGTCGATGCTGGCATGGATTGCGCCGTTTAGGTGCGACTCGATTCTAAGTGTAATTACGTCGTTTACGCGAGCTATCACCCTTCGCCTGTCGGGGTTCTGGCATATGCACTCAACTCCGGAGTAGTTCGGCTTGCCGTTAATGTATTGAATCGCCACTGCTATCATGGCCGAAAGAACGGCGCTAACCGTTCCAATTACAATGTCGCCTTTTTTTGGAATCGAGAGCTGCTTTCCGTTTCTGACCTGGGCGACTCGGTTCTTTTTGTCCACATCTAAAACTCCGATGGTTGCGGATCTTATCATGTCGCCATCATCAAACGTGTTGTAGCCTGCCCCCATTTCCTCGATAGAGCCAATTCGGTCCCCAGGCATCACAAAATCTTCCATATCACTACTCTTTGGCATCATCTAATAATTCTTTAGAGCTAGATTTCGGAGTCGCAGACTTGGATGTCCTTTAGAATGTCCCTTCCATCCTCGTGTGCGATGGAGGGTGCCACGAGGCAGATCTTTCCATTCTTTCTTTTGCAGTATACCTCCGACTCGTTGTTTTCCTTGTCTCTTGCCCAAAAAGAGTGCGTCTGAGAAAAGTTCGGGCTCTGGCCGCTTTTTTCGTATATCTCTTCCGCAGTCCAGACCTGATCACGCGGAGCGGAGCTGCCTAGCTTCATTCCCTTTATTCCGACGATATCGCCCTCCTCGTCCTTGATTACGCAGCTTACGTGGACTCTGGCCTTTGGATATCTGATAAAATTCTTTTTTGCGTGCGAAAAATTGGTCTTGCGTGCCATTTACATCAAATTATGAAAAACGAAAAACGGTTTTTGCTATCAAGTTACTTCCTAATCAGAAATCCTTTTCGATTGTTCCATATTAAGATTATCGTCAAATTGATCATAACCAGTGCGGAATCTGCAGGTAGCCCTCCATGCTTTCGCCACGGAGTATTTTCAAAAGCGCACTTGCCTGCGGCGTGGACAAGACCGGCTTGTCGAACTGGTTGTCAGTAGAAATCCTGGGGCACGCCACCTGAATAAAAGCGTCTATTCCCCGAAGGTTTCGCAACCGGTCGTTTGTGATGTCTGTGAGTGCGAACAGCTGCACTGCCTTGCCCTCTTTTTCTAGCTCTCGCTTGAACTTGAGAGCAGCAGTCTTTGAGATCTGGCCTTCCTTTAGGCCGACAATTATTCCAAACGTCCTTGCATCTACTGCCTTGTATATTGCAAGGGTGGCCTTTTTTTGGAGCTTCTGGGCAAACTCTGTTACCTCTCTTACCTCGTTAAAGTACGGGTCAAGCACATAGGTCGGCTTGCTGGTCGCAAGCGCAAGGCCTGCCGCGTGGAAGTTGCTTTGCCCCATGAAGACATTGGCGTCAACTTGGTCCTTTACCTCTATTGCAGGATAGAACTCGCACCCAAAGACCTGGCCGTCGTTTAGCTGGCCCTTGCCGCTTCCCACTTTTACTGTGATGCCGCAGCTCTCGAAAATACTCCGCACAGAAGCCATCTGGTTTAGGTGCTGGCTGTCGGTGACAAGCGATACTGACTTTCCCTTTAGGATGTCTGCGCATTTTTTTGCCACGTCATCAAACGGCACGTCGTCAAAGGCGTCGACAAACACAACATTGTCCATGCTCTGCATGCTTATGGTGTGGCCAATGTTGAACAAAATCTCCGCAGAAAGAACCTTTGCGCCATTAGAGTTGAGATCGCAAGAACCCCACGTCGTGTCGGCAAGAACGTATGCTGGAATTCCAAACCTGTTCATTATTTTGACTGCCGTGCCCTGAACATATGGCAAAATCCCGTCGGGGCCGTTGAGCGCAACAGATGCCGGCTTGCGCTCTGTTATGGTATCGAATATTCTCTTTTCGTCTATTACTATCAACGCACTTGATTTGTTCGACGATTATATAATAACCAAACTGGCACAAATCACAAATGTCGGAGCGAAGCATGCTAGATGTGCAAAAAAACACGATTCTAAACATCGGCTTTGACGATACGGACTCGCCAAAGGGAATGTGCACCACATACCTTGCGTACAAGCTGGTGGACTCGCTAAGAAAGGAAAATGTCAAGTTTCTGGATTATCCTAGACTGGTGCGATTCAACCCAAACATCCCATGGAAGACACGTGGAAACGGCGCAGTCTCCCTGAGGATAAAGACTGGCGCCCCCCAGAAAATCAAAAAAAAGGTAATCGAGCTGGTGACCAAGTTCTCTGACCTCAAAAACGGCGCAAACCCGGGCGTGGTGTTTTTTGAAAACGACTCCATTCCCAGGCAGTTCTCGGAGTTTAGCAAAAACGCGCTGTGGAAGCTGATAAGCAGAAAGGACGCAAAAAAATTCATCACAGAGAACAATCTGGAATCGTTCCATATCGGGAACGGCCAGGGCCTAGTGGGTGCAATCGGCGCCATCGGATATAGCTTTGGCGACCACACGTACGAGCTACTCAGCTACAGAAAAAGATCCCAGTTCGGAAAAAAGCGCAAAATCGACGGCCCCAGCGTGCAAAAAATGCAGGAGGCAACATACCCGTATACGTTTAACAGCTACGACACAAAAAAGGGCAGGATCCTTTTCGCGCCCCACGGCCCAGACCCGGTCTTTTTTGGAATAAGGGGCGAAGATGTCAGCTCACTACTATATGCGTCAAAGATTGTAAAGACGCATGAAAAACCCGTCGGGCACCTCATCTTCAAATCAAACCAGGGGACAGGTGACCACCTACAAAACGAGCTGGACGTTACATCGCTTGCGCCGTACCAGTCTGGAACCGTAACCGGAATAATATCAAAGGGGCCAAGAATGGAAAAGGGAGGGCACGTCAACTTTATGATAACAAAGGACGGTTCTGAGGTCAGCTGTTATGTGTACAGGCCGACCGGAATCACAAGGCAGGCCATGGGCCTCATAAACGGAGACATCGTTTGCGTCGGCGGCGGCATTCGGAGATTTTCTGCAAAACACGGAAGGACACTCAATGTCGAGTTTTTCCAGATCCTCAAGCTTCAAAAAAACACAACGCTTGTCAACCCCACATGCGCAAAATGCCGCAAGAGAATGAAGTCAAAGGGCAAAGGACAGGGCTTTGAGTGCGTCAAATGCGGCAACAAGGCCGCAAGCAAGGTGGTAATAGAATTGCCAAGACAGCTAAAAGAAGAACTGTATGTGCCCCAGGTATCTGCCCACAGGCACCTTACGCGCCCGCTGCAAAGAATAGGAATCGCAAACAAAAACGCAAAGTTCAGCACCAAAACCAAGTGGTTCTTGCAATATCGAAATTAAAGATAGCGGGGAGTAGACTTTCAGGAGTTTTGGCTCCATTTGAACTACTGATCTGCGGGTTTCGCATCAGTGATGATTATGAGCCCGCCGGGATGACTTAGCCCTGTGAAGACTGACTTCCCCACCCCGCTGATCAGAGGTTGAAAACCAGTGCTATATACCTATTATTTCTGTAAATAATTAATAACATTCCAAAATCCCTCTTATTGTGGACAAAAAAATCAGAATCGCCGGAATCATAGCTGCACTTGCGGCATCTGCAATAATTCTAAGCTCGCCTTCGCAACCGCCGCCACTCCCTCCACCGACAACTCAAGAAAACGAATCAATCGAGACGCTTGCGACAGGCCTCAAAAAACCATGGGCAATTGCCTTTGCAGAAGACAAAATATTCGTAACGGAAAAACAGGGCAGCATCAGAATAATAGAATCAGGCGTCCTGCTAGACGAGCCGCTGGCCACATTGCGTGTAGCGGAAGTGTTCGGCGGTGGGCTTTTGGGAATCACCACCCACCCGGACTATGCAAATAATCATTTTTTGTATGTATACTACACATATTCAGAAGACGACAAACTCTGGAACAAGGTTCTCCGCATAACGGAGGAAAACAACAAACTTGCAGACGTAGTTACAATAATTGACAAGATTCCCGGCTCGCAGTTTTACAACGGCGGCGTCCTCAAGTTCGGCCCTGACAAAAAGCTCTATGTCGCAACCGGACTCTCGTCGGAGTTCTCGCAAAACTCTCAGGTCATCTCATCGCTTGAGGGAAAAATTCTCAGACTAAATGACGACGGCACCATCCCGCAAGACAACCCGTTCCCGGACTCTCCTGTCTTTTCACTAGGGCACAGAGACCCGCAAGGCATGGCGTGGGACAAAAACGCAAACCTGTTTGTCACCGAGTCTGGGCCGACAAAAAACGACGAGATAAACCTGGCAAGGCCAGGTGGAAACTATGGCTGGCCGGAGCAAGAGTGCGGCGGCGAAAAGTTCGCAAATCCGGTGATGTGCTATGACCCAAGCATAGAGCCGGGGGGAATTGTGTTTTATAGTGGCGACAAGCTAGAATACAAGGACAGCATGATTATGGCTACCTTGCGCGGCTCAAACCTATACAAGCTAGACGTGACGCAAGACGACCTGCTCTCGCAAAAAAGCATACTGAGCGGGACCGGAAGGATAAGGGACGTAGGGGAGGGCCCTGACGGTTATCTTTACATTATCACATCAAACACGGACGGAAAGGGATTTCCAAACAAAGGCGACGACAAGCTAATGCGAATCCTGAGATAAGTTGAGAGACTCTTCAATTCCCGGCTTTTTTGAAAAAACCAGAAAGGAAAGGCTGGACGCCGTAGCGAAATTTGCAAACCTTACAGCGGAAGAAAGAAAAATCCTCGAGGACGCAGGCGGAATCGGCTTTGAGGAAGCAGACAAGATGGTTGAAAACGCGGTAGGGACGTTTTCATTTCCGCTTGGCATTGCCACGAATTTTGTCATAAACAAAAAAGAGTATCTGGTCCCGATGGTAATAGAAGAACCGTCGGTCATAGCTGCCGCATCAAAGGCCGCAAAAATAGCTAGAGTACATGGCGGATTTGCGATGCAAAACGACGAATCATACAGCATAGGCCAAGTCCAGGTGGTCAAAGTGGACGCAAAGCATGCCGCAGCAAAGGTAATCAAATCGTCAAAGGAAATACTGGAGCTTGCAAACTCGAAAAGCGCCACCCTTTCGAAGATCGGCAGAGGCGCAAAAGAGGTATCGTGCAAAGAAATCTCCACGGAATCAGGCCCCATGCTGATAGTCGAGCTTCTGATCGACGTTGGGGACGCAATGGGCGCAAACGTAACAAACACAATGTGCGAGGCAGTAGCGCCGCTTGTCGAAAAAATAACTGGCGGAAAAACGCTCTTGCGGATTCTCTCAAACTATTCTACGCGAAGAATTGTGCGCGGCACCGCAGTATTTGACAAAGAGCAGGTCGGCGGCAGCGACATTGTGGACAATATCGTCCTTGCCTACCAGTTTGCGGCAAACGACCCGTACCGGGCAGTCACGCACAACAAGGGAGTGATGAACGGAATAATTGCGGTGGCAAACGCAACAGGACAGGACACCCGCGCAATAGAGGCAGCTGCACACGCGTATGCCGCAAGGAACGGAAGATACGGCTCCATCACAGAATGGCGCAAAGACAAGGACGGCAACCTCGTCGGCAAAATAGAGCTGCCGCTATCGGTAGGCACTGTCGGCGGAATAATTAACATGCATCCCACTGCAAAGGTCTGCGCAAAAATACTCAGAGTCGAGTCCGCAAGCGAGCTTGCGTGCGTGATTGCGGCGACCGGCCTTGCGCAAAACTTTAGCGCACTCCGCGCCCTCGCATCGGAAGGAATCCAAAAGGGGCACATGAGACTGCACGCACGAAAACAAGCACGGACCTAAACGCCAAAAATAATAGAGGTAGGTAATCTCCCCATACCATGACTAAGATAAAATTCGCCATCCCAAAGGGCAGCCTCGAGGAAGCGACGTTTAGCCTCATGGAGAGATCGTGGACCAGGGTGCAGAGAAAGAGCCGCACCTATCGCGTAACGCTAGACGATCCTGACATCACAGTCAAGATGCTGAGGCCGCAGGAGATACCGACCTTTGTCTCGGATGGCCTATACGATGTCGGAATAACCGGAAAGGACTGGATTGCAGAAACCAAGTCCGACGTCGAGCCGCTTCTGGATCTGGAAATAGGAAAGATAAAGCTGGTCGTTGCAATTCCTGACAGTTACAAATTCAAATCACTTGACGATATGGTGGCGGCATATGCAAGGCAAAAAAAGATCCTTAGGATATCGTCAGAATATCTGACAACTGCATCAAAATTCATAAAACAATTAAAATCATACAAAAAATTCTATGGTAACAAGGATCCGCAAATAGTCACGCCGTGGCTGCGCTTTGGGGCAAACAAAAATGTCCAAATTCACCTGTCGTTTGGCGCAACGGAGGCAAAGCCGCCGGACGCCGTCGACGCAATAATGGATGTCACGGAGACGGGGACGACACTCGGGCAAAACCAGCTAAAGATAGTCGACATAGTAAAAGAGTCAAGCGCGCACCTAATAGCGAACAAAAGCTCGCTGCAAGACAAGGCAAAGCGAGAGAAAATCTACGACATACTCACAGTAATGAGAGGCGCAGTCCAGGGAAAAAAATACCTGCACATCTACCTAAACGTCGAGGAAAAAAACATGCAAAAACTTCTGACTAGCCTTCCGTCGCTGAAAAGGCCCACAATCAGCCCGCTCAGCGCCAAGGGCTGGTACGGCATAAATACCGTGATCCCCAAGTCGGAGTTCCACAAGATGATCCCAAAGCTGCGTAAAATAGCTCAAGGGCTGGTAGTGCACGAGCCAAGACAGATACTGGAACTTGAGGAGATAAAGCGTGATGAAGAAAATTGATGAGGATCATACGGGTCAAGAACGCGCGCGCATTTGCCAAGCCAGCTGATCAAAAGCACGACAAAAAGCTAGTCGGCTCAATCATAGCGCAGGTGGCAAGGGACGGCGACTCGGCGCTCAGAAGATTCGAAAAAAAATTCAGCAAAGTCGAGCTTAGAACATTACAAGTGTCAAAAAAAGAGATAGCAGACGCATACAAATCCATCACAAAAGAGCAGCTTGCGGCAGTCGTTCTTGCCAAAAAAAGGCTGGCAAAGACCGAGCAGGCAATAAAGGGGCAGCTAAAAAAAATCGCAGTTGCCTCAGACGGGACAAAGATAACAAAGTCGTTTATTCCAATAGATAGCGTAGGCTGTTATGTGCCTGGCGGCCTTGCGCGGTACCCAAGCTCTGCAGTAATGTCGATAGTGCCTGCAAAGATAGCCGGAGTCAAAAAAATTGTAGTGGCCACGCCGCCAAACAAACAAGGAAAGGTAGACCCGCTGGTCCTGGTGTCGGCAGATGTCTGCGGCGCAGACGCTATCTACAAAGTCGGCGGCGCGCACGCAATTGCGGCGCTGGCACTCGGCACAAGATCCATCCCGCAGGTGGACAAGATAGTAGGCCCAGGAGGCTCGTTTGTCACTACTGCAAAATACTTGGTATCGGACACCACGTCAATTGACATGCTGGCAGGCCCAACCGAGCTTGGAATCATAGCGGACGACTCGTCAGATCCGAGACTTGTTGCACTTGACCTTGCCTCTCAGGCAGAGCACAGCTCCGACACTAGGTGCTGCCTCATTACGACGTCCAAGGCCCTTGCGACAAAGGTGACAGGCCAGCTAGACAAAATGCTCCCAAGTATGCAAAGAAAGCAAATCATCAAATCCAGCCTGGAAAAAAACGGCTTTGTGGCACTGTGCAGTAAAATGTCGGACGCAATACTGGTTGCCAACAAGCTTGCGCCGGAGCACCTCCAAATAATGACAAAGAATCCCAACTCCATATCAAATAGAATTACGTCGGCAGGGCTGGTACTGCTTGGCAAAAACACGCCATCTGCTGCAAGCGACTACCTTCTTGGAACAAACCACATCCTGCCTACCAACAGGTTTGGGCGCGCCAGGGGCTCGCTTTCGGTTCTCGACTTTCTAAAAATACAGACAACTGTGGAATCCTCAAAACAAGGACTGTCAAAAATCAAAAAACCGCTCAAGACCATCACGGACTCTGAGAGCCTGCCGAACCACTACAACGCAGTAAGGGGAAGACTATGAGAAAGTGGTACGACAAAAAGCTTGACGAGCTGTCAAAGCTACAAGGATATCAAAAACCGGAATATCACGAAGGCGCCCTCAAGCTTGACTCTAACGAAAACTTTGCCATAAACAAGCAGCTGCAGCAGGAGCTGATAGATGCGGCCAAAAAAAACTCCGACGTGCGGGAGTATCCGCTAGGAAAATCGGAAAGACTTGTTGCGGCCCTCTCAAAATACCTGCAGGTTCCTGCATCCATGATAGGGCTTGGAAACGGCTCCGACCAAATACTTGATCTGTTCCTTGCCAACTTTGCGTCAAAAAAAACCAAGATCCTGACATCGAACCCGACGTTTGGGTTCTTTGAGGAGCGCTGCAAGTTGTACGGGATCCCGACAATAAAGGTTCCCTTCTCAAAAGACATGACGATGAGCCCCTCGGACTTTGCCTCAAAATCAAAAAACGCAGACATTTTGTACATTGATTCGCCAAACAACCCGACCGGCTTTCAGTTCAAAAAAGAAGAGATGACAGAGCTGATAAGAAAATTTTTAGGCGTTGTCATAGTAGACGAGGCATACGTCGAGTTTTCCGATTACTCCGTTGTAGGCCTGACAAAAAAATTTGACAACCTGATCGTGGTCAGGACATTCTCAAAGACATTCGGCCTTGCGGGCCTAAGGCTCGGGTATGTGGTGGCAAACAAAAAGTTCATCGACGTGTTTTCGCGCGTTCTCCAGTACCCGTACCCGCTCAACACCATTGCAATAGAGGCCGGCATACTGGTGCTGCAAAAGACAAAACAGATCACAGAGACAATAAAGGAGATCAAGCAAGAGCGCCTCAGAATAATACAGAATCTGCGCCAAAGCGGCGCCTTTGATGTCTTTGACTCCAAGGCAAACTTTGTGCTTTTTGACGCAGGCGGAGCAGACAAGAGAATCTACACGGCGCTGCTAGAGCAGGGAATATCAATTCGAAAGCTGGGCAAAATAGGAAAGCACGAAGGATGCCTTAGGGTAACGGTTGGCACAAAGGACATGAACTCTAAATTCCTGCTGGCAATGCGTGATCTCCTCAAATGACCTACCAGAACAAGGGCGGTGGTATCTACCTAAAAAACTCCCTAAAACTTGACGATCTCGACGGAATGATATTTGACTGCGACGGCGTCCTGGTGGACGTCTCAAAGTCATACGACCTTGCGATAAAAAAGACAACTGCGTACGTACTTGAGAAGTTTGCCGGAATCAGATCCATTCCTATCACAGCGGAGATAATACAGGGATTCAAGGCAACCGGAGGATTCAACGACGAAGTGGACCTCACATATGCCGCGATTTTGTCGCTTGTAGCGGCAAAAAAACTTGGTGCAAACCCAAAACGATTCATCGAAGTGGTGATCAAAAACGCAGACCACGCCGGAGTTAGCTCCGTCGAGAGATTCCTTGACGCAAAGACAGACATTTCCGGCATTAGAAAAAAACTAAGGTATCCTGGGCCGCACTCGACAAACCCACTCTACAAAATCTTTGATCAGATCTTTTACGGCCCAAAACTATACGCAAAAATATTTCACAAAAAGTCAGACTTTACAGAAAAAGGGCTAATTGAAAACGACAAGGTAATCATCACCGCCCAGCTGCTAAAAATCCTGCAAAAAAAATTTGGAAAAAGACTCGCAATAGTGACGGGGCGCGGAAAAGAATCCATCAGCTACTCACTTGGTAATTTGCTGGACGGATTCGATCTGAGAAGCTCTGTGTTTCTTGAAGACAAGCCAAGAAGCATGGCAAAGCCCAACCCAAAACCTCTTGTGATGTCCATTAATGGAATGAGGGTAAAGCACTGCATATACGTCGGCGATTCCATGGAGGACATCATCATGGCAAAAAAGGCAAACAGGCTAGGAAAAAAGGTGACCTTTTGCGGAATATACGGCACGACCAAAAACCCCGCATCAAAAAAGAAGCTCCTTGAAAAAAGCGGCGCGCCAATCATACTGGAATCGATACGACAACTTCCAAAGGCATTAAATTTAGCAAACTAGCCTTGGATACCTGTTGGCACGAACAGGTAAAATCAAACGAGAAACAAAAGAGACATCCATCACAGTACAGGCAAATCTTGATGGGACAGGCAAGACCTCGATAAATACGGGAATCGACTTTTTTGATCACCTGATCGGCTCTTTTGCAAAGCACGCGATGCTTGATCTGACGGTAAAGGCAAAATCAAACGACCGTATACTGCACCACCTAATCGAAGATACCGGAATCGCACTAGGCGCAGCAATCGACAAGGCGCTTGGAAACAGAACAGGGATAACCAGATTCAGCTATTCCGCTGTGCCAATGGACGAGTCCCTCGCAGAGGCATCTGTAGACCTTGTCAAGCGGCCCTACTACAAAATCAATCTGGCAATCAAGCGGGCGCAAATAGAAGGAATGTCAAAAGAAGACATCGAGCACTTTTTCTCATCGCTTGCGCAGAACCTCAACTGCTGCATACACATCAACATCAGATACGGAGAAAACGACCACCACAAAATCGAGGCCGCAATCAAGTCGCTGGCAGTGGCACTGAGGGCTGCGGCAAGCGCGGACAAAAAGCAAAAAGGAATCCCTAGCACAAAAGGGTCAATGTAGATGAGAGTCGCAATATTTGATTACGGGGCGGGAAACATATTCAGCCTCAAGGTAGCGCTCGAAAAACAAGGCGCAACCGTAGACGTCATAACAAACTTTGATGTGGCAAACAACTATTCCGGCCTGCTGCTGCCAGGGGTGGGCAACTTTGATCCTGCAATCAGAAGCATCCGGGATTACTCCAGCACCTCTTTTTCGGATTATGTCAAGGACAAGACTCCGGTGCTTGGAATATGCCTTGGAATGGAGATGTTTTTTGAAAAAAGCGAGGAGGGAAAGGAAAGGGGGCTTGCGGTGATGGAAGGAGAAGTAGTGTTGCTGCCAAACAAGTTCAAAATCCCGCACATGGGATGGAACAGCCTCAAAATAAAAAAATCAAGTCCGCTGCTGGATGGCGTGCCGGACTCGTCGTGGGTTTACTTTGTGCACTCATACAGGGTAAAGCCGAACAACCCAGAGATCGTGGTGGCGGACTCTGACTATGGGATAGAGGTGCCGGCGGTGATAAATAAGGGAAACCTATACGGGACGCAGTTCCATCCCGAAAAATCCGGCAAGGTCGGCTCGACAATGATCAAAAATTTTCTGCGAGAGTGCAAAAAGTGAAGATAATTGCCGCAATCGATCTGATGGACGGCCAAGTAGTCAGGCTGTTCAAGGGCAGGCCAGACCAAAAAACCGTATACGGAAACGACCCACAACAAATAGCAAAAAAGTGGGAGCAGGCAGGAGCCGACATGCTGCATATAGTGGATCTTGACGCCACCCTCCAGAGGGGCTCAAACGTTGGGCTGATAAGAAAAATCGCAAAAACCGTATCCATCCCGGTGCAGGCAGCCGGCGGCCTAAGAACAGAGCCTGTCATAAACGAGGCACTTGATTTTGCGCAAAGAATCGTAATCGGGACTGCGGCGTTCAAAAACCCAGGATTGGCCTCATCACTTCTGAAAAAATTTGGCGCTCAAAGAATAGTCATATCTGTGGACCACAGCGATGGGATAATAGTGATAAACGGCTGGCAGCAGAAAACCGGAATAAATCTAATCGACGCGATGCGTAATTTTATTGGGAATGGCTTTGGCGAGTTTCTCCTGACAAATGTTTTACGGGACGGAACGCTTGAAGGACCAGACATCCAAAACCTTGTGGCAGCATGCAAGCTCGGAAAAAACGTGATTGCAAGCGGCGGCATATCTGGGCCTGCTGACATCCCCAAAGTAAAATCATGCAACGCATATGGGGTCATCCTCGGCAAGGCGCTATATGAAGGAAAGATAACAATCGAGGAGGCAAAGAAGCTGGCGTGAGCCTAACAAAGAGAATCATTCCGTGCCTTGACGTCGCAAACGGCAGGGTAGTCAAGGGCCTCCACTTTGAGTCAGTCAAGGACGCAGGCGATCCCGTGCTGCTGGCAGAAAAATACAGCAACGAGGGAGCAGACGAGCTCGTCTTTTTGGATATCACCGCATCGCAAGAGCAAAGAGAGACGATACGATCACTTGTCTCAAAGGTGGCCCAGGTGATCGACATTCCATTTACCGTGGGCGGCGGCGTAAAGACATTACAGCACGCAAGGGACATCTTGCTCTGCGGCGCAGACAAGGTGGCAATCAACACCGGCGCAGTAAAAAACCCGCAGATAATAACGGAGCTGATGGAACTATTTGGAAGGCAGTGTGTGGTAGTGGCGATCGATGCAAAACGCAACTATAACATATCAAACGGCAAAAACGTTTTTTTGGAAGACGGCAAAAAGTTTTGGTTTGAGGTCTTTGTGTATGGCGGAAAAAAAGAGACGGGCCTTGACGCCGTGGAGTGGGCAAAAAAAGTCCAGCAGCTCGGCGCAGGCGAGATCCTCCTCACCAGCATAGACAGGGACGGCACAAAGGACGGATACGACCTCACCCTAACAAAGGCAATTGTGGACTCGGTGCGAATACCTGTTGTTGCGTCCGGCGGGTGCGGAAAGCCGAGCCACATACTTGATGTCTTTAAGAAAACCGACGTCGATGCCGCCCTTGCAGCCTCGATATTCCACTATGAGACCCACTCGGTCAACAGGGTAAAGGAATACCTAAAGGAAAACAAAGTTGATGTAAGAATATAAGGAAAAAATCTCCACCCCAAATCATGAAAAAAACACTTGACGATCTGGACTTTGCAAAAGGTGGCGGCCTAGTACCAGTAATAGTCCAGGACATCAACACAAAAGAGGTTCTTACACTAGCATATGCAAACAAAGAATCTCTGTCCCTTACACAAAAGACAGGAAACTCGTGGTTTTTTTCAAGGTCTAGAAACAAGCTCTGGATGAAAGGCGAAGAATCCGGCAACACGCAAAAGGTAAAAGAGATCCTAGTGGATTGCGACTATGACGCCGTGATTTATCTGGTAGAGCCGGCAGGCCCCGCATGCCACACCGGAGATCGAGTTTGCTTTCACAACAAGCTGGACTAGCAGACTCTTTGGAATAGGCCTATCTCGGTTGGGATGGTGTCGTTAAGTATTCTGAATCTGATCGGTGGATATTCAGTCTTTGTAAACACGACAGTCCAGTTTCCTACCAAATCATCAACGCTGCAAATGCCCCTCCCCTTTGAGATGGCCGGCTTGAAGTACTGGTTGAATCCTGATTTTTCATTGCCATCAAATGGAATAGTGATGTATTTTGTAGTCCCGTTTGGCATCACAAAGACAATGTTTCCGGCATCGGTTGGCTGGAGCCCACCGACTGCAATAAAGACGTTTTCGCCCACCCTGTACTCATACTTGTTTATCGCAAACGGCCCAGATCTGTTCCAGTTCTCGAACTTTTCTACCTCCTGTTTTGGTGTGGACACATCTATGGGGCCGACAAAAACGATAGCAGACACGACTGCGACTACAACCGCGCCCAATATCGATAAACCGATTATCTTTGCCCTCAAACTTCTTTCAAGTCTCCCAAAACGTCTAAAAACGTTGTGCAGGGTTTTTCTTGCTTTCTCAGGCGTGGGCCGATTAACTATTATTAAATTTATTGTTTTTAAAGTTAAGTGTCACTAAACTTGATATTAGGACATTTTAACTAGGTATCTGGCAACGATTTTTCATGACAAAAATATCGCTCCAGTGCCGGGAATGCAAAAAAGAATACGAGTCCACCTTCAAGTACATCTGCGACGAGTGCTTTGGGCCGCTTGATGTAAAATACGAGTTTCCATCGATTTCAAAAAACACGTTTTCAAACAGGGAGCACACGTACTGGCGCTACCTGGAGTTGTTGCCGATCCAGAACAAATCCAACATTGTAAGCATTGGCGCCGGAATGACTCCACTGATCAAGGCAGAAAAATTAGGAGAAAAGCTCGGACTCAATAACCTTTACGTAAAAAACGATTCTGTAAACCCGACTTTTTCCTTCAAGGACAGGCCAGCAGGGATTGCCGTATCAAAGGCAAAAGAGTTTGGCCTCTCCGCAGTCGGATGTGCGTCTACTGGAAATCTTGCTTCTGCCACTGCGGCACATGCAGCAAAGGGCGGCTTTCCGTGTTATGTGTTTGCGCCAAGCGATATAGAGCACGCAAAGATTGCACAGGCATTGGCATACGGCTCCAAGTTTATTGCAGTTGACGGAACATACGACGACGCAAACAGAATCGCGGCCCAGATAGGCGACAGCAAGGGAATCGGCATAGTCAACATCAACATGAGATCATACTATGTGGAAGGATCAAAAACGCTTGCATATGAGGTGGCAGAACAGCTAGATTGGCAGATACCTGACCAGCTCATCGTTCCAGTTGGAAGCGGCGCGATGCTAAACGCAATCTGCAAGGGGTTTGAGGAATTGCAAGCAGTGTCATTACTAAAGGACGTCTCCGGAATGCACATACATGCGGCACAGCCTGTCGGTTGCGCCCCGATAGTTGACGCCTTCAAAAAGGGCTCAAGCGAGGTCATCCCGGTAGAAAACCCTGACACCATAGCAAAAAGCCTTGCAATAGGGGATCCGGGGGACGGGCGATACGTGCTCAAGCGCCTAAAGCAGTACTGCGGATATGCCGAAGAGTCAAACAACAAGGAGATACTTGATGGCATACTGCTTCTTGCCCAAACCGAGGGAATATTCACAGAGCCAGCCGGCGGCGTGTCCGTAGCGGTGCTCAAAAAGATGGTCGAGGACGGAAAAATAGACAAAAACGACGTGACGATCTGCTATGTGACGGGAAACGGCCTCAAAGCAACCGAGTCCCTGATGGAAGTGTTACCAAAGCCAGAGGTGCTGCAAGCAAATTTTGCGGCGGTTTCCGCAGCGGTGAAGTAAATGACAAACGTCACATTTACGATTCCATCCGTCCTAAACAAGGGAGGCGGAGAAAAAAAGATCCAGATCTCCACAATCTCACTTTTGGACTCGTTTAACCAGATATCGGAAAGCATGGGCGACGACTTCAAAAGACGGGTGCTAAACGACGACGGAACACCGCGCTCACTTATCAACGTCTACATCAACGGCAAGAACGCAAGATTCTCTGGCGGGATGAACACCGAGCTAAAAGACGGAGACGAAATCTACATTTTGCCGGCAGTGGCAGGCGGCTCTGAGCTGTCAAGCAAGGAAATTGACAGATATTCCAGGCAAATAATGCTAGAGGAAATTGGATACCAGGGCCAGCTAAAACTAAAGGCGGCCAAAGTCTGCGTCGTGGGAACCGGCGGCCTTGGCAACCCCATAACAACAAGACTTGCGGCAATGGGTGTTGGCAAGCTGCGAATAATTGACAGGGACGTAATAGAACTGTCAAATCTCCACAGGCAGACAATGTTTGATGAGGAGGACGTGGGCCAAATCAAAGTGGAAGTCGCAGCAAGAAAACTAAAAAAGCTAAACCCCGACGTGGAAATAGAGGCACTTGCAATATCGATAAACGACTACACCGCAGTAGATGCCATTGAGGGATGCGATGTCGTAATTGACGCGCTGGACAGCGTCAACGCAAGGTATGCACTAAACAAAGCATGCGTGGAAAAAAACATCCCGTTCGTGACGGGAGCGGCAGTGGCAGTGTCCGGCCAGGCATTTACAATTTTACCACATCAGACTGCGTGTTATTCATGCATGTTTCCCGCGCTAGACGAGGATTCTATGCCGACATGCAGTATAGAGGGTGTGCACCCGTCCATCCTTTCCATAGTGGGGGGAATAGAGGTGGCAGAAGCAGTCAAAATAATACTTGGAAAAAAGCCAAGCCTTTCGGACAAAATACTCCACATAGACCTTGAGAATCTGGACTTTGTCACCACTAAAACGTTCAGGGCAGAAGAATGCCCTGTATGCGGAAGTGGAAAGGTAGAGTCTGCACCAAAAGAAGAGCTGATAATAGAAGAGCTCTGCGGAAGAAACCGCGGCAAGCGAACCTTTTCGATTACGCCTACACAAAAGTTTGAAATCGACATTGAGAAAATAACCAACCTGGCAAAGGACCTCCAGTTCCGGGTGGAAAACCAGGGCGAGCTCGGCCTGTCTATGAGGACAAGCGACATGTCTGTCAGCTTTATGAAGAGGGGCTCCGCCGTAATAATAGGCCCAAAGGACGAGGGCGAGGCAGTAGTCCTGTACAAGAAACTAGTCCAAAAAAGGGCCTAGGCGCAAAACCGATCATTTCTGGCTCCCAAAAATGTAAAAATTACATAGTCGGATCAAAAAAATCGATCAGAGACCAGCCACGCCTGAAATTTATTCAAAAAAGCGACAAATTGTGGATAAATTGTCCATTAATCTTATATACTGATTTTCGAACTGAAATTCAATAACATGAACAACGAGATAGGACGTAAAATAACTAGTCTTACATTAATGACAATTATGCTAGCTGCTGGCTTTGGATTCGCTCCAAGCGCAATCCCACAAGCCGCAGCAGCAAATGCAAACTTGTTTGTATCGGCTGAGAACTCTCAATTCCAGAACTACTTCGCAGGACCAATGGTCATCGAAGTAGTTGTGATTGATAGTGATATCAAAGATACTAACGAAGGAAAAGGTGAACCTGACGTTACCGTAAACGGTAACAAGTTGAGAATGGTTCAGGCAACAGATGGTAACTGGTATGCTTACTTTGCAGACAGAGCACAAGCTCAGCTTGCAGACGGCACTACCACTACGGGTGGTCAAGGATTAGACTTTGGTGAATTCTGTGGAAGAAACTCCAATATACTTGGTGTTTCAGTAACACAGACTGTTGGTATTGCAGTAGCAACAAATGCTGCTGGCGGTACTAACGGTACAACAACCATTGGCGATGCCCAATGTACCACATTTACTGTTGGAGACTTTAACAATGTTGTTAGAGAAAACAAAACCGTCAACCGCAATACCGGTGTGGCCTATGGTCAAATCGGCTTAAGCGGTACTGGCGGTGGCTCTGGCTGGCCATTCATTCAACTATACAACCTCAACCCAACAGGTAACGTTGTCATACAGTACAACAAAGGTGGCGGTGTACAATCAACCACACTGAAATTTGATACTGTTGATCAATTTGCAGGACTGCAACTTGATAGAGCAACATACCCAAGAGGCGCACAGGTACACGCAACTGTAACTGATATTCAACTAAACGTTGATCCAACAGATGAAGACTCTTGGTCATTTGGAACAAACTCCACAAACTCTACTGGCGTTGCCACTGTTTACCAAGCATTCGATGAAAACGGTGCGAGGGCAGGAGCAAACGTAGCTGGAGGTCTAATCAACATCGCAACGAGCCTCGGCTCTTTGATGTTCGAAGACAACGGAGTATTGTTAGTAAATGTCAACCCACAAGGAGCCACTGGAAACATTGTTAGATTACAAGACAACTCTGACGTTGCACTTATTACCGGAGGATCCGTCAAGTCTGCACCATCAAGTACTACTCTTGCACAAGATGTATATGCAAATGGAGCAAATCTGAGCGGCATTCTTGGTAACAACACAACACCAGTCACACTTACCGAATCCGGTCCAAACACCGGCATCTTCGGCACGTATGACGAATCAGACGCGTCACAAATTGTAATCACTGACGATGCACAAAGAGGCAAGTCCGCAACAATCGACTACAACGAGACTCCAAAAACAGTCCTCGTAGGATTCGGTTTTGCATCTGTTGATATCAAACCAGTTGACGCAGAATGGAACTCTGGACAAGAAATCCCAGTATCTATCACTGACTCTGATGCTAACAAAAACAGCAGAGCAGACGAAGACTTGGATCTTTTCAACCCAGATGTATCGTTGATCCCATCATTGAGGATTGGCACTCCGTTCACCCTAGGTGCTAACGGAACAGAAACAAATCTCTCGATCAGAGCGATTACTTTCTCAGCCTTTAACATAGGTGGTGGCGGCTTGACGATTACCTCAAACTCATCATTTAACATTCTTGGCACAGGCACAAACACACGACATGATGTCACTGTAAACAAATTCAGCGACAGAGCCGTGTTGAGTGCAGCATCCGAACCAGCTCTGGAAGGAGTTGTCGTCGGCTATGGCAGGACTGCTGATAATTTGAGAGATACATTCTTCGATACAAGATCTTCTGCAACGCAGAGACTGCATGGATTCAACTTCTTTAATTACGATATCAGAGGAATCAACTCTACACTTGGCTCAACGGTGGAGGTAGCCCTGGCGTATTCTAACAATACTGCCGCTGTTGGCTTCCCACTAAACACTGCTGCAGCACAAGCATTCAGAGTGATAAGCCTCGCAAACAACACAGGTGCACAAGGTTTGATTAACCTTAACCAAACCGAGTCAACACTTGACACTGAAATAATTAGAGAAATCTACGAAATCCCTGCAACCAACTTGGTTGGTGTTGCTTTCAAATTCCCGCCAGTGAACAACACGGCGAGCAGAGCAATGCCAATCGTTGCTGACTTCTTCTCATTTGGTTACTTCAATGACGGACTTGTAAAGTCTGACAGAGTAAACAACGTGCTAGTAAGAATCGAGGCAGAAGAGACAGGTGATAACACGAGCGTCTTTGACGGCACACTAGAGTTCGTAATGCTAAACCAGCTCAACATCCTTGATGCAGCAACGTACAGCGGTCTCACAACAATTGCTGACGACCCATCGTTCATTGCACACCAAGACCTAGATGATGAGGAAGCACCAAGAGTCAACTATAACGACCTTGGCGCAGATGGCGTAGTAACTCAAGTGGCAGACCAAGAAGATGCCCCAACTCACTCCGGCGTAGTATCCTTTGACAAGCCAACATACAAGACTGCAGACACCGTTGTAACCACACTAGAAGACCAAGACCTTAACACCGACGTAGATCTAATCGATATCTTCACTGTTGTATCAACACCAACAACTGATATCGCATTTGACAGCGTGGGTAGGTCAGGACTTCCAGTTCTAAGCAACGGTGACGCACTGGGCAGACTACTCGACATTACATTTGACGATCTAACATGGAGGACACCATTGACAGTAGCTCAAGGCGGCTCTGCAACTACACAAAGCTGCAGAAACAGCCTCCTTAACGTAACTACTGACAGTGGCCTTGGAGCAACAGGATTTACCTTGATAGAGACTGGTCCAGCGACCGGTATCTTCACAGGTGACTTCCAAGTACCTCCACAATTCTGTAGACCAGCAGATAGCCAAACAGGCGCATCTGCCTCCTCATCTGCGACCACCACAAATGGTCTAGACTTGGAGGTCAACTATGTCGACTTTAGAGATGCATCAGGACAAATCGTCGAAGTCGGAGACGGCGCAGGTATTAGAGCAAACACCGGTTCAGTCAGCCTTGACAGAACAGTGTATCCAGTACCATTTGGCAGCCTTGACGACTTTGCCACACCAACTGACAACACTGCACCAAGCGGCAGATCAATCTTCCCAATTCACCTGACTGGCATCGGAACCAACGGTCTCGATACAGCAGCTGAAACACTAGGCGATGGCGAACTGGTAATTCACGTTCAAGTGAACGACCCAGACTTTGACACATCCGCAAGTGGTGAAGACAGAATCGCCCAAAACGTCACTGGCACCGATAGGGGTCCAGTAAAGGTCACCGTATCAAGAGACCAGAACAGCGTAATCTTAGGTTATGCAGGCGGTACTCTCATAAAGAACGGCGTAATCGACGTAGGAGCAGTAGATACAGAGGCATCAAACATACGACAGCTAGGCCCAATCACAGAGACATCGCCATCAAGCGGTATCTTTGAGTTTGATCTAGAAGTGTTGTACACTGATGGTCCAGCATCGACTACATGCCCAGCAACTGCAACAGCAGGATTTGACTCACTAACCACACCTGGCACAAAAGGCGCAGTAACAACAAGATTTGAAGCTGCACCGGCCGCCACAGCTGGCAACTATTGTGTCCTACAAGGTGATATCATCACCGTAGAGTACACAGACCCATCTGATGCTTCAGGTGACCAAAACACAGTCACAGACTCAGCAACATTTGACCTTAGAAACGGTGCATTACAATCAGACAAATCTGTCTACATCATTGGTTCGGACATGATCCTTACCCTGATTGAGCCAGACTTCGACCTAGATAATGACCTAGCAGAGACATATGATCTGGATCTCATTGAATGGGATTCAGACGCAGCCACTATCACCATGGGTGACAGGGGCGGTGCCTTTGCGGCATTTGACCCAGAGCCATCTGACTTGAGAGAGACGGGTGACAGCACTGGTATCTTCCAGATCGTAATAGAGATTCCAAAAGTTCTCTTGAACGACAACCTGGAGAGAGGCGAAGAGATTGTACTAGAATACACCGACTGGGGCCCATCTGGTTCTGACTTTGTTGGTGACGAAGACGAGGACATTAACTTGACCATCTTCACATCCAACTTTGGAGCAACAGTGGAACTTGACCAAAAAGTCTACACGTGGACCGACAAGGTCTACATTACCGTAGTCGCACCTGACCACAACTTTGATAGCAACCTGATCGATGAAATCGGTGAACAAAACGCCGACCCATTGAAGGTAGCTACCAGAGGATTCAACCTCGACAGGTACAAGCTTGTTGAGACAGGCACAGACACCGGTATCTTCACAGGCGAGGTAATCCTAACCGGATTCAACCACGACACCAACGGCGCAGACGCCGGTGGCATTCCGAACTTCAGAACTACAGGCAGCGGTCCAACGGACGGCTTCTTGGAGGCTGATGACGATGACGGTCTGACAGTATCCTATGAATTCTCAGAGGATGAAACTGTCGTAGGATCTGCATTGATCAGATGGAATATCGGTGAAGTATCATGGCTTGAGGCAAGCTATCCAGCAAGTGGCACAGGCGTAGTGAGAGTAATTGACCCAGATGTGAACCTAAACCCAGAAGCAGTAGACAACTTCGATGTCGACGTATGGTCTGATTCAGACTCTGGCGGCATCGACTTAACTGTAACTGAGACTAATGAGGCAACTGGAATCTTCGAAGGCACTGTGTTCTTCACAACCACCGACGATTCATCCGGTAGCAGACTCAGAGTCGCAGAAGGTGACACAGTCACAGCAGAATACCGTGACGAAACACTACCTGATCCATACACCACAGCAGATGAGCTCGACGTAACCGGCACTGCGTTCATCGGTACTGTAGTACCACCTCTTGAGAGAGCACCAGCTTCTAACGCAAGAGTAGTTGATGCCTTCGGCAACACCTTAGATGAGGTGTCCGTAGACCAACAGGTACAGATTACAGCCGACTTGACCAACGGCCAGGACAGAGAGCAACCATTTGCATACTTGGTACAGATCCAGGATGAAAACGGAGTCACAGTCTCACTAGCATGGATCACAGGTTCATTGTCAGCAGGTCAATCATTCAGCCCAGCATTGTCTTGGATTCCAACATCTTCCGGAACATACACTGCAACAGTGTTTGTCTGGGAATCAGTTGACAATCCGACAGCGTTGAGCCCACCTGTATCAGTAGACATAGACGTCAGCTAAGACTAGAAATCAAACTATCCCCTTTTTCTTTTTTTGAATCCAAAACCTAGCGGATGCCATAAGCAATATCTAGCAGCAATTTTCCATAATAGTAAATGAAGCCAGCTATAATCGCAGTCTTTGTTGCAACGTTTGCGTTCCAGGCCGCCTTTGCGGAGCTGGAGCTGTCTACGGACAGCCAGATATACTCGGAGGGCAAGCCGCTTTTTGTCTACGGAAAATCGAACCCAAACGAGGACGTCATACTTAGGATCTTTGGGCCGGACGAGACAATAGTGACATTTACGCAAATATCTGCAGACAAGGACGGAAAGTTCCAGACTGAGCTGTTCATATGGCCGGAAGCGTCCACATCGTTTCCATTTGGGACATACCAGGTCGAGGCAATAAGCACGGAGCAAAACGGCCTCTCAAAAAAACTGGACATCAAGTTTGCCGAAACCACGGAAATAGAGCGCATCCCAATATCAAGAACTGTATCGACGCTGGTCTTTGTGCCGGAGACCTCGGCAGTAAACCAGCCGCTGAGAATTTTTGTGCAGACAACAAGCGACGGACTGCTCGTGGGTGGAAGCCCAGACAAGCTGCTTGGCACATCGCACGTACACCTTCCGGACGGGCAGGTAGTCAACCTATCGGAGTCTTTTAAGACGCTGCACCAGGGACTGTACTTTGCAGAATACACCCCAACCCAAGAGGGAACGCACGTATTCCACGTGGTGGCGTTCTCGCAGGGGATCGTCTCGCACGGCTCTTCTGCGACACTAGTCCTAAAGCAGGACATTGGGGGAATAGCAAGGCAGATAGTGGAGCTCAACTCCGCACTGGAGGAGACGTCAAAGGAGCTTACGAACCTCAAGGCTGAAATAGGCGGTTTCGGCTCGTCCCTAAACACCGCAAGCCAGGACATTGACAAGAGCGTCGACTCGATTTCCAGCTCCGTGGGAAACATAGAGGCCGCCTCGCTCCAGCTGAACTCGCTTTTGTTCCCAATAGTAGCATCCATTGCAATAATAGTGGCCCTGCAGATCACAATCCTTGCAAGGCGCCGGTGAGCCTCTACCAAGTCCGGTGGCCTCTTCTCGGTCTTCTCACTTTATTTCTATAAATTATAGTGATGTCATCAACATGGCATGAGGCTGCAGGCCGTAGTTTTTTCCATACTTTTGATGTCTTCGGCGTTTTCCAGCGCTTTTGGTCTTCCAGACTATGACAACCGCATCACACTAAAACCAAAGATGGCGCAGTATACCGATCTGGTGCAGGTTCCACCAGGGGTAACCCAAGACCACAAGATCTCGCGCTATCTCGTTTTTGGCAGGGGCGCAATGGATGATACCCTTGAGCAAAACCAGGTCTCGTCGGTAAGCGACAGCAACGGGTTTTTCTCAATTATGGTCCTGCCAGAGCAGTCACTGCCGTCTCTCTACCAGAAAGGATACAACATAATCAAGGACTTTGAGCTGGAGTTCCACTCTGAGGACAAAACCGAATACTCTGAAATGGACCAGACACGAAAGGCCACGGGCTCGGAGCTTGCATACGTACAATACAACTACACCGGAGCCGGCACCACAATCGCTATAGTGGACACGGGTGTGGACTTTTCAAATCCCGACGTCAGCCATTCCCTTGCACGAGACCAAAACAACCGCCCAATAATGCTTGACCCGGACGGACAGGGCCTGGTCCTTACAAACGCCACATTCATCGCAAAAATAAACGACCTTGGGCAGATAGAAAACGCAACAAAGAAGTTCATCGAAGAAAAAAACAAGTCCCTTCCAAAAAACGCGACGTCCACAGTATACGTGACAAAAAACGGCGCGTTTTTGAACCTAAAGCAAAAGGCAAAGGGCACGCAAATCCAGATCTACAACTCGTTTTTCCCGGCATCCGGCCCCTCGCCGATGTTCAACGGCACGATAATTGACGATTACAAAATCGGAAAGAGCGGCCGCGACTATATCCGATCCGCAAGCGGCGTGTACCACTTTGGAATAATCTACCAGGGCGCAATGCAGGGCCCATTTGCGAGCGTCCAGGCAGTCCCGGTGTTGGTGGTAGATTCGCAGACGCCGGGCGTCTATGACACCATCATTCCAGACCTGACCACGTCGTGGAAGGACTATACCAAGTTTGATCTGAAAAAAGGGGAAAAGCCAAACTATGACTTTGACTTTACCGACGAGCCCGCAATCAGGCTAGGTGCCGGAAACGAGTTTTTGGTGTATGATTCCAACAAGGACGGAAAACTCGACTACAGCGCAGGAACCGTCGGAGCACAGGTGCTGGACATCTACGGAATAATTGCGCAGAACAAGTCGGCAGTGGACAAGGTCCTCAAGGCGACAAACGGCACGCTTCTTGCCCCAATAGATCCTGCGGGAAACTATTTCGGGGTGATGAGCGACTTTGTAGGCCACGGAACTGCGGCCGCCGCATCAATAACATCAAAGGGAAAAGAAAAGTACGACATTTACAACAACACAAAAAAATACACGCTGCCGGGGGTTGCGCCAAACGCAAAGATCATTCCAGTAAAGGCGCTGTGGTTTGGCGACACGGTGTACGGGTGGCTGTGGGCAGCTGGATTTGACAACGACAACAGCACCTGGAAGTTCTCAGGCAAGCCGCGAGCGGACATCATTTCTAACAGCTGGGGACTGTCTACATTTCCGTCGCTAAAGACGGCGCCTGGAATCGACATTTTATCAATTATAACAAGCATACTTTCCACTCCGCAGTCGCTAGACGAAAGGTATCCAGGGGTAGTCATGGTATCAAGTGCGGGAAACGCAGGGCACGGGTACGGCACAATAGGGCTGCCAAATGCGGCCCCCTTTGGGATAGCGGTGGGGGCAACGACTAACAACGTCTATGTCGGATACGGCTCATTTAAGGGCCAGCCAAGATTTGGCAACACCACAATTTACGCAAATGATGTGGCCGACTTTTCAAGCAGGGGCCCAAGCGTGGTGGGTGACCCAAAGCCCGACCTAGTCGATACAGGCGCGTACGGGTTTGTCCCCGGAAACGTCATCAAGGCAAAAAAAGACTCCAAGCAGGAACCGTTTGTGATGTTCGGCGGAACCAGCATGGCAGCGCCGCTAGTGGCAGGCTCTGGCGCAATACTCGTAGAGAGCCTCAAGCAGAAAGACCAAGACTATGATCCATTTATGATAAAGAACATTCTGATGTCGACTGCAACCGACCTTGGCAACGACCCCTTCACACAAGGTGCAGGCCTTGTCAACGCGTACAAGGCAGTGCAGTTCGTAGACGGAAAGGGCGGGGTCTTTGCGGTATACAACGACGCCACGTACAAAAACGCAAAAGAGATCCTCGACATCCCAATACTGAAGGTAAACTCGACTGCGATAGGCCTTGGCAAGTTCGACCTGCCTGATCGCAGCTACCCCCAGACAAGCTGGTTTGCCGGAAGGCTTGCGCCAGGAGAGAAGAGCTCGACTTACTTTACGATAGAAAACCCAGGCAACCAAACCATCACAGTCCAGATAGTCCCGCAAAAGATGCAGCTGATACAAAAAACCGAGCTCAACTCGACTACCCGGCTGCAGCTAAAGGATCCGCTCTACAACAAGACCGGAGTCTTTAGGCCGGACTATGTCAAACTAGAGGACATCAAAAAGCACGACTCCCTGGCATCATACTATGAGAACGCCACAATACCACAGGACTCTGATCTACTGATAATGAACCTCAACTTTGCGTTCTCGGACTTTATGAACAAGACCGAAAAAATGTACGCAGCCGACACAAAAATCGCATCACTCTACCTGTACGACTGGAACGACAAAAACAGCGACGAGGCAGTCTCAAGCGACGAGCTCTCGCTGGTAAACAGGGGAGGAACGTGGGGAACGGTCCAGGAGCTCCGCGTATCGGAGCCTGGCTCAAAGTTCAAAAACGTCCCGCTTGCCGGCGTCTATGCGGTGCCAACAAGATACTCGTACTGGACCGGCGAGACAAAGAAAAACTCGACAGAGATGAACTATCTTCTGACTGCGAGCCACTACAAAAAAGAGATCTGGTCCGATGTTTGGCTTGACAGCAGCCTAGTCGATGTGAAACCCCGTAGCACCGCAAAGGTCCTTGCCACGGTAACGGTTCCAGAAAATGCAAGGCCTGGCATTTACCAGGGGTTTGTGACGTTTGTGGGGCAAAACCACACCGTCAACGCGCCAGTCTCGTATGCGGTGAGCTCGCCTGTGACAAAAAAAGACGCACTCACAATAATTTCCGGAAACCAAAACTCGGATATTCTCTACGGGAGCGGTTACGTCAAGGGGGCATTTGACATGGTAAACAGGTACAACGCCGGCGACTGGAGGCAGTATTATTTTGACATCAAAGACTCCACCGTCAACGCTGCGTCAATTGAAATATCTTGGAAAGACCAGGACACAAACTTTTCAGTCTTTGTAATAGATCCGCAGGGAAGGCTGGTGCAGACCAACGTGCCGTCTGGCGTCTTTGGACAGCTCCTGGACTGGCCGACATCGGACTGGCTCGGTACGTCTTCGTTCAGTGAGGGCGGTGGGTTCTATCCGGTAAAAAACAAAGACCCGACTTCTACTGTGCTTTATGCCCCGATAAACCAGACAGGTACGTACAGCCTGCTCCTCCACTCGACTCTGTTTGGCGGACAACAAACCACAGAGCCATTTACTCTGGTTGCGCAGTTTTCCACAATACTTGCAGACAAGGACGCGCCACAAATAACCTGGGACGTCTCGGAATTTACAAACGGCCTGACCACACCTCACATAGCTGACGACGGCGAGTTTTCTGCAAGGCACTGGCTTGACGGAAATGAAATAATCTTTGAAAACGACACCCTGACAACACTAGGGGAGGGCCCGCACCAGCTAAGAATAGAGGCGACAGACGCCTTTGGAAACATTTCCGAAAAGACTTATTCATTTGTGCTGGACAGGACTGCGCCACAAATCATGATAAATTCCGCAAACAACACCTCTCCCTCAGACGAGCTTGTAATTGACTACACCGTACTGGAGGAGAATCTGTCAGAAACGACCATTCTCCTACCAAACGGAACCCTGCTCCAAAACAAAACCCACGTCAAAATCGACACCTCGGACTATTCCGAGGGCAGATATGATATAATGGTCTCCGCGCAGGACAGGGCGGAAAACTCTGAGCAAAAAACCATCACCTTTTACGTCGGCAAGGCGCCACCAAATCAGGCTAGTCCGACCGTACCAGGTTCCAAGCTGGACTCGAACTTTGTGATTTTGGCAATAATTGGCGCTGCGGCGATCGGAGGAGCTTCGCTGGTTGCAATTGTCGCAAAAAAATCGCAAAATCAAAGAAAGTTTATATGAAAAACTCCGACCATTCAGCTTGAATGTCTCAAGTGGATGTCAAGGCAGGCGCACTATCCAGAAGAGATTTTCTAAAGTTGATGGGCGCCGCAGGAACCGCACTGACGTTTGCGCCGTTTGTTCCCTGGGGGCAGTTCATGCCAAACCCCGACACCGCCAAGCTAGAAAAGGTCCCAGTAATCCTGCCTGACGGGGGCCAAGCAAACATCAACACTTATCCAGTAAACCACGCCGAAGTAATCACATACCCAAGGACAGGAGACACAGTACTTGATGGCGAGGCCTTTAGAAAGTGGCAGCTCATCCGGCTGCCAGAGGAGCTCGGCGGCGCAAAGGCCGATGCAAGCTCATTTCGCGCTTATAGCATGATATGTCTGCACCTGTGGTGTCTTTGGAAGTACTGGCCACAGGAGGGAAGAAAGCGTGGCGAGTGCCCATGCCATGGAAGCATGTACAATCCGCTGACGGGAACCGCATTTGCAGGACCTGCATCATTACAGGCACCGCCGTCCAACACCCTTGCCAAGCTGGACTTGGAGGCGGACACAAACGGGGACATGTGGATACTGCCGGCAAAGTGGGGACCAAACGACAATGGAGTGGTAGGATATGGCCGTTTCATTAAATAGGCGCACAGGAGCGGTCAGCTTCTTTTACTGGCTCTGGGACGGCCTCGAGAGGACTATCTTTACCGGCATCAAGTTTTCATTTCCGTCAAGATTCGTCAGCCCCTTTGGATTCCTTGGGATGCTTACGTTTATCGTCTTTGTCATCTTGGGAATCTCCGGCGCGCTCTTGATGTTTTATTATTTTCCTATTCTGGATAGAGCATGGGACAGCGTCGAGAAAATAAACGATGTCGTGCCGTTTGGGTTCCACATACGAAACATCCATTATCATGGATCAAACGCCATGGTCCTTCTGGCAATTTTGCACATGTACTACCAGTACTTTTCCGGGAGGTACAAGATAAGAAACGAGGTGCTCTGGGTGACAGGTGTCATACTGGGTACTGTAACTATACTTGAGGCGTTCACGGGATACGACATCATATTTTCGGAAAGGGCCGAGCTTGCAATCAGTATCGCGGCATCTCTGACAAACTCGATACCAATAGCTGGGCCCACCATACGCGACGCCATGTTCGGCTCTGGATTTACCGACTTTGTGCTAAGGTTCTACGCGCAGCATGTCTTTATTTTGCCGCTGGTGATGCTGGGGCTAATGGCAGTCCACTTCCCGAGGTTCCTGGTGTTTGACGTGCCTATGGTGATGGCGTTTTCAGGCGCGATTTTGATAACGGGAGGCGTCTTCCCAGTAGACATGGGCTTCAAGTTCGAGCCCACCGTGCCGCCCGGCATCACGGTGCCGGAGTGGTATCTGACCGGACTGTACGCATTTTTGAGAACCCAGTACGACAAGTTCGTAACTGGTGTGTTGTGGCCTGGACTGTTCATAGGGTCGCTTTTGCTCCTGCCGTTTATCGACAGGTACAAAAAATTCTCCTGGAAGGACAGGCCAATAATTACGGCATTTGGAATCACCGGAATCGCGCAGATAATGGTAACCACATACTGGGGATTTTACATCCCGCCGGACACTACCATACCTCTGGTGCAGAGGCTCGTAATAGATCCGATATTTTTCTACCTAGTGATGATTCTGCTGGTGCCGCTAGGGTTCGGATTTAGCTACATGATGATAAAGATGGCACAGGAAGCCGAGCGCAAGGCAAAGCTCAGAAAGGAAAAGGGGCCAAAGAAGGTAGCGGAGATAAACCTCTCCCAAAAATGGCTCAACTGGATAATTGTGGGTCTGATTGCGTTCCAGGTATACCTCAACATTGCGGCATACAACGCGGCAATAACTGGGCTGAACAACCTGTCGCTGTTCTTTACCGGCCTCATTCTAATCGTGTTTGCCGGATTGTTCCACGTGTACAGGTATGCTATGAGTGAAGCAAAGAGGCCCCCGCCACCACCGCCGGTGCCGGAGGTCGCAGCTCAGCCGCAGGCCGAGGTAAAGGCAGAGGCGCCAAAGGAGCTTCCGCCGGAAGCAAAGGCAGAAACATCCTAGATCTCAGACCTGGGAATACTTCGCAAAAACAATATCGCTTTCTATTTCCTTGTGCTGCTCTATGATGGAGGCGCGGAACTTGACTTCGTGGCTCTGCTTTGGCTCAAACGTTATGGTCGCGGTAAACTCTGCCTTGTTTTGAGGCATGGACTCTTTTGGAATAAAGAGGCGCGCGCTGCGGCTGTTCATCTTTTTTCCATTACACGACGTAAAGAGCATCAGCTCATTTGAGCTGAGAATCTGCGTGTTTAGGACCACGCTGTCGTATTTTCCGGAATAGTTTACCTTGATGACTCCGCGGAACTCGGCGTTTGGCCTTATCTGGGTGTCATCCAGGGTTATCTCGATATCCTTCAATGAGGAAGGCAACATGCATTGAAGTTAAATAATTTATGAAGCGGGCCAGAAGGGCTTCGATCCCTTGACCACTGGATTAGAAGTCCAGCACTCTATCCAAGCTGAGCTACCGGCCCAAAAACTCCACAAATTGCTGGCATTTTAAAGTTATAGCCAAGTTTTGTCGTTTGAGTCTCTTACCATTTTGAAGAGAAACTGCTGGCAGTATCCGGCATATGGGCCAAAGTAGTCGACCAGCTGATCATGCAGCGTCTGATATTTTTTGTCAGTCAGCGTCTTTCCCTCAAAGGAAAACTTGGACGGATAATACTTTTGCAGGCTCCTGACTATCCACCTATCCAGAGGAAACGACTCTAGCTTTTCCAGCGAAAAAAGCAGGATGCAGTCTGCCACTTTGTTGCCGATTCCATGCACCCCAAGCAGCGACTCCCTAGCGGTGCGATAGTCTGCTTTTTTGAGGGCCCCAAAACCAATTGTCTTTTCTTTTACCGCATTTGCAGCTCCCTTTACGAACTCGGCCCGATAGCCCAGGCCGCACGACAAAAGCTCGGCCCTTGACGCACCTGCTAGTCTGCCAGGCTCCGGAAAAAGGTAAAACTCGTTTTGCTCAAATCTGACCTTTTTGCCGAATTTTTTTGAGAGCCTATGCAGCGTCAGCCGGATGTTCCGGATGCTGGAATTCGACGACACTATAAAGGTGATATAGCACTGGAACGGATCCTGGCGCATCAGCCGCAGCCCGGCATACCTCCTTGCGGCGTTTCTTATCGTCTTGTCCTTTGATATGTCACGCATTATTTTGTCATAGTCGTCGCCCTGCCTGAAGAGATCCCAGTCCCTTCCGCTATGGGTAGAAATCCCCCCCGACTCGTCTACTGCCAGGACGTCGCTGCCGTTTATGCCGTACCATTTGTTGCCGTGTCTTTGCCACAAAAATACCTGGCCGGAGTTTATGGTGTGCTCTAGGTTGATTTGCATTCTATATGGTAATGGAATCGCCTATCTTTGGGGCATACGTCTCAAAGCCGAACTTTTCGTGGATCTCCTGGGCAAACTTGGTGCAGGACTCGCCGTCGCCGTGTATTGCCATGACCTTGGGGTTTCCCTTGATCTTTTTTATCAGCTCAAAGAGGCCGTTTCTGTCGGAATGGCCGGAAAACTCAAACTGCCTTATCTGCGCCTCTGCCTTTTGTTCGCGGCCACGAATGGAGACCTTGCCGGACTCGAGAAGCTTCCTTCCCGGCGTTCCCTCTCCCTGGTATGATACCAGGGCTATTCCGTTTTTCTTGTCAAATGCCAGCTCCTGCAGATAGAACACGGCGTTTCCGCCAACTAGCATTCCTGCAGGAGAGATTATCACACACGGCTCTGATATTTCGCGCTGTCGCTCCTTGTGGTTTCTGACCCACGTGGTGTTCTCGATTGCGTCGACAAAGACGTCATAGTCCCGCAGATAGTCCGGGTGCTGCAGCAAAATCTCGTTTACGCTCAATGCCATCCCGTCCATGATTATCTTGTGCTTGAATCTGGCGTTTTTCAAAATGCACGCAATCTCCTGCGACCTTTCCACGGAAAACGCCGGCACAAAGAGGTGGCCCTTTTGGTCGAGGATCTCGTTTGCATATTCGACGAATCTTTCCTCGGACTCTTTTCTTGGCATCTGCTCGGTCTGTGAGTAGGTGCTCTCCGTTATGAGAAGGTCTATTTCGCCGACGTCGAGGTCAGCCTCGCGGATCATCCTAGAGCCGTGGACGTTGATATCACCAGTATAGAATAATTTTTTGCCCTCGGATTCCACCAAGACGGTGCTCCCGCCAACGACGTGACCTGACTCTCTTAGCTCAAAGCTAGAGTTTCCGCGCCGGACTTTTTGCTTGTATGTCAACGTCTTTGCGAACTTGAACATCTTGCTGACCTCCGGCAGCCCGAAGGGGTGCGCGTCCCGCTCCAGCTTTAGCATGTCCTCGATTAACAACCTGCTGAGATCAAACGTGGGCGATGTGGCAAAGACATCGGCGTTTCCGCTGACATACATCAGCGGCACATAACCAGAATGATCAAGGTGCGCATGTGTCACCACTATGGTGTCGACCTCTTTTGGCATCACATGCAGAGGGCCCTGTGGGTTTTTGCCCAGGTTGACCCCATAATCCAAAAGATAGTTTGCATTGTCGCAGTTTACCAAAAACCCCGATCGCCCGACCTCTTGGCCGGCGCCCAAAACTTTTACCTTCAAGGATTCAACTGGATTGCAGTCTATCTTAATAGGTTGCCACACGGGATCCGGATCATTCCGTAAATATTGCAATCTTCAAAAGCTTTAATTAGTCAAACCTAAGATCCCCTCATATGGGTAGAACTTTTGACCAATGGTGGAATTCAATTCCGTCTGACCTACGCAGCAAAGTCCGCGCAGGCGATGAAGGAAACAAACCACTGTTAAACCAAATTAATTGGGTTTGGGTAAAGAATCTGATGGACAAAAGGGCTGACTTGAATCCAACCGCAGCAGAACTGCTGGACTGGGTAACAAGCGGTCAAATCGATGCAATGCGAAAGTAAGCACGCCATCTGGTTACCTTTTTTATATTTTCAAATCAGCAAAACATTTGATCACGCCGATCTGAAAATCCTATAACAGTGTTAATTTTTTTGACCATGGTTTAAATAGTTACTACAGCCCTGATCAAATTAAGTGAAATAAATGCCAATAGCAATACTTCCAGACGTTGACGAGCAAAGATGTATTGGATGCGCACTATGCGTTGAAATCTGTACATCCCTCGGCCCAGACGTACTCCGAGTAAAGCCTGTAGAAGGCTGGAAGAGAGGTAAAGCATTTGTATTTTATCCAGAGAGATGCATCTCCGACGGAGCATGCATTGGAGTTTGTCCAACAAAGTCCATCTTCTGGATGAGACCAATGAACTACACCGCTGGACAACCAGTGCCTCTTCACAAGAACGGAGTATTCGTAAAAGGCTGGGCAGAAGACGCAGGTCTCTAAGACCGGCTAACCTTTCTTTTTCATTTTTATTTTGACTAGTTTGGACTTTGGCATCTGTTTTTTGAAATGATCTAGGAACTTGTTTTCCTCTATGTGGATCTTTGCGAACTTGTTTTTTGCAAGAAAGGCCGCAAGCGTCTTTGCAAACTCTGGATAGTCCTGCGGGTTTGGGGCAATGTCTGCCATGACATAGTGCGCAGCCGGATAAAGGTCGGATATCTCAAGGGGGATTATCCCCAAAAACGGGTTGAACTGGCAGAACTGAACCTTAGACTCGTCGAACTTTTTTTGGAGCATTCGGTAGCTCTTCGACAGATAAAACGGCTTGTCGTCAGAATCCGAGACCAGCACCAGCTCTTTTTTGCCGGACCTAAAGCCCATGACTGCCTTGCGGTATGATGCGAGCTCCGGCCTGTGCTGGTCTGCAGGCCCAAAGAGGAACATCGCCCTTTCTTTGAACTTGGGCGTTGTTCTGCCAAGAAAGTCAGAGTTTTTGGCAAAAACCTCGATGGTTTCGTAGAGTTTTGGGTGCGCCATCATCTTTTTTGTGACATACTCCCACAGCCTCCCCTCCACTATTGCCTCCTTTGTGCGGTCCACTTCGGCCTTTATGGCATAGAGGTTGTGGAGCGCAATCTCTGTGGTTCTCTGCTCTTTTGGCATCTCTGCCAGCTCCTTTGGGGTGTGATTCGAGCAGACCTCACAGCTGCAGGAAAAATACTGCATCTCGGCAAGGTGGTTTGTCCTGTCTTCCGAGATGTACCGGTCGTGCTTTGCGTATAGCATGTATGATGCCGAGTCAAAGGTATCGCACCCAAGTGCAATGGCAATAGGTATGGTCAGGGGATGGCCTGCGCCAAAAAGGTGCAGGGGAATGGATGGGGGGATGAGCCTCTTTGCCTCGACAATCATCTTTGCCAAGAGCCTGTACTCGTATGCCTCCATTACCTCCACCGGACTTCCAAACGCAAGCATCGGGTATCCGTATTTTATGAGCTCACGGGTGGATTTTCTCACAAGGTCTAGGTGCTCTGCTCCCTGGATCGGGCCGATCCAGATCTGTCCATTGTCGTCGCTGTGCTCCAGAGTTTTTTTTGATGCCTCAAGTGTGTGGTTGACGTAGCTTGCGGCCTTTTTCTTTGAGAGGCCGTAGCCTGTGGGCCTGTCAAGCGGAATGGCAAAATCAGTCATTATCTTTTTTTCAAACTCGGCCATTTTTTCCGGCTCGACATTTACCTTGCCGTACTCTAGCACCTGGTATCCACCAGAGTCTGTCATGATGGCGCCGTCGAAATTGATGATGTCGTGTATTCCCCTTTTTTCGGCCTCTATCCCATACCTGTTCATGGCGATGTAGGCATTCGTTATGACTAGGTCAAAGCCGATCTCTCTGATCTTTTTTGCGGCAATGCTCTGGTTTACCGGATGAATCACTGGAACAAACGCAGGCGTCTCTACCTTTCCGTGGTTTGTCCGCAGCATTCCTATTCTTCCAGCCAAGTCTGTCTTTAGAATCTCAAACATCTTTTCTCACTCTGGGAAGAACCTGACAAGGTCGCCCCTTTTCGATACGAGGCCCAGCCAGTCAACTTTGTCCTGTTTTTTTGATTCTAGTACGCGCTGTATTTTTTTGACAAGGCCTTGCGGCGAGAGGTTCGTCGTATCTAGCTGGACTGCTTTTTTGCCAAATTTTGATGCAGCATCATATGCAATTATTCCAAGGGCTTCGCTGCCGATGTTTTGTGTTATCTTTTTTTGCGAGTATTTTCTTTTTTTGTAAACTGATATCAACTTGTATGGGTTTTTTCTCAAGACGATGGCAATTTTAACCTGCGATTTTGCCAGAACGTACGGCGCCAGATGGCCCACCACTAATGTCTTTGGCCTGCAAAGCCGCCTGAGTATCTTGGCAAGCTTTTTAGTGTCGACATCAAGCGTAGAGCCTGACTTTGTGAAGACCTTGTTTTTGATTGCAATCTGGTTTAGGTCCAAAATATCGTAGCCGAGTTTTTTTGCAAGCATCTTAGCTGCAGTGTGTTTTCCGACGCCAGGATTTCCGGTAATCACTAAAGACATACTGACACTCCTGACACACCGCATTAAATTCCTTAATCCTAATATGTTGTGAAAAAATTCCAAGCTTATGCAAATAGGTCTTCTCGGCAAGGCAAACGTCGGAAAGTCCACCTTCTTTTCCGCCGCGACGGAGGCCTCAGCCGCAATCGGCAACTATCCGTTTACCACAATAGAGCCAAACGTCGGAGTCACATATGTCAGGACAAGATGCGCATGCAAGCACTTTGGCATATCGCACCAAAACCCCCTCTGCATTGACGGAGTGAGGCTTGTGCCGGTAAAGCTAATCGACGTTGCGGGGCTCGTTCCCGGGGCACACGAGGGAAAGGGACTTGGCAACAAATTCCTAGACGATGCAAGGCAGGCCGAGGTCCTGATTCATGTAGTCGACGTGGCAGGAACCACAGACATCCAGGGGCAGCCGGTGCCGGCGGGGACCCACAACCCGCTTGAGGACATCGAGTTTGTCGAAAACGAGTTTGATCAGTGGTTTAAGCAGATACTTGGAAGAGAATGGGAGAAGCTACTGCGCGAAATACTGCAAAAGACAACGACCCTGGTGGAGGGAATAACCAGGCGGTTCAGCGGCCTTGGCGTAAAAGATTTCGTCATTTCTGATACCATAAGGGAAGCGCACTTGGACGCAAAAAAGCCGTCAGAATGGACAGACTCGGATATCTTGGAATTTGTAAAAAAACTCAGAAAAAAGACAAAACCGCTTCTTGTTGCGGCAAACAAGGCCGACCTCTGCAAGGATCTATCGATTATCGAGGAGATGAAAAAGAAAAACCACGTCATAGTTTGCAGCGCAGAGTCTGAGCTGTTATTGCGCAAGGCAACAAAGGCAGGCCTTGCAAAATATGTGCCGGGCGACTCTACATTTGAAATAAAGGAAGGCCTAAACCCACAGCAAAAACAGGCGCTGGATCTGGTAAGGACAGTCCTCTCAAAAATTCACACCACCGGAGTCCAGCAGGTGCTAAACTATGCTGTATTTGATCTGCTCAAGCTCATCACGGTCTATCCAGTCGAGGACGAAACCAAGCTGACAAACAAGGACGGAGTAATATTGCCCGACGCAAGGCTGCTGCCGGCGGGCTCGACTGCAAAGGATCTTGCCATGACGATTCACGCCGATCTGGCAAAAGGGTTCTTGTTTGCAATGGACGCAAAGACAAAACAAAGAATATCGCACGACCATACACTAAAGGACGGGGACGTCATAAAGATAGTCTCGAGCATGAGCCGTGGCTAAAATGATCTGTCTTGGAATAGAAAGCACAGCACACACATTTTCGTGCGCGTTGGTGGAAAAAAGCGACAAGGGCGGCAAGATCCTGTCTGACATCAGGAGAATCTACCGGCCGCCGCAAGGCCAGGGAATCCACCCAAGGGAGGCATCAAGGCACCACATCGAGGCAAGCTCCGAGGTCCTCTCAGAATGCCTCAAAAACGCAAACCTGACAATATCTGATGTTGATATCGTATCGTATGCCGCGGGGCCAGGCCTTGGGCCCTGTCTTAGGGTGGCCGGCGTAATTGCGCGAACGCTGTCGTCATTTCACAAAATTCCGATATATCCGGTGAACCACGCAATAGGCCACATCGAGCTTGGCAGGCTTCTGACCGGGGCAAAAGACCCGCTGGTGCTCTTGGTCTCAGGCGGCCACACAATGCTTGCTGCATTTAAGCAGAAAAAATGGAGAATATTTGGCGAGACGCTTGACATCACGCTGGGGCAGCTACTTGACCAGTTTGGCAGGTCTGTGGGGTTTGCGTCGCCCTGCGGAAAAATGATAGAATCCCTTGCGTCCCAGTCCAAAAAATACATACCCCTGCCATATGTAGTAAAGGGAAACGACGTCTCTTTTTCCGGATTGCTCTCTGCCGCAAAAAGAATTTCCAAAAACAAGGAAGATGCGTGCTTTTCATTGCAAGAGACTGCGTTTGCAATGATTGCAGAGGCAACAGAACGCGCGCTGTCATTTACGCAAAAAAAGGAGCTTATGGTAGTGGGTGGCGTTGCGGCAAACAAAAGGCTCTCAGAAATGCTAAGAAAGGTATGCCGGAGGCAGGGCGCCAAGTTTTTTGTCTCGCCAATAGAATATTCCGGAGATTGCGGCTCGCAGATTGCCTGGACGGGACTGCTCGAATCAACCGTCAAAAAGGGCGCCAAGATATCGGATACGTTTGTCCGCCAGTCTTGGCGGCTGGACACCGTGGAGATTAATTACTGAGCTGACTCGATCGCCTTTTTGATGTCTTTTTCCCAGCTTCCGGTGTTAAAGACTCCGAACTTGAAGGTTTTTTCGCCGTCTGTGGTCTTTGCGGTAAAACACACCTTTTTTATGAAACGCCCCTCCTTCCAGACCTTGGTCACGTCGGACAATGGCACGTCGATCACCGTCTCGCCAAATCTCTTGGAAAAATCCGCGATTCTGCCCTTTGTCTTTTCAAAGACCGCTCTCTTGTTGGTTAGCGTAAGTATTCCGGCACCTAGGCTGTCCTCGTTGCAGTCTTCTTGCTTTAGGCGTTTTTCAGAGTCGTCCATTGATGTAGTATAGTGTAGTGAGGCATAATTTTAATCAAAGACTGAAATGTAACGGAACAGGATTAAACGTCTAATTCTATGCATCAAAAAAAGCGGGAAATAGAAAGCGAATATTTCAGATCCATGACCAGATGCACATCCACAAGTCGGATCTTTAAATTACAAGATTTCTGATTGGGTGTTAATGAGACTACTCAAAAAGGGCGCCGAAGGCGACATCTGCCTGACAAAACACGACGGCAAGCCGGCAATTCTCAAGACCCGCAAGAAAAAGTCATATCGGAACCCCGAGCTTGATACCAGGATGCGGCGCCAGCGGACTATGCGGGAGGCGACCGTCATATCAGAGGCAAAGTCGTTTGGCGTGCCGACCCCCCTTGTCTACCGGGTGAACCAAAACGACTGCACAATCCTGATGCAGTACATACAGGGCGAGCCGGTCTGGGGCCTAAAGGGGGCAAAGCTCGTAAAGGCATGCAGGGAGATAGGGAAAATCACCGGAACCCTGCACAAAAACGGAATAATGCACGGAGACCTCACGACTTCCAACTTTATCATGGACAAAAACAAAGTCTACGCACTCGACTTTGGGCTTGCGCAAAGGACTGGAAAGATCGAAGACCATGCGGTAGATCTCAGACTGTTCAAGGAGATACTGAGCAGCGCCCACGTGGAAATGATGGAAAGACTTTGGCCAAGCTTTCTTGCAGGATACAAATCCACAATTGGTGCAAACTATACCGGAATACTGGATTATGTCTCTGTGATAGAGGGAAGGGGAAGATATGCGCAGGTCGTATGATGCCTTGTTTGCGTCATCTAACGCACATAGGTACTAGGTCCATGGAATTGCTAATCTGTGAAAAAACTATTGTATTATGGCCCTTATTTCGTGGATCATGTGCGGGTTTAACGAGTATTGCATTCCATATGATGTGGGGTGATGCAGAATCAGATTTGCCTTTACAAGTTTTTTAAGCTGCTTGTCCACATCCCCCTTTAGATGTGACGGAACTCCGTGTTTCAAATCCTCAAGCCCAAGATGGCGGGCGCCGATACGGTTATCATTATACATCCTCCGGAGTATGTTTTTGCTGATCTCGTCATACTGCACAACCCCTTTCGGTTTTGCGCATATTTATTAATTATGTAATAAATTACATAATGACAAGTAGTTTTTTATATGATATCTCCCTTACCGGAAACATGGGAAAAGCAAACGCAAAACAAATTCTAAAAACTGGCCACAAAGCGGTTCTGGAGATAGGGCCGCTGGAAAGCGTCTTTCCCGGCAGCACCTCGAAGATTCTGGACTTTCTTGCGACCTTCAAGGCTTGGGATTATTCTGTATCTGACATTGCAAAAAACTCTGGACTGTCGTTTAAGACAGCGCTAAACGATATAAAAAATCTTGAGGCCCAAGACGTCGTGGTAAAGACCAGAACCGTAGGAAAGGCCACTATGTACAGACTGAACTTGGAGTCAAAACAAGGCCACTATGTCGACAAGCTAATCTTTGAGATTGCCACAAAAAGGATCAACGATACAATAAACTCTATTCAAGAAAAAACCGGACGAAACCGCCACAAGAAACAGCGGACGAGCTGATCGTCAGACTAAAGTATAGTCATATCTGAATGAACACCGATATGCGCAGGTCGTATGATGCCTTGTTTGCGTCATCCAACATACACAAGTACAAAGAGGCAAAGGAGATCCTGGCAAAATACGGCATAAGGCTCGGGTTTTTCAAGTTCTGCGCAACTGAGATCCAGTCCGATTCGCTTTCAAAAATAGCAAGAAAAAAGGCACTGGACGCATACCGAAAATGCAAGACCCCAGTCATAATAGAAGACGACGGGATCTTTGTAAAATCGCTAAACGGCTTTCCTGGGCCATACTCGTCATACGTGTACGATACCATTGGAAATCTAGGTGTGGTGAAGCTGGTCAAAAAGGACAGGCGCGCCGAGTTTTGCGCCATAATATCGTATTGTGACGAGAAAAAGAAGCCAGTCCAGTTTGTGGGAATAACAAAGGGCTCCATACCAAAAAAGCCGCGCGGGGGTGGCTGGGGATATGACCCGGTTTTTGTGCCGCGGGGAACGGCAAAGACGTACGGCCAAATGACTGAAAAAAACCAGCTGTCTCACAGGTACCGCGCCCTGGCAAAGTTCGCTAGCTGGTATCTGCGTAAGCGGAAATCCAGCGGTCGATGAGCCTTTGCTGGTTTTGCAGCACCACGATTCTTGACTCTACACTTTCATCCATTGCGGAATAGATCCCGCTCTTTTTTGCTAGCTGTGTCGCAAAGTGGCTGACCTCCTCGAACTCTAGCATGTCTGTTCTGTCAAGCCTGTTTGTGGAGCGGCCTATGTGCATGTAGGACTTGACCTCGACGAAGTGCACGTTTGCCCTTCTTATCAGGTCTGCAAACAATGGTATCATGGACTCCGAGTCGTTGTGGTTTCGAATCAGCGTCATCCTAAGGACAGACCTTGTGTCCATTTCTGATATTATCTGCAGGGACTGATTCCATCTCTCCCAGGAATCGTCGTAGCGCGGCTTGTTTATTCTGATAAAGGAATCATAATCGGCCGCGTTCGTAGAAAGATAGACCTGTGTGGGAAGCGCGTCCTCGTCTACCAGTCTTTGCAGCATCTGCGGCTCTTGGCCGTTTGTCACAAGAAAGATGGACTTTGTGGCAGGCAATGACTTGAGGTGTTTTATCAGTTGTGGAAGCCTTGGGTACATCGTCGGCTCGCCCGATAGCGATATTGCATAGTGAGCCGGAAGAAGCGACTCGTCTAGCTTTTTTGGGATGGACTTGGTATCGCCGTAATGGCCCATGATGAGCTTTTCTCTTTCTGCCATGAGTTTTTCCATCATCTCCTGCGGCTCTGCCACACGGGACTCGTCCATTTTTAGCGAGTCGTAAAATTCCATTGGGCGCCAGCAGTAGACGCACCTGTTCTCGCAGTGCATGCCGGCAGGCGAAAACTCCATGCACTGGTGAGTCGATATCCCGTAGAACTTGTGCTTGTAGCAGCTAAAGCCGCCCTTGAAGGACTTTTTTGTCCAGTGGCACAATTCTACTGTTGCGTGGTCTGCGACGCCGTACTTTGCCTTTTTGAGCTGCTTTAGAATGGAGGGCCTTATCTGTATGAGGTCTTCTTCTACGGTTTCGCCAGAACAGCTCATGGGTGTTTTTGGTGTTTAGAGATATGAAAATTTATGTGTAGATCGCAGGCGCAAATAATTTGACATAAATCAAAAATTTGTGTGAAAATTTCAAGTCAAGTCTTAAATACAATTATTTCATATAGAAATTAATGCGAAAGCATGCCGGATTTAACAAATAGTCCGCGCGTGGCCTAATAGAACCGGATAGTGTGTTCATCAGCGCATTGGCGCAAAAGATGACCATGAGAGGTGTTCTCTCGACGTTCTATGCTTGAGGCCACGCCCAATTGTTTTGCTGTGCAAGAAACTACCCAAATTGTTCAAAGTTTGTCTTCTATACCAATAATGAAAACTTAAATTCATTATCACAAGCTAGGAGCTCAAATGAGAAAGGAAGCCATAATCTCAAGACTGCCGCACCTAAGGAGGCACCCCCAGCCAGACGAGGTCATCCAAAGCAGGGTCGAGGCAATTCAGGGAAACGGGTTTTTGTGGACCGACATCCAGAACCCAGACCGCGCCGAAATCGAAAAACTTGGGCAGATGTACAATTTCAATTCGCTAAACCTGGACGATTCCATATCAAAGATACAGCTTGCAAAAATCGACAACTATGACGAGCACTCGTTTGTGATTTTGCACTTTCCACCGCTTGCGCTAAAGCGAGGAATGACGCGATTCAACCAGCTGTCCGTGTTTATCGGAAAAGACTATATCGTCACAATCCACAACGGCGAGCTGAAACCGCTGGTGGACATGGTCAATCACTGCAAAGAGTCTGTGCAATACCGAAACGAGCTGCTTGGACAGTCGTCAGGATTCCTGCTGTACAAGATAATCGACGCACTTGTAGATGATCTTTTGCACATGCTGCGAAGAATCGTGGAGAATCTCGACGAAATAGAAGACGACGTCTTTGACGAGAACAAATCCACCCCAAAAAAGATCTCACTGCTCAGGCGCGAGATCACCATCCTCAGAAGAATAGTGCACCCACTCAGAAAAATAGTGCTGGAGACATCAAAAAACACGCAAAGATTCTCAAATCCCGACGATGATCTTGCGATTCACTTTGACGATGTAATTGACCACATTGACAAGGTGGCAGAAACTCTGGACGAGGCAAAAGAAACCATGGAGATATACAAGGACACGGACTTTATGCTGTCTACCGAAAAATCAAACAAGATACTTGCTACACTTACCATAATATTCACACTTACGATACCGCCAACCGTAGTGGGCGCGATGTACGGCATGAACGTGAATCTGCCGGGGGGAATTCAGACCGGCTCCTGGCAGTTCTGGGGCGAATACACGACTCTGATAATAATGCTGATAATCTCTATGGTGCCGTCGCTTTTGATGTTTTTGCACTTTTATCGCAAAAAATGGTTCTCAGACTAGTATTTTTGGGCTAGTGTAGCCACGGAAATAGGTAGTTTGCGCCCCACCACACCACGGCGGTGGTAATGCCCATTGCGATAAACCAGCGGATTCCTTGCATGTTTTGACGTTTTTTAGGGTGATAATAAACTTTTGAGGTAGGTTAATAGTGGATTCCTAGATATGCCCTGTTTAGTGGCCTTCGTAGTACAGTGGCTAGTATAGGGGACTGTGGATCCCCGGACAGGGGTTCGATTCCCCTCGAGGGCCCTTTAAAAATAAAATTTTGGCATCTAGCTAAAAATAATTCAATTTAGTTAAATGCACGTTGCGCGCTAAATGTTCCGCTAACTTGCACAATATTATCTGATAGACTTAATTTCCCATTCAACAAGTCAGTCGTGGCAGATCCAGATAGATTTACAATTCCAACACTGCCTGAAAAATTAGATCCAAACATCTGAGCGTTTACAACCCCGCCGCCAAAACTAGCGAAATTAGGATTGTTACACACATTAGCTCGTATTGCACTAACTAATTCCACATTTGAAAGCCCAAGATTTCCTGTAATGGTATTTCCATTTTGAACAAGGTTCATCTGTATGTTGCCTAAAAATTCGCATTTTTCAGTATAGGTTCCTAGCTCTGCATCATAATACTCAAACGATACTGACCATTGTGCAGTTCCCTTCCAATTATTGCTAGTTAGATCAAGAGATTGAGTTTGTGGCTGAGGAGGGGTAACTATTTTAGGCTTGACCTGTTTTTGCTTTATTGAATTTTCTTTCTTGGGAACTGGCTTGAATTGTTTTTCTTTTTTCAGTTTATGTTTTTCTTTGATTTTCTTTGGTTTTTTCTTGATCTTGTCGTCTTCTGCAAATGCCAGGTGCGTACTTATGCTAGATACGAGCAATACAGCCAAAACTATTCCGACAAACTGAACCTTTTTCAAACATAAAAAAGACATCAAAGAATGTTTTAAACTTGATCTAGGGGAATCAAACTAATTACACCAAACCCCTCGAGGGCCCATAAAATTTTCTTGGAAAAATTTCATTAAATTTGTGCCTAAATTTTGGCAAAATTGAGGGACACAAACCTGGGATTTCACCTCCGCAAAGGGCCTTAAACCTAATTTTCGAATAAACAAAAATGAAGTATTGTGTTTCTCAGCTAGTGACTTTTGTAGGGTCACTTTCAAATTTTGACTTACAATGTGCGCAACAAAAGTAGAACTCCTTCACGTTAAATCGAGATTTTACCTTTGAGATTTCCTCTACTTCCATTCCACAAACAGGATCTTGTACGTTGCTGGATATGTACCAGATGGATTTCAAGGAGTCTACAAAAGCTCAGACAACGGAAACTCTTGGGATTTGATTGGGACAAACAAGGAGCTGTAGATGTTTGAAATATGATCTAGAATTTTCAAGTCTGGTTTTCATGTTTGACTCCAAACCTTCTAACAAGTAGTGAATTGCCAAACACTGAGGAGTCACTTATGATCCACCCAAGCGCTGCAAGCCCAGGTGCCAGAATCAGGGAATTGGTGACACCGTACAAGATACCTGCGGCAATTGGTATCGTTACGGCGTTATACGAGAAAGATATTGCCAAGTTTTGCTTTATTTTTGACATCGAGTGTTTTGCCAGTTTTATCGCGTATATGACGTCGTGCAGGTCGCTTTTCATGATTATGATGTGGCCTGCAGATATCGCGACATCGGTTCCAGAGCCGATTGCGATTCCGACATCGGCCTGCGTCAGTGCCGGAGCGTCGTTTATGCCGTCTCCAACCATTGCTACCTTTTTGCCCTGTCCTTGAAGTTTCTTGACCTGTGCCGCCTTCTCGCCAGGCAGCACCGGAGCCAAGACATTGGTAATGCCGATCTGCTGTGCGATTGCGCGGGCGGTTCTAAGGTTGTCGCCGCTGATCAGCATGACATCCTTTCCCATCTTGGAGAGGTCTTCTATGATGTGTCTGGTATTCTCTCTTGCTGTGTCTGCTAGCGCTATGATGCCTGTGACCTGATCGTCAACGACGACCAGAACGACTGTCTTTCCCTCCGACTCCATTTTTGAGATTTCTGATTCTAGATCCTGTGAAACCAGTTTTTCTTTTGATTTTGGGCTGCCGACGAAAACCTGCCGTTGCTGACAAATAGCAGATATTCCGTAGCCGGTGAGCGCCTCAAACTTCGTCATCTCAAGCGGTCTTATTCCAAGATCTGATGCCTTTGCCACGATTGCCTTTGAAATAGGATGCTCGGATTTCACCTCTGCAGATGCCGCCAGCTGCAAAACCGTCTCTTCTTGGTGACCTTTGCTTGGAACGACATCAGTTACTTCCAACATCCCCTTGGTCAACGTACCGGTCTTGTCAAACACTATCGTATCTACCGAGGCAAGCCTCTCAAGATATTCTCCATTTTTTACCAATATGCCCTGCCTTGCAGCCTTGTCGATACCAAGCGACATCACAAGGGGTGTGGCAATCCCCAACGCACAGGGACATGCAACTACCAGTACTGTGGCAAATACCGTAAGAGCAAATGGAATTGACTGCATAGACACCGCCCAAAAAAGAGAAGACGAAATCGCAATCAAAAACACGACAGGTACAAAGTATTCCACTGCCCTGTCGGCAATTCTCTGAACTGGGGCCTTTGATGTTCTTGCCTGCTCGACCAAGTCAATGATGCTGGCAAGAGCGGTGTGGCTTCCAACTTGAGTGGCCTTGAACCTAAGATAGCCATTCTTGTTTATTGTCCCACCGATAATCTTACTTCCCGATTTTTTATCTACCGGTATTGACTCACCTGTTATCATGGATTCGTCGACTGACGATTCGCCGTAAATGACTTCGCCGTCTGTGGCAATCCTTTCGCCAGGTCTTACTATCACGGTGTCACCGACTTGAATGGCATCCGCCTTGATGGTCTCTTCTTTACCTTCTCTGAGCACAGTAGCAGTCTTTGGCTTTAATTCCAAAAGACGCTTGATCGTACCGGTGGTTGTCTTTTTGACTTTGTTTTCAATGTATTCACCTATTGTGAATATGGTCAGAACCGATGCAGAGGCTTCAAAAAATGGGGCGTGTGCCGCGGTAATTAATGAGACAATGCCGTACACATACGCAACCGTTGTGCTTAGGACTACCAGAGTGTCGGTGGTGAGCCTGTGTCTGTGTATGAGCATTCTGTAAAATCTTTCATAGAATGGTTTGCCAAGAAGTACCTGAATCGGCGTTGCCAAAGCTAACAAAACGATATCGATTGTTACCGAATCAAAGAGTGTTTCAAGAATTACTATTGGTATTGTTAGGGCCAGCCCCAAAATTATCAGGAATTTTGTTTTTCCAAGATCTTGTACTTCTAGTTCTTCACTACATGAACATCCAACACATTTCTGTTTTTGCATTTTTTCACCTTTGGGATTTTTCGATATAGTTTACGCAGGAATATATCCTGTCTGCCACATCGGATAGGATTGTGTCGCTTTCCTCCAGTAGCTTTGAGACCTTTTTGTCGCTCAGAGCATAGAAAATATTCTTTCCGTCTCGCCTGTTTTTTACCAGTCCGCAGTCCAAAAGACATGCAAGGTGATTTGATACATTTGATTGGCTCTGGCCAGTTTCTTCCACTATCTTAGAGGCAGTCTTTTCCCCCTTTCGCAATAATTCCAGAATTGCAAGCCTGGTGGGATCGTCAAACCCCCTGAAGAGTTTTGCCTTGAGTTTTAGCTTTTCATATCGTATCAATATATCATTAATTAATGATATGATAATATTAATACTTTAGTTATTATTTTCAAAGAAATTGGACTCCGAGTGGTATGTTTCTATCTGAATCGTGATGTGGCTAATCTTAAAGCGGTTCTCAAGAAGGGAGGTAATCTCCTTTAGAATCGACTCGGATTTGCTTGTGTCCATGACCACCACATGTGCGGAGAGCGCATCAAAGCCCGACGTTATGGTCCAGATGTGCAGCTGAAAGACGCCGGTCACTCCTTTTATCTGCAGTATTACCTCCTTGACCTCCTCGTATGATATGTTGGCTGGGGCACCTTCCATCAGGATGTGTATAGATTTTTTGAGCAGCCGCCACGTTCTTGGAAGAATGAAGATTGCCAGACCGATGCTGACTATTGGGTCTGCCAAATAGAACTTGGTAATCATGATTATAATGCCGGCGACAATTACGCCGATAGAGCCGAGCATATCGCTGAAAAGCTCCAGTCTGGCCCCCTCCATATTGAGACTTTCATCTTCATCGTGTTTGTGGTTCTTACCAGAGTGAGAGTGCCCACCTCCCAACAACTTCATGCCGACAAAGTTTACCACAAGGCCGATTCCTGCAACTATTGTCATCGATATGCTCTGGACTTCAGAAGGCTCTATGATCCTCCTGTAGGCTTCATAAAAGATGTAAATGGAAAGCAGCACCAAAACCACGCTGTTTACCAGAGACGCCAGTATCTCCATGCGATAAAATCCGTATGTCCTTTGCGGTGTTGCTGGCCTCCTTGCATAATTGATTGCAAACAGGGCAAGTGCGAGGCCGCCTACATCCGTAAGCATGTGACCCGCATCTGCAAGTAACGCAAGGCTGTTTGTCAGAATGCCGCCGACAACCTCTGCAACCAGATAGCCTGCCGTTAGCAAAAGCGCGACTTTGAGCTTCTTTATTCGCTTTAACGACAGATTATTTCTTGATTCGTTCAATGTGTTTTCATCTCAGTGTAAGTTAGACTGTTTCCGCAAATAGATTCCAGATATCGAAAAAAATTCAACCACAATCCCTCCGATTGTCATGTTGATCTCTCGTACGTACCCTGTAATGAATTCTTTCTAAATTTGGCAAACAACAAGATGAATGAAAATAATGCAGTCATGATCAGAATACTGCCTTTTGACTGCTTTTTCCACAAATCCCTTGATAAGTTCTAGCTGCTCCATCTGATATTTTGGCTCGATTTTAAAATAAACCAGCACCGTGAGTAAATTGCTGTTTTTTGATATTGTTGGCATTATAATCATCTAATTAAACAAATTAAAGACATTTTCTGTCATTTCTGCAATGAAAAATCTAGCGATTACAAGAACATCGATATTAGTAAAAGCTAAATAATTCTGTTAGGTATACAAAACCAAGAATTGCTTCCTTGCGGCCATGCCTACTACGTTAAATACATCTACCTGTATCTTCTCACATCTTTACCAATACCGTATGGCAACACGGGCAGGTGAAGTATTTTGAAATTAAATGAATCTCACATTTTGCGCACCATTTTCTGTAGATGGTAGTTTTTGCTCTCCCAGAATCGGCTGCAAAACATCTGCAAATCTTATTGCATGCCCATTCAGACATTGTGCTTGCTCCCTTGTTTTCTAGTCGTTCTAGATTTCGTTCTAAGCTTGGCATTACAGCATGGACAACGCAAACCAGAATATTCTAAAAAGACCTCACAGAGACTGCATCTTTTCTGCCCCATTTGATACTTGAGACGAGTAGTAACACTATTTGACTTGAAGCGAAAACACAAGTTGTTACAAACAGAAACCATCTTGTTTCTCCCTGAATTTGAATTGCTTTCCGCATTGCCGACACGTAATAACATCTTCTTTAATCGTTACAAGGATACTGCCACAGCTAACGCAGATCCTAATGCCGTTTGCTATGGTCTGTTTCTCACATTTTGTTACGAGATTTTGGCTGTTCATCTTTTCACCTCAGAAAAAAGAGTTTTGGCGCTCTATTTTTCCAAAACAGAGCGCAACATCCAGGCAGTCTTTTCATGTTTTTCCATCAAACCAGTGAGAAAGTCGGCAGTTCCAACATCGTTGTTTTGCTCACATGTGAAAACAGCCTCCCTCAAGGCCTGAATCACGCTCTCGTGATCTGAGACAAGATTTGAGACCATCCTGTCTGCGGATGGAAGTTCTGGATGCTCCTTTATTCTGGCATTTTTAACAAACCAAGCAAGGGTGGCAGGGGTCTTTTCTCCAAGAGAACGGATTCGTTCTGCTATTTCGTCAATGTACGAATCCATTTCCCCATATTGGGACTCGAAGAACTTGTGAAGATCGTTAAAGTGTGGGCCAACCACATTCCAGTGGTAGTTTCGGGTCCTAGTATACAAGACATATTCATCTGCCAACAATTTGCTCAAAAGGCCAGTCACTGCCTTTCTGTTTTTGTCTGCAATACCTATGTTTATTCCATTCATAGATACTAGTAGGAATTATTCCTATTTAATGTTTATTATTAGTTAGGAGATGTTCCTAGTACACAATAAATATTAAATATCAAATCACACCAGATCATATTATGCAACTAGAGCAGATCGTAACCACACTCAAAGAAGAAGGGTTCAGAATCACACCCCAACGAATAGCCATAGTGGATTATGTGCTAAACACAGTAGAACACCCAAGTGCTGATCAAGTGCATAACGTTGTCAAAAAGAAATATCCGATGATAAGCCTGTCCACAGTATACAAGACACTTGATCTGCTAAAGCAAAAACAGCTTGTAAAGCAAATTGAAATAGGTGGTGAGGCCCGTTTTGACGGCCATACCGATGAGCACATTAATCTGATTTGTATGAAGTGTGGCAAAATAGAGGACGTTGAGGAAGACCTAAAGGAGATTCAAGCAAGGGCTGCTAAAAAATCCAAATATCAGATAGTAAAAAGCAGCTTTGAGCTGTTTGGGTACTGCAGTGCGTGTAAATCTCATTTATAATAAAATTTTTACTTTTCTGCAATAAAAGATCTAGTGATATTGCAAACCCACCAATATCAAAAAAAGCTAAATAGTTCTGTTAGGTATACAAAACCAAGAATTGAAGGACAAACCAAGAACAACGAATGCTTCAATAGTGAAAGGGACACAAACCCGTGATAGGGCTCCCCTCGAGGGCCCTTACAATTTTCATGAAAAAACTTCATCAAAGATATGCCTAATTTCTGACAAAGGGAATCAACCCAATCAAGCAAACCATCATTTGACTTCTATTGTAAATCGATGATTATTTTGTATGATGTGCATTACATTTAACCGAGATCCATAATGTCGCGCATGCAAAATTTATCAATAAAGTTATATGGTAGATTTATCTACCATGTGGTAAGTATTAATTCCATGTGGAAAATGACATGAGACTACATAATTATCTGGAACAGGTTATTGGAAACAAGATAGCGATTAGTGTACTTCGTGCCCTTGTTAGGTACAAAGGCAAGATCTACACTGTTAGAGGATTAGCAGAAGATGCTGGTGCATCTCATCCAGAAGTATCAAAAACATTGAATGAGCTAGAAAAATTTGGTATTGTGCAAATTCAGCCAGTCGGCAGAGCATATCAAGTATCCCTAAACGAAAAAAGTTACGTGCTAAGCAAAATAATAAAGCCTATTCTTAAAGCCGAAGAAAAAACACTAGATGAAGTAACTTCAATTCTCAAAAATCATCTTAGCACAAAGAAGATCATATCCGCTGTGATATTTGGCAGTGTAGCAAAAAGAGCAGAGCGGGATGATAGTGATATAGACGTCTTGGTAATCTCTAATGATCTTGATCACTCAATTTCAGCCATTTCTGATGCGGCACGTGAGATCTCACAAAGATTCCAAAATAAGGTTTCTCATATTATTTTCTCCGAATCCCAACTCCAGTCAAAAAAGAAAGGCAATACACTCGTACAATCAATTTTGGATGATCATATTCTGATATGTGGAAAAGAACTAGCAAGTGTATTGAAATGACTAGAGACATAGATCCAAAAAAAGCGTCCGGATATCTCATTAAGGCTGTAAATTCTCTAGAAATCGCAAAAATTGCAATGCAAAAAGAAGCATATGATAATGCGGTAATGAATGCAGTTCATAGTTCGATCAACGCCCTTGACGCATTAGCCACATCCCGCAGAGCAAAGCGTGCATCCGGTCAACACATAGATGTTCTTATTCTTATTCGGGGAATATTGGTTCCACAAGAATACAAAGATGTTGAAAGACAATTCTAATTCTTGCTTGGTCTCAAAAATGCTTCGGAATACCAGCCTGACTTGATGAGCCCAAAGAATGCTCAAACCTCTATAACATTCGCAGAACGAATTCTTGCAAAAGTCAAGGCAAAAATGTGACTCGATATGGTTTCTCACGTATCGTAAACAAAACTTGGGGGAATCAAACTAAATTGATGAGGTCCCTCGAGGGCCCTTTAAATACAATTTTTGATTTTTGAGAAAACCACTCAACACATTTGAGCTGAAACATTGAAAGGAATCAAACTGTTTAGATGCGCCCATCAGCTAGATTTCGATAGCTTTCTCAAATTCTTTATTTAGTTTTGTATTTCCTTTTGTGTCAATCCATGTTAATGAATGATCATCATTGTACAGTACCTTATTGTCGTAAACCAAACGAGCTACTATGGTGTTAAGCGCCGATGGTTTTATACTACCGCGAAGTTCACGTGCCAAATGACTTCTCGAATCAAATTCTATGTGTTTTTTAAAAAGATCTTCCACTTTTAGAATTGTTGTTAATCTTGTGTCATATCGTTTGGCTAGATCACGAACGAATTTGTCCATTTTCTCTTTTCTTCTTTCAATCAATATCTTAGAATAGTGATCTCTTTTTGTTGATGTTTCTCGTGTAGCTGTGCTCTTGGTTTTTAACATATACTTGCTATATACTAACTAGTATATAACGAAATCGTATTATGCTTATTAATGTGATTTTTTCTTATAATAGTTAAATCGTTTGTTATATTCATCATGATTCAAAAGTTCTAAAAGTAAGACTTCCTTTCCATCCTTAGATCTTCTAATTGTGTAAAACAATCTATGCGAGTCTGGCATTTCGAAATGATATAACACTTGAACATTGTATCTACTTATGTAATATTTGGGAATGTTTTTCAGTTTGTGGTGTATGCCTAGAGGAATATCGGATCTTTCTAATTGAGATTTGATTGCATCTATAGCTTCTAACATTGTCTTATTTTTCTCTCGTTCAGATTTAAGTTTCTGATACAATGGTATAAAATCATCAGGATGTGCTAATACCTTCAATCTGATCTATCGAAACAAAGGAAATTGATTAGTCTTTAGTTTCTTCATTAACAAAACTTGGGGGAATCAAACTAATTAGACAACGCCCCTCGAGGGCCCCTACAATTTTCATGAAAAAATTTTAGCAAAGTCATACCTGAATTTCTGCAAAATTTAAGTGACTCAAATCCTAGGTTGTAGTTCCACCAGGGATCTTAAACCACCGACTCTTCATGTTTGGTTCCTTAATTTACATCAAAAACAAACGTGTTGGTTTCAACCCAATTCGGTATATTTTTACTCGTTTTCGCTAGAAAATAGTTATAGCAAACCACAAATTATTTATGATAATAGTTATCAATATAATACATGCCTTCAAGCTACAATCTACCGGAAATTGACAAGAAGAAGATAGATGCGTTGGTAAAAGCTGGCTACTATTCAAGTAAATCAGATGTAGTAAAGGACGCCATAAGGATATTTTTACATTCCAAGAAAAATCTCAGTCTTGCTGCTGCAATAGAGATGTATAAGAAAGGCGAGGTCAGTCTTGGCAAGGCAGCCGAGATCGCCAATGTGGGAATAGTCGAATTCAAGGAGATGCTGAAAGACTACGGAATCAAGCGAGTCATCGAGGCTGAGGATGCTTCCAAGATGGACCGCGAGATCGCAAGGATCAAGAGAAGGTACGGATGAGGTTTGTTGCCGACACCGACATACTTAGCACCTTTGCGAGGGTTCGAAGGCTCGATATTCTAAAGAAGATTTCGGATGGTGTTGTAATACCACAGGCTGTTAAAGCAGAACTTGCTAGGGGAAGGATTGATGTCAGATATCTTGATCCAGATTTTGTGGCTCTCACAAAAGACGAGCTCAAGTACCTGAAAAAGACGGACCACTCACTTGACTTGGGAGAAAGAGAATGTTTTGTTATTGCAAAGAATCGACGTATTCCTCTTGCCAGTAACGAGACCCTCGTGCACAGGTTATGCAGAAGGGAAGGTATTGGCTATCTCACACTTCCCAGAATACTGAGGTTTGCCATCACCGACGGTGTGATAAGCAGACAAGAAGCAAAGAAATTGCTAGACGCGATAGAAGAGGAGGAGCATACTGTGGTAAAGAACAAAAACGAGATATTCAAGTGAAAATATTTTTTTCAAATCTATGGCCGATTTTTCTACAGCAAGGATTCGCAAATTTTTTATCTTTAGTAACGATCATTTTCATGCGAATAAATACACAACATTAGCAGGAATAATTCTGATTGGATTATCATTTTATTCAATTGGCCCTATCATTTGCAATGAATTGAATCCTGGTTGTTCTACAGGGCATTATTACACCACCCTGCCTATTTTTCTAATAGTGCTTGGAATTGGAATAACGTTGCTTATGATGGATCTCAAATCAATATTTCTTGTAATCTTCAGTAGTGTCAATCGTTAGTTTGCTCATACAATCCATAGATTTCTACCCCCCCATCAATTCAAAACTGTCACAAAAAGCTAAATAGTTCTGTTAGGTATACAAAACTCAAGAATTGAAGGACAAACCAAGAACAAAGAATCCTTCAATGGTAAAAGGGACACAAACCCGTGATAGGACTCCCCTCGAGGGCCTGTATAATTTTCTTGGAAAAATTCCATCAAAATCATGCCTAAATTTCTGCAAAATTTGGGGGACACAAATCTACGGTTTCAGGCCCACAACGGGCCTCGAATCCGACTTGATCGATCACAAAAATTACCTTTATCATGATTCAAATATTGAATACGTGCGATCTGCATATCATCCTGACATCGTATCTTTAATTGATATAAACTTGGTGTCAAAGTAGAAAACATCAGCAGCGCTTTATAGCTAGGAAAGTTAGGCCTTTTGTCTCCGGAATTGTGGTAGGGTTTGATCAAATATAAAAAACGGTTGAAAAGAGTGGATTTAGACATACTCGAACGTCTTATCGTTACCCTCTATCAAAGTGGAATGGAAAAAAAGTCCATCATAGCAAGAAACTCAAAAATGTCATATGACAATTGTGTTCTCTATCTTGAAGTTCTTGAGATAATGGACTTTGTAAAACGAGAAACCGGTGAAGAAGGTCATGAATTACTGGGATTGACCCACAACGGCATCTCATTTTATAAGAGAAAGATGAATCAAACTGACGAATCTGGTTCGCTAATAAAAAACAACACACTCTGCTAGACATTAAAATAGTTTGCTCATTCCTCCAAGAGTCTTGCAGGACTGAGCGAGTCTTATATCATGGTGGGAAGGTAGGAGGAAACAATGACTATGAAAAACAAACCAATGACTTTCTTGTTAAGCAGTACGTTAGCACTTGCAATTCTCACAATGGGAATAGTACCAGCATTTGCAGCTACGACAACAGTGTCACCAACATATGCTAATGGTGAGGCCACCACTAATGGTCCTGGATGTAATGCTACAAAGTGCAAGGCTTCATTCAATGGGGGTAGTGCTGTACACTATCTTTATTCTGACGCTTCAGACAATAACTCTGGTGCAGATGGTGCAAATCAGGCTTGGGTAAGAACTAACCACAAAGCTGGTTCGGTTACATATCCTCCAACACACACTACCTCATATAGTACAGTTGGACTTGCAGCTGATATCGACTTTAATGGTAATATTATCTACGGAACCGGATCATTAGTTGATCACCAAACTGGCCCAGAACTTTACCTAAAAAGTGCGGGTAACTGGATGAAAGTAAAATCCTGTCTTTTCCTAATTGAAGGAGGAGATGCAATGAGTGGTACCTTCACTCAAAAATGCACTTATACTGCTGCAGGTACTAACAAAGAATTCCGAATTGGAGGTACGCAAAAAACATCTGCGTATTCTACTTGGTTGGGACCCGACACAAGAGCTGATTTCTGGAATGGTAGTTACCATTCGGATATTGAACAACTGAGGATTTGTGATAACGGATGTTGAGCAAAAAACACTTTGCAGTAATTGCAATAATTGCTGCTGCGACAATATCTGTTGTACCACTTATGGAAGTCACTGCTCAAGAAAGAGAAATTGGGAAAGTTAATGAAGTAAAATACACTGCAATCATGCCTCTATCCGTCGATATGAAGCCAGGAGAAACTAAGACCATACCTGTAGAAATTAGAGCCGGATCTGCGTTGACCGTAGATTTGTTCATATCGGCAGAGGGCAAAGAAGAAATTGCCAGACACAACCTAGACAAACCAAAATTCACAGAAGCAGTAAGCGCTACTATTAGCAAACAACGTTCAAGTTTTGCTGCTGCCAACCAAGCAGACACCATCGACCTAGTTGTAACTGTTTCAGAAGATGCTAAGCCTGGCCAATATCCATTAACTCTCGCAATGAAGCAAAAAGTTACTGGTGGAAGTAACCTAGTACAACAATATCTCTACGTTAATGTAGGGTAACTTTTTTTATTTTTTTGTCGTGAACACTAAACTTTTGTTTTCAGGAATTCCGATGATTATATTTGGAATAATAAACATATTTTGGTATTTGCCAATATCCATAGGTATTACATTAAACAATCCCCCATTTCCATTTCAATATTTAGCGGGAGTGATCGATGAAGGAGGTGGTCACAGTCTTAACATAGAGTATTTGCCAATTAAGGCGGCAATAGAAAATCCATATTGGCTATTTTGGTCTCTGACATTATATGCAGGAATAGTACTAACAGCAGTTCTTGTTTATTTTTACATCATTAAGAAAAAATCAAGATAAGTGTATTGCAAGCCTACAGATAGCTCAATAAAAGCTAAATAGTTCTGTTAGGCATACAAAACTCAAGAATTGAAGGATAAACCAAGAACAAATTCTCCTTCAGTAGTGAAAGGGACACAAACCCGTGATCGGGGTCACCTAGAGGGCCCCTACAATTTTCCTGAAAAAATTTCATCAAAGATATGCCTGAATGCTTGAGACATTTTAGCGATGCTAACCTACGGTCGCAGCACCAGATTCGATCCTAGCTCCAGTGTTAGATTAGAATCTTTAGAGCTGCAAGTGATAATTCGAGTCTTGTTCTGCAACTCACTCATACACTGGCGAATGTCCCTGTTTTGTCCGTACGTTCTTTGACTTGTAACGAAACTTGGTATCCCTTGACTCGTGACGTCGTTTTTCTATCTTTCTAGCTGTTTCCGAGCCTTGGCGCTCTTCCTACGTGGGATTTGATTTGGTATGGGTTGGATTAAGAAACGTATAGTTCCCACTGTCTGGTTTTACTATCTTTGCTGCTACATCTTTTGTTTTCTTTTTACTCACTTTGTAAAACTGTAGTCCTATACAACTTTGAAACCCATCATGTATAGTTTTTTACTAACCGTAGGTTTGTTGGTCTACTAGGCAAATTAGCTATTTTGTTATCATCCGGTGTGGTATAGTGCTCTCCAAATGAAAAAGGATCAAAAACCAATCTGCTTGGTGATTAGCCATAGATGACATCCCAAAGCTGTACGAAACCGACCAGATTCCAGTTCCAAAGAAAATAGTCTACCAGAGGTGGCTCCTAAAACAGGTCAATTTCTACTGGCTTGTTGCGGAACTTGACAGAAAAGAGAACCTGGCTTTTGGATACGTCAACCTAAATGATGACATGTGCGCCGAATGGGGTTACATCAGCATAAAAGAGCTCATAGATAATGGCGCAGAACTGGATAGAGTCTGGATGCCGTGCACCTTTGAAGAGGCGCAAAAAAGAATCCAAGAACAAGCCACATAACAACCAAATATTCTGTCTTTCCACCCAAAACGATGAAAGCCCTTTACCTTGATGACTCGAAGCTTGAACTGCGTAACGATCATCCGCAACCAAAGCCCGGAGAAGCACTTGTCAAAGTAACACTTGCGGGGATCTGCGGCACCGACCTTGAGATGATTCGCGGATACACATCATTTACCGGCGTTTTGGGCCACGAGTTTGTCGGCATTGTACAGGACTCGCAAAACAAGGAACTTGTAGGAAAAAGGGTCGTAGGTGAAATCAACGCAGGGTGTCAAAAATGCGACATGTGCCAAAGGGGGCTGGAGCGGCACTGTCCTGCTAGGACTGTCCTTGGCATACACAAAAGGGACGGCGCATTTGCAGAGTTTCTCACGTTGCCAGAAAAAAACCTGCACATACTTCCGGATTCCGTCTCAGATACCCAGGCCGTCTTCGTAGAGCCGCTTGCGGCAGCCTTTGAGATACAAGAACAGCTAAAGATAAGCCCCGATTCCAAAATAGCTATACTTGGAGACGGAAGGCTTGCCCAGCTGATAGCACGAGTGCTAAAAATGACAAACAAAGACATCACCTGCTTTGGGCACCACGAAAACAAATTGTGTCGTCTGCAGAAATTCAACATCCAGACAAAAAAAGAGATAACACAAACGGATCAAAATACATTTGATATCGTAGTGGAGGCAACCGGAAGCGAGTCAGGATTCTTGGACGCCATGAGACTAGTAAAACCAAGGGGAACAGTAGTGCTCAAATCAACAATATCGTCAAAAAACAAGCTGGACCTTACGCCGACAATAGTAAACGAGATTACCTTTGTGGGCTCCAGGTGCGGGCCGTTCAGGCCAGCCATACAGGCATTGGCCTCAGGCACAATATCTGTAGATGACCTAATCGAAAAGACGTATCCCCTGGAGAAATTCAAAGAGGCATTTGAAAAGGCGCAAAGCCCAGACGCACTAAAGGTGCTGCTAAAACCATGATTCACTGTTATCTCATCGACGTTTTAAAAATCTGGAACAATCCGATATAATACCTTGATAAACCGTTTAGATGGTTTATTACGAATTTTCAACGACGTTTTTCAATGAATAAAATCTCGGCAAAAACTATCTCAATTCTTGCACTTGCAGTTACAGCGGTTGCGATGGTTGTGATCTCCCAGACAAACACGATTACCGCGGCGGAGGCGCCAAAGGGAAACGACGCGTACATATTTGCAGAAGGTGTGCGCCCACAGGCAACATTTTCGTTCAAGGAGGCAATCGTGGCATATGACTTTCAGGCATTCACCACCACGAACAACCTGTTCAGCAGTGTAGGCGGATTTACAACAAAACAGGTCGCACCGGAGTTTACCTTACAGCGAATCGTGGGGGAGACGCCGTATCTGCACGAGGCAGTAGACCAGACATATGAGTATGGCGGAAAGACCACTATGCAGGACTACCCATACAAGCAGTTTGACGTAACCGTAAACTTTGTCAAGGAAGGCCAGACTATCAGGACCCTAAAGTACGGTGACTGCTCCATAACAAACTACAGGATTGTAGCAGAGTTTGACAAAGAAGAAGGGTATACCACGGGCGGCAAGACAGGCTTTGCACAGATGGAGACATACACCTTTACCTGCTTGGGATTCCAGCCAGTCAACGTAATGTATGAATCACTTAACAACGCCGACCCATACAAGCCGTACATATCTGCAAACCCAAGTTACGCCAGATCCGGCTAACCCTTTCTTTTTATTTTAGAAAATCCCGTACTTGCTTGACTCCATCTCCTCTTTTATGGCAAGCTTGACCTTGAGGCTTTTTTGCTCCATTTTTTGTGAAAGCCAAGAAAGGAACTTTTTTTCGATTCCCTTGCCTTTGAGCCTCTCAAAGTCCTGGCCCATCTGCTCTGAGAGCTTTTGGACTAGGTCATGGCGCACCGATACCACATAGAAATGCCATCCAAAGGCAAACTCCGAGTCGGTCACGACAAAGCCGTCTGTCTCGTGGACCATTTCCTCCAGCCTTGAGAGGGTGCTGGTTATCTCCCTGCTGGACTTGTCATAGTCGGTGGCCGAAACGTTGATGTTAATTGTGCCGTTCACACCTCTAGTTTACTTTTATAAAATAAAAGGATCGCGCCAGATTCATTTTATGAGGTGGTTTACCTCGATGTTGAAAAAGTTCTGCAAGATCTCCGCGTATGCCTTGATGGGGGCCGGAACCTCCTTAGTACATGACAGGCCGAGATTTCTTGCGTTTATCCATATCATCACGGCCTGGAGTATGGTGAGGAACCTGTCGTTGCCGGCATCGGGCGACCCTATTGCCCTGGTGTATCTTTCGGCAAACTCCCAGGCGGTGGTAAAATCGATGCACTCTGTCTCGAAAATTTTGGTGAGCTGCTCTTTCATGCTTTTGGCGTATGTGAACGGAACCCTGTGCAATAGATATGGAAAGCTTACCTTTTGTGGAAGTACTCCCGGCAGCGGATCAAATATCGTAATTATTCTGCAGCCCGGACTCAGATTCAAAAATTTTGTAAACATTTTTTCCGTAATAGCCACATCTGAAAACCAGAAAAGAATCAATGTCGCATCGGACAGATCAGAATCGACAATGTCTTGGTGTCTTATTTCGGCGCTAAGCTTTTTTTCTTTGAGCAGATTTTTTGCCTCGGCCACTTTAAGTGCGTCTTTTTCTATTCCGACTGCCTTTTTTGCCGAAAACTCGCTCAAAGCAATTGCGAGGCTGCTTCCGCTGCCGCACCCCAGGTGGTAAAACGTATCGTCATTGCCAAGGTCAGCAAACCTGAATATGTCGCGAATCGACTCGTCTCGAAGCTGCACATCTTCTCCTGTCATTATTGACGGGGGCAAGGACGCAAGATATTCCTCGATTTTCAACGATACGAATCGGCCTTTGAGAAATTTATTCCCTTATATTTTCGAGTGAGGATACTGCCTGCCATAAGGTGACCCTGACATATGAGGGCAGGTTTGGGTCCTGCGTTATGTCGTCCAGTCTGCTGATGGCGTTTGCGGCCCTTATCGAAATCGGCTCGGCGTCGTTTTTGAGGTCCCCTACCAGATCCGTGAGTCCTTTTTTGATGTTTTTGGGGGTGGTCGGGTTTGCGGCAACCTGCGTCAGTGTCTGCAATGCTGCCTCGAACGCTTTTTGGTTTTGAGCCTTTTTGTCCACCATCGTCTACCCTATTCTACACTTCAACAAAAACGTTGTCCGCTTCTACTACGGTTTTGTATGGTTTCAAATCCTTGATTTTTGCTGGGAACTTTTCGAGCTTGCCGCTTGTGCAGTTGAACTTGGCGCCGTGCCATCCGCAGGTAATCACACTTCCCTCAAGGGTTCCTTCAGCCAGGCTGGCGCCTGCATGTGTGCAGGTGTCGTCACACGCATAAAAACTTCCATCGATGTTTGCAACCAAAATGTCGCGCCCGTCAACGCTTACCTTTTGCATCTTTCCCGGTGAGATGTCTGATGTCTTTCCGACGATGATCTTCCCCATAATTGATGCTTGATTCCAATTGTTAATAATTTTACTGAATAAATTGTACGGTGTTTTCCAGTTTTCCAAGTCCCTCTATTTCCATTTCGATCCTGTCGCCGTCCCTCAAATATACGGCGTCTGGCTTGTTGAGCATGACTCCTGCAGGCGTGCCAGTAGATATGATGTCACCTTTCTCAAGCGTCATTACCTTGCTGAGCTTTGAGACTATTGAGGGAATCCTGATGAACATATTTGATGTAGTCGAGTCCTGCCGCAAAACGCCATTTACCTTGGTCTTTAGCCTGAGATTCTGGGGATCTGGAATCTCGTCCGCGGTGGTGATCCAGGGGCCACACGGCGCAAACGTGTCAAATCCCTTTGCCCTGCCAAACTGCTTGTCCTGTGCCTGGATGTCCCTGGCAGACACATCATTGAAGACCATGTATCCAAAAACCTTGTCCATTGCGTCCTTTTCGTCGACGTTTTTGCAGTTTTTGCCAATTACCATTGCAAGCTCGACCTCATAGTCAAGCTGCTTTACAAATCTTGGACAGATTATCTCAGAGCCGGTGCCGTTTAGCGTAGTGCGCGGAATGAGCACGATGGCAGGATCCTTTGGCGGCGTGAGGTTTTGCTCTTGTGCGTGGTCGATGTAGTTGAATGCAAGGCAGATGACCTTTGGCGGGTTTGGAATTGGTGCTAGGATCTTTGCGTCGGATAATTTCACGGAATAGTCAAGGCTCGGCTTGTGGGATGCGACCTCCTCGTACCATCCATCGAACAAAAACTCCTTGATGCCAAGCGGAATCGGAATTCCTGTCTTCGATAATATCTCCTCTTTTGTCGCGATTCTGTCGTTTTTTACGAACCCATAAGTTTCCTTGCCCGAAATCAAAAACCTGCCGATCTTCATTATATCATCACTTGTGCGTGTAAATTGCCTGCAACATCGAGTCCTTTCTGCAGTATCCGAATCTTACGAACTGAATCTCCTTTCCCTCTTTTAGCTCTGAATAATGAGGCTCTGTAAAAACGTTGATCTCCTCTAGACTCCTTTCGTTGAACTGCTCGCCAAAAAACAGCTGGCTTGGAACGAGTATCTTTATCTTCTGGGCGTTTTTTTGTGCAACCCAGTGAATCTTTGGTATGTCACCTGCAAGCTCGTCGCCCGCAAACTCGCCCCCCGCGGGATCGATTCCTGTTATTTTGATGTTGCCAAGGCCCATCAGGCGAACCTTGTCGCCGGGCTTTAGGTTTGCAATGTCTTCTTCCTCTACGTAAAAATCCTCGCCAAGCTCGACAGTTCTTGTACCCATGTCCTTTGTAGGGTGGTTTGGCATGGTAACGACGCTTGGAAGGCCGCGGATCTTTATCGACGCAGGATTTTTGACCATGTGCAGCCGGATGCTTTCAGGGTCTACTAATTTTCGGTTAAACGACTCTAACGTCTCAAATGGTGCTAACGTGTCTGCCTTTGTAAATCCCAAGGACAGGACGAACTTGCGTATTGCCGCAGGCCTTATGCCGCGCCGCTTCATGGATTCCAGCGTCGGGAGCCTTGGGTCGTCATATCCGGAGACCTTTCCCTCCTCGATCAGAGGCCGCAGAATCCTCTTTGACACCGGCATTCCCTCAAATCCGAGCCTGGAGAACTCGATCACCTTTGGCTTTCTCATCCTCAACCTGTCCAAAATGGAATAGTACAGCTCGTTTCTCAGCTCGTACTCTTTGGTCCTAAATGCGTGCGTCACGCCATCGATGCTGTCCTCGATTGCAACCGCAAAGTCATAGCTGGGCCAGACCCTGTATCTGTCTCCGAGGAGCGGGTGTTTTGTATCTATTATTCTAAACATCACCGGATCGCGCATCACAGTGTTTTCTGATGCCATGTCGCCGCGGAAGCGGACTATTGCGTCACCCTGCTTGTATTTTGCAAACATCTTGTCCCATCTTTCCTGGTTTTGCCCAAGGTCTCCCATGCTGCACTTGCACGGCTTCATATCGCGCCTGTTCTGCGAGATGGTCTCCTGCTTGCAGGTGCACACGTACACATAGTTTCCGCTTAACATCTCTTGGCCTTTTTTGTACAGCAGCTCTATGTCGTCGGAGGTGTTTTTGACACGGTCGTACCTGACTTCGAGCCAATCAAGGCCCACCTTTATTGCGGCATAATACTCAAGACGCTCTGCCTCTGGGTTGGTGTCATCAAACCGCAGGATCAGACTCCCTCCGTACATTTTTGCATACTCCTCGTCGATTATTGCGGCCTTTGCGTGTCCTATGTGGGGGTACCCATTAGGCTCTGGCGGAAACCTTGTCACGACCTTTCCATGTTCAGCCCCATCCAGTGGCGGTAGGCCCTCACGCTCTTCTTGTCTTTTTGGCTTTTCTGCCAGCAGTTCGGGAAACTCTGCCTCTGCCTGGCGTCGCTGCTCGTCGGAGGACATTTTGTTTACCGAAACTACAATTTGTGTTATTTCCGGCATTATCTCCTTTACTTGGGTTCGCAGCGACGGCTCTTGGCCCAAAATCTTTGAGAGGACTATCTTGTCCTGGGTCTTTCCGCCGTGCTCTATTGCGTTTTGCAGAGCTAGCTTGCGAATTTTTTCCTTGAGATCCTCGCCCATCAGAGACTCCTTGTCACGACAAAATCCAAAAGCGCTATCATCTCTTTTTTGGCAGGGCCCGAATACGGCAAAAGCGATCTCTTTGCCTTTTCTGCATATGCAAGTGCCTGCTCCCTTACATCATCTTCGATGTCAAGCGAACGCATTACATTTACTGCAGATATGATGTCTTTTTTTGCCGCCCTGGGATTTCCAAAAACCTTGAGAATGGCCTTTTTTGATTTGGGGTCTGCCTTTTGAATCGCCATGAGTATTGGCAACGACTTTTTGCCCTCGCGCAGGTCGTTTCCCACCGGCTTTTTTGTCATCTTGGGATCGCCAAGAACCCCTATGTAATCATCAGTAATCTGGAACGAAACGCCAAGGTTTCTTCCAAACGAGGCTAGGTTCCCAATGTCTCTTGGCTTTGCGCCTGCGCAAATTGCGCCCATTGCACATGAGACCTCAAAGAGGGCTGACGTCTTTTTTTCTATCATGGTTATGTATTCTGATTTTGATGGGATTTTTTTTCCCTCGGCCATCCTGATGTCAAGCACCTGGCCCTCGCACACGTCGACGCAGGCCTTTGCAAGCCTTGCTACCAATCTTGATGAGATCTGCAGATTTGGAACATTATCAGTAGATATGGTCTCAAAAGCCTTTGAGAACAAGACATCCCCTGCCAAAATGGCAAGGGGCATACCGTATTTTGTGTGGACCGTTGGAACACCGTGTCTCATCTCGTCGTTGTCCATGATGTCGTCGTGGACTAGGGTGAAATTGTGAATCATCTCTATTGCGGCAGCTGCCGGCATTGCCTTTTGGATGGAGCCACCGAGCATCTGGCAGCTCTTGATGACAAGGTACGGCCTGAGCCTCTTGCCTCCGTTTACTATGAGGTGCGCCGATGCCTTGTACAGCTCGGCAGGTTTTCCGCCGAGTTTTTTTCCTAGGTACTTGTTTACTGCCTTTGCGTTTTTTGGAAGGGTTGCAGTCATTTTACCAATCTCCAGTCGTTTGTGGGAAAATGATACCTGAGTGACTTTTCCAGGGTTTCTCTGAACTCATCTCTCATCCATTTATCAAAGATCTTTTTGTGCTTTTCAATCATCATGGGATCGGACTCTGAAAGAAAATACAGCGCAACTATCATCCAGGGGCAGTAGCTCTGCGGGTTTTTCTCCAAGTCGGAGAACAGCTCGCCGCTGTCGGCAAACTTGGCCTCACTTATCTCGTCTTCGACGAGCTTTAGCTTGAAGGACTCGTCTATTTGGCCAATCAGCGTTCCGCAGACCTCGTTTTCAGAGCCGATGTCCTTGTACGGGACATGATACTCGAACTTGAAGAGGTAGTCCAGCCTGCAGCCCGAGCCAAGCTCCTCGGGAAGCCGGCGCTCAGCGGACGAAACATACGTCTCAGTCTTTCGCGGGTGGCTTGCCACTGTTCCGTCCCAGTCGCCAGGCCAGAGCATCTTGCTCTTGCTTCGCCTTGTGAGCAGGAGCCTGCCGGCTTTGTCGAATAAAAGAACGGTAAATGCGCGGTGCAGCTTGCCCTGCGGTAGATGGCACTTTACCTTTTCCTCAAACCCAATTGGGTTGTCATCGCTGTCAACTAAAACAAGCATCTCTGTCATTTACTTGCCCCGAAACAATGTCCCATCGTACTTTGCCTTTTGGACAGCGGCGACGATTCGCTCCGGCTTGTTTCCGTTTACAAAGAATACGGGCAGCCCCATTCTTGAAATCCTTGTCGCCTCTTCGACTTTGCGTCTCATGCCACCTGTGACATCCATCGGTATATCATCTATTGAGACGGCACCACCTTTCATCTGGTGGATAAGGTCCTTTTTCTTAAAATCGGAATACAGGCCATCAACATTTAGGACAAAAATGGAAAGCCTTGGTCTTAGTACTTTGGCAAGGATTCTCATTATCTTGTCGCCCGATAGGATGTAGGATTTTCCTCCTCCATACCATAACGCGTCGCCAAATGTAACGGGAACAAGGCCGGACTGGGCGATTTTTTTTACCTCTTTAATTTTTCCAGCAATCGGCTTGTTGCCTGACATAAAGTCTGTGGGCGGAAGGCAGTACGGATTTAGCCTTGCCTTCGCAAGGCAGTCAAGAATTATTTTGTTTAGCTCAACCATCGAGTTTTTGACCACTGCAACTCCGTGCATGTCGTATCTTGCAGGCTTTGTGTGCATGTCGTACCTGACTGACCAGTAGTGGCCAAACGAGCCGCCGCCATGAACTATTACGGTTGGCTCTCTGATTCTTTTTAACTGTCTTGCGATTTTCTGTATGGTTGCGATTCTTGGAGAAAGCGGCCGTTCCTTGTTTGTAATTATCGAGCCTCCAAGCTTGATGAGGATCATGAAGTCTCTGAAAAAACAGGCAATTAAAAAGTATAGGCATGCACAAAAAACGCCTGACAATTATGGTTTGGGGCTGACGACTGCTCCAGCATCATCCAAGTCTGCCGCAAAACACTCGTAATTTTTTGAACGCAGCACACCCAATGTTTTGTCAAGATTCTTGCCGTCCACAAGCGCGATGACGCATCCACCGTCTCCCGCACCCGTTATCTTTGCGCCATAAGCAACATCCCTCACAGAATCAACCATGGAGTTCAGAGTTTCATTTGATACGCCGATCCTCTCAAGGTGGGCCTGGTTTACCAGCATCTTCTGCCCAAGTGTTCTTACGTCGTTTTTCTTTAGGGCATTGAGTGCCTCTTCAACAAGTGCGGCTTCGTTGTCGCAAAGCGTAGAAAACATACTAGTCTCTCTTTCTTTGAACTTTCTTACCCTCGCTACCACCTCGCTAGTGGAATGAGTTACCTTGGAGTTTACAATCACGAGCTTAAACGTCGGCTTTAGCTCAAGCCTTGCGACTCCGTTTTTGCTGTATTCCATTATTCCGCCATACACGCAAATGTTCGAATCTGCGCCGGAGGCGTTCTCAAAAACGGTTCTTTCCGCATCTATTGCGAGATCTAGCATCTCTTTTTTTGACGGCGATGAGAAAAGTCCCAGAATCGAGCCTGCGGCTGCAACACAGCACGCAGACGACGAACCGAGGCCAACGCCTGCCGGAATCTCAGACGTAATCGATATCTTTATTCCGGAATCGGACTTGAACTGCCCGAGGATTTTCTGTGCAAGAAAAACCACCGGCCTAAACACGGAATCGACTGTTTTGATATCGACATTCTTTGGAACGGTAATGGAGCCAAGTGAGGACGATACCTCAATTTTATCGCCTTTTACAAGCTCGGATTCTGCGGTGATTCTTTTGTTTATGGAGCACAGCACCGCCTTTCCGCCGTACACGACAAAGTGCTCGCCAAAAAGTATGACCTTGGCAGGAGCAGACGATGTGGATTTCAAACGAATGCTATCGAGGCGTATCCGACAACGGAGCTCTTGTCGCCGGCAATGTCACCGCTGGTGGCGTACTGCAAAAGCCTGCCCTTGCTTGCCCCGAGCTTTTTGCACGCAACCATGGTCGAGGCAATTGCTCCGTATCCACACGCGCTCACCCTCCTTTGTTGTAGTGTGTTGTAGAATTCTTCCACGTTCATTTCCAGTATTGGCTCTATCAAAGCTTTGTCCTGCTTGTGCGCGTATTCGTTTTCCTCATAATGGGTAAAGTCTGAGGAGCCTATGATTATGGATTTTTTCTTTTTTGCAAGCTTTGCAATGGCAGAACCAACCTCGAGTGCAAACTCATAGTCCTGCGCGTTTAGTATTATTGGAAGGATCTTGAACGATTTTTTGTAATATTGCAGCATTGGGATCTGGACTTCGATGCTGTGGTCGCGGGTGTGCGAAAAATAGTCTATCTCGATAAGCTTTGTCTCGCCGTTTACGATTTCTGCAGCTTCAGAGTCCACCTCCACATCTCCAAGCGGCGTCTGCCAGGAGCAGTCCTTCATGGTTGCGATGTTGCACCCTATGCCCCAGTGGTTTGGGCCCAAAATCACTGCAAGCTCAAAGTCCTGGTTCGATATGGAAGAAAACGAGTGGGTCGCGACAGGTCCGGAATACATGTAGCCTGCATGGGGGCATATTGCGCCGTAAATCTTGTCTTGGTATGGCGTTTTTCCAGGGCCGTACTTGTGTGATATGCACTGTGAAATCGAGTCTTCCAGTTCGGCCTTTTCCTTCGGATAGAACATGCCAGCAACTGCCGGTGTTCTGATGCGCATGACTGGTATGGTTGATCTGGTATTATTAATCTAGATTGCGACTATTCCATTTCTTCTTCTGAAATCTTTGTCTCAAAGTCATCGATTTCGTACTTCATTGGGTCGTTTTCGCCAAGCTGCTTTCTTTCGATAAGCATCTCTCTTGCCAGCAGCCAGAAAACTGTGGCAAGTGACTTGCGTCCCCGGTTGTTTGCAGGTATTACGACATCTATCATCGATGTGATGTTGTCTGTGTTTGATATTCCGATTACCGGGATTCCGGCGTTTGTCGCCTCGATTATTGCCTGTGAGTCAACCTGTGGGTCGGAAATTATGACGAGCTTTGGCTCGGTGTAGTATGGGAGCGACGGGTTTGTCAGGGTTCCTGGCATGAATCTCCCAAGCATCTTTCTCGTTCCGGTCATCTCGCAGAATCTCTCAATCGGCGTGGTGGCGTATTCCCTTCCAGAGCAGACAAGAATCTTTTCTGCGTCTATTCTGTTAGCAAACTTTGCGGCAGTCTTTATTCTGGTCAGGGTTTTGTCAAGGTCTATCATGTAGAGGCCTTCTGGGCTTGCCTTTGTGATGAAAGGCTGCATGAACGTGGTCTTGACCGTAGTTCCCACTCTGATTCCTGTGGAAAGTATCTTCTTTTTGATGTCTTGGCTTTCTGCCTGCTGACTCATAGCGATTTTAAACCTCGGCCATACCATGTATTAAGTTATGCTCTGATAATCTGATAATCTCGTTTAGTTTTGCCACTCTTTCGCCGCCGACCACTCCGACCTTTAGCATTTTGGAGCCGGTAGCAATTCCGATGTGCGTTATCTGAGAATCGACAGACTCGCCCGATCTGTGCGAGGTGATTAGACGAATCCTGTTTTTTGTGGCCACCTCTGCAAACTCCAGCGCGTCATAGAGGCTTCCAGCCTGGTTTACCTTGAGTATTGCTGCGTTGCAGGCCTTTTTTGAGATTGCCTTTTTGAGGATTTTTGCGTTCGTTACGGTGATGTCGTCTCCGGTGATCAGAGTTTTTGGGAACTTTTTTGCAAGCTTTGCCATGTCGGAAAACGCCTCCTCATGCACTGCGTCTTCCGCGTAGACCAGCTTGTATTTTTCTATGATTCCTGCCGCAAAGTCTATCTGTTCTTCCGGCGTGTTCTCAAAGCCGGCCCTGTCGTAGACGTACTTTTTCTTTTCTTCGTCCCATTGTGTAGATGACGCAAAATCCACGCCGAGCGCAACCTCTTTTCCAAGTGTGTATCCTAGGTTTTCTATTGCCTGCGCAGATAGTTCCAATGCCCTTTCATTGTCAAGGTCCGGCGCCCACCCGCCCTCGTCACCCCTGCCGTTTGTAAAACGTGGGTTGTCTCTTTGCAAAACTTTTCCGAGCTCCCTATGTACTTCCAAGTTCCTCTCAATTGACTCCCTTGGCGTCTTTGCACCAATCGAGCATACAAGAATCTCCTGGATGTCGGGCGTGCCGGGACCGGCATGTGCACCACCGCCCAAAATGTTTCCTAGCGGAAACGGAAATCTCCATTTCTTTGTATGTGATATGACCTTGAACATCGGCTCGCCTAGTGCCTTTGCGGCAGAGTCCACAGAGGCAATGGTAAGGGCATATGCCGCCGCCCCCCCTATCTTGGAATAGTTTGAGGTCTTGTCTATTTTTCGCAGCTCTCTCTGGATTGACTTGAGGTCGTCTGATTCGAGGCCGACAAATCTTTTGAGATTTTTGTTGAGAACTTGGAGGCTTTTTTCCGGCCTGTTTTCCGCAAAGCTCTGGGCCTCGTGTTTTCCGACGCTTGCCCCGGACGGCGCGCAGGCTCGACCAAGGTGCTTTTTGTCGGAAATTACGTCTATCTCTATTGTCTTGCTGCCCCTGCTATTGTAAACCAGTCTGCCTCTTACCGACGTGATCTGCGGCAAGCTACTCTAACTCAGATTGGACTTCCAAGTATCGCCTTTGAATTGCCTCGTAAAACGGAATGATCTGTTGAATCGTTTCGACCGTTGTCAGCATCATCCTTCTACAGCAATATCTTTTGAAACCTAGAGAGTCTAAAATCTTGGATGGCTCCTCGCCTGACTTTACCCTGTTTTGGTATTCCTCGTATTTGTCGGCGATTAGATTCCCACATGTAAAACATCTTACCGGAATTAACACGAAGTGGAAAAGTAAGTAAGGTTATAAAAACCAACCATGGAGTTTTGCTGCGGGAGTTGCCAAGCCTGGCCAACGGCGCTAGCTTGAGGGGCTAGTATCTTAGGATTTCGTGGGTTCAAATCCCACTTCCCGCACCTAATTATTTTTCATGTCGAAATTGCACCAATTGTTCTCTCCTGAGCAAATGTATTTCGATCGATTGCATCCTTATCTGATGTGGGTGGGGTTTGATCAGGATCCGCTTTACCTTTGATTGTGGTAATGATGTCAATGAATAGTGATATCGAATCTAGCGAATATGACGTTGGAACAACTTCGATAAGATTGACACGTGTGGGTAATGTCATCTACATTTTGTTTAGTAACAAACTCGAAGCAAAATTTCATTATCAAGAATTTGCAGAAAAATATAAACAAGCTGAGGACGAATATGGGAGCAGGTAACAATGGAAGAACTCAGTGAACAAAAAAAGGCCGAACTGCGACATATTGCCAAGATTACATACGAAGCTATGTTGGAAGGTACGAAAAAATATGATGAATACAAAAAAGCCAAGGCTGCCGCACGACTTGCGAAAAAATCAAAATACACCTTAAACTGTAATCTGTGAATCTACTTTTTGGACTTCATGCTTTTGATCAGTTCTGAGCGCCTGATCTCCTCAGTAATCGCCATTCTGGTCTCTTCCACTAGGATTCTTGCGACGTCTAGCTTCTTTCTTACCTCTTTTACTATCTTGTCAAAATACGCAAGCGGATACAGCTGCAGGTACAGCTCGTCCATCGTGTCAAAGATCTTCTTTGCCTCGCCTGCCTTTCCCGTCCGTATCTTGTCGTAGACGTTTCGCCGGAGCTCGCCAATGCAGTCGATCAATCCTAGAACATACGGTTCGTCCCTTACCTTGAGTGACTCGACGCCGGGAACCGGTTTTCCTTGGAGAATAGATAGCAGCGAAACAGCTTCGACAAACTCTTGTTCTGGCATCATCAGATATTTGTAGAGGTCGCCGTCTGCCTTTTTTCGGTACTGCTCTAGCAGCTTCCTAGCAGTCTGGATCTTTTTTGCAGCTGCCGAGGTGTCTTTTTTGTGGCATTCGATTATGGCCTCGCTGCACAAAATCACTATCTGCCTTGTGTTTTTGATGAGGTTCTCACGTTCCTCAAGACTTGATTCGAGCGATTTTGAAATTTTTCCAAGTGATCGCTTTGTCGAATCCAACATGAATCCACCACGAAAAACCAGCATAAAGTTGTTTTTGCAGTTAAAATTTATTTGATGTCTAAAACTGGTCATATCATGGAAATAACCGTAAAGCAAATGTACCAAATCGAGGAAAACGGCCACCAGATGGGCTTTCCGCGCCAGCTCATGATGGAAAACGCCGGCGCGTCGATGGTAAAGCACATCGTGACAAAATTTCCAGACATTGAGTCAAAAAAGGTACTAGTCTTTGCAGGTCTTGGCAACAACGGCGGCGATGCGCTTGTTGTGGCAAGGCACCTGGCAGGATACGGAGCAAAGGTAATAGTGGTTCTGCTTGGGAACCCGCAAGACATCAAGACCATGGAGTGCAGGACGAACTGGCAAATCCTTGAAAAGATGAAATCAGTCCAGCTTGGATTTGGCGCAGAAGACGCATCAAATTTTGATGTAGATATAATAGTTGATGGAATCCTTGGAACTGGAATATCCGGCACAATCCGCGAGCCGCAGTCGTCTGCAATAGATCTCATTAACAAGACGGACGCCTTCAAAATAGCAGTGGATGTACCAACAGGCCTCGATCCAGACACCGGTGAGACTGCCGACAAGTACGTCAGGGCAGACGTCACGGTGACATTTCACAAGATGAAAAGAGGCATGCCAAAAAGAAAAGACCTTTGTGGAACAATTTTTGTAGAAAAGATAGGGATTCCGCCAGAGGCGGAAATGGGCGTACTATGAAGGTGCATCAAATCGAGGTAGGCAACATGCAGAACTTTACCTACATTGTAGAGGACAAGGACACAAGCGAGGCAATAATAATTGATCCGTCGTGGAACCTCGACGATCTTACAAGAATCATAGAAAAAAACGGCCTATCAATAAAATACATTGTAAACACCCACTACCACTTTGATCACACGATAGGAAACGCAGCCATGGCAGAGCAGACCAAAGCCCCAATAATCCAGTACAAGATCTCCACCATAAAGCACGACATCGAAGTATCTGATGGTGACAAGATAAGGTTTGGAAACTCGGAGCTGACAGTCCTGCACACGCCGGGCCACTCAAAGGACAGCATGTGCCTTGTCGGCGACGGCAAGATCTTTACTGGCGATACGTTGTTTGTGGGGGCATGCGGACGCGTCGACCTTCCGGGAGGCGATGCAAGGGAACTGTACCATAGTCTGATAGACGTTTTGCAAAAGCTTGACGACTCTCTGGTGATATATCCGGGGCACAACTACGGCTCTGCGCCCACTGAGACGCTTGGGAACCAAAAAAGAATGAACTTTGTGCTGCAGCCAAGGACCGAGCAGGAATTCTTAGAGATGATGGGAATCAGCTAATTGCACAAAGACATCAAAATTCTAGGCGACGAAAAAAGGGGATCGGAATTCCTAGAATCTCTGCAAAAGAAAAGATTCCTCTTTTCCCTGGCAATATCATATACCGATACGTGTACCATACCTGGAATCACGGTGGCAGGAAAGAACCCAGCACTGCTCCAGTATACGCCACCGGCGGACGCAGAATTTCTCAACTTTGGATACTGCAAGTGCATAAACATAATCCCGATGACGCCTGACGGCAAGCCGACGCCGGCGCTTGTTACAAAAACGGCACTGGAGTCTGCAAGCATCCCAAACATTGTGATAAACGCAGGAAGCAAGATCCTGCCAAATCTGCCGTACTTTGAGACAGGCCTGCCGTACGGAAAAAACATTGCAGTCGAGCCGGCAATGTCTTTGGATTCGGTGATGCGTGCAGTAGAACATGGCAGAATGATCGGCCGCTCGCTTGGCTCCACCACCGACTGTTTGGTGATCGGCGAAAGCATCCCAGGTGGTACCACCACTGCCCAAGCAGTCCTGACATCGCTTGGAATAGACGGCCAGGTAAGCAGCAGCATGCAGGAAAACCCGACATCATTAAAGGCCGACATTGCAAATTCTGCCGCACGTCGGATAAATTCTCGGGATCCATTCGAGGTCCTGGCAAACGCAGGAGACCCGATGCTTGCAACCGTGGCCGGAATAATTGGTACGGCATCTTTGCAGACAAAGGTAATACTTGCGGGGGGAACCCAAATGGCAGCAGTCATGGCAGTAGCAAAACATACTGGATACAACAAGGAAAATCTCGCAATTGCAACCACATCTTATATCATAAATGACAAGACGGCAAACCTCGTGGACACCATAGACCAGATAGAGCAGATACCGATATTTTCTGTCAGTCTCGCGCTGGGCGATTCCAAAATAGACGGCCTGCGTGCGTTTTCGGACGGATTTGTAAAGGAGGGCGTGGGCGCAGGAGGCGCATCCCTTGCCGCGATGCTAAAGGTCGGAATCGACTCCAAAGGGCTCTTGGAGCTGACAGAAAAGCAGTATAGGGAAATTATTTCACAGTGACTGACTTTGCCAGGTTTCTTGGATAGTCCGGATCCGTGTTCTTTTCGATTGCCGAATAATACGACAGCAGCTGAATAGGGACTATCTCGATAAGGGGATAGAACGCTTCGTCAACGGTTGGGATCTCTATCCAATGGTCATAGACATCGCTTGGCTTGTCGGAGATTCCAATTATCTTTGCGCCCCTTGCCTTTATCTCCCTGGCGCTAGTCAGGGTATCGGAATAGGTAAAGTCGTTTGGGTTGATGATAATGACATACACGCTAGAATCCATCAGTGCAAGCGGCCCGTGCTTTAGCTCGCCGCCAGGAATCCCCTCCGCATGAATGTACGCAAGCTCCTTTAGCTTTAGCGCAGACTCGGTGGCAATCGGATAGTGCACGGCTCTACCAAGTATGTATATGTCCTGTATGTCCTTTAGCTCCCTTGCAATCCGCTTTATCTTTGTCTGGTCGGCAAGAACCTTTGCGACCGACTTTGAAATCTTGTCGCCGTCGAGCTTGATGCAACCATCGCAGAGTTTTTCGGTTATCTTGTAGATTATGCTAAGCTGCGACGTGAAGCTCTTTGTTGCAGCGACCCCTATCTCGGGGCCGCAGTTCATCCCCAAGACCAGTGACGATTCTTGGGCAAGAGACGAGGTCAGTATGTTCACTATTGAGAGGATCTTTGCGCCTGATTTTTTTGCGATGTTTACTGCTTCTAGCACATCGGCGCTTTCACCGCTTTGAGATATGGCAATCAAAATGGAATTTGGCTCTATTGCGTCGGGCGAAAACGAGACCTCGCTTGATATTATGGGCTCAACTTTTACCCTTGCGTACTTTTGCCAAAGGTACTTGGCCACAAGCGCGGCATTGTAGCTGGTTCCACTGCCTGTGACGTAGATGTTTTTTGAGACCTTGATAAAATCAGCCGCGCTGTTTATTGCGTCTCTAGAGTTTTCCCCAGCTTGGATCATTGTATCTGGCTGTTCTGATATCTCCTTTAGGGTAAAGTGTGCATAGTCCCCCTTGTATGCGTCAGCAAACTCTTTTGAAACCTTTGTCACCTGGTGCTTGACGAGTTGTCCAGCAAAGTCATAGATCTGAATCCCTGCCTTGTCAAGAATCACAAGCTCGCCGTTGTCGAGATAGATCGCGTCGTCTGTCTTTTCGATAAACCCAAGTACATCGCTTGACAAAAAGAATCCGGTCTTGCCGATCCCAATTATGAGCGGCTCGTGGTACCTTGCCGCCGCAAGCGTTCCATTTTCGAACATTGCGACAAATGCATAATGTCCTTTGAGCTTTGATACCGTCTCCATGATGGATTTTCTTATGTCATGGTTCTGATCAAAATTGAACTGCAGCAGATTCGCAATCACCTCGCTGTCCGTCTGGCTCTTGAAGCTGTAGCCTTTTTCCTGCAGGCCTTCCTTTAGCTCGTCATAGTTTTCAATTATGCCGTTGTGTACTATGGCGAGTTTGCCGGAGCTGCTCGGGTGCGGGTGCGCATTGACATCCGTTACGTTTCCGTGCGTTGCCCAGCGTGTGTGGCCAATGCCGATGTTTCCTGGAAGCGAGTCGAGGTGTAGTGCATTGTTTACCTCTGAAACCTTGCCGACTCCCTTTTTGACTAGGATGTCATCTGATTTTGTTGCAACACCGACGCTGTCATAACCGCGGTACTCCATTCTTTTGAGGCCCTTGACCAAAATCGGGGCAGCGGGACCATCACCATAATAGCCGATAATAGAACACATTTTCTGAAATATTTTACAAAAATCAAGTATTTAGAGATGACTTAGTTTTGCGGCTCCGGCGCAGCTTCTTGTTGTGTCGGTTCTGGTGCTGGTGGAGGCGAGCTTTGCACCTTGAATTTTGGTGATATCTCAACGGTTGGTTCCTCTTTTACATTGACAATATACGACGGAACCGTGATTACCCTGTCTCCTATTGTTACGTGGCCGTGGACTATTGCCTGTCTTGCCTGGTACGGAGTTTTGAACGAAAACTTTCTTTGTACTATTGTTTGAAGTCTTCGCGAAAGCAGGTCGTTAATTCCCAAGTTCAAAACGTCATCGAGTGTAGCGCCTTCTTTTACTAGTCCGATTCTTGCAAGCGAGTTCATCAGGACGGGCTCTTTTTGTTCTCTTTCTTCTTGTCTTAATGCTAAAAGGGATCTTGCTTGGTGTCTTACCCTTGATAGCTCAGTTCTTGCCTTCCAAAGCTCTCTTTTGTTTTTGAGGCCATACATTCCAAGTGTATTGAGGTCCTCCATCATAAAGTCATAATTTAGTGGACGCTTTGGTTTTCTCCAAACTCTGCTAGGATAATGTGGATCTCCCATTTCACTTCACCTATTTCTTTGCCTTTGCATCGCCTGCTGGCTTTGCTGCTGGCGCCGCTGCGGGTTTAGCTGCTGCGGCCGCTGGCTTGGCACCTGCTGCTGGCTTGGTACCTGCCGCCGGTGCTGCAGCTGCTGGTGCAGCCCCTGCTGCCGCCGGTGCTGCAGCTGCGCCCTCTGCCGGTGCCACGCCTGCTGGAAGCACTTTACCTCCCTTCTTTACTCCGACAGATGCCCCCTTGCGTCCGGTTGTACGGGTTCTTTGGCCCCTGACCTTTAATCCATAAGTATGACGAAAGCCCCTCCAGCTGTTTGAGAGCTTTTCTCTTTCAATATCATTTCTAACTGTAAATGCAACGTCTGATGTGATAAGATGGGTGTTTGTGCCGGTTTCCACGTCCTTTCTTCTGTTGTAAATCCAACTTGGGAAGTTAATCGATACTGGATCCTTTAGGGCCTTTTCAATTTGTCCTACCTGGGTTTCCGTAAGAAAACCGATGTTGCTGTTTGGGTTGAGACCAAGCACACCAATGAGGGCGTTTGCGTAATTGTAGCCTACCCCTTTTATGTGGGTGAGGCCTACTGAGAGCTTTTTATCTCCTGGGATGTCTTTTCCCACAATTCTAACAATGTGTCTATAGTCTTGTACGGACAAGTATTGAGAAATCATTTCGGCCCCGATAAAAACCCTACTTCGTAATCCAAGGGCATCTGAGTAATATTTTAAGATGAAGCCACCATAAAAGAAACGTTGGGAGAAGTTCAGGAACTGGTGGCACGCTCTTACAGCACGGAGCCAAAATACACCCAAATCAAGGCAGGGCTGCCAGAAGACCACGCGGAGATCAAAACGATACGAGATCTCTTGGAGATCAACTACAAGCCAGTAAGCGCAAAAGAACAGATGCGAACAAACCTAATCGCACTAATGAAGGGCGGCGGCAAGAAATATCCGGAGATTCTCGGATACGACGACGACGTCGTGCCCGCACTTGACAGGGCTATCCTGTCACAGCATGACATATTTCTAATTGGGCAAATCGGCCAGGCAAAGACAAAGATTGTCGAGACTATAGCAAAAAACCTCCTCTCACCAATCCCAATAATTGAAGGGAGCATAACAAACGACTGCCCGATGGATCTGCCAGGATCGGATCTGGCATCGCTACTGGAAGGCCAAGAGCCAAACAGCACATCGCCAAAATTCTACATCAGCCCAGAAAGCTCGCAAAAAATTCTTGATAACAAACTAGACACAAAAATAACCTGGGTTGACGGCTTCCGCAGATTCCGATATGTGCTTGCGACTCCCGACATATCTGTAAAAGATCTTGTGGGATACATTGACGCAATCAAGGTTGCAAAAAAAGGAGTAGAAATGTACAGGATTGATTCATACTCACCGGGACAGCTACTACAGGCAAAGCACGGAATATTTTGCATCGACGAGCTTCCAGTGCTGGATCCGCGAAAGCAAGTGGCGCTGCTGTCTGTACTCCAAGAAGGCAGGTACACGACAGGCTCGTATCCTGTGGTCTTTGAGCCAAAGACGGCGTTTTTTGCCACGGCAAACCCAATCGACTATACGCACTCGGGCAAAATAATAGAGCCACTCTATGACAGGCTAAAAAGCCACATCCACACACACTATCCAAAAACCATACGTGACGAGATGCTGATAATTCTACAAGAGGCAAAAATCGCAAACTGCTTTGTTCCGGCCTTTGTTCTAAAAACACTTGCAACACTCGTCCACAAGGCGCGCAGCAACTCGGAGATAAACCAGGCAAAGGGGGTAAGCGTCAGATTCGGAATACACGGCCTTGAGCTGCTGGTAGGGGAATCCGAAAGGACGCGCGCAATACAGCACAAAATAACTGCCGTGCCAAGACACTCTGACATGTACTGTCTTTTCCAGATTGCCAAGTTCGAGCTGTCTGAAATAGACGACACGCTAGAAAACCGCCACAAAGTATTTGCACAGCTCCTAGATGACGCAATCAAAGAGACCTCGCTGGAATACGTGCAGGGCGTCACACCTGAAACGCTGGAGTCGATAAAGCAGGAATTTTCGGGAAAAACCTTTGAGGTATCGCAAAAAATGGTCTGGCAAAACGGCCAGGCATCGTACAAAAACCAGCTGGATGGATTTGCAAACCTTGCGGCACTGGTCGATTCAAAGATGGACAAGGCAAGACAGGAACAGGAAGGGCTCGAGCAGACACTGGCGGCACAAAAAATCCAAGGTGCATGCATCCGGCCAAGATACGAGGCATCTGATGAGCTAAAATCGGCTCTTCTTGAGACTGTCCTGGACGGGCTGTGTCATGTCACTCCAAAGGTAATCGACAAAAAAGAAGCGGGATATGTCGCAGCGTAACTTTGCCAACTTCGTGTATTTTTCTGCCAAGGAAAGCCAGAGTGGCGACAGAAAAAAGCAGGCACTCGACGAAAAAACCCTGGACAAAATCCTCCAGTCCCTTGCAACCCAATCCATGCGTGAAAAGGCGCCGACATTTGAGGAGCTTGAGGCAATACTTCAGGGAAACATCCAAGAGCAAATCCATGACTCTGCAAGCGAAACCAAATCCTCCGCAAACCCGCAAAGCGATGACACAAAATCGATCACAAAATATCTGCTAGACCACGGATACATCAGGGACGAGAAAAACTGGCTGACCAAAAAGGGGTTCTTTGCGATCGGAGCCCACATACTAAGAGATCTGTTGAACGACCTAAAGACGGGGGATCTTGGGCTGCACGAAACCAAATCCGTCGGCGCGGGGGCAACTATTTTGGACACTAGCAAAAAGTTCGAGCTTGGAGGCGATCTGAAGCTCCTAAACGTGCCGGCAACAATGCTCAACGCCATAAACAGACTCTTAAAAAAACAAGCCGGGCTAAAATTTCCCCTTGACATTGACGTCGACGACTTTGAGGAATATGAAACAGTAGAGGACGTCAGGGCCTCCATAGTATATTGCATAGACCTGAGCTCTACGATGAAGTCATCTCTTACAAACTCTGGAATGAGCAGAATCGAGGCTGCAAAAAGGGCACTGTGGAGTCTTTACGTCCTGAACAACAAGTTCTTTCCAAACGATTCAATATCCATTGTCGGTTTTGCATCGATGGCGTCGATAGTGGATCCATACGACATTCCATTTCTAAAGACATATGACGCAAATGACGAGTTTCTCCACTACACAAACTACCAGGCGGCATTCCGGCTGGCAAGAAAAATCCTGCAAAAAAACCCGGCAAAAAACAAGCGAATCGTAATGATCACAGACGGGCAGCCAAGCGCCTGCTTTGTCGATAGCGAGTCGCAAAAAACAGCCATACTTGCAGAAAAACCATACTCTAACTTTTACGCTCCAGATCCCGAGCTTGTCTCAAAACTAAGGCATGAACGCAACATCGAAATTGACAGCGACAACGGCAGCCTCGTCTACCTGTGCTACCGCTACAAAAAAGTCGATCCCAAAGTAGATGAGCGCACCATCAACGAGGCAAAAAAATGCAGGCGGGATAACATACAAATCGACTCGATAGTAGTAAGTGAGGAAACGGAGCTGCTCACATACGTGCAGGAGATGGAAAAGACGCTACAAGGACGCACGTACCACATAAACCAAAACAACATGGACAAGGTTCTAGTCGTAGACTATCTGTACAATACCAAGAAATTATTAGGCTCAAAAAAGAACCAGCACATATGAGCGAAGACAAGGCAAAGACAGCAGAACACCTCTTCAACCCCAACATCTCAATCATAATGGCAGAACTCGAAGGAGGCGGAAAAGAATCCTCATTCCTATCCCAAAAACTGGGCATACCGGAAGACGAGATACGCTTACGCCTTTCCTACCTGATTGAAACCGGATATGTTGCCGCCTTCGGAACGCCTCTCACATACAGCGCTGACTCGGAAAAAATCGCCAAGTTCATGGAGCACGACGAAAACTACAAGGGGGTAGTCGACGGCCTAACAGAGCTTGACAGCTACCTAAACTGATTTTTTTCTGTCCTTTATCAGATAAACCACTGCGATTCCAAGGCCGACGAATCCTGAGACTATGATGCCCTGTCCAAGCACGTTTAGCGCAAGGACTGATTTTTCCGGCATGTGTGTGAGGCCGATTATGACAGACGCCTCAGAACCAGAGTTTTCCAGAACAAGCTTGTACATTCCCTTTGTGCTTATCTCAAATTGTTCTTCGGTAGAGACCCCATCTATTGTCTTTGATGCGATGGGGGCTCCGCTCGGATCATACACTGTGGCCCTAAGCGTTCCCCCCTCAAACGATTCTGCACGGATCACAAATGCGCCAACAGCAGTTCTTGCAGGATCAAGATCCTTTGTAATCTCAATTGACGAGCCGTCCGCAGGCCGGCCTTCCAAGACTGCCAAGTCCTGCGTTGCAAGAGTCGATCCAAAATACGAAATAACCATTCCCGCCGCCACCATCGCCCCACCAAGCAGCAAAATGGTATGCCCCTTTTTCATCACAGACTGCAATTTTTTGCCTCTATATTGATATTGAGTTAGGTGCAAAAAAGTTAGTCTTGGCTAAGAAATTTAGCCCAGGCTAACTTTTAAATAAACAGAAAACGATCAACGTGGTATCAGTTGAAATCATTTTCAAAGATGTTGTCAATCCTAGTAGTAACTGCTGTTTTGGGCATACTGGAAGACAGAAGGACGGCATTATGATGGCTTCTACCTGCACGCATCCAGAAAAATACCCCCTCCATGCACACAAGACCGAGTTTTCAGAGAAAAGCTGGATCGGACTATTTCTGGCAAGGGAGGCAGGTCAATAATGGAAATAACAAAGGTCTCAAAGGCAAAAATAGTTCTCGCGGGGATAATACCGATCATAATTCTTGCCGCGATGATTATGTATCTTTTCGGCCCGGGGTCTGAGCTTCTTAACTTCGGCACATCGCTTCCGGAGATCACAATAGAGCAAGTGCGCTTTGAGGATTCTGAAATACAGGTACTAGTAAGAAACACAGGGCCAATAGATGTCTCTATTGCGCAAGCGGACATAAACGACAGAATCCAGCCTGCAGCAATAGAGCCCGACAGGTACCTTGCTAGATTTGAAGCGGCGACAGTTCGAATTCCTTTTCAGTGGAACGAGGCCGAGCCATACGAGATAGGCCTTACGGTCCAAGACGGCACAAGGTTTGCATACTCTGTTGTGGCCGCAGCGCCGGCGCTGAAGCCAAGCGTAGAGCTTGCATCGTATTTTGCGGTTATTGGGACATACGTGGGAATAATTCCAGTAATGATCGGCCTTTTGTGGTTTCCGTTTATCGCAAAGCTAAGCGCCTCAAAATACAAGTTCTTTCTGGCAGTAACAGTCGGACTCCTCTTGTTTTTGGGAATAGACGCAGTCCAGGAAGGATTGGAGATATCGACAGAGCGGCTAGCGGGATCCTTTAACGGCGCATTGCTTGTCGCAACTGTTACTATCAGCTCCTTTATCGGCCTGTACTATTCGTCTGAAAAGCTCGTAAGCAGAGCATCTGGAAAAATAACAAAGTCGGTGACAATAGCAATGATGGTTTCGATCGGAATCGGACTGCACAATCTGGGCGAAGGCCTTGCAATCGGCGCTGCAATAGTCCTAGGCGAAGCAGCACTTAGTACATTTCTCATAGTAGGTTTTACCATCCACAACACGACAGAAGGCCTCGCAATAGCTGCCCCGCTGGCAAGACAAAAGCCAATGATCGCAAAACTCGCGGTAATGGGGTTCATTGCGGGATCTCCTGCGATCGTGGGGGCATGGATCGGAGGATTCCAATATTCGCCAATTGCCGCAATAGTGTTTCTGTCGATAGGTGCAGGCGCAATATTCCAAGTAGTGGTCTCAATTATGGGCTGGATTCGGCAGGACGAAAAAGGGCTCATCTCGGCACCAACTGCAGCGGGGATCACAGTCGGCATGATGGTGATGTATCTCACAAGTATTCTTGTCTAGGCCGGCTCTGGATGTATCGTAATAATTGAATTTGTAAAATGGACACGTATGTCGTGCTCTATTTGCGACGTAAGGTCGTGGACCTTTTCTATTGAGAGATCCTTGTCAAAAGAACAGCTGATGTCGATTTTCAGTATCTCGCCAAAGTTCAGAGTCACAATGTCGCCTATCTTTTTTACTTCCTTGTGTCCCCTTAGGAGCTGGATTATCTCTTCGTCGGCCATCCTCTGCCCAGTTTTTTGGTCCCCTGGTATGGAAATGTGCGGCTCCAGATGAATTGTAATGTGCCCTATTTCCGGCAAGGACTGTCGGATCCTTTCTTCGATCATCTCTGAAATTTTGTGCGCCTCCTCGAGGTTCATCTGCCTGTCGACCATGACGTGCAGGCTCGCGTAGCTTATGCCGTCTGTACTGTGATGATTTACATTATGAACGCCCTTTACCCCAAAAACGCCTGAGGCTATCTCATGGATCTTCGAGTCCCTTGGGACGTCCTTCCACGTGGGCTCAAAGTGAACAGTAATCTCGGAGTTTGATATGGAATCTTTGATGTTTTTTTCAACTTTGCTGCTTATCTCATGCGCCCGATCAAAGCTTGCATCGGCCCTTAGCGATATTGTGACATCAGCAAAGACGACGTCGCCCGATTTCCGCATCAGGACAGGGCCGACGTCTACTACCTCCTCGGTTGCAAGTACAATCTCCCTTACCTTGTTTACCATCTCTGGTGAAATTATGTCCGTGAGATCCTGGGCAGTTCTGTAGACCAGCTTTATACTAAGGACGGACAGCAACACTCCGAGAACTAACGCGGCAAAAAAGTCGCCGCGCTCAAAACCTATTGTAACAAGAACTATTCCAATTATTACGACAAGGGTTGAGCCGAGATCCAAAAACGCGTGGTAAAAGTCCGCCTTTAGTGTAGTGCCGCCGACTTTGTTTATCGCCTTCCTTAACAGTACTATTCTAAACACATCCACACAAACTGTATAGATAGCTGCAGCAAGCGCAAGCGTCCCGGTAACTGGAAGGTAGGTTGGACTCTGGATCCTTACTATGGACTCGAAAATAAAAAAGCCAGCGATAAGAAAAATTGCTATGCCGCCTATCATTCCGCCGAGGGCTTCTATCTTTCCATGGCCGTATGTGTGATCTGCATCTGGCGGCTTGATTGCAAATCTTGCCGCAAGCAGGAGCACCAAAGTCACGACGCTGTCCAAAAGCGCATGAACGCTATCGGTAAGGAGTGCGAGGCTGTTTGAAATTATTCCAAAGACAAACTCTACTACAAATGCAGACAAAATTGCAATCAGCGATATCTTGAGTGGGCCTGTCCTTTGTGTCAAAATGCCGTGTGCCGATACCATAATCTACTATCCTGCTATACTGATTGACGAATAAATCCTACGGAAACGTTATCTCTTATGAATGCAAAGCCGACATAAATTGAAAAAGCTGGTTTTGCTCGGAGCGCTAGTATTACTTGTTCCGTTGTTTGGAGACGCAAGTGCAGCCAACCCAAACCTCTTTGTGTCTGCAGAAAACCCCTACTATAACAACCATTTCGCAGGCTCGATGGTAATCGAGGTGGTAATCAACGATCCAGGCCTGTCCGACACATCGGTAGGAAAAGGAGAACCGGACGTTACAATCAACGGAAATAATCTGAGAATGGTTCAGGCAACCGACGGCAAGTGGTACGGCTACTTTGCAAACTTGGAAAAGGCAAAGGCGGCAGACCAGATCGCCTTTGATACGGGGGTACCCGGTGTGGGTCTGGACTTTGGAGTCTTTTGCGCCAAGGACACAGTCGCATTTGGGCCGGCCTTTTCAGAGTCTGACGGTATAGCAATACCGCGAGCCGGCGGAGTTACAGGCGCATCCAACGGAAACTCGGCATTTGGCACCTGTACTGGTGCCCCCTCAGGATCAGTAATCAATAATGTTGTCCGTAATCCAAAGTCAATAAACCAGAACCCGTCTATTCCTCCAGGACAGATAGGTCTAGACGCAAATGCGTGGCCGATAATTCAGCTATACTCGTTTAACAACGATGTCGTGATTCAGTACAACGCGGCAGGCGGAACACAACAAGTCACGTTACAATACGATGAGATTCCAAACATAGAGCTGAGTCTTGACAGGGCAAACTACCCACCTGGCTCCGAAGTCTTTGTAACAATCAAGGACATGCAATTAAACCAAGATCCAACCGCAAGGGATTCTTGGACCTTCAACGTTGGCTCGCCGCAAACTACGTTCTACGGCGCATTTACGGAAAACGGGGCAAACGCAGCAAACGGCGGCGCCGGCCTGACAAACCTTCTTCCAAAACTATCGACACTGGGATTTGAAAACAACGGCAGGCTCGCAATGACACTTGGGCAGGTAGTCGAGCTGAAGGCAAACGGATACCAGTCGGCTACTGCCACTGACGGAACTACTATTTTTACACAAATTGTAACGCTTGTAGAGTCGCAACCAAACTCCAGCACATTTGAGAACTTTGATTTTGGAGACCAGTCAAACATCAAAGCCAAATCAAACACGCCACGGGGCCAGTCTGCAACCATTCAATACAACTCAAAGTCGCTCTCGATTGTATCTGGCCTGAGCACAGCAAGCGTAAGCCTCGGCTCGACTCAGCCGCTTGCAGGGCAAAAAATCCCAATAACAGTAACCGATTCTGACCAGAACATAAACTCCGGCGCAAGGGACCGCCTCGAAGTATTTAGGAGCTCGGCAATAATTCCATCCCTTACCATAGGGAACCCCGTGACGCTCCAAGGTGCAGGCAGCGTCAAGATATACGCCCTATCTGGCGATGCGCTTACGGGTGGAATCTCAGTACCTTCATCGGTTCCTGACACGAACTCCGACAGGTTGGTGCTTGACACAAGACCTCCGGTGGCAAACCAGAGCTTTGAAAAGATCTCACTAAGCCTTGGTGCATCTGCATCTGATCTGCAGAACCGGCTCATCAGAACAAGTGCCGGCGACAGCGGAACAAACTGGGTAAACTATGATTTTAGATCTCTTGAAAAACAGCTCGGCATCACCGATTATTCAGATACTACGGTATCGCTGTTCTTTGGTCTTACCGATCCAACCCCAGTCACGCTAGTCAGTGCAGGAGGCCTAACAGGCCCACAAGGACTAATACAAATCCCAGATGCCGCAGCAACTGCGATTGGCTCAGAATCGGGAGCCGCGTTTTTGGTGATCAACTTCGACTCTTCAAACAATTCTGCAGCACAGGGTACAATATCTACCGAAACTGACACACAGCCGATCGTCTTTGATCTGTTCTCGTTTGGCCAAAAAAGCAGCAACGACATTAACAACGCCATATACAGATTTGAGCTGCAGGAAACGTCATCAAACTCCTCAACTTTCACAGGTACGATGGAATACACCATTGCAAACCAGCTCAACCAGTTCGATCCAAACTTGATAAAGACGCTGCAAACAATCGACGAAGACATCAAGTTCTTTGTCAACCAGAGACTGATAGACGAGGAAGGAATCAATATTTCATATTCTGATGTGGCAGAGGTAGGACTGACGATCGGCACCTCGTCAAAGGCAGACATAAGAACACAGACTGGTGGAATAGCGCTAAGCTCCAAGACGTTCAGGTTCGGCCAACCAGTCACCGTCATACTGTACGATCCTGACCTTAACGTAAAACACGACACAATAGACATCTATTCAGTAATTGACAACCCGGCATCTCCAAACGTAGATACAGTAGGCGATACAAGTGGAGGAATACTGCTTGAGGTGTTGATCAAAGACATCCGCTTTAAGCGATGCACAATAAACGGCGTTGAAACACCAGGACTTGCAGGCTCGGGCTTTAGCCTCATAGAGACGGGGCCGAACACGGGAAGATTTGAGGGGGTCTTCAAGATGCCATCGCAGATATGCAACAAGGACGGAACAAAGCTAATCTCGCCTGCGGGTGGAATAGTTGATCTAAAATATCACGACTTTAGGGACTCGTCAGGCCAGCCAAACATATACAGTCTGTCAAAGACAAAAACAAGCTCAACATTAAGCAAACCCGGAACAGACACAAAGACAACTCCGCCAAGCTCAAAACAAACCATTCCCAGTAAAATCACCGCAAAAATAAGCCCAAAGACGATCACACTGCCAGATTCCGGCAAAACAAAGGACATAGCAGTCACAGGAAAGGTACAAAATTACAAATCGGGAACCAAGATCAAATTCACACTGACAGACCCCGACGGAAAAAAAAGCACCTTCTATGCGTTTGCGACAAAACAGGGCAACTACAAGGCCATATTCACAATAAAGTCCAAATCACTGCCGGGTGACTACTCTGTGGATGTCAGCTATCAAAAATACAATCCTGTTAAACTCACATTTACAGTTGGACAAAAGGCTACCAAAAAATAAAATGCCAAAAGCACACTCTGCAGACTTGGTCAAAAAAGGTTCAAGAAAGGCATAATCAAGTCAATTTTTCTTTTATAGAATACATAAATACCCTGAGCGATTGTATGTGCCTAGAAATGAGAGGAGCTGTAAGTACGGTAGTGGTGTTTTTGTCGCTTGTTGTTTTGTTCGTGGGCTTTGCAAGTGTTTATGCACAAGAAGCTAGTCAAATACCGCCCCTCTCGGTAAAGACAGAGCTGCCTCTGTATGATCAGGGTGACTCGGTCGTCTTTAATGGCATGATAAAGACTCTGGCAGAAAATAACATTCAGGATGTCACACTTAGGGTAATTGGCCCACTAATCAACGGCACTTCAAGCAATATTGTCCAAGTGAAGCAAATCAGGCCGCAACTTGACGGCTCCTTTGAAGGCAACTTTATTGTAAGCGGCCCACTCTGGCAGAAAAGAGGCGACTACAAAATTATAGTTAATTACGGTCCTCAAAAGGCAGAGGCCATGTTCTTCTACAACGGCGGCACCGGCGAAAGCGAAGTTGATGTTCCACCACCACCACCGCCACCACAATGCGGCGAAGGCGAGATACTCAAGAACAACCAATGTGTTCCGTTTGTGGAGGAAGGGCCAAAGTGTGGAGTGGGAACGGTGCTTGATCCAGCAACAGGAACATGTGTGGTGGCAAGCGTCGTGGAATGCCAACCGGGAGAAACCCTAGTTAATGGTCAATGTGTTGCAGAAGAGCCGAAAGAGACAGAAGGCCCAATATGCGGCGAAGGCACACGCGTCGAAAACGGTATCTGCGTACCAGTGAAAGAACCAGCAGGTGGCCAGTGTGCAATTGCGACTGCGGCATTTGGAAGCGAGCTTGCACCGCAGGTACAGATGCTAAGAGAAATCAGAGACAATGTCTTGTTCAGCACAGGTTCAGGAACTGCATTCATGGCAGGATTCAATGATGTCTACTATCTCTTCAGTCCGACAGTGGCAGACTGGGAAAGACAAAACCCGGCATTCAAGGAGCTTGTAAAGACAGCAATCACACCGATGTTATCGTCACTATCGATACTCAACTATGTGGACATTGACTCTGAGCAAGAAATGCTAGGATACGGCATCGGAATAATACTGCTCAACATTGGCATGTACTTTGTCGCACCGGCACTAGTCATAGTCAAAGTTAGAGGCCTAATCAACAAAAAACGCCTCTAAGATTATATCCCCTTTTACTGGACGAATTATATGCATGTTGAATACGAGGAATTTGATTCGATAGCGGACATCTTTTCATACATGGCAGCAGTGATGCCGCCAATGAAAAACACGATGCCGATAAACTACTACAAGGGCTACGTCTTTGCGTTCATACCACTGACTCACAGCAACGGCGACGTCTACTTGATGATCTACACAAAGGCGACCCTCGACGGAAGAATACTTGAGTTTGACATAAACACAAACGCGTACAAAAAGGTAAGCGCAATAGAACGCGCAGACAAGACCTACTTTATCGTAGTCACGCCAAAAAGAAATACGATTGCAGACGAGGCAATAAAAAAACTATAGGTTTTATCTGGTATATGTCGGGGCAGCAACGGATCTGCTTTTCGCATATTTTTCGACAATGTCTTCTGGCATCTTGCCGTTGAAGAGATCCTTGCATAGGCCACGCAGGTAGCGCATTATGGCCCACGTTCCTGCCTTTATCAGGCCGTACATGAAGATCTTCATGGGCGGGCCGTACGTCTTGTTTCTAAGTATGATTGGGACAATGTCGTTTATGACGCGCAGGTTGTTTTCCCAGCACCTCCAAAACAACGTAAACTGGGCCTCGTTGAGGTTCCCAAAGTGCATCGAGTTCTTTTCGGAAAAGTCTTGGTACAAAAGAGGCGCAACTAGGCCCTTAAAGTGGGTCTTTCTGAAATCCTCGATTAGGTCAATTGTGTACTGAGTCTCGTCCGGAGTCTCGTCAGGCCATCCAATGATCAGAGTAGCAGCCGGGAACCAATGGTTCTCATTCATTATTCTTGCGCCCTCGCGTACGACCCAGCCCCACTCGTCGGTTGAAAACGGCTTTGTCTTTACACCGAGGTGTTTTTTGACCATTCTTGGGGCGACCGTCTCTATTCCGAGGTTTGTCGCAAGCCATCTGCCATTTGTGTGCATGTTGTTTATCTCCGACATTTGCTTTAGAAGTTCGGGGTCTGCTGCGACCGCGGAAAATGTCATGTGTGTGGTTCCAATAAAGTTTGCACCCATTGACTTGAGGCCCTGCCACAGCTCAGTTATCGCATCGCGGTTTGGCTGAAAGTTCTTGTCCTCGCACCCGTAGAGAAGCATCTCGTCGGAGTGGAGCCAAATCGAATCGAACCCGTAATCCAGATTTATCCTTGCTTCGTGTTGAAGCCTTTCCAGAGGCAGGTCTTTTTTGGATCTCTTGTTTACGTCGCAAAAGTCGCAGCCCCTGCCACACCCACGCATCGCCTCGATAAGTGAGTTGACGGTCGGGCCTTCAATTATTGGAATGTTTTGTATGTTTTTGACAAAGCAGTGCATCAGCTCAGGTGCGTCACCTCTTTCCAAGTCCTTGAAAAGATCAAGCGCAAGCTCATCTGCCTCGCCGACTACAACCGTATCGAGCCCATGAATCTTCATCCTGTCTGTTTTTGCAAGCTCCCAGGCACCGTTTCCTCCCACAACAACATGAAAGTCATACTGTTTTTTGAGCTGGATGATTTTTGCGCACATTCGCTTGAATTTCATTGCAACATACGAGAGTTTCTCAGGCGACATGGTGGTAGTCACCGGCGCCATCCCGAGAGGATCCATTACATTTATTCCGACTACCTTGGTGTCCGGGCCGATTGATTTTTCCAAATAATCTGGATTTGCGACAAATACCTCGTCTCTTCGGTATCCTTGCAGCAACGCGCTTTCTACTCTTCGCAGCCCTACCTGGGCTACCTTGGCCTCGCCAGTCACCGGATCGGTCTCGACTGGGGGACAGAAGACCTTGTCAAATACCCACTCCGGCAGGAGCTCATATGGTCCGCATGCTATGAACCCATAAAGAAAATTACCACGATAATTGGTCATTAAACTGCGGTCTGCAGTAAGAACTATCCTTTTGCCAGCCAACTATGTTAAGACTTATCATATGGTATAAAATATTTTCTGACTGAATTTTTCAAACTTAAATTACGACAAATTCTACACTATCCAGTGAAAGACGTAGCTGAGCCTAGGCATAGCGAGCCGCACCTCTCAGAGTCTAGCGGAGTGCGTGACTTTGTTTTCGGTTTTGGAGACGGAATCAACACATCGCTTGGAATTGCAGCGGGGGTGGGGGGCGCCGATGTCTCGTCAAACATCATAATTTTAGCAGCGCTAGTTGGCATGTTCACAGGCGCAAAGGCAATGGCAGTCCAGAACTATCTGGCAGTAAAGGCACAGCGCGAGCTGCTCAAGTCGGAAATTGCAAGAGAGGAATGGGAAATAGAAAACAAGCCGGAAATCGAGAGGCAGGAAATAGAGGAGATCTACCGGGCAAAAGGCTTTTCGGGAAATGAGCTGGAAATGATTGTAAACAAGATAACCTCAGACAAAAAGGTCTGGCTTGAGACGATGCTGACTGAAGAGCTCAAGCTTAACATCGAAGTGGTGGGCAATCCACTAAAGAGCGCATTTAGGATGTTTGGCGCATTTTTGGTTGGCGGAATACTGCCGATAATCCCATTTTTCTTTTCACAGGGATATTTCACACTGATGATTGCAGTCGGAATCAGTCTATCCACATCGTTTGTAGTAGGTGCAGTAAAATCGAGGCTTGCAAAAACAAACATCGTAAAGGGCGGACTCGAGATGGCAGGCCTCGGGACAGGAATAGCACTGATTGGGTTCGGTATTGGAAGCGAGCTGGCAAATCTCGGACTTATCGACGTCTAGACCTGTTTGCAATACTTGCCGCGACTGCTCCGGCACCTATCCCATTGTCGATGTTTACGACCGACAGGCCAAGTGAGCAGCTCTGCAGCATCGAGGCAAGTGCCGCGACTCCTTTTTCACCATATCCGTATCCAACCGACGTTGGCAGGCCTACCACCGGCACATCAACAAGCGACGAAACCACCGATGCTAGTGCGCCCTCCATTCCGGCAGCTACTACTATAACATCGACTTGTTCTTGCATGAACTTTTTTATAATTGGAAATATTCTGTGCAGCCCGGCGATTCCCACATCATAGCTGCAAATACAGGTGCAATTCATGGACTCGCAGGTTAGCCTAGCCTCTTCGGCAACACCAATATCTGACGTGCCTGCGGTAACGATCCCAACTCTTCCACCCGAGCTCTTGAGCTGCTTTTTGTGCAAAAGAAGGGCAGTTGTGTTTCTGCCGTCTCGTATTTTGAGCTTGTTTCTTTTTGCAAAGCTCACCACCTTTGCATAGTCACGCATCTGTATTCTGGACAGCAGAACCAGGTCGGATTTAGCAAGAACTCTCTGAATTATTTTTTTGATTTCGGTAATGTTCTTTCTTTCGGCAAAAATCACCTCGGGAATTCCCTTTCGGTATCTCCGCCCGATGTCGATTTGCGCAAAACCCTCGATCTTTTCAATCGAGTAAAGCGAGAGGAGCTTTTTTGCCTTTGAGACACTTATCTTTCCGTTTTTCAGAGATTTCAAAACATCGAGGATGTCCAACATTTTATGTATGAGGCATGTATAAAAAAACTGATCAGATTCCCACAAGTGCGGACTTGATACTTTCTATTCCCTTGTTGAACCACTCTCTTTCCTGCTGATCAAAGTCTAGCTCTATTATTTTCTCAACGCCGTTTCTGCCAATTACTGCGGGAACTCCTATTGAAACATTGGACTGCCCGTACTGGCCATCAAGCGGGGTTGCTACCGGAATGACCTTCTTTCTGTCCTTGAGGATCGCCTCGACAATTGCCGATATTGCATTTCCCGGCGCGTGCACGGTTGCGCCTTTGAGCTCAATTACCTTTGCTGCTACCTGCCTTGTATCTGCCACTATCTGGTCAAGCTTTTCTTTTGGCAAAATGTCCGTAAGTGGAATTCCAGATATGGTTGAAAACCTCGGAAGGGGCAACATGTTTTCACCATGCTCTCCTACTACTAGCGCGCGAATGGACTCACGTGAGTGGCCGGTTGCCTCGTGAATGAACTGTACAAATCTTGATAGGTCTAGCATGTTTCCCATCCCTATAATCCTGCCTGGGTCAAAACCCGATGTCTTGTAGGTGATATGCACCATCGGATCAAGTGGGTTTGTAACAGGAACTATTGTGGAGTCGCTTGCGTATTTTTTGATGTTTTCTACGACGTCCTTTACGATTCCGGCGTTTATTTTCAGAAGATCCATTCTTGTCATGCCGGGCTTTCTACCAGAGCCAGCAACCACTACGACAACGCTTGATCCCTTCATGTCGGAATAGTCATTAGAGCCACGAACGTTGACGTCGATTCCCTGCTCGGACAGCATGTGGTTTAGGTCCATGGCCTCGCCTTGAGGCAATCCCTTTACAACATCCAAGAGCAAAATCTCATCATCGACTTTTCTGAGGGCAGAAAAGAGCGCGGCATCTCCGCCAACTTTTCCAGAACCGATAATTGTAATCATATTTTGGCACTCTCTTAGCTCAATAATTAAATCTATTGAAGGGCCGCAAAAAAAACTCAAGACACAGACGATGTGAGAATTTATATGCATTTTTCACCGTTGCACTTGCATGGTTTTAGTAATAGATCCACAGATTGCCGGAGTATCTGGAGACATGATGCTATCGTCTCTTGTGCACCTTGGGGCAAAAAAATCAAAGATAATCGAAGGTGTCAGCGAATCGCAAAATTATCTGCGTGGATCTATGATAAAAAAAATTGATTTTAAAAAAGTAAACAAGCACGGCATAAGTGCGGCCTCGCTGATTCTACAACTCGACGAGCACCACCACGAAAGAAAAGGAACTGAGATACAAAACTGCATCACAAAAACTGTGAAAAAAATCGGGCTGTCGGAAGAGGCAGGCGAGTTTGCAAAAAAAAGCATAGAAACGCTGATCTTGGCCGAATCTAAAATACACGGAGTCCAAAGAGACTCGGTTCATTTCCACGAAGCAGCAAGCATTGATACTGTAATAGATGTCGTAGGAACTGCAATAGCTCTTGATGATCTTGGGTGTCTTGACGAAGAGATCCTCACGATGCCAGTCGCAGTGGGTAGCGGCACCGTCTCGTTTTCACATGGTATGGTCTCAAATCCAGCCGGCGCAATACTTGAGATATTTGACAAATCAAAGATACTGATTCGTGGAAGCGGCGTTGATGACGAGCTTACTACGCCAACCGGTGCAAGCATGCTTGTAAACCTGGCAGATAGATGCGTAGAGTTCTATCCGCTGATGAGCGTACAAGGCGTTGGATACGGGGCAGGCCAGAAAAACTTTGAAGGGTTTTCAAATGTACTAAAAATAGTTCGTGGCAGGCCGTCTGCAGGCCTCAGACCAGATTCTATCAGCATTCTTGAGACAAACATAGACGATGTCTCCGGCGAAGTCCTGGCCCACGCAGTTGACAAAATAATGTCAAGCGGAGCAAAAGACATCTCGATAATTCCGGCAATGACAAAAAAGGGAAGGCCTAGCCACATAGTTTCAATAATCTGCGATTCGAGCTCTGTAAACCAGATTCTCGATGTCCTTGTATCGGAAACGGCCACGCTCGGGGTACGTGTACGATCATCTGAGAGGTTCGTGGTTCCAAGAAAGATTCTCACCATGAAGATAAGGATCCATAACAAGGACTATTCGGTGCGCTGCAAGGTAACAAACTCAAAACAATTCAAGATAGAATACGATGATATCAGGCATATTGCAGAACGATCGTCGCTAACATTCAGGCATGCCGAAGAGCTCATCAAAGCACAGGTGAAGGCACAGCTGAAATGAACAAGCTAGAACAGCTAAAAGAATGGTTTTCCGACAGGAAAAGCGTCATCATAGCGCTGTCCGGGGGAGTGGACAGTGCGCTTGTAGCATATGCGGCACATGCAAAACTTGGCAGCATGGCACTTGCGGTGACTGCGGACTATAAGACACTTGCACAAGAGGAGCTCGAGTCCGCAAAAAAAATCTGCAAGGAGATAGGAATCAGACAGCTAGTAATAGAATATGACGAGCTAGAAAACGACGATTTTGTAAAAAACGACAAGAACCGATGTTTCCACTGCAGGACCGAGCTCTCAGAACACCTAATCAAAATTGCCAAGCAACAAAAAGCCGAGATTATCGTAGATGGAACGAACCTAGACGACATGGGCGATTACAGGCCTGGGATTGCCGCACTGCGGAGCAACGGCATACGAAGCCCGCTAGTTGAGGCAGGCCTAACAAAAAAAGATGTCCGCGAGGCGGCAAAACAAGTTGGGCTTTCAGTCCATGACAGACCATCAAACGCATGTCTTGCGTCAAGGATTCCGTGGGGCCAACGCGTTACTGCCGAAAGACTTGCCAGAATAGAGCTTGGCGAGACATTTGTCAAGCAAATGTTCGGCACAAGGCAAGTCAGAATTCGCGACATGGATGGTGCCGCAAAAATCGAGGTAGGCAAAGACGAGCTGCATCTGCTGGACAAGACAAAGCTTGAGGATCTCGCAGCAAAGCTAAAATCGATAGGATTCTACTCTATGACAATCGATAAGGAAGGATACAAGCAGGGGAAGCTCAACGTGATCACGGATTGATTTACCTAGACAACGCGGCATCTACCCCGATGGCAGACCAAGTCCTGCAGGAAATGCTTCCATACCTGAAGGAAAATTACGGCAATCCGTCGTCGATTCATAGGTTCGGAAGGCTCGCAACAAAGGCAATAGACACCGCAAGAAAAAGAATCGCAGACATCATAGGCGCACAACCGCACGAAATTCTCTTTACCTCTGGAGGAACGGAATCGAACAACACGGCGCTCTTTGGGGTTTTGGGCAAGGGGACCGCATCGCTAGTAACCTCGTCAATTGAGCACGACGCAATACTTGAGCCGTGCAAAAGGCTCGAGTCGCAGGGCCACGCCGTAACCTATCTGCCAGTCGATTCTTCTGGAACGGTCGACATTGAAAAGCTAAAGTCTGCTATCGCGGACCAAACTGGGCTTGTCAGCATAATGTACGCAAACAACGAAGTCGGTACAATCCAGCCAGTCAAGGAAATCGCACAGATCTGCAAGCAGCACAAAGTCTTGTTTCATACCGACGCAGTGCAGGCAGTGGGCAAGGTGCCAATAGATGTCAAGGAGCTCGGCGTTGATCTCATGTCAATTTCCTCGCATAAAATTCACGGCCCAAAGGGAATCGGAGCGCTCTACATAAAAAGCGGCGTGCAAATTGCGCCGCTGGTGCTGGGCGGCGGACAGGAAAACGGACTCCGTTCCGGAACTGAAAACGTCGCAAGCATAGTCGGCTTTGGAAAGGCGTGCCAGCTAGCAAAAGAAAACATGGACGCAAACTCGGTGTACCTCAAAAACCTAAGGGATAGCCTTATCCAAAGGGTCACAAGCGAAATATCACACGTAACGGTAAACGGCCATGGGCAAAACCGTCTCCCAAACAACGCCCACTTTACCTTTCTTGGTGTAAACGGCGAGGACCTGATCATAAAGCTTGACGAAAACGGAGTAGCCGCATCTACCGGATCGGCATGCTCAGTAAAGACACAAAAAGCCTCACATGTCCTGGCAGCGATGGGGTTCTCACATGAACAGATAACTGGCTCACTTAGGCTAACAGTGGGCCTGACAAACACAATTCAAGAAATCGAAAATACCGTCACAGTGCTCAAAAAAATAGTATCCGAGCTGCGTAGTGTATCGCCATTCAAGGCAAAATACGGGTTTGCTAACTGATCAGTGTCAGTGTACGCCTTGTCGCAACTATGACTGAAAGGATGGCCACAACCAACACCATCAAAACCACAGGCCCAAACTCAGGTATGACATACGTCCCAATTATTTCGATGTCCGAGTCGCCTTTCTGGAACGGTATTGTGACCAGTCGAGAGTCCAAGTCAACGGACTCTTGGTATGGAGTCTCAAGGCCATCTATTAGAATTATATATGTATCATCAGCCCCATCATTTTTCTTTGCATCAACCCATCTCCTTTCAAGATCTAGTGTAAGCGAGCCATCACTATCTGACTGAATCGTTACTATCAGGCCCAAAATGGCAGGATCCACTATGATGTTCTTTATCGTCCCACCCCTTATGGTGTATGGTACATCAAAGGTTCCAGAATCTCCGGCGTTTACCTCGAAAATCTCCGTTGTTTCGGCCGATGATTCTCTTGTCTGGAAATCAAAACTCGTTTCATAAATACTGCCGGACACACCGTACGAGGCCTGTATTGTATACTTACCGCTCGCCTTAAAGTACGGGCCGTCGGCAATCAGCGTATACGTGTAGCTGCCGTCCTGTGAGACATCCACCTGAGCAATATGGACACGATTGGAGTCCTTGAAAACCTGGATTATGAGTGGCGTGTTTTCAAAGACGGCGTCGAACTTGCCGGAAATCACAATGGCGTCGCCCTGCGCGTAAAACTGGTTTGCAACGCAGAGCTGTTTGCATTCTTGCGCAAATGCAAGATTGGGAAATGCGAAAACCGAAAAAACCAAAAGCAGGACAGCCGGATAATTCACACCAAAGCTCTGGAATGATCGTATATTTCTTTTTCTAGGAAATTGTACTAAAAAATGAAAAAAGTAGTGACCTTAGTATCTTGGTAAGACGCTAAGTCGTGTTCTGGCAGACACCGCAATTATAGATACAATTGCGACCGCTAGAACTATTGCTGCCATTGTGCCAAATTCTGGAACTGCATAAGTACCTATGACCTCGATCTGTGTAGATCCTTCCGAGAATGTGATGTCAAGTGTTCTTGTTGCATCATCACTATCTATCTCTTCAAAGTCGGCCTCCTCACCGTCAACTAGGACGATAAAGTCGTTGTCTCCGTCATCTGATGTCGAATCCAAGACATCTCTTGGAATCGCCAATGAGATAGAGCCATCGCTTTCTGCATCGATCATCAGCACAATCGAAGTTGTAGCACTGCTGACTGTAGCTTTTGTAACTACTGCCCCAGATGCCTCGTACGGCACACAAAAGACTTGGCTTCCACCTTTTACGGCGAGCTCATCTGCACCGCATGCTTCCCCTTCTTCTTCCATGGTTTCACCAACGACTTCAATGGTGGCCTTGTTGTTGATTTCCTGTGGACCATATTGAACTCTGATGGTGTAGACTCCATTTTGTTTGAAGAGGGCACCCGCGGTACTAAATGTCGTCTCATACGTGTTGTCCTCTGAAACTTCGACTTGTCTAACAGTCACAAGGTTGTTTTGTGGACCATACACTTGGACTGTGACTGGAGAATCGCCTCTAAGATTTGCGACAACGCCGCTTACTATGATTTCCGACTTGTGATCATAGGTTCCTTGATCAGTCCAGACCGAAACCGGCACGTCGTTTTGTCGTGCCAAGTTTGCCTTATCATAGAAGTCACTGCTGCCACATCCCGGGCATGCCTCCTCATCGAATGAAGATGCGTAAGTTGGTACTACTGCCAAAGTGCCTGCTGCAGCCATTATGGCAATTAGCACAGATAGTCCATTACTATTCATCTTGTTTGTCGGTTAGAATACTGACTATTTATGTATATTTAAAAAATGAAAAAAGTTGAAGATCTAGTACTTTGGCAGTACGAGTCTGCTCTTAGCAGATACCGCAATTATTGATACAATTGCTACTGCTAGGATTATTGCTGCCATTGCGC
>JBASWV010000008.1:0-13842 GCA_049276655.1 Candidatus Nitrosotenuis sp. | reverse complement strand
GCAATGATGATTCTTGCAGTTGCCATAGTAAGCATAGTTGCTGTCACCGCAAGATCTAAAGTAATTCCAAGACTTTAGAACTCTATTTTCTTTTTATCATTGAGATTACGGCAAGAATTACGCCTGCCGTGCCAAGATCCATTGCAAACAAAAACATTACATAGTTCGAACCGATGCTTCCGTCCTCGTTGACTTGCATTCCGTCGATGCTGCCTTTAAGCTCGATTGCGAGCTGGCCTACCGTGGATAGTATTATTCTTGCATAAGTGGCCAGACTTGATAGCATGACAATATCTGAGTCCCTCGACGGGCCCAGTACAGGCACAACCGAGTGCTTATTTCCGATGTTCTGAGCTTGTCTTGCCTCTAATTTCCACTGGAATAATTGCTACCTCGCTTTTTTCTGTCAAAAGCGTTCGTGACAGACGAAGGCTTGATTCGCTGGTCAGCTAGGCAGTTCCACAGGTTTTGATTTTCCAACAACGCCGAGGTATTTTGCGACTAGTGTACCGACCAAAATTGCCACTGAGATCATCACGATTGTTCCCGACGGCGCAAGATCCAGATAATATGATGCAATTATGCCGCTGACTACAGAAAAGACCGAGATCGAAATCGATATTGCAATTGTTTTTTTGAATCCCTTTCCAAACATCATACTGGTAATGTTTGGCAGGACAATCAGTGCAGATATGAGTAGTATGCCGACAAGCCGCATGGACGTGATTACGGTAACACTTGCAAGGATGACAAAAACATAATTGAGCCTGTCAACGTTTAATCCGCTCACTTTGGCCTGTTCCTCATCAAATGTAAAATGCAGCAATTGCTTTCGAAGGGCAACTAATACTGCAACTATTCCCGCACTTATTCCAAGTATGAACAACATGTCCTCAAGGCTTATCAGAAAAATGCTTCCAAACAAAAAGCTGAACAGGTCTACTTTGAACCCATCTGTCGCGCTGATCAAGAGCACGCCTATCCCAAACCCAGACACCAAGAGCACCGCAATGGCCGCATCGCCTGAGATCTTGGTGCTTTTTCTAAGCTTTGTTATTCCGAGTGCGCCAAGGACAGATACTGCAAACGCCGTCCACAACGGATACACCCCGACTAACATCCCTACCGAGATTCCTCCAAAGGCCATGTGCGATATCGCATCACCAAAAAGCGAATAGCGCCTAAGAACCAAAAAGACGCCCATTAAAGAGCAGATTATCGCAATTGCTATTCCCGTTATCAGCCCTTTTTGTATAAAGCCGTAGCCTAGGATCTCAAGATTCATGTCTAATCGTGATCATGCATGTGCATCTGCATTGCGGATTCTGCGTATGTTTTTAGGAGCTCTTTGTTTGAGAAGAATTCTTTTTTTTGGCCGTGGAAGAATAGCTTACGGTTCATGCAGGCAACCCTGTTTGCTAGCTTGGAGATTGCTTCCAAGTCGTGAGATGACCATACTATTGTGATCTTGTTTTCTTTGTTTATTTTTTGCAGTAAATTGTAAAACTTGTTTTGCGCCTCCATGTCGACTCCCGTAACCGGCTCATCAAGTATCAAAAGCACCGGATCTTTTATCAGCGCCTTTGCGATGAACACCCGTTGTAGCTCTCCACCTGAAAGCTCGCCGATTCTTCTGTCCTTTAGCGATTCCAATCCCACTGTCCGCAAGGCTTCTAAAACCTTGTCGTTATCATTTTCTATTTTCTTGTAGGTTCTATTCCAAGAACAGCCTCGGTTTTTCAGAAGGATTTCTCCCCCACGCACTTTTTTTTCCGGTATCAGCCCCATGGACACCACTTCGCGCACGGTTGCCGGAAAGTTTTGCTCAAAATTGACCTTTTGGGACACGTATCCAATCAGCGGCAGTAACGGGTAGTAGTTCTTGCCCTCATAGCCAAAAATCTTGATGCTTCCGGTATAGTTTTGTAGTCCGATTATTGCCCTAAAGAGCGTCGTCTTTCCTGCGCCGTTTGGCCCTACTATTCCAAGCAGGTCGCCTTCCTTTACGTCAAAGTTGATCCTGTCTACTGCGAAATGGCCGTTGTACTTTATCGATACGTCTGCTACTTCTAGGACATTCATTGACAATCGAGCGCCACCTTGAGATTCGCTAGGTTTTCTTCCATTTTTGATATGTAGGTTTTGGCTGCTGCAGTGTCTTCTTGCGTGAGGCCTTCAACAGGACTGAGTATCATTACTTGCACTCTGGCTTCATCTGCAAGAACCTCTGCAAGTCTTGGATCAATGAGATCTTCTGCAAATATCACTTTGATTTCGTTTTCCTTAACAAAATCTACAAATTCTTTAATTTTGGCCGCTGTTGCCTCCGAGTTGGGCGCGACTCCAGAGAGTGCAAAGATCTTCAGGCCGTACCTGTCTGCAAAATACGTAAATGCCATATGGAATGGCATGAACGTGTCCTTTTTGCAGCCAGACAGCTCCGATCTTATCTTGGCGTCTAGCTCGTCAAGTTTTGCGCCATACGCGGCGGCATTTGCCTCATAGTACTGCGAGTTTTGCGGATCCGCCTGGATCATTGCTGCCTTTATCGTTTCTACCTGGCGTTTTGCAAGGACCGGATCAAGCCACACGTGTGGATCGTATCCCGAATCGCTTTGTTCGAGTGCAATTCCCTTTGTGCTTTCGACAAAGGCAAGATTTTTGTATTCTCCGGATTCAATTATCTGCTCTACAAACGGCTCAAACCCAGCCCCATTGTAAACAAATACGTCTGCTTTTTTTAGTCTCAAGATGTCTCCGCTACTCGGATCCCAGTCATGTGGTTCTACTCCCACCGGCACAAAACTGGATATCTCTGCCTTGTCTCCACCGACATTTTTAGAAAATTCGTAAAGAGGATAAAATGATGCAACCACACGGAGTTTAGAGCCAGCTTGTTTTGCATTTGGCTCGCTTGTTGTGGACTGGTTTTCTGGCGCATCTGTCGTTTGAGCAAGCCAAAGGACTGTTATCATGGCTATTGCTGCGCCCCCACCTAATGTGGCCAAGATTGACTTTTTCACAACCTTATGCGCACAAAATTATTAATAAATCTATAAAAAGTTAATAATTTTAATGGCTATGTTTATAACAAATTTAATAATAATTCCCTCATGCCAATTATATCGATCTCACTAAGCGACGAGTTGCTAGCTGAGCTTGGCAAGCTGCAAAAAACCATGGGCTTTACAGGCAGGTCAGAGGCGATAAGGGCCGGAATACGCAATTATGTGTCGGAGGAAAAACAAAAAGAGGGCGAGCTCTCTGGGAGCTTGCATGCAATTTTACTTGTTGTGCACAACGATGAATTTGACGACATTATTGCTGGCATAAAGCACAGCTTTGAGGATCTGATAATTACGCACCTCCACAGTAAAATCCACGGCAACAAATGTGTGGAACTTTTCATGCTGGATGGCGAGGCCGAAAGAATAAGCATGATCACGCGGAACTTTAAGATAAATAAAAAAATGGATAATGTGAAATTGGTAACTCTATAAGAACTATATTTCCGATGTTGTTTGTTTTGGTATTTGTGCTGATGGTTCCAGTACAGTACGTCTCCGGCCATGGCCTACGTCATCACGTCATATGCAGTAACAAACCTCAACGTCGAAAACATGACACTGCTGATTGGATTGCACTACAATGAAGAGTTGGTTTTCAAAGCATCGTTTTTTTATAGCGATGGCGTTGATTGCCATAAATGCGGATTTCTCTGAGTGGAAAGGCCCAAATCAGGGGAGAGTGACACCCGGAGTTTGCCGCCTTGTGTTTGTGATCTTGTCCGTTGCGGTGGCGTCTTCGGTAGTAGCTGGAAGAAAGTTTAGAGTCTAAAGGCCGCCTTCGTTTAGAATCAGGGCAAGTAGTGTAGCCCTTGTGAATTTGCCGTATTCTGCCTGCTTGAAGTATTTTGCCTGCTTTGTTTTATCGACGTCCGTAGAGATCTCGTCTATTCTTGGCAGGGGGTGCAGTATTATCGAGTTTTCCTTCATTTTATTTACCACGTCGAGCCCGATTTTGTAGCTGCCGCGTACCTTTTGGTATTCCTCCTCGTCTGGGAACCTCTCCTTTTGGATTCTTGTCACATAAACTACGTCAAGCTCGTCGATGAACTCATCGAGGTTTGTCGATTCCTTTAATGAGATGTTTTTTTGAACCTCGTAGATAGAGTCGCTTCTGATTTTTAGCGCTTCTGGGGATATCAGCCGTATGTCGACGTCATAGTTCGATAGTGCATACAAAAGCGAGTAGACCGTTCTGCCGTATTTAAGGTCGCCCACTATTCCTATTTTTAGGCCGTCTATCTTGCCCCTCTCCTTTTTGATGGTGTAAAGATCCTGTATTGCCTGCGTCGGGTGCTCTTCTGTACCACTTCCGGCGTTTAATACTGGTTTTTCCGATACCTCTGCTGCAAATCTACTAGAGCCATCAAGGGTATGGCGCAGTGCCAATGCGTCGGAGTAAATTGACATCATCCTTACCGTGTCAGCAAGGCTTTCGCCCTTTTTTGTAGAAGATGACGATACGTCGGCAATCCCAAACGAGGTTCCGCCAATCAACGCCATTGCCGACTGAAAACTGAGCCTCGTTCTGGTGCTTGGCTCAAAGAACAGGTATCCAAGTGTCTTTCCACGCCCCAGCTCCCTCCTTTGATTTGGATCCATTTTGATTATCTTGTCAGTTGCGGCAAAGATTTTTTCGAACTTGTCCTTGTCGAGATCCCGCACCGATATGACGTCTTTTTGGTAAAAGTCATTCATTGCTTTTAATGATATATACCGGTTACTATACAAAGTATTCTGATGCAGGAATCAAACCTCATCGTCAGGCGCATAAAGGATGGCACGGTTATTGACCATATCGAGGGCGGAAAAGGCCTCAAGGTGCTTGAAGCACTAGGAATCGACGGCAAGGATGGAAACGTCATCACCATTGCGCTCAACGTTCCAAGCGGAAAATACAGCAAAAAAGACATCATCAAGGTGGAAAACAGATACCTACAAGACTATGACACAAACAAGCTTGCGATGATTTCGCCTACTGCCACAATAAACATAATCAAGGACTATAAGCTGACTGAAAAGCGCCGCGTCTCGCTTCCAAGCAAAATAGAAAAGATCTTTCGCTGCTCAAACCCCGACTGCATAACAAACAGCCGAGAAGACATCGATTCGGTCATGGAGGTAGTAGACAAGACAGGCCGCGTCCTCAAATGCAAGTACTGCACAAGGATTCTTGACGTAAACCAGCTGAGATATTATTAAAACAATAGTTGTTTTGGGCTTATTGTCCCAAGATAATGAACATCATGACTATTCCGTAGATTGCGATTGACTCGACCATACCTACGAAGATGAATACCTTTGACTGGAGTGCAGGGTTTTCACTGATTACCGCAAGACCTGCAGATCCTACATATCCAAGTCCAATGCCTGCGCCAAATGCTGCTAGTCCAAATGCCAGACCTGCGCCCAAGATTTTCAGTGAGCCAGAGTCTGCAGCACTTTCTTCCTCTGCCGCAAATGCAATGCCAGTCATTGCCGAAAATGATATGATTGCTGTCAAAAGCAACAATGTGAAAGATTTCATTTTCTATTCTGCTCCTAGATTTCCATTATTTAAATCATGGTATAGTTTTTTGAATTTTGTCAAGTGTTTTTGTTTTGAATGATCGTAGTTCAGACTTGATCGAGTTTGCTTGAGCTTCGTATTCAGCTTGCAGAGATCTGGCCGCCTCATCTAGTAATTTTTTGATGTCTGTTTTTGCCATTACTTCTTCTTCTCCATGGCTGCCTTTACTTTTTTTAATCTTGCGAATTCCTCCCTTTCCCTTTCTTCGAGCGTTGACAAGATGAATTTTATGCGCAGTCGGTACTGCGGAATGATTACGTTTTCGAGTGCATTTAGGAGCTTTTGTGTTTTTTCAAGCGCCTTTGCCAGAGCAAAGATCGAGTTTTCGTACTCTGCTGCCTTGCAGATTTTTGGCAGGAGTGCCTTGATCTGTTTTGCAGCTCTGTCGATCGAGGAGTTCGTGTCCGCAAATCCATAGGGCATTAATTTTGTGTCCTTTTCTGTGACGTTTAGTGTCGGTATCGATACGTCGACTATTCGCTTTACCTTGGTGTCGACTTCCATCACTGCCGGGGTGGACTGGGCTACGGAGTCAACTGTGGACGTTCCAAGCGAGAGATATGCATCGTTTACTGATTTGTAGACGTCCTGGAGCGGCTCCCAGATTCCGCCTCGCGCCTTGTTTGCCTCTGTTATCATTTCTTCAATGTTTTTTAGCAGAACCTTCCTTTTGTCATCAAGGATTTTTTGGACCATGACGGCGACTTGGCTTGAGCGCTTGTATTTGAGCAGTTCGATTTTTGTCGCTGCAACGTTTTGGCCAAACGACATTTAGTTATCTTTCCTTATAGTACTGGTCGACGAACTTGTCTTTGACTTTGGTTATTTCGTTCTTTGGTAATAGCGATACCACTCGCCACTGGAGCGAGAGTGTTTCTTCGATTGCGCGGTTCTCATCGACTCCCTGGGTCAGGAATTCTTTTTCAAATGAATCACCGACTTCGAGATATTTCAGGTCGACGCCGGTAAGGCCTGCCTTGCCTACTATTCCCGCAAGGGCGCGCACCTCCTGTGCTCTGGAATAGGCGTCATAGTTCTGGTTTGAGATCTCTTGGTGGTCTGCCCTTGTCCTTCCCTCTCCGATTCCGTCCTTCATGATTCTAGAAAGGCTCATCAGGATGTTTACCGGTGGATATACTCCTTGTCTGAAGAGGTCGCGTCCGAGGACGATTTGGCCTTCCGTGATGTATCCTGTCAGGTCTGGGATGGGGTGTGTGATGTCGTCTGAGGGCATTGTAAGAATCGGCATCTGCGTTACGCTTCCCTTTTTGTCTCGCAGCCTTCCTGCTCGCTCGTAGATGGTGGAAAGGTCAGTATACAGATATCCCGGGTATCCCTTTCTGCCGGGAACCTCCTCTCTTGCTGCGCTGATCTCTCGGAGTGCCTCCGCGTAGTTTGTCATGTCTGTCAAGATTACTAGTACGTGCATGCCAAGGTCATATGCCAGGTATTCGGCCACTGTCAGTGCCACCCTTGGCGTGATGATTCTCTCGATTGCAGGATCGTCTGCAAGATTCAAAAATAGAACGCTTCGTTTGAGCGCTCCTGATTCCTCAAGGCTTCGTCTGAAATATTCCGCCTCGGAGTACTGCACACCTATTGCCGCAAAGACCACTGCAAACTCGTCGGTTGTGCCGACCACTGCTGCCTGTCTTGCTATCTGAGCTGCCAAAATGTTGTGCGACATTCCAGAGCCTGAGAATATTGGAAGTTTTTGTCCTCTGACGAGGGTCAGCATTCCGTCAATTACAGAAACGCCTGTTTGGATAAAGTCCCTCGGGTATTCTCTTTGCTCGGGGTTCATTGGTGCGCCGTTTATGTCAAGGAATTTTTCTGCGATTGGATCCGGCAGGCCGTCTATTGGTCTGCCGAGGCCATCAAATACTCTTCCTAGCACCTGCTCTGATACTGGCATCTCCATGACTTTGCCTGCGAACTTGGCGCTTGTGCCGGAAACGGAAAGACCTGTCGTCCCCTCAAAGACTTGGACTACTGCCTTACTGCCGCCGACTTCGAGTACCTTGCCGAGTCTTTTTTGTCCATCGGTGGTTTGGATTTCTACCAGCTCGTCAAATGCAACGCTTTCTACGCCATCGACAACTACCAGCGGGCCTTTGATCTCGGCTATCTTACTGTATTGTACCCCGCCTTGTGTGCTCAAGCCGCAACCTTCACTCCGCCGATCTTTTTGAATTCTGCATCAATCGTAGCCGATATCTGATCGAGTTTAGCTAGCTGAGTTTCCGGAACCTCCATTCTCGCCTTAAGCAGGGTTGCAATCACAGGCATTGCTCTAATGTCTGCAAGCGATGCCCCGTCCTTTAGTGCTGTTTGTCCTTTCTTGTAAAAATCAACAAGCAACGTCAATAACTTGAATTGCTTTTGCGGGCTACAGTAGGTGTCTACTTCATCAAAGGAGTTTTGCTGCAGGATTCCGATTTTTATCATCCTTGCCACTTCTAGGATTAGTTTTTCCTCGTCTGGCAGTGCTTCGGGTCCTAGCAGCCTGACAATTTCTTTTAGTGTGTCCTCTCTTTGCAGGATTCCGTATGCATCGCGCCTGAACTCGAACCATTCCTTTGAGACGTTTTCACTCCACCATTTTGCGATGTCTGACAGATATCCGGAATAGCTGTTCATCCAGTTAATTGATGGATAGTGTCGCGAGTATGCGAGTTTCGCATCTAGCGCCCAGAAGGTCTTGATGAACCTCATGGTGTGTGTGGTGACCGGTTCTGTAAAGTCACCGCCGGATGGCGATACTGCGCCGATCAGGGTCACAGAGCCGTCGCGCGCTGGGCTCCCTTGCGCCCTTACGCGTCCTGCTCTTTCATAAAATTCTGCTAATCTTGATGCGAGGTATGATGGATAGCCTTCTTCTGCGGGCATTTCTTCCAGTCTTCCGCTCATTTCTCGTAGTGCCTCTGCCCACCTGCTAGTAGAGTCGGCCACTAGGACTACGTCTTTTCCCATGTCCCTGTAATATTCTGCAATTGTGACTCCTGTGTAGATGCTTGCCTCTCTTGCGGCCACTGGCATGTTGCTTGTGTTTGCCACAAGGACTGTTCTGTCCATGAGGGGCTTGCCGGTGCGCGGGTCTTTGAGGTGTGGAAATTCAACGAGCACTTCGGTCATCTCGTTTCCCCGCTCGCCGCATCCGATATACACGACGACTTGGGAGTCGGCCCATTTTGCAATTTGGTGAAGTGTTACTGTCTTGCCGGTACCAAATGCTCCCGGAATTGAGCCGGTGCCTCCCTTTGCGATTGGGAAAAATGTGTCAATTACACGCTGGCCCGTAAGCAGTGGGACGGTTGGGTCATACCTGCTTTTGTATGGCCTTGGCTTTCTTACCGGCCAGTAATGGTACATCTTGATTGGTGTCTTGGATTCCGAGGTGGTTGCCAGCTCCGTTTCTAGGTCATAGTCGCCTTCGCTGACGATTTTTGTGATTTTTCCGCCTGGATGGTCAGGTGGGACCATTATGCTGTGATCAATAAGATCTGTTTCCTGCACGCTTCCAATTATCGAGCCTGGCTCTACAGTGTCTCCAGTCTTTACCAGAGGCTTGAATTTGTATTTCTTTGTCATGTCTACCGGTGTGGTGGTGATTCCCCTGCCGATAAACGAGCCAGATTTTTCTGCCAGATCTTTTAGCGGTCTTTGGATTCCATCGTATATCTGTCCGATGATTCCAGGGCCTAGCAGTACGCTTAGTGGGTTTCCTGTTCCAACCACCGGCTCGCCCGGCTTTAGGCCGCTAGTAGACTCGTAAACTTGGATAAATGCAACATCGCCGGTAAGACGGATAACTTCGCCGATCAGTTTTGCGTCGCCGACGGAAACAGTCTCGTACATTTTTGCGTCGGACATTCCATCTGCCCTTACTGCCGGCCCACTAACCCAAACAATCCTACCCTTTGCTACCATGTCTCCTACCTTCCGAATTTTGATGCAATGTCTTTCCTTATTAAAGGCTTCAGACGTTCAAGTCTTGCATCAATGGTATTATCAAAAGTCATTGTTCTGTCCTTTGATTGAACCCTGATCCCGCCGAGACAGTCTATCAGATCCGATGAAAGTGTAGCGCCTTTGAATTTTGAAAGTAGAGACTCTACGACAGGTTTGTCTTTTGAGTTTGTTTGAATTACAATTTCAGATGTACCTATGGCGTCAATGGATTCCTTTAGCATCGCAGAGATTAGTTTTGGATAGTCTTTGTCGCGGCTTGCGTCATGGATTTTTTTTATTGCCTTTGCAAAAACCTTCTCTATTGATTCTTCCACCAGGAGGAGCTGCTTGTTTCTCGACTCTAGATCGGCGTTGCCGACTATCTGTTTTTCAAGCTTTTCTGCCTCCTTTTTGCCTTCGGAGAGTATTTTGTCGTATTCCTGCTCTAGCGAGGCTTGTGAGTTTGAAAGGGTTAATTCAGAGGATTTTAGGGCTTCTTTTAGGCTCGAAAGGATCTGGTCTTCTGTGTCTTGGAGAATTTTTTCCACAGTGCGTTCAAGAGCCGAGTCAACGCCCATTGATCTGGCTCCAGTCACACAATGAATTTTAACCTTTGGAAAGATTTTAAAATCGTCCTAAAATTCGTTAAGTGTCTTGGCAGTAGCTGATCTAAAACTCGGTAGCATTATTTTGCCTAGATCAGAATCGCCACAAGCAGTTTCACGTCTTGCAGAATTTGAGTGGTTTCACAAAATAGAGACAGAAAACGACGTCGTCACCCCGGAAATAGATGATCTGCTTTTGCGCGCGCAGAAAACTTACCAGTCCATAGACGATGTCATAAAAGGCTTGCAGATTCCGCTCCAAGTTGGGATCATGGAGGTTCTCTTCAAGGGAACCGTGATAAAAAAGAAGCAGTACGAGCTTGACGAAATTGAGACGATGGTTTCCGACTTGGAGAAAAAAATGCCCGGAGTCATTGACAACCCTGCAAAACTCTTAGAAGATTCCGCTACAACACAGAGGGCAATCGACGAATACTCTACGATAAAAGAAACGCTCGATGTCGTAAAGAAGCTAAACGTCGACATTGGCGGATTTGGTTTTATGAAATATTTCTACACTAATCTTTTTGTGATAAACTCTTCAGAGTTTGCCGAGATGAGCCGCTCCCTGGAGGGCTCGACTGTCTACAAGTACGAGCTAGAGTCCAAGGACAAGATAGCAGTGATTATAATTGCGCTTGCAAGCGACTCTGACAAGGTGCTCAAGGTATTTCGCGCCTTTAACTCAAATCCCTTTGTCATCCCTCAGGGGCTGCCGCAGGTGCCCATGCAGGCATACTCTATGATTGACATAAAGCTTGCAGAGCTGGCAAAAAAACAGGAATCGCTTGAAAAAGAGATAGCGAAGGCAAAACTCGCAATTAGGCAAGAGATCCTAGCACTGCACGAAAATGCGTTCTTGGCAAAAGAAGTGCTCGAGACACTTCGCAAGCCGGGCGGAACAAAAAGGTTTGCGGTAATTCAGGGGTACATCCCAAAAAACATGGATGTAAAGTTCAAGGAGGTCACAAAGCAATGGATGTCAATAACAGAAGACATCACAGATCCGAAGATCCTCAGCAACAGACCGACGCTTTTTGATAACAAGAGATGGGTCAGGACGTTTGAGGTGATCACCAAGAGTCAGGGAATCCCAAGAAGGGGCGAGGCCGATCCGACTCCGATGATTTCGCTGATGTGGCCGATATTTTATGGAGTGATGTTTGCAGATTCGGGCCACGGCTTGCTGCTGATGAGCTTAGGGCTTCTCTTTAAGGTAAAGGGGCAGGGCATCATGGCAAGGTGGGGAATGCTCATTGCCATTTCCGGCGCATCTGCTGCAGTTGCGGGAGTCGGAGCAGGTGAGATGTTTGGCTACCACATAGATCAGCTCGCGCCGTTTGAGAGCATACTTGAGGGGCCACTAAAGCCGATTTCGTGGCTAGTTGGCGTGATCAGTGTGGCGGAGTTGACCTTTGAGCAGGTAATCACAATTTTGAAGGTCTCAATATTTCTTGGAGTAGTTCATCTCGTTTGGGCATTCATCCTTAGAATCAGGAGGCTCAAAAAAGAAGGCCACACCCAGATGATGTACCTGGAAGCGATTCCAAATTTGACCCTGTATGGTGGCATAGTAGTAATCATGATGGCCGCAATTGGTTCTAACTACGATGTAATGAACATGTATTCGAGGGCGCACAACGAGGTAGTGCCGTGGGTCACAGTTTTCCTGGGTGACTGGGCTCGGGTCTGGATTGTCACAAGAATTGCAGTAGTTATCATCTTGGGCTCGATGGCTACAATGATGGTTGGCGGAATTTTGCATGCAAAGCATCACCCAGAAGATGGTGGAAGTGCCGCAAACGTGCTAATGGAGGTTCTCCTTGGAAAAACAGTTGAATGTCTTGCGCATACTATTAGCTATGCACGACTTGGGATCATGCTGCTTGTCCATGCCGCTCTACTTTTGACAGTCAACAATTCATTTCAGTCGCTTGGCGGATGGTCATCACCTGGAGGCATAGCCATGATAGTTGGCGGAAATCTTGGAATCATGATGATAGAAGGACTCATTGTCTACATCCAGTCTTTGAGGCTTCACCTCTACGAGTTTTTTACCAAGTGGTATGACGGCGGCGCGCAGCCATTTAGGCAAGTTGTGCCGGAATTATTGTACAACCAGCTGATCTGGAAGAGAAAGTAATCATTCTACGGGCAGCTCAGCCCTGTTGGACCACTCGCCCCACGATCCAAGATAGACTTTGACGTTTGCAAATCCTAGTTTCTTTAGGGCCAAAAACGAGTTTGCCGCCCGGTATGCCCCCTGGCAGTAGGTCACAATTTCGGCATCCTTTGGAATTTTGTAAAGGTCATCAAGTGATTTTGTGTCTTTTAGTGTGCCATCTTGCGAAATGTTTAGGTTAAAGTCGATGTTCCTGGCACCTGGAATGTGGCCACGTCGTGCCCCGCGAATCACAGTTCCGTCGAACTCTTCAGTTGATCTTGCGTCGATAAGAACTAGTCTGTTTAGATTTTTGCTGACATGCTCATAGTCTGCCAATACATTCGGATTTTCCTTGCCGTCAAATTTTTCCGGCTTGTAGCCGTTTGACTTTGTCTCAAGCGGCAGCACATCTGCCTGCCACTTTTTTATCCCGCCGTCAAGCAAAAAGACATTTTGGTGTGAAAAATACATCAGAAGCCAGACGCCACGAGCGGCAAGCATGCCTGAGACGTCGTCATAGAACACCACCTTTTTTTGCGACGTGACTCCTACAAATGACAGAATGGTTCTGGACTGTTCGTTGAAGATTTCCAGTCCTTTCTTTGATGTGTCAAACCAGTGGTAAGCAAAAAGATCCAGGTTCACGGCACCAGGTATGTGCCCTTGGGAGTACTCCTTGTAGGATCTTGCGTCGATTATTACGAGGTTTGGGGTGCCGAGCTCCTTTGCAAGGTCTTTTGGCGTGATTAACACGATACCATACCATCAGTTGGCGTTAAATGGATTTTCTTGACAAAACAAAAAGGAAAAGAAAGGGATGGATTTTTTATTCGTTTACGTATGCTCTTTCTCCATGCTGGGCCAAATCGAGTCCAATCTCTTCTTCCTTTGGAGTGACTCTGATTCCACCTGGCCAAACTGCGTCCATTACTTTGAGAATGACTACAGTCACGCCAAATGCGTATCCTATCGATACGAGTCCGCCCATGATGTTGATAGCTTGTTGCTCATAGCCTTCTGGTGTTCCAGTCCATGCGCCGATTCCGAAACCTGTATCCCAGATGTGTGGGCTTGCAAGTGTTCCGGTGAGAACTGCGCCTGTGAAACCTCCCATTCCGTGTACTCCCCAAACGTCGAGTGCATCGTCCCATTTGCGAGAGTTCTTGAAGGCAACGCATCCGTAACAGACTGTTCCTGCTGCAATTCCTATTATGATTGCGGCCATTGGTCCGACAAAACCTGATGCCGGAGTGATGGTGACCAGTCCTGCTACTGTACCTGACGTTGCACCGACGATGCTAGGCTTGCCCGTGTGGGCCCATGCCATTAGCATCCATGTCAGTGTTGCCATTGCTGCTGCGGTGTTTGTTGCAACCCATGCTGATGTTGAAACACCATCTGCTGCAAGTTCAGAACCCGCGTTGAATCCGAACCAGCCAAACCAGAGCATGCTTGTTCCAAGGACGACTAGTGGAATGTTGTGTGGTT